>CAXREY010000021.1:0-202672 GCA_964229845.1 Phycisphaerales bacterium UBA1924
CCCCGCGAGCAGTGTCAGTGCGACACGACGCCGAATGGAGTTCTGGGGGCGCTGGGCCATGTGCATGAGTCCTTCCTGCAAACGGAGATCAAGTGTACCCGATCGGGTTCAGGCTCGCGTGAAATGGAGAAAGTGAGGCGGCATATCTATGCTGTCCCCATGAGCACCAACACCGCACGCCGCACGATCTCCGAGATGAAGCCTTCCGAGCGACTCGACGGGATCTATTCGATCGCCAACGCCCAACTGGGCACGACCCAGAAGGGCAAGCCCTACCTCCGATGCCTTCTCGGGGATTCATCGGGCCAGGCCGCGGGCCGGATGTGGTCGATCGAGGAGAGTATGTTCCGCCGCCTGCCCACCGACGGGTTCGTCTGGGTCGAGGGTGAAACCCAGGCGTATCAGGGCGAGCTTCAGATCATCATCCATCGCATCGATCCGCACGAACCATCCCCCGAGGAGCTCCGCGAGATCCTCCCCGCGTCGGATCGTGACCCGGCAGAGATGTTCGAGCAGGTCAAGCAGCTGCTCGAGACGCTTGAGCACCCCGCGATGAAAGCGTTGGCGGAAACGTACCTCGCGGACGAGTTCCTGATGGACGGGTTCCGCACGGCGCCCGCCGCCGTCCGCCTGCATCACGCGTACCTTGGCGGCCTGCTGGAGCACACACTCACCCTCATGCAACTGGCGGATGTCATCTGCCCCATCTACCCCAAGGTGAACCGCGACATCGTGCTCATGGGGCTGTTCCTGCATGACCTCGGAAAGACCCGCGAGCTCTACTTCGACCGTGGATTCGGGTACTCCGATCGCGGCGAGCTCATCGGCCACCTGGTCGAGGGGGCGATCATGCTCCACGATAAGGCCCAGCAGATGATGCGTGAGACCGGCACCCGCATGCCAGCCGGCGCCCTCACGATCCTCCAGCACATCATCATCTCCCACCATGAGAAGCCCGAGTACGGCTCCGCGAAGATGCCCTCATCCCCAGAAGCGGTGCTGGTTTCGCTCATCGACAATCTCGATGCGAAGACTGTCATGTCGCTCACCGCCGCCCGCCCTGACCGTGAGAACGCGGTCTCGCTGGGGGGGAACTTCACGGAGAAGAACTGGGCCCTGGGCGTCAAGCTCTACCGCCCCGATCCGCTCGCGGATTGACCCAAACCGGACCTGAACATGGTTCCGAATCGGGTCACTTTCGACTTGACCTGACCCGGTTGGTGACCTTCAATCGTCTCTCCCCAGGCATTGTGCCCGGGCCATTCACGCCGGACCGAAGACTCGGCCCCCCGGCATGGTCGCTGCGAACAACCTCGCAGCACCGCAGGCGGGATACACCTGCCCTGCGGACGGAAGAAAGGTAGCCGATATGGCGACTTACACAGGACCCAAGGTCCGTCTCTCGCGTCGCGTTGGTGTCCCGATCGCGGACATCCCCAAGCACACCTCCAAGCGTCAGCTCACCCCTCCCGGGATGCACGGCTACCGCGGGCGTCGCCTGCGTGACTACGGCATCCGCCTGCAGGAGAAGCAGAAGCTCCGCTACCACTACAACATCCTTGAGAAGCAGTTCCGCCTGACCGTGGACGAGGCGAAGCGTCGCCCCGGCAACTCGGGTGACATCCTCATGCAGCTCCTCGAGCTGCGTCTCGACAACGTCATCCGCCGCACCGGCGTTGCCCGCACGATCTGGGCGGCCCGTCAGATGGTCGGCCACGGGCACGTGCTTGTGAACGGTCAGAAGGTTGACATCCCCTCCTACCGCCTGAAGGTTGGCGACACCATCACGCTCAAGACCAAGATCCAGAAGGTCGCACGCGAGAACATGGAGTCGCTCGGCGGCCACGAGGTCCCGGGTTGGATCGCGTTCAACCCCAGCGAACTCAGCTCGAAGGTCGCCTCCCTCCCGACGACTGATCAGATCCCGTTCGATGTGAACACCAACCTGATCATCGAGTTCTATCGATAATCGACAATTCAACCCTCGCGTCCGGCATGTTCAGACGCCGAGGATGAGCCAAGCGAATCCTCGGGTCCCAAGCCCGAGGATTTGTTATTCATCCCATCGCTCTCGTTTGAGATTGGATCCACATGCTCAAGTTCATCCGCAAGTACCAGATGCTGATCCTCGTAGTCGGCGGGTCGCTGCTCATGGTTGTGTTCCTGCTCCAGCCGGTGCTCACACGACTGGCGCCCTCGCCGCTGAAATCGAAGGTGGCGACGCTCGGCGATGGGACAACGTTCACGCAGGGGGACATCATCCGTGCTCAGGCGGCGATCACGCTGCTTACCCGCTCCAACCCCCGTGCTCTTCAACCGATGAGCATGGGCGGGCTGGGACTCGAGCTCGAGGAGGGGCAGGTCACGCGTGCCACGGCACTGCACTGGCTGATGCTCGCTGATCTTGCCCAGCGTGCCGGTCTCGTGGGTGAGGTTGGCGACGGCATGTCATGGATCGACGAGATCGCCGAGAACGAAGCGCTCATCCAGGTCCAGACCGAGATCCGCCAGGGGCTCATCCAGGACGACGCGACCTACCAGCAGCGGATTGCCGAGCTCAAGACGCAGATCATCAGCGCGATCAACCGCAACGCCAACGCCGCAGCGGCGAACATGAACGGCAGCATGGAGGACGTGTTCCGTACGCTCGCAGAAGCACGCGGCATGTACCGGCTTGTCAACACGGTCTACGGGGTCCCCTCTTTCAGCGATGCGAAAGCCATCGATGTAACGAGGGATATGAGCGATGCCGTCGCGGTCAACGCGGCTTTGATCGACTCGGCACTGGTGGCCGGCGCGATCGATGAGCCGACCGATTCCGAGCTGGCTGAGTTCTTTGATCGTTTCCGCGATCAGCAGCCGGGCGAGAATGACTTCGGCATCGGCTACCAGCAGCCCACCCGGATCAAGCTCGGCTGGATCACCCTCAACAAGCAGCGGATCAAGGATGCCATCGAGATCGATCGCGTCGAGATTCAGAAGATCTGGCAGCGCGAGAAAGACAACTACACCGGCGACTTCGCGGCCGAGCGTTTCAATATTGAGGAGCAATACCGCGAGGAGCAGGCCGCCTCGATCATGGTCGAGGCGGATCGCCAGATCCGCGCACAGGTCCTCTCGAAGACCAGCAACCTGACCAAGGTTGACGGGGTCACCCAGCTTCCTGATAACTGGGAAGAGCAGGCGCCGAAGCTCGACGAGATCGCCCAGGCTGTGACGGCGCGACTCAACGAGCAGTTCGGGCTCGCGCTCCCTGCCCTTGAGGTCAACATCATCGGCGACCGGTGGCTGAGCGATCGCGCGATCATCTCGCTGCCCGGGATCGGATTCTCGACGTACCGCATCGGATCACGCCAGATCCCGCTGTACACGCTGCCGCAGTTCTTCGAGCCCGACGCTCCCACCAACCTTGGTCTCGACGTCCAGCCCATGCTGCCGATCGTCGATCACGCGGCGACGGATCAGAACGAGAACCGCTACTACGCGATGGTGATCGATGTCCGGGAGGCGGGCCCCGCCGACAGCATCGATGACGCGGGGCGTGAGCAGGTCTTGGCGGATTACAAGTCGCTCAAGGGGTTCGAGCTCCTTCAGGCACGCAGCGATGAGCTCGCCGAGCTGATCCGTGAGAACGATGATCTGGCGCCCGCCATCAACATGATCATGTCCATGATCCCAGACTCTGAAGCCGCACGCCCCAGCGTGTTCCGCGAGATTCTCGTCCGCAAGGGCTCGGTCGCACCCGGTCGTATCGCGAGCAATGTCGATCAGCGTCTGAACGCGGAAGCCTTCCGGGAGGATGTGCTCTCGGCCGCGTCGGACCTGGACCCGCTCATCACGCCCGAGAAAGTACAGCAGAACCCGATCGTGATCACCACGGCGCTGCCTCAATCACGCTCGCTTGCGTTGGGGCTCGTTCTCGCGCCACGCCCGCTGACGATCGAGACGTACCGTGTTGCCGCTGCGAGCGCAATGCGTCAGGCCACGGGGACAGAGATGCGCGAAGCGGGCTACTTCGATCACAACCCGTTCTCCTACACGGCGCTCACCGAGCGATTCGGTCTGGAGATCCTGAAGAAGGACGAGGACGAGAGCTGATCGGGCTCACCCACCACCGACAAGCGTAACGATCTCAATCGTCATGCCGTCTTGTATCTCGAACGAAGATCGTTCCCGCTTGGGGACGATTTTTTTGTTCACTTCCGCGGCGCAGATCGACTTCTCCAGCCCTAGCTCCGCGATCAGTTGCTCGATCGTGGTGCCCTCAGGGATATCGCGTTGTTCGCCGTTCACGGTGCAGTTCATGGGAGACTTTATACGCCGTGCCGGTCAGATTCATGGTTGAGCTCGGCTGGGCAGCCCGTAATCATCTGGATCGCCATCTCCAAGGCGCTGATGCACGAATGCCCCCGAACCTGCTCTCGATCACCGGGAAATACGAAGCCCCGGCAATCGATCAGCTCATCTGGCCCAGCGATGCAGATCCATACCGTCCCGACTGGCTTTTCATCGCTCCCGCCATCCGGGCCGGCCACACCGGTGATCGAGATCGCGTAGTCCGCCCCGATGCGCGCCCGACCACCGAGGGCCATTTCGACCGCGGTCTGCGGGCTGACGGCGCCATAAGCACCAAGCGTGTTGTTTGCTACCCCTGCCAACTCATGCTTAAGCGGGTCGGCGTACGTCACAAGCCCGCCGGGGTAGTACGAAGAACTGCCGGGGATCGCGGTAATCGAAGCGCCGACCATTCCGCCCGTGCAGCTCTCGATGGTGGTCAGGGTTGATGCGTGCTCACGCAGGCAGCCCGCGAGACGCCTGGATGCAGTAAGCATGTGGTCCCAGGAGATCACGACCCGGCAGCCATCAGCGTATCGAAGAGCTCAGGGATGCCCTTGGCGTGCGTCGCAACGGTCTCGACGATCGGGATCCTGCCCGCGATGTCGCGCAGGTCGCGCACCAGCTCGTCCTCGCCCGGGTGGTCGGCCTTGTTGCACACGAAGATGTCCGCGATCTCGAGTATGCCGGCCTTGTCCATCTGGACCGCATCCCCCATCCCTGGGGTGAGGACGACCGCCGTGTGATCCACGAAATCGCGGATCATGGTCTCGTTCTGCCCAGCCCCCACGGTTTCAACGTACAGCGTGTCGTACGCGTCGTTGCCCGAGCAGGCACCGCCGATGAGCTCGATCGCGTCGTTGAGCCCGTGGTAATCCTCGCCTCGGATCGCGAGCGAGTGGTAGTACACGTGCTCTCCGATGTTATTGAAATCGACCCGGAGGCGGTCACCGAGCAGGGCACCATTCGTGATCGGGCTCTTCGGGTCGAACGCGAGCACCGCACAGCGTCCCAGACTCGGGTCCTGCTGCGCCCGCGTGAAGTGCTCTCGGGCCAGCTGGGCCACGAGTGTGCTCTTCCCGGCGCCGGGTGAGCCCGTGAATCCGATGACGCGTTTCGGGCGACGCCGGGGCGCGTCAGGTCGCATCTGTTTCTCGTTGTGAATCAGAGAGATGTCGCGCGAGAGCTGAGCGCTCGGGTGGTCGGTATCTACCGTGAGCGATTGGGCGTGCACCGCGTCTCGGACCGCGTTCACGATGTCGATCAAGCCCGTCCCTGTCGGGAAGCACTGCCTGACCCCCATCTCCTTGAGCTTGGGGATGTCTTCCTGCGGGAGGATGCCTCCCATGAGGACGGGGATATCAGGCCGCCCGACCTTCGCGAGCCCGTCGATGAGGTGCTTGCCCAGCACAAGGTGCGAGTTCGACATCATCGATGCGGCGATGACATCGACATCCTCATCGCGGGCTGAGATCGCGAGTGACTGGGGGGTTTGCCAGAGCCCGGAATAAATGACGTGAACCCCGGAGTCGCGCAGCGCACGGGCGATGACCTTCACGCCCCGATCATGACCGTCGAGCCCCATCTTGCCCAGCAGAACGCGCGGGCGGTGGTCGAGATCGGCGCACCGATCGAGTTTTTCAAAGGCACTGGTCGCTTCGCCGAGCTGCTGGGCCATGGACTGATCCTCGGGGGTGATCTGAGAAAGCGCTGTGTAGCGCGGGGGATATTCTATGCAGAAACAGTGCATATTCCCAACCCGTGTTCAGGCCCGATCCGTGGGTTCAGGATGACCCCGCCGGCGGGTCGGACTATGATTTTGACCCACGAAACGAACCCAACCCCTGAGTTGAAGGAGCAGCGTCTTATGGATCACGGCATCAAGAAGGTCGGCGTCATCGGGAGCGGTCAGATGGGCGGCGGGATCGCGCAGGTCGCTGCGGTCAGCGGTTTCGAGACCGTGGTCTACGACCTCTCCTCCGATGCGATCGCCAAATGCCAAGGCCTGCACGACAAGCTCCTCACGCGGGCGATCGACAAGGGACGCATGAGCGAGGACGAGGTTAACGCCGCCAAGGGGAATCTGACCTACGCCACGGATCTTTCATCCCTTGATGACGCGGACATTGTGATCGAGGCGGTCGTTGAGGACCTCGATGTCAAGAAGAAGATCTTCTCAGGGCTCGCGGCCAAGCTCAACGGGAACCAGATCCTCGCGTCCAACACCTCCTCGATCTCCATCACCGCGCTGGCAACGAGCGTTGGCGATGCGGCAGACCGGTTCATCGGGATGCACTTCTTCAATCCGGTCCCGATCATGAAGCTTGTCGAGGTGATCAACGGGCTGGCGACGAGCGACGAGACAACCAAGCGCACCATCGCTCTGGCCGAGGCGATGGGCAAGGTCGCGGTTCCCGCGAACGACCGGGCAGGGTTCGTTTCCAACCGCGTCCTGATGCCGATGATCAATGAGGCGTTCTACGCATGGATGGAAGGCGTGGCAGAGCCCGAGCATATCGATGAGATCATGAAGCTCGGCATGGCCCACCCGATGGGCCCGCTCCGCCTCGCAGATTTCATCGGGCTCGACACCTGCGTGCACATCATGGACGTGCTCGCGGAGGGGCTCAACAACGACCGCTACCGCGCGTGCCCCCTGCTCAAGCAGCTGGTCGTCGCCGGTCGTCTTGGCGACAAGACCGGTCGCGGCGTGTTCGATTACAGCAAGTAGCTCGCGAACAATCGCTTTTCGCATCCACTTGTCCGCAAAGAAGTTCTCACGTGTGCGCACCACACGTGCATTTTCATGCGCTGTATGATTGAGCATGCCCACTATCGAACAACTCGAGAAACTGCTCGCCGTTGATCCGAGCGATCCCTTCGTCCATTATGGGATCGGTCAGGAGCGAGCCAAACTCGGCGAGCACGCCCAGGCGATCGAGTGCTTCAACGAAGCGTTGCGATTGGATCCGAGCTACTGCTACGCGTACTACTTCAAGGCGATCTCGCTCAAGGAACTCGGCCGACGAGACGAAGCGCAGGACATCATCCGCGTGGGCATTGAACATGCGCAGTCGACGGGTGATATCAAGGCGAAGTCAGAACTCGAGACCCTGCTTCAGACCATCTCATGAGACCGCGGTACGCCCGCAGCCGCAAGCCCGAACCTGATCCGATACCGCTCGACGGTTCGGCAACGATCACGTCGATCAGGGCCTGCACCGACGATCCCGTACGCGTCTCCCTCTGCGTGAACCGGCAACGCATCGGGCGTGTATTGCTGGATACGAAGCTCGAGCTCGAGCTCGACGTAGGGACGCCATGGACCGCTGCGATCGCAGAAGCCCTGCGTGAAGAGCTGGATCGTGGGAATGCTTATCGCGCTGCGGTTCAGGTGCTCACGAAGAGAGCAAAGTCCAGCGGCGAGCTGCGGCGCAAGCTGCGTGAGTACAGGTACGACTCGGAAGCGATCGAGTGGAGCATCACGCGGCTGACGGAACTGGGCGTTCTGAACGACGAGGAATACGCCCGGGCGGTGGTCCGGTCACAGCTGAGCCGAAAACCGGCCGGGCGACGACTGCTCGCTGGCAAGCTGCGTGAGAAAGGCATTGATCAGGGAACAACCGATCTCGTTCTCGATGAGATGCTGGAAGACCGCGACACGATCGCCGATGCCAGGAAGCTCGCCCAGCAGGCTGCGAGATCGATCTCGGATCGCCACGAGCGGGATGTCCGCGTCAGGAGGATCAGTGGACGCCTGGCTCGACGCGGGTTTGATTTCGATGTCATCCGCAGGGTGGTTGACGAGCTCGACTTGTAGAGTCCAAAACACAGATCGGCCCGCCGTTAAGGCGAGCCGAGCAATGACCCCAGCGGGATTCGAACCCGCGTTCCCAGGATGAGAACCTGGTGTCCTGGACCTGACTAGACGATGGGGCCAAGACGGAGGTGTTGAAAATGCCGAGCACCCTCTCGGATACTCGGCGAATGACCCCAGCGGGATTCGAACCCGCGTTACCAGGATGAAAACCTGGTGTCCTGGACCTGACTAGACGATGGGGCCAGAACTATGGTCAGGCGGGATTTTAGCCCACACTTGCGAGGCGTCAAGTCAGCGGGCGGATCTTCAGGCCCCGGTCGTCTGCCTCGTGCATCTGTGCGCAGATTGGTACAGGTGCGTGAAAGCCAGCAGGTGGGCGACGGTCTCGGACTTGGCCGTGACGGTCTCCCAGCCATACCCGGGCAACTCCCAGCTCAGCGAGACGGGGCGGCCGGGGGGGCAGGCGGTTTGGCGCAGCTCGATCCCGGATTGGCGAAAATAGGCCCGCACCATGCCCTGGCTCGGGTACCAGCGATTGTCCTGTGTTCGAAGACAATGATCTCTCTCGCTGGGCCACCACCCAGCCGCGTACAACCCATCGAGTGCGAAATCGAGCTCTGACATGGGGTTCCTCGGTACACAGCCAAGCTACCAGAACGCCATGTCGTGTTCATTGGTTGAGTTGTGAAATCGTCAGGTTTCCGAGGATATCAGGCAAGAAATGCGTGCGTGTTCGCTATTCGGCCTGTATGCCCGGCATCACAACCAGCACGAGCAGGTCGTACATGAGATGCGTACCCACCGCGATTCCGAAGCCCCGAGACAGGAAGATCACACCGAAATACGCACCGGCCAGTGTGTAGAACGCCGCCCGTTGCAGGTCCACGCCCTGACCCTGCACCACCACCGAATCGTGGTGGAACGCGAACGCGAACGCGGAGAGCACCACCGCGACAATCAGCCCAGTCTTGTGCTTGAAACCGAGCACATCGGTAATGAAGAAATGCAGTAGCGTGATCAGGATCAGGCGGAAGAGCATCTCCTCGTAGAGTCCGGCACCAAATGCGAGATAGAAGCCCTCGAACGTGCTCAGCTCTGCGGCCTGAGCGGATGTCACTGAGTCAGCTTGGAGGGCTGGGACGAGCGACGAAAGCACGATGGCGAGCACGATGAGCGGGCCGGTGAGGAACGCCGACTCGGCGACCATCGCCAGGAGCACGCTCGGCTGAATGGTCCACTTTGCCTTGCTCAGTATGTGCTGGGCAAGGAGAACGACAACGATCGCGACCGCGGGGAGATGCAGCCCGATCGCGCCGAACAGGTCGAAGAAACGCACGAGCATCTCCTGCGCTTCAAGCGTCTCGGAAACACCACCGCCGATGATCCCGGCTGAAGCGAGTTCATGAAAAAGAATGAACGGCAGCAGAAACAGCAGGATGTGCCATGGCTGCGCAGAGACACGGAAGTACCCCCCACGTGCGAGTGGCAGGTTCGTGCTGCCGGCTTGGGTCGGCAAAACGGCGGGTTGTGATCGTCCCGGATTGGGCATGCGTTGGGATGCCAGCGTCTGCGTTCGAAGAAAAACCCGGCACATTGACCGGGTTCATATCGTATCGTGTTCTTCAGATGGCCGCTTGATCAGGCGTTGGACATTGCCTTGAGACGAGCGTTCATGCGGCTCTTGCGGCGGGATGCCTGGTTGCTGTGGATGACGCCCTTGGCAGCGGTCCGGTCGACGGTCTTGGCCGCCTCGCGGTATGCCTGGGTTGCCTCTTCAACACTACCCTGCGCAACAGCGTTCTCGAACGACTTGATCGCACCACGCATGCTCTTCATACGCCAGCGGTTAAGAGCCCGGCGGGTGACGTTCTGACGGATGCGCTTTTTCGCAGAGTTTGAGTGAGCCATGTATCTTGGTTCCTGTATCGAGCACAAGCCGGGCATCCAACCCAGCGGGAAGATATTGTTGCCTGTTCAGGCAAGAAATCAACCTCAGGCAGCTGTAGAACTTGCCATCAGGGGTCTGAGGGCTTATTCTTACCCCTCGATGGTCGCTCGTCGACCGACATTGCGGGCGTAGCTCAATTGGATAGAGCACCTGACTACGGATCAGGAGGTTGAGGGTTCGAATCCTTCCGCCCGTGCTTGAGGCCCCGGCCAAGCCGGGGCTTTTTTATGCTCATATTTACGGGCTATGGTCGGGCCGGCTGGGGCTCTGCCCGGCTTGCTGCGAGCGGCGGGCTCCGGTGTCGCCAGATGGCGTAGAGCACGTACAGGCATGCGATCGGGTTCCCGAGCGACATCAGCAGCAGAATCCACAGGGCGGCGATCAGGGGCTTCTCACGCGCCGCGATCCAGATGGAGAACAGGATGAACCCGGTGTAGATGTCGAACAGGGTGACGACGAACCATGGGTAGTCCATAAGCTCGCCAACCTCGGCCCAGCCGTTGCCGAAGCGGAAGCCGTAGAAGAGGGCTCCGAGCATCACGACCAGCAGGGTCCCCGCGATGGCGGCTGCGATCTTCATACCGCGTTCTCCACGGGCTCGGCCCGGAGATCGGCTTCGTCCAGCGTCTGGGGCTGTGGTTCAAGCAGATAGTGGGCGACGATCCACTGCTGCCCATGGTTGTAGCCGAAGCATTCGGCGCAGGCGAGGAAGAAGATCCGCCAGCGGTGGTACATCCGCCTGGCCTCGGGGAGCGGCATCGATTCGGCGAAGAGCCTGATGACCTCGGTCTTCTGCCGGTCGAGGTTCCGCAGCCAGGCCTCGCTCGTTTTCTGGTAGTGCGTGCCGTCCCAGGCCCATTCCTGCGCCACGGCCAGGTCGCGGTCGAACTCATGGAGCAGCTTCCGGGCGGGCATGATGCCGCCGGTGAAGAAGTGGCGCCCCATCCAGTTGCCGGCCCCCTCGGTCTCGAACGGGTAGGCCGCGTGCTTGTGGGCGAAGATGTGGATGAAGAGCTTCCCGCTCGGCTTGAGCCAGCTCGCGACGCGTTGGAGCAGGCGCTCGTAGTTCCGCATGTGCTCGAACATCTCAACGGAGACGACGCGATCGAAGCGATCGTCCGTCTCGAAATCGTTCATGTCGCAGGTGATCACCTCGATGTTGCCCAACCCGCGCTCTTTGGCCTGCGACATGATGTGCTCGCGCTGCGAGTTGGAGTTCGAGACGGCGGTGATCCGGGCGCTCGGGTATCGCTCACCCATCCAGAGCGTGAGCGAGCCCCAGCCGCAACCAAGCTCGAGGATGTCCATCCCGTCGGCGAGCCCAGCGTGGTCGCAGGTCTGGCGGAGCGCGGCGTCCTCGGCTTGGTCGAGCGACGTGCACCTCTCGGGCCAGTAGCATCCGCTGTATTTGCGGCGATGCCCGAGGGCAAGACCGAAGAACGCCTCAGGCACCTCGTAGTGCTGCTCATTGGCGGCCTCGGGGACCGGCGCGATCGGGCCCTGTCGCATGTCGTCCGCGAACTGCTTCCTGGCCACGCTGCGGGCTTGTTCGGATGCGGGGACGCACTGGGCGAGCCGGTGTGCGCAGAGTCTTCGGATGCCCGCGCGGAGGAGGGGGTCGGGGAGCAGCCCGCGTTCTGCGAGTTCGATGCCGATGGCGGCGATGCTCATGATGACTCCTCGCTGCTGTCCTTGGGCGGGAGGGGGACGAAGGCGCTGGTCGTCCGCTGGTACTCCTTGTACGCCTCGCCCCTGGATCGAACGAGCGCCTTCTCGGTGATCGGTATGCCGGTGAGCTTGAGCAGGAAGAACAGCATCACCGCCGGGCCGGCGAGCGTCAGCCAGCCGAGATCGCCCGCGAACCCGATCGCGACGTAGGCCCACCAGTGGATCCACTCGAAGAAGTAGTTCGGGTGACGCGAGTATCGCCAGAGCCCGCGTTTGCAGACCTTGCCCTCGTTGTCCTTGTTCTTCCGGAAGGCGTTGAGCTGGGCGTCGGCGATACCGGTACCGATGATCGAGACCAGCCAGATCGCCAGCCCAAGGAAATCGTACCAGCGGAGCCCGTCCGCGTCGTTGGAGGCCGCGAGCAGCATGGGGAGGGCGAACATGACCGCCCAGAACGCCTGGATCTGGAAGATCAGGAACATCCACGGCTGGGCCTTGTCGCCCCACTTCTCACGCATCATCTGGTAGCGACGATCCTCGTGGGCATCGGCGAGGCGTGAGCCGAGGTAGATACCGAGCTTGAGCCCCCAGATACCAGCGATCGATGCCACAAGGATGCGCCGATGCGGGTCGCCCTCTACGCCCCAGGCGAACCAGACGGCGCAGAGCGCGGTACCGAACGACCACGCGATGTCCACGATGCCCGCGTTGTGCGTCTTCTTCTGCACGAACCAGAGCGACAGCATGAGCAGGGCCATCACGCCCCATGCGATCAGGATGAGCACCCAGACACTCATGATCTGCCTCCGATCACGGATGCCCTGCTGGCGGGCTTGTTGAGCAGCATCTGCCCGACGCCGATGTACCGCTCGGCGAAGCCGGCCTCGCAGTAGCTCAGGTAGTAGTCCCAGAGGCGGATGAAGCGATCGGGGTAGCCGAGATCGCGGACCGCATCGATCTGCTCATCGAAGCGGTCGTGCCAGTGGCGAAGGGTCCTGGCGTAGTGCCCCGTGATGTCCTCGTAGCGGACGCAGCGCATGTCGGTCGATCGGGCGATCGAGGCGGACAGCGCCCCGAGCGAGGGGCAGCAGCTGCCGGGAAAGACGTGCGTGCGGATGAAATCGCTCGTGCGGAGGTACTGCTTGTAACGCTGATCGGGCATCGAGATCACCTGGAGCATCATCTGCCCGTCCGGCTTGAGCAGGCGGGAGCATGTTCCGAGGTAGGTGTCGAGGTAGTTGTGGCCGACGGCTTCGATCATCTCGATCGAGACGACTTTGTCGTACTCGCCTTCGAGGTCACGGTAGTCCTTGAGCAGGAGCGTCACCCGATCGCTCAGCCCGGCCGCCTCGACCCGCTGTTTGGCGATCTCGTGCTGGCGCTTCGAGATTGTCGTCGTGGTCACGCGGCAGCCGTAGGTGGACGCGGCGTGGATCGCGAAGCTGCCCCAGCCCGTGCCGGTCTCGAGCACGTGATCATCCGGCGTCAATCGCAGCGCACGGCAGATCCGATCGAACTTCTCGATGGACGCGTCACGCATCGTGGACTTTGCATCGAGGAAGATCCCGCTCGAGTAGGTCATGGTGTCGTCGAGCCAGAGCTGGAAGAACTCGTTGCCGAGATCGTAATGGGCCGCGATGTTCTTTCTGCTGCCGAGCCGGGTGTTTCGCTTCATGAAACCGCCGAGACGGAGGAGGGGTGATCGCAGGCGTGCGAGCCCCTTGTCGTGCTCGTGGGCGACGCTGATGCCCCGGACGAAAATGCGGAAGAGTTCGGTGAGGTTGTCCGTGGTCCAGTCACCATCGATGTACGACTCCGCGAAGCCGAGCCCGCCGCCGAGCAGTGACTTGGTGTACACGGCGGGGTCGTGGACCGTGAGCTTGGCTGTGATTGGGTGCCCCGCCTGACCGAGCGCGTGTGACGAGCCGTTCTCGCAGAGCGTGATCTCCCCGCTGCGGAGGCGGTCGAGCTGGCGCAGGACAAAGGGCCTGGCCACGCGTTCGAGGGGGCCCGGGGAGCGTTTCGGGATACTCGCGCTCATCGGGTCGCGCCTGGAGATGGTGTCAACTCGGGTCATGCTGATGATCCACCATGGGTGGAGCTCCTCGGGTGTGGGTGGAAGGGGACTCGTTTGAGCCAGAGCCGCAGCGCCTGCCAGTAGATCGCCGCGATCACCTTCCCGGTCATGAACGGGTATCGCACGAGGACGCGTGCCCGATTCACTTTGTTGAGCTCGATTCGCTTCAGGACCATGGTGGCATCGAAGACCCGCTCCCCCTCCTGCTCGCTTTCCATGTGGACGACGAGCCGGCCCCGCGGCTCTGAGAGCCGCCATGAATACCCCTGCTGCATGGGCATAAACGGGGAAACATGGAACGTTTTTGCGAAACGGTGGCGTGGCATCGATTCCCCCTGCTCACGCGGGAGGACGTAGCAATGGCGCTCGCCCCAGGGGGTGTTGTGGACCTCCGCGACGATGGTTTCGACGCGTTGATCCTGCGCATCGAACACGTAGTAGAAGCTCACCGGGTTCATGCAGTAGCCGAAGTAGCGCAGGTGCGTGAGCAGGCGGATGGGGCCGGTGGGTCGAGACTGCGTCTCGTTCTCAACCAGGTCACGGACGCATTCGCCCAATGATCGCTGCGGATCGCCCACGTGATCGGTTCGCTTGAATCGAGCGATCGCTGGGCGCTTGATCGACCAGAGCCAGCTTCCCTTGAAGACGCGGTCGAGCTCGTCGAGGTCCAGGTACATCTGGAACATGGTGTAGCTGAACGCGTGGGGTTTGGGGGCGTAACGCCGGTGCCTGACCCACCCGATATAGATGGCGCTCTTGAGCTTCACAGGGCGCACCCGAAGTGGTCCGCGACCCGTGCTCCGGACTGAGCGCCGTCCTCGTGGAAGCCGTAGCCCCAGTAGGCGCCGCAGAACGAGGTGCGGTTGGGCCCGATGAGCTCGTGGTGGCGTGCCTGCGCGGCGTCGCGTTCCAGCGTGAAGATGGGGTGGTGGTACCGGATCGTGCGGATAACCTTGGCCGGATCGATGCGGTCCGTCTCGTTGAGCGTGACGCAGTAGTGCTCGCGCGTGTCGAGCGATTGGAGCATGTTCATATAGTACGTGATCGCGACTCGGTCCGCGTTGTACTCGCGGATGCGGTAGTTCCAGCTCCCCCACGCTCGGCGACGCCGGGGCAGGATCGAGGCGTCCGTGTGCAGGACGGTCTCGTTGAGCTGGTAGGGGAACGCGCTCAGGATGTCCCGCTCTGTCGATGTCGGTCGCTCGAGCAGTCGCATCGCCTGATCGCTGTGGCAGGCCAGCACGATGTGGTCGAACGTGTGATGCCCGCCGGAATCGAGCTGGATGGATACCGAGTCTTGGGCGCGTGACACCGATCGCACCGGCGTGTTGAGACGGATCGATTCGCGGAAGCTCGCGGTCAGGGGCTCGATGTACTGCTTGGAGCCTCCGCGGATCACGCGCCATTGCGGGCGGTCACCGACCTGGAGCATGCCATGGTTGCGGAGGAAGTCGATCACGAAGCGGATCGGGAACGACCGGAACGTCCCGCTGGGGCAGGACCAGATCGAGGCGCCGATGGGGATGAGGTACATCGTGAGGAACGCGTCGCTGAACCTATTCTCGCGGACGTACTCCTCCACGGTGGACGCCGTACCGCGTTCGTGGAGCTGCTCAGCATCCCGGTTGAAACGCATGATGTCACGGATCATCCTCCAGTGCTTGGGGGAGGCGAGACTCTTGCGGGAGGCGAAGAGCTGGTTGAGCGACGATCCGTTGTACTCCAGGCCGGATTGCTCATCGCTTACGCTGAAGCTCATTTGTGAGGGCTGTGATTTCACGCCCAGATGCTCGATCAGGCGTGTGAAGAGCGGGTAGTTGCGCTCGTTGTACACGATGAAGCCGGTATCGATCGGGAGTGGCCCAGCCGGCGTATCCACATCGATCGTGTTGGTGTGCCCGCCGATGTACGCGCCGGCCTCGAAGACGGTGACCTCGTGGCGTTGCCGGAGCAGGTAGGCCGCGACGAGGCCGGAGATGCCAGCGCCGACGATGGCGATGCGTTGACCGTCCGGGACCGCGGCCTTACTCATGTACACTCCCGCGCGGCTCGGCGCTTTGGTCGCTCTCGGCCATGACCCGGCGGGGCACCGCGCG
Organism: Phycisphaerales bacterium UBA1924; assembly: GCA_964229845.1. Taxonomy (GTDB): domain Bacteria; phylum Planctomycetota; class Phycisphaerae; order Phycisphaerales; family UBA1924; genus UBA1924. Next base: position 15,945 of record CAXREY010000021.1, read on the forward strand.
AAGGTCCCAGACCAGCCCGACCTTGGAGAGGGCCACAAGCCCGTAATACGTCAGGTCGATCTCCCACCAGCGGAAGCCCTGGCGAGCGCTGGACGGGTAGTAGTGGTGGTTGTTGTGCCAGCCCTCGCCGAGCGTAATCAGTGCGAGCCAGAAGTTGTTGCGAGAATCGTCGCCGGTGGTGTACCGCTGCGAGCCGACGCGGTGGGCAAGGCTGTTGATCGTGTAGGTGGCGTGATACACGACCACCGTGGAGATCACGAAGCCCCACACGAGCATCTGCCAGCCGCTCGTCCCCAGCCCGGGCGCGAGGTGCTCCAGGGCGGCCCCGAGAGCGAAAAGCAGCCCCGCGAGCAGCAGCGGCGAGAGCCAGTCGAAACGATTGATGAACTGGAGCTCCGGGTATCGCTTCCAATCGCGGACGTATCGCTCGGGCGTGCCGAACGCGCCCTTGGTCATGAACCAGCCCATGTGGCTCATGAAGAGCCCACGGAGGCCTGGGGAGTGGGTGTCGTGCTCGGTGTCGGAGTGGATGTGGTGATGGCGGTGATGGGCCGCCCACCACAGCGGGCCTCGCTGCGCGGAGGAGGTCGCGGCGACCGCCCCGAGAAACTGGAACGCACGCGATGTCTTGAATGCACGATGCGAGAAGTAGCGGTGGTAGAACGCCGTGATCACAAACATGTGGAAGACGTACATAACCGCGGCGGTGGCGATGGCGATAGGGCTCCATCCGACCCAGATGACCATGAAGCAGGCCAGGTGAAGCAGCATGAACGGCGTGCACCGGAGCCAATCGATGCGATTGAACTGCGGGTCGGTAGCAGAATGATCATTTTTCGGTGTGACAGTCGTTTGAGGCTGTTGATCCATAGGAGATCATCCTGATCAGTCAGTGAGCATGGCGGATTGAACCCGTGTGCGTTCGTCGCTGGGGTCGTGATAGATACACGACTCCCTCAAAACTGTGGCCCTGTTGAGGCCGTAGGCCATGAATATTGCGGCGAGCGAAGTGCAGACGGGCTTTCCTGAGATTCAGATCACGTGTAGGCTAATACGGGATGAGCCGATACGAATGGAGATGGACGAGTGAGCGATCACTGCACTTCTGGTGTGAAGAATCGGAATCGATGCACCCGGTATCGGAGTCGCTCCAACAGATGCTCCTTACAGCGTACCCGAATATCGTGCGTGCTGTCGTCCCCTCCGCGGGCGGGGTGATGGTGGAGATCGATGCAGTTCAGGCGAAGCATGTAGACCCCGGGTCTATCGCGGCGATGCTATCGAAGGACCAGAACTCATCCCCCCCTGATTCGTCGGCAGCACCGGTTCTCGAGATTCTCGCATGCTACGAGACTCCGTTCGCGCTCGACCTTCAACACGTTGCGGAGACGACCGGCCTGACGAAAGACGAAATCATCGGGGCACACACGGGGCGCGTGTACACCGTTACGAGCATTGGATTTGTACCCGGATTCGGGTACCTCTCATCGTTAGACAAAACGCTGCGTATGCCGCGAAGATCCACACCGAGAACTCGGGTACCCAGCGGTAGCGTCGGGATCGCGGAAGTGCACACCGGGGTGTATCCGGTTGAGAGCGCCGGGGGATGGCACATCATCGGGCGCACACCGGTGACTCTTTTTGATCCTCATCGGACCCCGCCTTCCCCACTCCGGGTTGGTCAGCGTGTGAAGTTCAGGCGTATCGACCCTGATGAGTTCCTTCAACTCGAAGCGAATGGCACGGATGGGGCTGAGCCATGAACATGCTGCGCGTTCAAGAACCGGGGATGCTGAGCAGCGTCCAGGACCTTGGAAGGATGGATTACCGGCATCTCGGTGTACCGAGGAGCGGTGCGTTTGACACATACGCTTTCCGAGTGGGGAACCTGCTGCTGGGGAACAATCCGTCCGATGCGGCGATCGAGATGACCATGGTTGGCGGGCGATTCTCGGCGCAATCCGACATGCTTGTTGCGCTCACAGGAGCGAGAGCACACGACGCAACGATGCGGAGGAATAGTACGAGTTGTGGAATGCGGATGGACTCGGTTCATTTGGTCGAGGCGGGCACTGAGATCAGTATCGGGCGTCTTACAGATGGGGTTCGCACGTATATGTGCATCGGGGGTGGCGTCCAGATTGAGGCGTTGCTCGGTAGCCGCTCAAGCTTGGTCTCGTATCCCCAGTTGGGCCTGGGGAGAGCCCTGCTGCCCGGCGATCTGCTGCCGATCGAAGCCGCTACGGCGATGCCCGCATCGCTCGCATTTGTGAAGCCTATCGACTACCGGTGCGAAACAATCCGTATTACACCGGGAGCGCACTGGGATGCGTTTACTGCCAACCAGAGGGAACATCTCACCGACAGCACGTTTGTTGTTTCGGATCACAGCAACCGGGTCGGTATCAGGCTCGGCGGCTCGAGCATCCCCGGTACGATCCCGCAGGGGATGAGGAGTTCGGGGACCATACCTGGCGACATGCAGATCCCCCCGTCCGGCGAGCCCATCATTCTCGGTGTAGATGGGCCGACGAGCGGCGGATACCCGGTGATGGGTTGCGTCATTGAAGCAGATCTCCCGCTCGTGGCCCAGCTACCCCCTCGATCCCGGGTTCGTTTCGACTGGGTTGCGAAGGAAGCCGCCTGGGAGGAAAACGCAGCGAGGGCGTGCTTGCTGAAAGGCTCGCAGCATGAGAAGTAGCAGAGGTGTCCAACTCGGGTGCGACACGGGCGAAGCCACTGATGTGCCCGGGAGGCATAGAGAGGCGCACCTCCTTGAGTTTGTCCAAGCGGTCCACATTGCCTGCGGCGGGCACGCGGGTGACGCCGAGTCCATGTCTGAATCCATTTCACTCGCGAAAGATCATAACTGCAGCATTGGTGCGCACCCATCGTACCCAGACAAGGAAGGATTCGGTCGCCGTGAAATCTTGATCAGCCGCCCGGAACTCGCCGAATCTTTACGATCGCAGTTGAGCGTCTTCGCATCGATCGCGGCGGATCTCGATGCACCGGTGCTCCACGTGAAGCCGCACGGCGCGCTCTATCATCGAGTTTCACGGGATCTGGAACTCGCGCTCTGCCTCGGCGGTCTCATGAACGACCTGTGGCCACGAGCCGCGCTTGTGCTGCCGGTAGCCGCCCCTGCGATTTCGGGCTTGCAGGCCCACAGGATCAGCGTCCTCGAGGAAGCGTTCTGCGATCGAGCTTACGACTCTGACGGCACACTCCTTCCTCGATCGCAAAGCGGCTCGGTCATACGAGATCCGATGCTCGCAGCGGAACAGGCCGAACGGCTGATCAACGACGTCGGATGTGACTTGCTCTGCGTGCACTCGGACACACCAAACGCGGTTGAGATCGCGAAGGCCGTGTCAGAACGGCTCGGCCGGGTCCTCGGGGATTGATCTGCCGTGTGGATCGGTGACGGGGCCCGCGGGGGGAACCGGCGGGAAATGCTCAAGGCGTTCAGCGGTATCGTGGACGTGATCGGGCGCGAGCCCGACCTGATCGACGAGGTAGTGCTCCCAGAGCCGGTGCCTCCGAACGATCCCTTTCGCGTATCGCATGCCTTGCTGGGTCAGGTTCAGTTCCTCGCCCTGTCGCACGATGTACGCACGCTTGCGTGCCGCTCTGATCGCCCGGTTCAGCTTCGCGCCTGGGTATGCCTCCCTGGTTGCCTCAATCGTCAGCGGAGCAGTGCCCAGCTCGCTCGCGCGGTACATCGCCGAGACCAGATCATCCATCGCAACCCGGGTCGCGAGGCGCTGCCTTCTCCGGTGTCGTCCGAGCACGCCGTGAGACGGTGACAACAGGATCGTCGCGGTTAGGATAACCCCCGCCAGAACGGTCATCATCCCCGCAGCATTCAAGGCATCGAGTTCAAAGAGTGCCGGGATGATCGTCGCCGAGAAGTATCCCCCCACGGCTGTCACGAACGCGACAATAACCGAGACAATGATCTGAGGCCGAAGTCGGTCTGTGAGTAATCGCGCCGTCGCGGCCGGGCAGATCAGCATCGCGATCACGAGGATTGATCCCACCGCCTCGAAGCTGGCGACTGTTGCGGCAGCAACGAAAATCATCAGGAGGTAGTGCAGCACTGTTGAGTTGAACCCGAGCGTCGTCGCGAGCGCGGGATCAAAGGCCGCGAGCCGCAGTTCCTTGAAGAGCAATGCGACGAACCCAACCGCGAGCACGAGCATCATCGCGAGGGTCGTGACCTGGCGTGGCACGCCCTGGTGCTCGACCGCGGGGCGTACCACCTCGCCGGTTCCAGGATCGAGGACTGCTGGCTCGATCATGTATCCGGTCCAGGTACGGAGCTGCCTCGCCTCCTCCCAGCTCTCTGGTGGAGCGTACCACACGAGCGTCTCGAGTTGCCCATGAAGGACACAGTCGGCATCCAGATCGACATGGCGTACCGCTGCCTGCTCGATGAGCAGCACACCCAGCGCGAACAGGATGGAAAAGACGACGCCCATCGCGGCTCCGGGCTCGACCCTGCCGAATCGTTTTACAAACTCGATCAGCACAACGGTGAGAATCCCGGCGATCGTCGCGCCTGTGAGCATCACGAGCGGCGATCTGGTCGAAGCGATCAGGAACGCGATCACGAGCCCGGGGAGGACGCTGTGGGAGATCGCGTCGCCCATCAGGCTCTGCTTGCGCAGGAGCAGGAAGTTACCCAGCAACCCGCAGCTGACCGCGGCAAGAGTCGCGGCGAGGAGCGGGAAGAGATCGAGCCCGATATCAAAGTACATCGTGCCCCTCCTCGGCCGGTGCGGCGACTCTGATCCCGCGGCGAGCTAATGCGGCCTCCAGCTCCTCAATCAACGTATCCGAGAGCACGTGCTCGACCATGTCTACGGACCAGTCGACGTGTGAGGGCGCGACGTCGGCGTAGCTCACCAGGTACTGCTCCCACAGCGCATGATTACGAGAAACACGGGCGCCCCTCCCGCGCCCTGCATCTGTGAGCGAAAAATGTCCTCCTGAAGCTCTTTGCAGGAGTCCGCCGCGAAGTAGCCCGAACGTGATGAAACGCTTGAGAGACCAGCCCCAACCCTGATTCTTCGCATAATCACTGATCGCCTCGGGTGTGAGTTCATCTGTATCGGATTCGTACGCAAACTCAAGGAGGTGATCGCCCGCGATCTTCAGGCGGAGTTCGATACGCCGGTAGGCGTGCGCAAGCACGCCTCGCTTCGGTGCGAGGAACATGCTGATCAAGAAGACGCCCCCCGCCGTCAGCACGATCACCGCACCAGCGGGCTTGCGTGGGAACAACGCGGAGAGCACGGCCCCGAAGTACCCGCTCATTGAGCCGATCACACCGGAAATCAGGACGAGGATCCCGAGCCGGTCCGTCCAGAAGCGGGCCGCGACGGGAGGGATGATCAGCATTGATACGACGAGTATGAGCCCGACTGCCTGCAGGCCCGCGACAGTGACAACGACGACGAACGCCATCATGAGCAGGTCGATCATCCCGACCGGCCAGCCATCGACACGCGCAAACGCGTCGTTGAAACAGACGATCGCGAACTCCTTCAGGAAAAACATCGTCATGATGATCGCGGCGAGTGCGATCGAGCCCATCAGGACGACGTCCCCCACACGCATCGTGGCGGCCTGTCCGTAAATGAAATGGTTGAGACCGCCGGAGTCGCTTGGTGCGTTCGATTGGATGTAGCTGAGCCCGACGATCCCGAACCCAAAGAACACGCTCAGCACGATCCCGATGGCCGCGTCCTCACGCAACCGGGATTGGCGGAGTATGAGCTGCACACAAATCACTCCGAGCACGCCGGTGACGCTCGCGCCGAAGAGCAGCACCGGGAGCGACTTGGATTCAAGCCCGATCGCGCCGGCGACGAGGAACGCCAGCGTTATACCGGGCAGTGTTGCGTGGCTCAGGGCATCCGTCATCAGGGATCTTTTGCGAAGCAGCGCAAAGACCCCGATGATCCCCGCCGCGAGCCCGAGCAGGGCGGTGCCACCGATCACCATGTTCGTGTTGTACCCGGCACGCATGGTGATGGTCTGGATGACCTCCTGCATACCCGGCCACTCGTCCGATACGTCCTGTATCGATCGCGGCGCGTGCGTCTGTAGTGTTGGGAGAGCACTGGAGATCATCGTGACTCAGATGCCGGACTCTGTGCGAGCGAGGGCTTCCGCGGCCTCGGAGAGCAGCGTCAATCGCCCGCCATACGTTTTATTCAGGTTTTCTTTCGTGAATACTTCACTCACCGGGCCTGATGCGACCACACGCATATTCAGAAGGATGATCTCGTCGAAGTACTCAGGAACGCTCTGGAGATCATGATGCACGACGATCACGGTTTTGCCGTGCTCCTTGAGTTCCCGGAGGACCTGGATGATCGCACGCTCTGTTGCAGCATCGACGCCGGCGAACGGCTCATCCATAAAGTACAGATCGGCTTCCTGGGCTAAGGCGCGAGCAAGGAAGACACGCTGCTGCTGACCGCCCGAGAGCTGGCTGATCTGGCGGCTCGCGAAATCACGCATACCCACGAGATCGAGGCAGTCCAGGGCGGCCTGCTTGTGCTTGCGGGTGATCGGCCTGCACCATCCGATCCGGCGGTACCTGCCCATGCAGACAACATCGAGCGCGGAAACCGGGAAATCCCAATCAACGCTCTCACGCTGGGGAACGTAGCCGATGCGGGATCGTGCCTTCCGGTAGGGCTGTCCCCAGAACTCGACGAGCCCCGAGGCCATGGGAATCAGTCCGAGGCAGGACTTGATGAAGGTGCTCTTGCCCGCGCCGTTCGGGCCGACGATCGCGATGAGCTTGTTCGCGGGAGCATCATAATCCACATCCCAGAGGACCGGCTTCTTGTGGTACGCGACCGTCATCGCGTGCACGGATAGCGGGCTCTCCGCGGAATGCTCAGGGTACTCCGCGAGCCCGGTTTGCTTGAAGCTTGATTGGGCTGCTGCTGGGTTCAATGGTCGAGTTTTCCGTTCATGCCCCGCTCTGGCGCAGTACCCCCGAGGGCACGGGCGATCGTGGTCACATTGTGATCAATCATCCCAATGTACGTGCCCTCATAAGTATCGGCGTTGCCCATCGCATCACTGAACAGTTCGCCGCCGATGACGACGGGGTGGCCCCTTGCCTTTGCGCCGGCGATCAGGGCCTTGATGTTGCGATCCGAGACGGTGGACTCCACGAACACGGCGCCGATACTGCGCTCAACAAGCAGATCCACAAGGTTCTCGATATCGCGGACACCCGCTTCCGACTCGGTTGAAAGCCCCTGGATCCCCACCACTTCGTACCCGAATCTTCGACCGAAGTAGTTGAAAGCATCGTGGGCCGTCACGAGGACACGCTGCTTCTCGGGAACGGACGCGAGCACCCGCTCCGCGTACGCATCGAGCTCGGCGAGCTGCTCACGATAGTTTGCCGCGTTCACGGTATAAACATCCTTGCCCGATGCATCGAACTCGATCAGCTTATCGCGGATGACATCGATGGTGCGCGACCAGGCGGCGGGGTCCATCCAGACATGGGGGTCGTAGAGCCCTTCGAACTCAGCGGGCTCGAGGAGATACTGCTCGTCGAGCAGCTCCGTGACGGCGTGAACCTTTTTACCGCTCGTCGCGGCACGGATCAGCGCGTCCGCCATCTTGCCTTCGAGGAGGAGGCCATTATAAAAAATGACATCGGCCCCCATGAGTCGTCGGATATCAGAGCGAGTTGGCTTGTACAGGTGTGGATCGACGCCCGATCCCATGAGTCCGATGACCTCGGCGCGATCGCCGGCGATGTGCCGGGTGACATCCTCAATCATCCCAACCGTCGTGACGACTGTGTACTGCTTCTGGGAGTCAGCACGCACTGTCGTGGCGAGCAGCATCGTCATCGCGACGACCACGGCTCTGCTGAGTATGTTCAGGTTCATGGATACTCCTTCTGTTGCGGCCATTTGTAGCCAATGCTACTTTATTGTATCCTGTGCTACATTTCCAGTCAAGGCCACCCAAGACCATGTATGCGGTCAGGATCACGCCTGATGTTGATCGATGTAGGCCTTCAAGCGCTCCAGCGTCTCCGGCGAGACATGGTGCTCGATGCCTTCGGTATCGATCGCGGCGATGGGCTCCGGGACGCCCAGAGCAATCAGGAACCGGAGCACGATATCGTGCCGGGCCTTGCACTCGTCTGCGAGGCGAGCCCCCCTCTGCGTTAGTTCGATCGGTTTATACGGCTCTGTAACGATCAGGCCATCCCGCTCGAGACGCTGGACGGTGCGTACCACGGTGACATGGGTCACTCCGAACCGCCCCGAAAGATCACGAACTCGGCATGAGCCACGCTCTTCGATGATCTCCGCGATCGCCTCAACGTAGTCCTCCGCGATCTCGGAGGCGTGATCGCGGCGGGTGCGGCGGAATGGTTGGCTCTCGGGCGACTTTGACACTTGGGCCTGCTTTCGGGTCGGAACAGGCAACTCTAGTCGCCGGCGAGCGGTGCGCCATGATCAGTGCATGAGAAAAGCTGGCTGACGCCGGCTGAGGAACGATTGCGCTGTCTCGATCGGGTTCATGGGCAGCCGGCGCTGTAGGCGTTCAGGAAGGCGCTGACGTCGAAAAAGTTGTACTCTCCATCTCCGGTGAAGTCGGCCGCGGAGTCCATCGCGCTGTAGGCCCCCAGGAACGCGGACACATCGAAGAAGTCGAGTACGCCGTCTCCGGTGAGGTCGGCTGGGCACGGTTCAAGGCCCACGTAGATCGTGTCGTCGTCGAGATTGATCCAGCCGATGTTCTCGCCCCACGCGTAGCCGCGGAATCGCCCGTCTTCGATCCGAGCGGGGTTGGGCGGCACCGCGAGGGCACCGCCCGAGAAGTTGACCCAGCCGACATTCTCGCCCCAGGCATAGCCAGTGAGCAGACCGCTGGCGGGTTCGAGGTTGACCCCGTGGTCCGTGCCGCTGGTATTGGCATAGGGGCCGTTTCCAGTGCCCACGTTGATCCAGCCGATGTTCTCGCCCCAGACATAGCCGCTGAGATGGTCGGTCTCGGCGAAGACCGCCTCGGTGCTATCCGGGTCTCCAGCGTCCGCGAAGTTCAGGAACCCGATGTTCTCGCCCCAGGCGTGCTTGTTGTCGGGATCGATCGCCTGCCCAAAGCAGTTCGAGCTCATGAGCACAACGATATGCGATGCATGCCTTGTGTTGATCATGCGAAGTCTCCTTGCTGCACTCACGGAATCACGATGTTGTCCCATGCGCCTGCTCCGTTCGGTGTCGAAGACTGGTCCGCGAGCCCAGGGTTTGCCCCTGACACATCGATATCGATGAAGTTGCCCGAGACGATGTTCTGAACGAAGACAGAGACCGAGCTTGATCGGATCCCGAACTCATTGTCTGTGATGATGTTGTCTTTGATGAACGAGTTATCGCCGAGCACTTGAACACCCGCACGATCTCCCGAACCGATTCCGTTATCGCTGATGGCGTTATCCCGAACAATGCATCGAGAGCCAACCTGCACGCCGTCGCTCAGGTTTGAACGGACGATGCAGTCCCGAATGATCGCGTTCGTTCCGACGTCGATTCCATGCCCAATGTTGTTCGATACGGTGCATCCCTCAACAATCGTATCCGAAGTGATAACAAGACCCGCGTTCTCATTGTCTTTCACGATGCAGTTCCGGACATGCCCTGATGTGAGGTAGATGCCACCTAGATCATTGTTCACCACCCTCATGTTCTCGATCACGACATCCGTACCGTTATTCCGATCGAGCTTTATCCCGTAGTCGAAAGACTGGATGGTCCCATTTCTGATCGTGATGCCTTCGTAATCTTGCCCCTCGCTGGTGTAGATACCATTGAGTGCACCACTCAACCCCGTTAACGTGAAACCATTGAAATCGATCGTGACATTGTCAGCCTCGATCTCAATCGCATGGATGTCATCGAACAACCCGAGGATGAGATAATCCTGTGCGAGGTAGTAGGATCCTGATCGTGTAATCTTGAATGCGCTGTTCGCATCACCCGGGGTGTTCGTCGAGTTGATCACCGTTCGTGGCTCAACCTCAGTGATCGTCTTCCCTGTTGAGTTGATCGGTCCAGGCGGCGGGTCGAGCGGCCCCGCGAGCGCCGTTCCAGTCATGATTGTGAGTGCCAAAGCCGTTATGTGTGCGTTTGTCATATTGATCTCCGTTGGTTCGGTAAGGTTTGGTGAATCACGGGCAGCCCGCGTTGTACGCGCCGAGGAAGGCGCTCACGTCGAAGAAGTTGAACACGCCGTCGCCCGTGAAATCGGCAACCGGGTTCATGGCGTTGTACGCGTTGAGGAAAGCGCTCACATCGAAGAAGTTGAGCTTCCCGTCGCCGGTCAGGTCGGCGGGGCAGGCACCCTCGGCCTCGTACGCACCCATATCGGGCACGGGCGTGAGATCCCCGTCGCCGTCGAGCGACCGGTTGTAGCCGAGCTGATCGAACGGTGGGAACTCGTCGCTGGCCGCGGCATCGATGATCGGGCTGGCGGGCATCGGCTCGAAGGCATATGTCACGCCGATCTGTGTCGGGGTATTGGAGAACAGCGGGTTGTCGCCGACCAGAACCGAGTCGAGCGATCCGAAGGTTGCGCTACCGAGGGTGGTGAAGAGCGAATGATCGCCGGATTGGAATGACCCCATCACATCCGCCTCATCTCCATCGAACGTGTTGTACGCGAGTACGCTGGAGCGGATCACGGGCTGTGTTGATGAGCCGCTCGCGTCGATCCCGCCGGCGGATGGGTTGCTTGGGAATGGCGAGAGCCCGGCTTCGTTTTCAAGGAGTGTGCTGTGGAGCACGCGAACGGGCTGGTTTGATGCGGACCTGATCGCGCCGCCTTCCCAGAACGATCCGTTCAGGTAAAACGTGGAGTTCTTGATATCAACCGCGGCGTTATTGATGTACATGGCACCGCCGTTCACCCCCTCATTCTGGAAGAACGAGCTCCGATCGACGGTCACCTCATTGCCGAAGGCGTAGACCGCCCCACCGTCACCGTTGGTGGTGTTGCCGTTGAAATGCGTCCGGTAGATGTGGAGCGGCCCGCTGGACCAGATCGCCCCACCGCTGGCTCCGGCGAAGCAGCTCTGGAACTCGACGTCCTCGGTCGCGACCGAGCCGTCCGCGAAGATGGCACCGCCCTCGTCGCCGCCGGAGCGGGCGTCTTCGATGGTCAGCCCCTTGAGCTTGAGTGCCCCGTCATCGGTGACATAGAAGGCCCGGACCGCGTTGTTGGCGTGGATCGTCGTTTCGTCCGCGCCCATGCCGATGATGGTGATGTTCGCTTCGATGTCGATCTCCTCAAACAGATCGAGGTAGTGCGTGCCCGCGGGAAGCAGGATCGTGAACGCTCCGCCCTGAGCATTGGCTTCCTGGACCGCTGAGCGGAGGCTGGTGTCGAAGCTGGCGTTGCCTGGGTAGCCGTCGCCCGGGGCCGGATCGTTGAAATCGCTGGTCGTATCGACCTCGAATATCTGCGATCGCTGCTGCACCACGCTGATGCTCAGCGGGTTCTCGAACACACTCCCGCCGGTGGCCACGACCGATTGGCTCCCGGTCTGCGTGTCGATGGCGACGACTTTGCCGGCGGGTGTGGTCGGATCGACGACATAGATTGTGCCGTTTGTCGACACGACCATGTCGCCGATCGCCTGGAGCTCATCCCCTCGCGTGAGCTCCGTGACGGATCCGTTCTGATCCACCCGGTAGATAATGGGCTCAGGCGCGGCCCCGCCTCGTGCGGTGCCGGTCGTGCCCCAGATAAAGGTTGCGCCCGGGATGACCGGATCGACGTGCATGCCATCGACGGCAAACGAACTATCGAACACGCCGCCAACTGCAAAGGGGTACAGATCCAGCGAGCGATTCTCGATCGAGACGCGATCGAGCGGGGCGAGGTAGAGCCCCGAACCGCTCCGCCCACCCTCGATAAAAATCGCAAACCCGGCATAGTGGGTGTGGGCTTCCCCGTCGACGCCGTCAAATGCCTGAACTTCATCAGGATCGATGAACCAGGATCTTGGGTACGCGAGCCCTGCAGAAACGGTGCCTCCATTGATTGAGAGTTCGTATTCTGTATTGAGCCCGGGATAGCTCACCACCGCCGAGTTTGCCGTGAATCCGAAGAGTGGGTCCTCGAAACCAAACAACGGGTCTTCAAAGCCAAACAGAGGATCCTCAAAGCCAAACAATGGGTCCTCAAAGAAGTCCGGCATGTTGGCCCGCATGGGGTGCTGCAGGCCGAGTATGCCGGGGGTAAAGCCAACGATTGGGTTGTCGAATCCGACGATGGGGTTATCGAAGCCCACGATTGGATTATCGAAGGAATCGAAGCCGAGTTCGCGGTCGATGAGCGAGGTGTAGACAATCCCCCCCTCGTTCGCGCCGTCGTCGAAGTAGGTATGGCGGAGCATGCCCGAACCGTTGTCGATGACGACGAACTCAAGACCGAAGCTGGTCATGGGGGTGACCGGGGCCAGCTCGACGGTGCTGGTGTACTCGTTGGGCATCAGGCCGGTCTCGCCGACAAGGCCGTTGGGGGTGATGAGGAACACATCGGGCAGGCCTGACTGGGCATCGATGGCCGAGATGAGCAGGTCGCCCGGCTGCGGGATGTCCTGCGCCATGGCGTGGCCGGCGAGCGCGGCAACGGTGCTCAGCAGGATGGCGGTGGTGGTTTGCGTGTTCATGGTGTGCTCCGTTTTGCTTGCGTTGTGTGGCTGATGTGTTTGGCCACAGACGCGAACCGATCTGACACGATCTGAGAAAAAACTTCACGAACGGGCTTCTGAGCCCGTGAGCGTTGCTGTACACCCCCATAACAAGTAGACTGAGCCGCGTGCATTGGGAAACGACGACCATCCTGCTGGAGCAGCTTCGGGACACGGAAGCCGACGCCTGGAAGCGGTTTACGGCCCGGTTCCGCCCGCCGATGGTGCGGTTTGCGCGGCGATGCGGGCTTTCCGAGGAGCAGGCGGAGGACGCGGCCCAGGACACCCTCGTGCAGTTCGTCGAGCGCTACCGGGACGGGCAATATGACCGGTCGCGGGGCCGCCTGGGCTCGTGGCTTTTCACGCTGATGTACAACTCGATCCGATCGCAGCGGCGCGACGATGCCCGCTCGCCCAGGCAGGCACCTCGGATCATTGACAGGACCACCTTCTTCTCCGCGCTGCCCGACGAGGCGAGCGCGGAGCAGGTGTGGCAGCAGGACTGGGAGCACCACGCGCTCTCGACGTGCATCGATCAGCTCCGCAGCGAGGTGAGCCCCTCCCACTTCCAGATTTTCGAGCTTACCACGTTGCGCGAGGTGCCCGCCGCGGAGGTTGCGCAGCAGCTGGGGCTCTCACGAGACGCGGTCTACCAGGCACGCTACCGCGTGCTCAAGCGGCTGGAGCAGCTCCGCGAGGCCTTCCATGGCGTTGAGGAGCTCACGCCATGAGTCTTCACCTTTCCATCGGTGAGCTTGAGCGTGTTCGTGCCAAGGAGGAGGCGGACGAGCGCTCCGGCGAGCGCCCGCTCGGGGCACTCCGATCGCACGTTGAGCAGTGCGCCGCGTGCAGGGGGCGGCTCGACGAGCTGACCAAGCTGGACGAGCTGGCCGGGCAGGTCCGGGATATCACATCGGTGGTGCCGGAGTCCACGGATGGTTCGCTGCGCGTTCCTGGGTACGAGGTCGGGCGTGAGATCCATCGGGGCGGCCAGGGGATCGTGTACGCGGCCCGGCAGCGATCCACCGGGCGTGAGGTGGCGATCAAGGTGCTGCTGCACGGGACGCTGGCATCGCAGAAGCAGCGTCTCCGGTTCGAGCGGGAGATCGATCTCGCCGCCCGTATACAGCACCCCAACGTGGTCTCGATCCTCGACCGCGGGCAGACCGAGGACGGGCGGGGGTTCCTCTCGATGGAACTCGTGGATGGCCCGACGCTCGACGGTTATATCCGTGAGGGTGAGATGAGCATCGAGCAGCGTCTGCGGCTTTTCATCCAGATATGCGCTGGTGTCCGGGCCGCCCACCAGCGGGGCGTTCTGCATCGGGACCTCAAGCCCGGGAATATCCTGATCGCCCCTTCGGGTAGCCCGAAGGTCCTGGACTTTGGGCTCGCGAAGGACGACCTTGAGGAGAGCGTCACGATGGCGCGAACCGTCGCCGGCGAGTTTATGGGTACGCTGGCGTACGCCTCGCCCGAGCAGCTGCGGGGCGAACCGGACGCGATCGATTCGCGCACGGACGTGTTCGCGCTGGGCGTGCTGCTCTACGAGCTGATCACCGGGCAACTCCCGCACGACATGACGGGCTCGATCGACGCGGTCATCCGGCGTGTGCTTGAGCAACCCCCCAAGCGACCGTCGAGCATCATCCACAAAATCAACTCGGATCTGGACACGGTGATCCTGCACGCGCTGGAGCAGGATAAGGAGCGACGGTACGCGAGCGTGGATGCGCTCGCGTCGGACATCGAGGCCGTGCTGGAGCACCGCCCGATCGAGGCGCGACGGGCGAGCACGGCGTACCAGATCCGCAAGTTCGCTCGACGGCACCGCGTCGGGGTCGCGATTGCCTGCGTGGTGCTGCTCGGGGTTGCGGGGACCATCACCGGACTGGGCATCGGGATCGTTCGGGCGAATGCCGCGAATCTGATCGCGGAGCAGCGCCGGACCGATGCGGAGACAGAGCTCGGGAAGCAACTGCTCGTGAGCGTGTTCTTCAACGAGCTGCTCGCTCAGGTTGATCCCGGGCAGAGCGGATCGGACATGCGCGTGACAGAGCTTCTGGAAGTCGCGTCGGCTCGTGTTGGCGATCGGTTCGGCGATTATCCTGACATGCGGGGCACGCTTCAGCACACGCTGGGCGAGACCTACACCCGCCTGGGCAGCTATGAGCCCGCGGAGGCGCAGGTTCTCGCGGCGATCGACGCGTTCGAGTCGCAGGACCCGGTGCCCGGGGCGCAGCTCGCCGCGTCGCTGGGTGTGCTGGCGCAGATCCAGACCTCGACCACACGATTAGACGAGGCCACCGCGACGCTCGATCGGGCGGAGCGACTCGCCGACACGCTCGACCAATCGGAGTCGAACCGAGAGCTTCGCGCGCAGCTTGCGCACCAGCGGGGCGCGCTGTTGTACGAGCAGGGCGCGTTCGATAACTCGATTGAGGCCTACGAACGATCGCTGGGCATGCTCGATGGCAGCGAGGCGGACTCGTCCAAGCGGATCGCGTCTCAGGCGCTGATCGGGCTGGGCGTCTCGCTCAAACGTATGGAGCGGTTCGAGGAGGCGCTGCGGGCCTATGACCGGGCGCTGGTGCTGCTGGGCGATGTCCGCTCAGAGGATCACCCGGACACGCTGGCCTGCCTGAGCAACCGCGCCGAGGTCCTCAACGACCTGGGCCGCAGCGAGGAGGCCGAGGCACAGCTCTTCGAGCTGCTGGAGCGTCGGCGCGCCGTGTTCGGCCCGACGCACGAGCGGGTGGGCATCACGCTCAACAACCTGGCGGACTTGCTCAGTGATCGCGGCGCGTACAACGAGGCCGCAGAGATGTTCGACGAGGCCATCACGATCTTCCGCGAGAACCCCGGCGACCCGAGCCTGCGCCTTGCGATCACGATCCATAACGCGGGTGTGATGCAGTTGGAGCAGGAAGCCTTCGATCGTGCTTCGCCTCAGCTGCTCGAAGCGTGGGAGATGAGCTCAGGGCTTCTCCCGGAAGGCCACTGGATCGCGGCCCAGTTCGGGACGAAGTACGCGGAGTGCCTCATGCAACGCGAGGAGTATGTCGAAGCCGGCAAGATCCTGACCGGCACGTATCGCGTGCTCCGCGAATCGTTGGGCGAAAATCATCGACGGACTGTTCACGCAAAGCAGCTGATCGCCAGGCTGCATGGTCAGGAATGAGTCTCACTTCCGCAGCTTTCACGCAACGGCTTTGACCAATCCACCCTGAACGCGTTCCATACGTTGGGCTGGCACGTGCGGGTAACTGCGTGCGATCTCCCTGTTCCCCTGCAGCGCAATGGCCCTTGCGCCGTGTAAAAACACACATATCTCAATATAAACGCGAATTCACGGTCGCTTCAGGCCAGTTCCACCTGAATGACGGATTGTTGTTCATGAAGCGAGGGAATTGGCCCCGCTACCCAGAAAGGGGATCTCACATGAACACTGTTACTCAGGAAAAGAAGTCAACGAACAAGCTTGGGATGCTATTCATCCTGCTCACGCTCGGCGCGGGCAGCACCATGCTGATGAGCGCGTGCAACACGGTTGAGGGCGCTGGCGAAGACATCGAAGCAGCCGGCGACTCAATCTCCGACACCGCAAGCGATGCAAAGGATTGAGCGCAAGGGCTGACCTGAGCAGAATGAACCCAAGTTCATCTGCGCGTCACCAGAGACTCACTCTGAAGCTCGAATATACACACAGTGAACAGGGCACCGCTTCGTGCGATGCCAGAAGCAAAACATAGAGTGGCTTGCCACTCAGAAAGGATATAGACATGCTTGGTTGGGCACTCACATTCTTCATTATCGCGATCCTCGCGGCAATCTTCGGATTCGGTGGCATTGCTGCGGGTGCGGCATCTATCGCGAAGATCCTCTTCTTTGTCTTCATCGTGCTGTTCGTGCTCTCGCTGATCGCGGGGCTGGTGCGGGGCGGTGGAAACAAGGTCCGGGTCTAAACTCAGCACTACGCCAGGCCCATAGACACGACAACACAAAGGAGATTTATCATGAAGAAGAAAATGACCACACAGACATTGGCACTGCTGGGTACTTTCGCACTCGCCACAACGCCGGCATTCGTCCTGGTAGGCTGTGACGATGGCGTTGACTCGGCAGAGGACGTCGGCGATTCGATCGACGATGCTGCGGATGACGCGGGTGACGCGATCGACGATGCGGCCGACGAAGTTGACGACGTGATTGATGACTGAGATCCTGTCTCAGGCACCGATCGAACAGTCATAGAAAACGAACGATGAAAGGAGTCCAGTCATGGAGACTGTGAGCACACTCGAAAAAGATACGATTAAAGGCATTCAGGATCTCATCGAGATCAACATCGACAGCGCCAACGGCTTCGAAGAAGCCGCGGGCAAGGTCCAGAACGAGACAATCGCAAACCTGTTCCGGACCTGCGCTGATGAACGCAAGGCGAATGCCAATGACCTCAAGTCGCTGGTGACGATCAATGCCGAACAGCCTGAGGACGACGGCTCGTGGAAGGCAAAGATGCACCGCTGGTGGATCGACCTTCGAGGTACGATCCAGCAGGGCGATGAGCATGCCATGCTCGCCGAGGCTGAGCGCGGTGAGGATGCGATCAAGCACCGGTACGAAGATACCCTGAAGAACACCGCGGGCAGCGCCGTGAATGATGTTCTTCAGTCTCAGTACGCAGGTGTCAAGGCACGCCACGATCAGATCCGCGATATGCGGGATGCGCGGGCCTGAATCGCAACCCGATAACCATTCGTCCCCGGACGGCGGAGTCGCTCGAAGCGCTCCGTCGTCTTTGTTTATATACTATTGACCTGAACGCTTGACCCCTCCGGAGATTACTTGAGATGACTCTTGCTCTCGACCTGCTCTGGATCATATTCACCGCTGCTTGCGCACTGGTCACGCTGCTCTCCTCACTCCCAGGCAAGAGCTGGGTGCTGAGAGTATGCGACTTCCCGCGAGCGCAGGTTCTCTTCGTAGCATGTGTGCTGCTCGTGACTGAGCTCGCACGATATCAGACCGGTGGACAGTGGTCTTATTCCGTCCTCTCAGATGCCCGCCCGTACCTTCTCGTCATGCTCGCGGTGACCATCTGCATCCAGCTCTGGTGGGCACTCCGGCTGACGCCGCTGGCACGAAAAGAGCTCCGCTCCGCAAGCGAGCCAGCACCAGAGGCCTCGTTGCCACCCTCACAGAGTTCTGATGGCAAGGACCGTATTCGCCTGATCTCTGCCAACGTCGATTACACGAATGAAGCACGCGACCAGGCCCTGTCGAAGCTGATC
Organism: Phycisphaerales bacterium UBA1924; assembly: GCA_964229845.1. GTDB lineage: Bacteria > Planctomycetota > Phycisphaerae > Phycisphaerales > UBA1924 > UBA1924. The sequence goes on from CAXREY010000021.1 coordinate 33,993, forward strand.
GAGCACGGGGCTGACGTTATCGCACTGATCGAACCAGACGCGCGATGGGATTCCTGTATCGAGGCTCAGACAGAGGAGTTCCCCTATGTGATCAAGGAACTCCGCGAGCGCGGCAGGGGCATGGCCCTGCTCTCACGCTTCCCTATTCTGCAGGAAGACGTCCTGTACCTCGTCGATGAAGATCGCCCATCAATCTGGTGCCAGATCGTGCTCCCCAATAACAGTCATGTGCGGATCGTGGTGACCCACCCGCCGCCGCCGGGGCTGCCAAAGCGGAGCGGTGACGGCAGACACTCCAGCAGAAAACGCGATATCGAGCTCGACATCATCGCCAGCCGTATCCGCGAGAAACCCAATCAGCACTGGATCCTCACCGGAGATTTCAATGATGTCGGCTGGTCAGCGACGACGCTCAGGGCGAAGCGTGTCAGCGCCCTGCTGGATCCTCGGATCGGGCGTGGCATGTACAACACGTTCCCCGCGAGCTGGCCATTCGTGCGCTACCCGATCGACCATGTGCTGGTCTCCCCCTCCTTCCGCTTGATCCAACTCAGCAGGCTGGAGCACATCGGTTCGGACCATCTCCCCCTGGGTGTGGAACTCACCCTCGATGATCAGGAACCGCGATCCTCGTGATTGATTGCGGCGATATCAAACACTGTAGCGATGAGCGCAATGAAAACCGCCCCCGAGTCGTACACTGGGGGCGGCCCTTGCAGTTGAAAGGTGTAGATCGTGCTCCGTTCAGCCCATGCCGCGGTGGACGGATGTCCCGTTCACCGGGTGCGTCTCGCCCTGAGTCGCGTTTCGCTGGCTTCGAGGATGATCCTCTGACTCAGAGTCTGGCTTGAGCGCATCCATGATGGTGCCGACCAGCCCCGCCGTCGCAATACCCCTGCTGACCATCCTCATGCTTCGACCGGGACCGATCGCAGATATGGCGAGAAGCGCAGCACTCCCGACAGCGAGCGGATTACGCACAGCGAAATCGATTGCTTCGTCTTTGAGTTCATCGAATCCAGAAAGCGGATTGTCGGGTTTGCTCTCTTCGTGGTCATCGATCGCTTCTGCCATTCTTTCCTTGGCCTGCGCGGCTTCCGCTTTGGGAGGCAGATCTTCGGTGCGGCTGGAGTGAGTTTTGAGCTCATCCCTGGCATTCTTATTCGCACGCAACACCATGTACGCAGCGAGGGCGCTGATGAGCAGCACGCATCCCCCGACGACGAGGAGCGAAACGCCCCATCCGACGACCTCCGCAAGCAGGATGGCAAGGCCTGAGAGGACCGCCACGAGCCCGATCAGGGCAACCGATGCGAGTATCACGCAGATCGCCGAACCGACGAGCAGGCGCTGGAGTCGCATGCTCGCCAGTTCGGCCTCTGCTTTGAGCAGTTCGCCACCGCCCTCGAGTAACTCTTTGGCTCTCCAAAGAAACATCGTTATCGCCTCATCGATCCGAGGACACGCCCAACGAGCATGCCCGCACCGAGTGCGATGAGGACAGAAGTGGTCGGATGAGACCTGATCTGCTTGTTCATCCCATCCTGGTACGATTTCACGGTGTCGCATGCACCCTTGGCAAACTCAGTGGAGCTCTGCACGCCGGTTTTAGCGACATCGATCGTGTGCTGCGTGGCATGTGTCCCGAGTTTGACGGCGTCGTCCTTGAGAACATCCAAGTCGTCCTTGATGTCCTGAGCGTCGCGCTTGAGATCTGCAACACCCTCTCGGACCGGATGTGAATCGTTCTTCTGGGTTTCGTCTTTTTTGTTTGTCGTCATGGTAGACATAGTGCACTCCTTTCAGTGCTGAACTGCTGATGCATGGGGGATCTGCTTGTAATCTCAGGTGCCCCGCCGCCGCCCCCGGAGCGGAATGACACGACATCGATTCATTGGTTCATCTGGTGCTCGACCTCTTCGCGCTCTTCGGCACGCAGCGGAAGACTCCAGAAGACTGGGTTACCCAGGCACGCGATGGCCGTACCAAAGACCAGGATCAGTGCTGCGGGGGCAAGCCCGTAGAAGAGGTAAACCACAAAGGAGACCAGCAGGAACGAGCCCACGACGCAACCCATGAGGAACATCATGTTCTTGTTCTTCAGCTCAGGGTGTGCCGGGCGTCCTTCAGGGGAGACCTCCTGAACGCGTTGCATCTCGAGATCCAACTGTTCCTGATCCATCTCGGGCCCATCCGCTTGGGTGTAAGGCTTGCCGATCATCTCTTTCGTATCCTGTTTCGGGTTGTTGTTGGTCCGGGTAGTCATAAGTCGCTCCTAGCTCGTACAAAGTGTCCGGAGAATGCCCTCCCGGGGCGTTAGCACCGGGCAGGGACTGGGCTGTTAAATATCAGTTTGACCACATCGGCTTGTCATCGTCCCAGATGACCCAGCGTTCGCCGTCACGATCGATCATGGCAGCTGCCGTGTGCTTCTCACCCTTGTAACTGGTCTCGCGGGCCAGAACCTTGAGATGGTCACCCTTCTCAAAGTCGATGTCCTGCTCGTTGACATACCAGTCGGGCCCAAGGACGATCTGCCTCACGCCCTCATCGGTCTGAAGCGTGATCACGATCGCTGCTGGAGCTCCGTCAACAAGGCGGGTCGTGGACATGCCACGGAACTTGCCCTCGATCGTGGTCGAGTTACCGCGTGCGAAGGCGCGGACGAGTTCCGAGTTGCTTGCCCATGCGTCCCCGGAGCGATCGGCATTCGATGAGGTGCCGGACTTGCTGTGATCACGGTTCTTTGTGGAACGGGTGTGATCAAACTTCGGCGGCTCCTGACCGAACACACGGTAGGCGGAGTAAACCGTGTCCGGCGTGCGCATGGAGTCGAAGGAATCCGGCATCACGACCGCACGCTGGAGCTCGGCCTCGTTCGAGTCGAGCATCAGTGTGGACTCATCGATGATGCTCAGGCTCGCCCAGGGAATCATCGAGATCTCGTCACCAAGCCCGAAGAGGTTCTCGTTCGGATCGAAACCGATGAATGCGATCTGTCCGCTACCGCCTTCGACGATGGTCGTCTGGACTTCGCCCACGGTGGAGCCGGTCAGCTCGACCGCATCGCCCGTGATATCTGAGAGGAGCACGTAGCGTGACTGCGATGGGCGGGCGGTGTTCCAGCGGCCGTTGCCATCGGGGTCACGGTACTCGACCGATCGGTCATTAATCTCCCCTCCGACCGCGACCCAGCGGTGGTCGTACTCAACGACGTTGAGTTCAGCGTTATCCTTCCGCTGGATCGAGTAGTCAGCGCCGCTGATGAACCACGAGGGGCCGACGAGAACCTTGCGCTCGTTGTTGTCTTCGTCACGAATCGTCGCGCACACGTACTCTTCACCCATCAGGGTCTGACGTGACACACGGATCACCTCGCCCTCGATCTCCATCTGATCGCCGTCCTCCACCGCCTGCTTCAGGCTGACTTCGGCGCGTCCGTTGTCTTCATTGCCGTCGATCCAATCACCGACCTGATCCAACCAGCTAGATTCCTCCAGGTCGTTCCAGTTTTCCGGGAGGAACTCGGTCTGGCGCTGAAGCTCCTGCTTGGTCATGCGCGTGCGGAAAGAGGTGCCGACCGGGTTGTACTTCAAGTCGGTGTAGTCGACGGCGATTTCCTTGCCACCGATGCCGAGGAAGTCACCGCTCTTCACGATACCGAAGACGATCTGACCGCTGCCGCGATCGACGATGAAATCGGTGAGCGATCCGATCGAGTCGCCCGCACCGCTGTACAGCTCAGCCCCGATAAGCTCCGAGGACTGAACCAGGTGCAGGTATGCCTCGTCCGGGGTCGCATCGACCATCCGCTGGTTCTTCGACTTGCTGTCCGGTTCGGCAAGCGCAGATGCGGGGAGCCCCGCGACGAGCGTGAGCCCAAGCGCCGTGGTTGCCATAAAAGAAGTCTTCTTCATCTTCTTGTTGTTGATTGCGAGTTGCATGTTGGTACCTTTCCATAGGCCACTGCATGTGTTCGTGCACGGGCTGGCCTACGCCCTCTGCACATGTATAACTATCGCCCGCTACCCTGAAGGCCCGGTGACCACCGCATGAAACTGAAATCATCTTTGATTTAGGGGTGCTGGCCCTGTCGTGCGGACGGGACCGGCTCAATGCCGCTTGGTATCGTGGTGCTTAACAGACGACTCGATCGATCGGCGTGCGTAGTTCACAAGCATCAGAAGCAGGAAGATCAGCGCGAGCAGAGTGGAGACGATGAACAACCACTTCAGCCAGATGTCGATCCCCCCGCCGAGCGAGGCCCCAAAGAACGCCACACCGCTGAGCAGTGCGGTGACGATACACACAAGTAGCAGCGCCTGTATACGCATTAGCCGAGAACACCTCCATCAAGATCATCGCCAAACGGAATGATGCAGAGATAAAGCGTCGATTAAAAAACGCTTATCTTGGGTCGCGGCTTTGGGGATCTGCAGGAATCTTTAGCCGCGTTTGGGGAGGAGGATCTTGAACTCACACCCCTGCTCACGGTTTCGAACCGAGATGGTCCCGCGATGCAGTTCAGCGATCCCTTTCGCGATCGTGAGCCCGAGCCCGTGGCCGCGCCCCTTGCGCTGATTTTTCTCTGCCTGGGTGAAGCGGTCGAAGATTGTTTCGAGCTTGGACTCTTCGATCCCGGGGCCCGAGTCTCGGACCGCGAAACCGATACTGTCACCCTCATCGGTGAGGATGATTTCGACCCCCGTATCCCTCGGCGAGAATCTGATCGCATTGCGAATCAGGTTATCCAGCATCGTGGTCAGCAGCTCCGGCTCGCCGGTCACGGCGAGATCGAGCGTGTCGTCGTCCGCGAATAGTCTCGGACGGAGCCATACCCCCAACTGATTCGCCATCACCGCGCAGTGCTCGACCGAATCCATAGCCAGATCGTTGGCAGCATAACGCTTGCCCTTCATCTTTCCGGCGCCATCCTCGATTCTCGTAAGAGTCAGGAAACTCTCGACGAGGTTCCCGAGGCGAGACATCTCCCCCTGAACAGAGTCGACAAAGTAGACAATCTCGTCAGGCATCTCATCGAGATCGAGCGTCTGGGACTCCATCAAAAGAACCGCGATCGGCGTCTTGATCTCATGCGACACATTCGCAAGAAACCGCTCCTGAGCCGCGAAGGCTTCGTGGATTCGCGCACGGGCTTCATCGAGTTCTTGGACCAGCTCATCGACCTCCGTGCCCTCAGTCGTCATTTTGAGCGACTGGTGCAGCTTCATCGGCTCGAGGTTGCGAATGAGATCCTGGATTTTCTTGAGCGGGGCGATCGCGATGCCGGAAACGAACCATCCCGAGAGCAGCCCGAGAAGCGGAGCGCTCATGAAAACAGACATCATGATGTTGTTCACCACAGAGATCTGCCGCTGAACAAAGCGATCAGATGTCGCAACAAAGAGCACGTAAGGCTGGCCGTTCTGACCGATGAGCTGCGTGAGCATGGCTGAGTCGAGCAAGGCGGACTCGGGGATGTTCACAATCCGAGTCAGCAGCTCAGGATCATGGATGTACACCGGTTCGATCGATTCTGCGGCAAGCTCGAGCGGCAGCGCCTCCGGGGCCTCAACCGTGAGATCATCCTGGTTGATCGGCTCGCCGGAAACGGTGAACACCTGGATGTGAATCAGCTCGAACTCGATCGCCCTGGTCATCTCTTGCGTGATCAGGTCGAGTTCCTCACGCGAAACGTTCGGGACCTTCGCGTCCAGCTGAGAGGCGATGGCAGTCGTGCGCTGCGTCAGAAAGTTCACGAATACGCTGTTCACCTGTTCCCGCTGGTAGAGCCAGAACACCGTGAGCGTAACCCAGAGCACGAGCGTGAAGATCAGCGCTATCCAAAGCGTGAGACGCAGACGCATGGAGATGCCCTGCATTTCACGAGCCGCTCTGAGAACCCGTTCAGGCACAGTTAGTCCATTATTCCGAAGCGGTATCCGGCACCCTTAATCGTGTGAATAAGCTCGTGCTCGAACCCCCTGTCGATCTTCTTGCGGAGCGAGGAGATGTACACGTCGATCACGTTGCTCCCGGGCTCATAGTTCATGTCCCAGACTTTTTCTGTGATCTGAGCTCTCGAGAGCACACGGTTCGGATTCCGCATCAGGTACTCAAGGAGCCCGTACTCTTTGTTCGAGAGCTCGTGCTCGATGTCGCCGCGCTTCGCTACACGTGTGTACAGATCCAGTGTCAGATTGTCGCACTCGAGCAGACGGCCCTCACTCGCCTCACCCCTGCGGAGCATGGCACGAATCCGAGCCAGGATCTCATCGAACTCGAAGGGCTTGGTTACATAGTCGTCTGCGCCAGCATCGAGACCCGCGACCTTATCGTCGGTGCCCGATAGGGCCGTCAGCATAATGATCGGGGTGCTGATGCATCGCCGGCGGAGATTCCGGCACACGTCAGCCCCGTCCCGATCTGGGAGCATCAGATCAAGAATGATCAGGTCATACTCGTTTGCGGCTGCCTGATCCTCGCCCTCGAACCCGGTATAGGCGACGTCAGCGGCATAGCCGTGTGATTGCAAACCCTTCTGAATGGCACCCGCCATCTTGGGATTGTCTTCGATGATCAGGATTCTCATCTGACCGATTCCTCAGCTACAGGTGATTTCGTAGAGCGTCAGTTGGACGCAACCTCAACCATCCCCATTCACCTGTGAGGGGGTTGTACAGCATCCAACTGTATATCAGAGCCTAGAACGATGCCATGAATACTTTTTCATCTTTCAAGAGTGCATGAGTGATGCGATGCCCCTGGAGAGTGAACATTCTACGCCCGCGAAGAGCAGGCACGCACCAAACCCAACAATGACTGCAAACACTTCCGTTTTGGCTGTTTAGACGGCATCGCCGGTGGTGTCTCCACCGCCGCGACCGAGTTGTCCGAGTTAGCCCCCAACCGGGTACACGCCGGTGGCCCGAATCGTGAGCACCTGCTCGTCGGGTCGAGGCCCCACTGTACCAATGAGGACGACCTCATCGAGCGGCTCAAGCCGTGCCTCGGCGAGATCGATTCCCTCTCCCATTACCTGGACGGTTGCGGAGTTAGATGCGATCGTCGCAGGAGTCTCACAGCAGTAGTCCCAAGGCGTGCCGCACTGATCCTCGCTGAGCTGACCGCAGAATGGAAGCGCGAGGTCAACAACGGTGAAAACGGGGCTTTCCTCGCTGATCGGCGCATGGCGCCCGCCGATGCGTCCGCGGAGCACAATCTGATCGCCTTCCTTCGCGTTTGCCTTTGCCTCGGTGATGGATACGTCACCGGCTGGGGCCTGGGTGAGCACCCAGGCCACGCCACTGCTGTTCGTTGCGGGGTGTGCATCCGTGCTCGTGGTTTCTGTAGGTGCGGCTGAATCCGAGCAACCGGCGAGCATGAGCAGTGTTGAGAGTGCGATCGTGGCTGATGTGTAGCGCGACATGGTGTTCTCCTATATGGTCAGTAACTTGAACTCAACTCAGTGTGATTTGAGTGCCTCTGTAATTGGGAGGCGTAAACAACGAATAGCGGGCGGTATCGCGCCGACGAAGCCGACAACGAGCCCACCGAGTAAACCGATGAGCAGGACTGGGGCATCGATCGTGATCGCGAATGCGCCCATCGAAAATCGCACCGCGAGCCCATTGAGCAGGGAGAAGCCGATTGCCGCACCGATCAGCGCCCCGCACGCTGCCGAGAAGACCGACTCCTCGGCCAGACTCATCACGATCGCAACGCGGGTGTAGCCGAGTGCCTGAAGCATCCCGACCTCACGGACACGCGCGGCGAAGGCCGCATACATCGTGTTAAGACCGCCCAGGATGCCACCTGTCGCGATCAGGGCCGCGGTCACGATGATCATGATGCGGATCGGCCCGTAGAACGAGGCGATAGAAGCGTAATAATCCCCCTCACGCATCGCTGTGATTTCAAGATCCAGCCGGCTCTTTGCGAACAGGTCCGCATCCGCGAACGTGCCGTTCTCCAGGGTGAGGATCACGCACGAGAGCGATGATTGACGGTTCGTGGCAATCTGCAGATCAGTGAGCGGGATCCAGATCTCCGCGTTCATCACGGTGTTGGGCGCACTGAACTGGCCGACGATCGTCCAGTCTCGGTCGTCGAAGTGAAGGGTTTGCCCGACCGCGATACGCTCCGCAGGAAGCCCGAGCCGAGTCGCGGCGAGCGAGCCCACCATCAGCTCATCCATACCCTGACGAGGGAAGCGTCCTTGCATAACTTCGACCTCGGGGTGGACGAGCAACGCGACCTCTCGGACTCCTCGCATGACTGATGGGTGGTCGGACTCGCTCTTGCTGGACTCACGCACCGGGAGGGCGGCATGGATCTCCGGGGAGACGAACAACAGGCCTGCCCGTTCCTTGATACCAGGTATGCTCGCGCCAGCGATCCCGGAAACTGATGCATCGATCTGGGAACGCTCGACCCCTTCCTCGCTGCCCGTGCCAAGGATCATGATGTTCTCGTTCAGCGATTGATCCTGCGTGAGCGTGCGCTGCATCCCCCGCACAAACCCGCCCGAGGCAAGGATGAGGAGCACCACGAGGGTCGAACCGAGAAGCGACGCGATCAGGCGCACGCGCGATCGCCCAAGATTCCGGAAAGCGTACTGGAATGGGAGTTGTCGCATGATGCGTTTACGCGGCACGGAAGCACGCCGCGATCTCCTTCCGTGATGCCTGCCATGCGGGCACGAGCCCCGCAAGGATTCCGATGATGCCACAGATGGCGATACCCCAGAGGAGGAGCGCCGCGTTCGCGACGATGGGGATGCTCGTGCCTTCCACGGAGAGCGCGAAGCTGCCGAATCGGGCGACGAGCACCGCGCCCAACGCGCCGAGCCCCCCACCGATGAGCGAGAGAAGCACGCCCTCGGCAACAATCAGCATCGCGACCATACGCCCAGAAAATCCGAGGGTCTGGAGCACCGCGTGCTCTGATACTCGGCTCTGTACGCCGAGAATGATCGAGTTCGCGACCAGCGCGAGGACCGCGGCCAAACAACCGAGCCCGAGCCAGCGGGCGAACCCAACGAGTTCGATGATGTCGTCCGCGACGCGTCCGATGAAAGCCTTCTCTGAGAAGGTTGCGGTGGGCTCCTGGGCTGTGCTGAACATTTCATCGATGTCCTTGGCGACCTGCTCGAGCATCGATGCGTCACTCACCTTGACATTGAACTGGGTCACGACACCAAGCTGGTCTCGCCCCGCGAGCTGAACAAACTCGAGCGCGGTGTACGCCACGTTCTGGTCCTGCGGGTCCGGCGAGCGCACGACGCCCGCGACGTACGCGGTAATGCCAGCGGCATCGAATCGCATCCCGGGCCTGAGCCCGCGTCGTTCCGCGAGGGTCTCGCCGAGAAGCGCCGCGTCCGTTCGTCTGATCCAGTCTTCGATGGACCCCGACACAAGCGTGAACTTCACACCCGGGCCTTCCATGAACGCGCGCTTGGGAACACCTCTGAAGGTCACAACGTCCAAGCTCGTGCGACAGTTCGATACCACGATCTTCATCGGAGTGACATCACGAACACCATCGACCCTTTCGATCCTGCCCTGGTAGTCCTGCGGGAGCTGACTCGTTGCTGGGCAGAACCTGTCCTCGCGATACACAACCAGGGTTGTATCGTTCGCGGTCGCGGTGGTTGCGACGGTCACGCCGCGGTTCATGGCCTGCACCGAGGTAAAGAGGAACATCGCGATCGCGATCCCGAGCACCGTGAGGAGCGATCGCACACGATTCCTTGTGATCTGCTTGATGACATAGGGCACACACCTGAGCACCATCATGCGAGCACCTCCTCCGTCATTTCATGCTCTACGAGTTGACCCTTGTCGAGGTGCAGCGTCCACTTCGCGTAATCCGTTGTCTTTGGATCATGCGTCACCATGATGATCGTCTTGTCGAGTTCCTGATTCAGGGTCTGAAGCAGTTTCATCACCGAATGAGCCGACGGCTTATCCAGATCTCCCGTTGGTTCATCCGCGACGATGATCCCAGGATCAGTGACAATCGCCCGCGCGATCGCGACACGCTGCTCCTGCCCACCCGAGAGTTGACGGGGAAAGTGGTCACGCCGGTCGGCGATCCCGACTCGCTCCAACGATGTCATCACACGCTCGTAGCGTTGTGTACGGGTCAGCCCGTGCAGCAGCAGCGGGAGTTCCACATTCTCATACGCGGTCAGGACCGGCACGAGGTTGTACAGCTGGAATACATATCCGACATGGGCAGCACGCCATGCCGCGAGCTTGTTCCGCGACAGGGTGCTGATATCGGTCCCGTCAACAATCAGCGCACCGCTGGTCGGGGAATCGATGCCGGCGATGAGATTGAGGAGCGTCGTCTTACCGCTCCCGCTGGGCCCCATCAGCGCGAGAAAGTCGCCCCTCGGCACCTCGAGTGTCAGCTCATCCAGCGGGCGGATGACGTTGTCACCCTTGGCGTACTCGCGGGTTAGATTGTTGCACACGATCAGACTCATCGGGCACCCCCGTTCATCGTGGCGATGCGAACTCGTTCGCCGGGCTCACATGCTGTCGGTTCAGAAGCAACGATCGTGCCCGGGTGGAGGTCTGCCCTGATTGTGACCCAATCGTGCTCCTCGCTCAGTACCTCGACTGTGACCGGCCGAACAACACCCCGCCCATTGGAACGCTCAGCAACAACCCACACCCGGAGCGAATCGGAGGTTGTATCGATCACGCTGGCCGGGACACGCACGGCGCGAATCATCGGCTCTGCCTTTGCTGTGCTCCGGGTTGACACATCGGCAGCGGGCAGGAACTTGACACGCGTGAGCATCTCTGGACGCAGGATCGGGTCGGGATCGAGCACCCTCACCTTCACCTGAAGCGTGTTCTTCTGCAGGTCGGCCTCGTGCGTGACGATGATGACCTCGCCCGTAAATGTACGGTCGGGCAGAACTTCTACGACCACTTCGCACACTTGACCAACGAAGATCTGCGAAGCATCCGCGAGCGGGACATCCACCCGGACCTGAATCCTGGTCGGGTCGTAAAGGTGAAGGATGTGGGCCGAGTGCTCGGCGTCCATCCCCAGCATGACCTTATCGCCGGGCGCTTTCAGGCGTCGCTGCACATACCCGTCGATCGGAGACCGGATCGTCATTCGGTCCAGTTCGAGCTGCGCCTCCTCTCGGATCGCGGCACGATGATCGAGTTCGGCTTCCGCGAGTTGTATCTGGGCTCGGGCAGCGTCGAGACGCTCACGATCATCGATCCGGAGTTCAAGCTCTCGTTCCGCTGCGCGGAGCTCAGAATCCGTTCTTGCGAGCGATGCGTTGAGGATTGATTCTCTGAAACGGATCGCCTCGAGCCGCGCGGCTTGGGCGTTCAGGCCCTCGCGGGCAGCGATGTACTCCAGCTCCGAGGAGGCCTGTGACTCGTAGGCCTGCTCGTAGCGATCGAGTTCTTCCTGTGCCTGGACCAGCTGTGCCTCTTCGATGCGGATGAGCGACGGGAGTTGTCTCAGTTCCGCCATTATGCCGTCTCGTTCTGCCTTCGTGCTCTCGACGGCTCGCTCAAGCTCATACGGGGCTTCCCAGTTGCGTTCAGCACTCAAGAAACGGGCACGTGCCAGATCCAGAGCCGCCTGGGTAGCCTCGTAGTTCGAGACCGCTCGGGCGAGTTGTAAGCGGGCATCGTCTTCCACCATGCGTGCGACGACTTGCCCTTTCTCAACCCGATCACCTTCGAGAACGTACATCTCTTCGATGACGCCATCTGTCAGCGCGGTCGCGATGCTGTAAAACGGCTCAGCCTCGAGCCAGCCCGCTGCCTGAACCGTCCTGGTTGCCCTCGCCTCCTCGGGCTCGGTTGCGGCCTGGGTTTGCGGAGTCTCTTGTAAACTTGACGACACCAACAGCGCCTGGGTGACCTCGATCGTCCGGCTTGGCCGGAGGACCGGCCACGCGCTCCAAGCGATCAGCGCAAGCGTTGTTAAAAATACCACAATCGGTGTAGCAACTGGCGCGATCGGACGGCGTGGTGGCCCTCCGTGATCACGCGATCTGTTTGAAGCGTGCATACTGCCTCCGGATAAGTGTGATCGAGCCTAACGAGCGCACAGCGCTGTGCGCACGAACTGATCACACGATCCGCGGAGGTCTTTTCAGCTGGATGAGATGTGGAGGGGCGCGGTCGTGATCAACACGAGGGGTGACCACGCTCATCATGATGTAGCCCTCATCCAGGGCCTGATACTGCGGCAAAACAAATGCCGGGGCGGCTGACCTGGTGCAGCATGATGATGGGCAATCCTCGTCATCGCAGGGCTGCGGAGTCGCAGGCTGCTCACCGTCCATAGTCGTGGAGGGCGTCTCACAACACCGGGTCTCACTTTGTTCACTTTCCGCGACCGTAGAGCAGTGTTCCAACTGACTGTCACCACCGCACCCACAACCCAGAAGCGACCGGTACCCCTGAAGGGGCATCAGCAGGATCGCCAGGGCGAGCAGGTTGGTCACAATCAATCTCATCACAACTCAGTATACGATAACATCGCCCATAGGTTGATTTATTCGGATCGTTTCCAGAATCTCCTGGGTAACCCCCTGAAAGCCCCATAAAAAAAGCCTACTCATAAACGGTAGGCGGCCTGGGCATTGGGAATGGGCGTAACTGGACTCGAACCAGTGACCTCTGCCATGTGACGGCAGCGCTCTAGCCAACTGAGCTATACGCCCGAAGCGGCTATGAGCATACGCCACACGCTGTGCGAACTCAAGAGGGTGATCGCCCACCTCAGTTCTTTTTCATCCTTGCCCGGATCTCTTTGCCAGTGGCATGACGAAGGGTGACCGTGAAGTCGCTGGCGTTGATGCTCATGACCGTCCAGCCGGTATCCAGCGTATCCCCGATCCGACGCGGCTTGCCGTCGATAATCGCGAGCGGATTCTTCGGGTTCGGGAGAATGGAGGTGACATGAACTTCCGGAAGTTCGACCCGGACATTCTGGGGTGGACGCGGATCCTGTGGTGAACTGTCGACGTGGTGGCCCATGGGCTCGATAGCCTCAAAGTAGAACGGCGAGCTGATCGCCTCTTCAGATATGGCTCCGGTCTGATGAGCAGAGAAGCTCATCCGATCCCACTGCATGGGCTCGAACTCGGCCTGCTTCTCGCTGGCGGCTTTGACAGATGAAGCACCGCTCCCCAGGAACTGCGATCCCAGCACACAGACCGTCGGGAAAAGCAGGGCAGCGACATAAACTGGATTGAAACGGTCTACCAAGCTCATTCCATCACCTCCGACATGTTCGCCTCATCACCACCCTGTGCGAAGGCCTGCCCCAGGGATTCCGGGTACGATTTCAGCTCGACCATGCTCAGGTTCAGCGTCGTCTTTACACGCTGACCACTCGTCGGTACGAGGCGGAAGCTGATGACCTGCATCTGACGGTTGTTCGACTGGATGTCGTCGATAAACTGGACAAGTCCGCTGTACGATCCTCGGCATTCCAATCGATAGTCTTTCCGCTCGACTTCCGCCTGCCGGTCGGGTGATCCCAGCTTCGCATCGGCGAGCTTGGACCGCATCGGTTCTACCCGGGTCAGCGTGAGACCTCTTGTCGCTGCCAGTCTTTGAAAGAGCTGCTGGTCCTGCATATCCGGGTCAGACCTCAGGTCGCTCAGCATCGCATCACGAGACGCACGCGTGTCTCGAACGGCCCTCAACAGCTCATCTTCATACTGGGCGATGTGCCCCTCTCCCTGCTCGATGAACTCGAGCTGAGACTGACGCTCACTCTGCAGATCCGATGCCTTCGCAATGACTGGTCGGACAAACAGGAAGCTGGCGGCCCCGCACACACAACCGAGTGCCAGGACCCGGACCATGTAAGCTTTCATCGTGTCGATATTCATGGCTGAGTCCAATCCTGCTGATCGCTCGTTGCTGCGATCGCACCGTAGGGAGATTTGTAGGAGCCAAGTCGGAGGTGCAGCGTAAACTGCGACCCCCACTCATCTGGAGTGTTCTCCTGCCCGAGCGGGGCGGCGAGTTCGATCCGTGTTGTCGCACCGAGTTCGACGGACTCGACAGCCTCGAGATCATTGAGGGCACCGACATACATGTCGAGGACCTGCTCTGGGGCGTGCTGTTCATCAGCAACGCTGTATCCATTGATCACCAGCACCGGCGTTTCCCCATCGAACTCCCCTCGCATCTCCTGGATGCGAACTCCGGCGCTGTTCAGTTCCGCGAGTGAGGCGAGAGATTCCTGCCAGCGTGGTCGCACGCCGCTGTGGTCATTCACTAGCCCCGCGATCCCCGAGAGCATCGTCTGAACTTCCTGAACTTGTGCGCGTGCGTTTTCGAACGCGACCACACGCTGATATCTCGCGTCCTCACCACCGAGCCCCTTCTCAACCTCGATCGATCGCTGCGATGAGAGGTAGTACTGCCCACCCATGGTCAAGGCCGCGAACGCCACCCCCGCGATCATGGCTCGCTTGAACTGCGCACGACCCCGCTCTTCGTCCGCGATCCTCGGGAGCAGTGACGGAACCTGAGCGTCCATGCGTATGAAAAACGCCTCGGTCGATCCGCTCGCGTTGCACAGGGCCGGGTCAAACTGATCAAGACCCGGCATCTGGCACACCTGGAGCTCAAGGTGCTCACCAACCGCCTTGGTCATCATGGGGATGGCCGCGCCGGGCCCCGAGATACACAGCTTCCGAAGCTCAGACGAGTTTCCCAGCCCGAAACGGATTGTCTGCTTGACGTCGATGCCGATCCGCTGAAGAGCCGGCGCCATGCGTGGCAGCACGCTCGATCGCAGTTCGATCTCACCGCGGTGATGCACCTGGAACGGGATTCCGTGCTCGAAAAGGCACGCCTGCGCCTCCAGATCAAGATCCCGATGATCGGCTTCTTCACCCTGCTCACCGAGCACTTGCCGGTACGACTCCGTCAGTGTTTCGTACCCGATGTCTGAAGGCCGAACGAGCGTGAGATCACCCCCCGAGTCAGCGTATCCGATGACGCTGCAGTGCTTATCGAGGTAGAAGACACCAGCAGTACCGTCTTCCTTTGAAGCCTGCTCTGCGGCGATCATGACTGTCGCTACGCTTGATGGGATCATCCCCGACACCCTCACACCGCAGCGGTTCAACCACGCGTAGAAGGCACGGAGCGTCTCGTCCCGGTCTGAGTACGCGAGCATCATGGCCTTGCCCGATTGGCTGCTCGTCGCACCCAACTCGCAGACACAGACCGCCGCGTCTAGACCAACAACCTCACGGATCTTCGAGCGAGCTGTTTCACGGGCGTACGCCCCTCCCTGGTCGAAGCTCGTTATCTGTGATGTCAGCGTCGGAGAATGGTAGACCAGCGTAACAGCGTTACGCGGTGTACTCGAGAACCTCGAAAGAAGCTGACGCAGTGGCTGGTCGAGCCGCATAAGGCTGTCGTCCCACTGGTCATCCCAGTCCCGCGGATCAAGCCGCGTGCTCTCCGATTGGTGAATCCGCCCACGCTTCACTGAGATCACGCTCAGATGCGTTGGGGAGAGCGAGATGATGAAACCGTTCGATATTGACATGAGAGTCCCTCTATCCCAGTGGCTGGACAAACGCCATATCGGCCCGGCTTCTCACCGACTTAGGCCAAACCAGGCACATGCCTCAAACCTGTTGGTTTCACTCGGTTGTCAGTTCAATTCGGCGCACAGCGTCCCCAGCACGCCCCTCGATCACCGCGATCGGATCATCATCCGTCGGCACCTGAACAAACTCGACCGTCTGCCCCCCCAGAACGAGGGTGTCTCCGGCTTCAGGCATAGGCGTGTTGCCCATAACAGCATTCATGAGCACAAATGCCCCACTCTCAGCCGCATAAAACGCCCGAGTTGTCTCAACACGCAGAGTTGCCAGTTCCGCTTCGTCCCGAACCGGGCGTACAGCGCCTGCCACGACAAGCGCCAGGACCGCCATCACCACGACTAGAACAACCAAAACGACCGCTCGACGTCTCTGATATTGGATCCTGAGTCTCATTCCTCCGCCTCCTGACCGATCCAGACCCGCGGATGCGCAATGACACTCATGCGAAGCTGGTCGACCACCATACTCACGACGACGCGATGGGTCTCAGTCGGGGTCACCAGTGTGTTCGTCTGCCCATCGGCAGCCAGGTACGTGATCTCAATCGAATCAACATCAGCACACAGCAAGGCCGCGTCCTCTCCGGGGACCAGCATGACCAGATCCCCTGCCTCGAGGCGGAAACCGGTCCCATCCGTGAACTCGAGTGAACTGGCAGATGCCGACTGCACACCGAGGCCGGTATCGTCCGCACCGATCGGTGCCTGACGGACGATGCGCGATACCCGATCGAGAGCGAACGCAACTCGCTCAGTGCTGTTGCGGACCTCACGCGTGACCGTGTACGATTCGGAAGCAGTCGTAACGACCGGCAACACAACCGCGCCGATCACGCCCATGACCAAGACCGCTGCCAGCACCTCGAGCAGCGTAAAACCTCGCATCGGAGTCGAGTCAGCGTATCTCATAGTGCCGAAACCATTGTACGGAAAGGGACCTGGTACGAAGCGCTGCTCGCTGCGTTGAAGCTCACACGAACCGTCACTTCACGAAAGATGTTGTCGTCTGCATCACCCGACGGATTCCCATCAGCAGCGACCAGCCCACCGATATCCACGCTGTACGAGAGACCGGCATCCGTGTACGCCGCCAGCGAGGTTTCCAATCGAGCGTACAGCCCGCTCCCGGGATCGTTGAGATAGGTCGCGGCATCGCCCAGAGCGTCAAAGCCCAGCCCGGCTGCCTCTGAGTTGACATCAGCGGTCACCGTCTCGAGCACACTCGTCGCGAGGAGGGTCGCACGCGTCGTATTGATCGCGTCCACGCGTCCGGCCCCGGCGCTCTCCATCATGTTGAGTGTCGGTGGGACCGCGATCGCCAGCACGATGATCGCGATCACGACCTCGATGAGCGAGAACGCGCGTCGTGCCCCAGCTCGGTTGGATCGGATCGGTCTCATGGCATCTCCACCACGCCTGAATACGCGTGCACGATCACCTGCTGACCAGATGACAGCTCGATCGTGGCGTTTGAGCTGTTTGTCGCTTCCATTGCCCCACCGCTCGTGCGTGTATGCGGCGTCGCTTCATAGTCGAACCAGATGGTCCCGGATCCGCCAACCCCGTCACCGTTCGTAAACCCATCCAGCGTCACCCCGGTATACACCGAGGGCAGCACGACCGAGCGTGTTTCCAGCGTCAGCGGGTCGGTTAACTCCTCGACCGCCCCCGCGTCAGAAAGGTGAACGATCGTGAGGGAGGACTCGTTCAGATCGATCTGAAGCCCGCTGGGCACACCCGACGCGATCGCGCGGGCTTTGGTGACCTCCAGCATGCGTCCGAGCTCATCACGCGCAGCACCTTCACGCATGCCCTGCACACTCCCTATCGCGGGAATCACGCTCGCGGAAATGATTCCCATGAGGACGACCACGATCATCAACTCCACGAGTGTGAACGCGGCGCGAGCACAACGGGTTGTACGCAACTGGTGGTCCATCATTCAGAGCTCATTCGCGGTGTAGTTCCCGCCCTCACCATCAGAGGCGCTCGTGGCCTCTCCTGAGTTCGCGTAGAAAATGGCAACAGGAGGGTTCGAGTTGTTGTCCACGTAGTAGTTCCATCCTGCGCTGGCCTCGTTGCTTACGCCGCGCGCCTCTGCCTGCGCCTGGCTCACACTCTGCACACCGGCGACATCTGAGAACGGGTTCGGCGGGATCTCGAAACGGATCACGCTCCCGTCGCTCAGCTCGACGAGAGTTGGGTACGGATCGTTCCCCTGGATCACCGCGCTGGTTCGGTATGTCGCGATCGCGGACCGAACCCCCGCCACCGTGCTCTGGACGGCGCTCGTTCGAGCGTCATCGCTCGCCCCGGCGAACCTCGGCACGGCGACGGCCGCGAGGATCCCGAGGATCACGACAACGATGAGCACTTCGATCAGTGTGAACGCACTCCGGCTTGGCTTCATAGGTAACCCCTCACTTATTGATGCTGATCATCTGCCACATGGGCAGGAACACCGAGAGCGCAACGAGCAGGACAATTCCTGCCATCGCCATGGTGATCATGGGCTCAATGATGGTGTTGATATTCTTTGCCAGATGATCGGACTGCCGGTCATAATGACGCGCGATGATCGAGCCGGCCCGGGCAAGCTCCTTCGAGTCTTTCCCAGAGCCATACAGCCGGCGCGCAAAGCTTGGCAGGCCGTGTGCCCGGTTGATCACGTCCGTCAGCGATTCGCCGCTACGCATGCGATCGCACATGCGAACACACTCCGCCTGGAAGACGGGGCGCCCGGTTGAGCCGCCAGCGATCTCGATCGCCTCGATGACCTCGATCCCAGACTCAAGACCGATGCTCATCACCCGGCTGAACCTGGCCGTGGTCACCGCGGTGAACATGGTCCCGATATACGGCAGGCGGTGGAGGAACTTCTCGATACGGAATCGGCCGCGATCACTCCGCCACGCCTTGACAAGCGTATAGATGCCGACCGCCGCGACCAGAACGTATACCCACCAGTACTGCGTCATCGACACACCCAGCGTTCGTACGATCCTGGTCGTGAGCGGCAGCTCGACCCCGTTGGCTTCGAAAATCTTCGCGAACTTCGGCACAACGAAGATCACGATCACGCTCAGCGCAAGGATCACAAAGCCGACCACGATCAGCGGGTACGTCAGCGCTCGCTTAATCTGTTGGGTGGTCTCGATGTTGCGTTCGAGCATGTCCGCCAGATGCGATGCGACGGGGCCGATCTGACCAGTCTTCTCCGCCGAACGGAGGGTCTCGATATAGACACCACCGAACACGTGCTCGTAGCGGCTGAATGCGGACGTGATCTTGTCACCCGACTCAATCATTGATGCGATGTCGAAGATCATGTCCCGCAAAGCCGGGTTCTTCTCATGCTCGGCGATCGACAGAAGCCCCCGGCCGATGGGGATGTTTGCCTCAAGCAGCACGCTCATCTCGCGCGTGAGCGTGGCGATCTCCTGCTGCGTCACTCGACGGGCTCTGAGCAGCGACAGCCGTGCCTTGCTCTCCCTGATCTTCAGCGGCGTGAGCCCCTGCTCAAGGAGCATCTGGAAAGCGCTCTGTTCGTTGGTCGCATCGATGCGTCCCGAACGACGCTTACCGCCCTGATCAACAGCATGAAATGTAAAAGACAGTGTGGACATGTTCATCACTCCCCGCTCATGCGCTCAAACGGTAATCCGACTCCGCGCTGTCCCCAGCGAGCTTGATGTCGATCGTCGCGTGAAGCTTGCGGACTTCCTCGATGCTCGTGAGCCCTAGCTTTGCCTTTTCGATCCCGTCCTCGAGCATGAGTCGCATGCCCTCAGACCGAGCTCGCTCGAATATCTCGTTCGCGGTGGCGCCCTGATCGATCAGGTCTCGGATGCCCGCGGTTGCGCAGAGGAGCTCGTAGACCCCTACCCGTCCCTTATAACCGAGACTCATGCACTTCGGGCACCCCTTGCCCTTCGAGAACATGTCGCGTTCCGAGGGGTCGATCCCGAGCTCCACCAGCTCGAGATCTTCTGGGGGGGCTGGGATCACGCAGTCCCCGCACACGCGCCGCACCAGGCGCTGCGCCAGCACCCCGAGCAAAGCGTTATTGATCGCGAAGGGGGGAACCCCAAACTCTTTCAGTCTCGGGATCGCACCGATCGCATCGTTCGTGTGAAGAGTCGAGAACACCAGATGCCCGGTCAGCGCGGACTGGACCGCGATCTTGGCTGTCTCAGAATCGCGGATCTCGCCCAGGAGAATCACGTCCGGGTCCTGACGGAGTATCGAGCGAAGCGCGTTCGCGAAGGTCATGCCGATCTCTGTATTGACCTGAACCTGCCGCACCAACGGCAGCCTGATCTCGACCGGGTCCTCAATTGTCATCACGTTCCGCTCGGGCGAGTTGATCTCATTGAGCGCTGTGTACAGCGTGGTTGTCTTGCCAGAACCCGTCGGCCCAGTGACCAGCACGATGCCGTGCGGCTTATGGATCATCTGCGAGAACGCGTCGCTCACGTCCACCGGCATCCCCAGGTCCTTGATCTGACCGATCTGGCTCGCGCTGCTCAGGAGTCGAAGCACCGCGTTCTCGCCGTGGATGGTCGGGATGATGCTGAGCCGCACATCGATCGGGATGCCGTTGTGCTTGAAGCGGAACTTGCCATCCTGCGGCCGCCGCGACTGCGTAACGTCGAGGTGAGCCATCACCTTCAGACGCTGGATCAGCCCTTCGTGCATCCCGATGTCAGGCCCACGCTGGGATTGAAGCACCCCGTCGACGCGGTACCGCAGGAGCAGAGACTTGTCATCGGGGTTGATATGGATGTCGCTCGCGTTCGCCTCCGCGGCGTTAAACAGGATCTGATTGACCGCGGCCACGACCGGCTCGTTGCTGTTATCGAACGCGGCATCGCTCGCGTCATCATCCGCCTCAGTCGCGCCGGTGTCCAGCGTGTACGCACGCGTGATCAGCATCCTGAGCTGCTGCGCATCGCAGACTACGGGATCGATCTGCTTCTTCAGTGTCTGGCGGAGCTCATCGATCGCCCTCAGATCGAGCGGGTCCTCCATCGCGACCGTCGCGATGTCGCCGAAAATGAAGATAGGAAAAGCGCACAAACGCTCCGACATCGATTTCGGCATCACTCGCGACTGGCGGATATCGATATCGTACTTCTTGAGTTCTACGAACGGGTACTCGCAGATCGTCGCCTTCACGATCGCGACATCTCTCGGGCAAACGATGTTCGAGCGTATGACCGCCTCGTCGAACCCGACCTCGTTCTCTCGGACGTAGTCGCGCAACCGATCGGCCGCTTCATAACTCAGCGTGCCGGTCTCAACCAACGCCTGAATGATAAACTCTGATGTATCAAGCATCCGTGCCGTCCCCCTCTTCACACTCACTGCTCAATCGATCGAGTAATGTGTTGATCTGCTGCTCGGACTGCTCGTTCTGGTGAACGAACGCGCCGCCGATTTTGTATGCGGGTCGCCGATCCGTCATCTGCACGCGCTGTATCCGCAGCAAGCACCGGAGCAGCACCTGCTCATCGCCGGGCACAAAGCCAGGTATCTCGATCTCGAGATCCACGTGACGTGGGATGAAAACGTCTGCCATGAAACCGAGACCACCCTCTGCGAAGTCGATCACATCGATCTCCATCCACCGGTCCTCCCCGCAGACACCCTTGGCGAAGCTCAGCGCATCCGCGTGGTGTGGCGCGACCCGAACCCGCCCCGGGAGTGAGATTTCAAATCGCACGGAACGACGTACGATGAGTCCGCTTTCGGCCATGACGTTCACCTCTTACAGATCGCACGATCAGCGATCTTGGAGGTGCTATCGGTCCGCTGAAGCTTCGACTCAACCCTGAGGTCACCGAGACCGGGGATATCCCGATCCGGACGCGGCACAGCCGCATCGGAACGGCATTTGTTCGGGTTCTCAATCCCAAACATTCATCAATCCGAAGGTTGTTTGCCTCCCGTTCCTACCTATACTCAGGGGTGCGAGTGGTCGGCTCGCCCATCCCTGTTTGGGACTTTGTACAACATCAGAACTCTGGCGAGGCGTCAGAGTTGAGGATTCGTCACCAAAGCGCCCTTGCGCTGTGCCCGATCACACAGCCGGTGTCGCTGACAAGGAACGGACCAGTATCATGGCCAACACACTCGTTCAGGATCTCATTGAATCCGGCATCCACTTCGGACAGCGCACCAGCGGCTGGAACCCGAAGATGACCCCGTACATCTACGGGAAGCGCAACGGGATTCACATCATCGACATCAAGGAAACCGTGAAGGGCCTGCTGCTCGCACGCAAGTTCCTGACCAAGACGGTCTCCGGCGGCAAGGACATCTGCTTCGTCGGCACCAAGCGTCAGGCGAAGGGCGTGATCGAGCAGCGCGTCGGCGATGTTGAGATGCACTACGTCACCGAGCGCTGGCTCGGCGGCACGCTGACCAACTTCGGCACGATCCGCAACCGTCTCAAGCGACTCGAAGAACTCGAAGCCATCGAGGCCGACGACAACTTCGAGAGCTACTCGAAGAAGATGGAATCACAGCTCCGCCGCGAGATGCGCAAGATCAAGCGAAACCTCGATGGCATCCGCCGCATGAGCAAGATGCCCGGTGCGATCGTCGCGATCGATGTGAACCGCGAAGCGACCGCGCTCCGCGAAGCACGTAAGCTCGGCATCCCCACGATCTGCCTGATCGATACCGACGGCGACCCAGACATGGCCGACATCGCAATCCCGGGCAACGACGACTCGATGCGCTCCATCGACGTCATCATCCGCGAACTCTGCAAGGCGATCTCGGACGGCAAGACCGCACGCGTCGAGTCCAACGAAGGCCGCAGCAGCGATAAGGGTGGCGATGATTCCCGCCCGCAGCGCCGCTCAAGCCGGGCACAGTTCCGAGCAGACGACAGCACCGCCGGCAGCAGCGAAGAGCCCGCGAACGAGAACGCGGCAGCGGCCGCTCCCGCGGAATCCTGAAACCGAGTCGAAGCAGTCGCCAGCACCGCTGGCTTAAGTAATGACACCGAATCTCGCCGAACCGGACGGAAACACCTTCGGCGATCAATCCCACCACACGGCGGAGAACACTGACATGTCCATCAGCGCCAAAGACGTGATGAACCTGCGGAACAAAACAGGTCTCGCAATGATGGAGTGCAAGAAAGCACTCCAGGAAACCAACGGCAACGTGGAGGAGGCAGAGACCCTGCTCCGCAAGAAGCTCAAGGGCAAAATGGAGACCAAGGCCGACCGCGTCGCCGGCGAGGGCCGCGTCGAGGTCGCAGTCTCCGAAGACGGCTCCTCGGCCACGCTCGTGAAGCTCAAGGCAGAGACCGACTTCACCGCGAAGAACGAGAAGTTCGTCGAAGCAGCGAAGAAGATCGCCCAGCTCGCGCTCAGCTGCGATGCCGGCTCGGTCGAGCCAACCGATGAGATGAAGGAGGTCATCGATGACCTCCGAATCACCACCGGCGAGAACATCTCCATCGATCAGATCGAGAAGCTCGACGGCGAAGCGGGCAAGACCCACTACGGCTTCTACGTCCACCACGACGGAAAAACCGGGTCGCTCGTTGAAGCCCAGGGAGAAGTCGACGGCGAGGTGCTCCGCCAGTTGGCCATGCACGTGACCGCGGTCGTCCCCCGCCCGCTCGGACTCACGAGCGAAGACATCCCCTCGGATCTCGTTGAGAAGGAGCGCAAGTTCCGTGTCGAGCAGGCCGTTGAATCCGGCAAGCCCCAGGAGATCGCGGAGAAGATGGTTGAGGGCGGCATGAAGAAGTTCTTCTCCGAAGTCGCGCTCCTCGATCAGCCCTTCGTCATGGATCCTTCAAAGGCCGTCCGCGACATGATCGGCGCGGCGGAACTCTCCAACTTCCGCCGCTGGCAGGTCGGCGAAGCCGAATAACTGAAACACAACTCAGGTTTTCATCAGCGAGCGCCAGCACGGCGCTCGCTTTTTTATACACTCCTCTTTTCACCCAAGGTATGGCAGGACGATGATGCAAGAGCAATACACGATCAGAAGGAAGTTCTTCAAGATCTTCGGGGCGGCATTCCATGTGTACGACGAGCACGGTTCCGTGATCGGATACTGCAAGCAGAAGGCTTTCAAGCTCCGAGAGGACATCAAGCTCTACACGGGCGAAGACATGAGCGAACTGCTCCTGACGCTGAATACCCAGCAGATCATCGACTTCGGGGCAACCTACGCGGTAACACTCCCCGACGGGACATCGCTCGGTACGCTCCGCCGGAAGGGGCTGAAGTCATCCTTCGTACGCGATGAATGGATGATCTTCGACGCACAGGGCAAGGAGATCGCACGTGTACGCGAAACCGGATCAATCGCCCCGCTCGCACGCAGATACATCGATTATGCCACGATCATCCTTCCGCAACGCTATGAGGTCGTCCGAAATCGCGATCAGAAGGCCATCGCCCATCTCCGACAGCACTTCAACCCCTTCATTTTCCGACTCGGCGTGGCGATCAACGACGAGGACGAGGATATGGACGACCTGCTGATCCTCGGCGCCTCCTGCCTCATCGCTGCAATCGAGGGTCGTCAGGACTAAAGTCCTTCTACGAAGACCCCAAGATAGGAGGTACACGATGAACAACGATATTTCACGGCGCGACGCAATGGGCGGCCTGGCCGCTCTCGGAGCTATCGGCCTGGCCGGTGGGCAGACGCTCGCCTCGCAACCCCAGATCAGATCGAGCCCGGTTTCCCCCGCAGCGCTCGGGTACGACGCGAACGCGAAACGATACACGCTCCCGGATCTCCCCTACGCCTACGACGCCCTCGAGCCGGTCATCGATGAGCAGACCATGCGGATCCATCACGGGAAGCACCACGCGGGCTATGTCAACGGGGTGAACAGTGCCCTGGAAAAGCTCGAGCAGATCCGCTGGGGTGGTGACACAAGCCTTATCCAGCACTCGCAGCGACAGCTCAGCTTCCACATGGGAGGGCACATCAATCACACCCTCTTCTGGTCCGCCATGAAGCCAGAGTCCGAGGGCGGCGGCGGGCAGCCCGGCGGGAACCTGATGAATCAGATCACCCTCGACTTCGGGAGCTTTGCCAAGTTCACCAACCACTTCAAGCTCGCGGCCGCGAAGGTCGAAGGCTCGGGATGGGGATGGCTCGTCTACGAACCCGCATCAAACCGGCTGATGATCACACAGATGCAGAACCAGCAGGACATGATGTTCACCGGAGCGATGCCGCTGCTGGGTGTGGACGTCTGGGAGCACGCCTACTACCTGAAGTACCAGAACAGACGTGCCGACTATGTCGACGCGTTCATGAGAATCGTCGACTGGGAGGAAGTTGCTCGGCGGTTCGAGTCTGCACGAGCATAATCCCTCACCGTATTCAATCAAAAACGCCCGCGTCTGTGCGGGCGTTTTTCAATGGTCTCGGTCGGGTTCAGCCCACGTGCTTGGGATCGAACGCGTCCTGTAGCGCATCCGTGAGCACATTGAACGCGAGCACCAGCACGAACATGAAGAATGTCGCCGCGCCGATCTGCCAGAAGAAGCCGGAGACAACCTCGGGCTTCGACTGCGAGATCATGATGCCCCAGCTCGCCCCCTCTTTCAGCCCCAGGCCGAGGAAGGTCAGCACCACCTCACCCTTGATCGCGCCGATAAAGAGCAGCGATGAGTTGATGAACATCAGATGGGACGTGTTGGGGATGATGTGGCGCAGCAGGATCCGGGACTTACTCGCACCGAGCGCCTGGGCCGCCTGGACGTAATCAAGCGATTTGAGCTTGAGCGCCTCACCACGAGTCACGCGACAGGGACCGATCCAGTAGGTCAGACAGAACGCGACATACAGCGGGATGAGCGTCCCCTCAAACATGGAGCCGGTAAACATAAACGCGAGCACGACGAGCAGCACGAGATAGGGGATCGAGCTGAACGTCGAGTAGAGCCAGATGACCACGTGATCGATCATGCCACCAAAGTAGCCCGCGGCCGCACCGATGATCGAGCCGAACGCGACAGCGATCAGTGATACGATCAACCCGACTTGGATCGCGATCTTTGCCGAGTACAAGGCCCGGAGCATGATGGAGCGCCCCTGCTGATCCGTGCCAAGCATCAGACGAAACTTGTAGACGAGCCCCTCGATGCCGGACGGCACAGGGTAGATCTCGGTCAGGATCGGCTCGATCTCATCCAGCTTGGAGTAGATGACCTCGTTGATCCCTTCACCGGCGTCCATGATGCCCGCGTTGATCCGCTCGATCACACGCTCGTCATACACCGGGTCCATGGGCTCAAGATCGAACAACGCGTTCATCGATTCCTCGAGGGACGTCAGATCGATCTGTGCCAGCGGGTCTGAATCGTTCGGAGTCTTCTCCCCGTACTCGTTGACGAGCAGGATGATCTCGTCGAGGGATAGCGCGAGGTCATCGTAGAGGACCTCAATGTCTTCCTCGGACATCTCAGGCATGCTATCAAGCTTGCTGCTGTACACGTTGAGCTGATCGACCGCAAGCTCGATCTTGGTGAGATTGGCGCGCAACGACCGCAGGTTATCCTGCTCCGCAAACACCCGCATGGCATCGTCGTACTTCGCTTGGAGCTGGTCGATCGGCAGGTCGGCGACTTGCCGCTCGGCGAGATTCGCCGCAGCGAGGATCTCCTCGATCGTGCGGGTGTCTTCCCCGTTTTCTCCGCCCGTCTCGCTCTGCTCGAGCTCGGTGAAGATCTTCCCGATCTGCTGGAAGTAGAACTTCACGTGCTCGGTGCGCTTCCCGGGCTCGGCGATGATCCCAAACCCTGGCTGGTTGCTCGCGCCCACCCGCTCAAGCGTTCTCTCTGGCAGGAGGGCCCCCATCACCGGGCGTTCACGCAGGTCGTAGGAACCGGTGATATTCCCGATCCAAGAGACGAGCTGCATCGAGACGATCCACACAAAGAGGAGCAGGTAGAGCGAGATGATGCTCATCGCCACCATGGCGCCCTTGTTCTTGAAGAGCTTGCGGAGCGCCGGGGACTCATTGATGCGTGACTTGATACTCATGACAGGCGCACCCGGGGATCTGCGAGTGCGTAGAGCACATCGGTGAGTATGTTCGAAGCGATGAACAACGCCGCAAAGAGCGCGGTGAACGTCTGGATCACCGGGAAGTCCTTTGAGTTGATCGCGTTGATGAGTGTGCGTCCCATGCCCGGGATACCGAAGTAGACCTCGATCAGAATCGAGCCGGTAATCACGAACGGCAGTGAGATCATGATCCGGGTGATGATCGGGATCATCGCGTTCTTGAGCATGTGGATGAACATGACCCGGCGGGTGCTCGCACCCTTCGCACGCGCCGTGCGGATGTAATCCCGCTGCGATTCCTCAACCATCACCGCCCGGTAGAAACGGGTGTCGTACCCGAGGGCAACGGTCACGTTGATCATGACCGGGAGCATGCAGTAGCTGACCCAGTTGGCCGGATGGAAGAAAAACCACGCGGACGAGCCGGCCGATGCATCCACCGAGATCTCAAACGGCCAGCCATCAACCTTCGTGCTCGGGAGGTACGCTCCCCAGTACTGACCGATGATAATGTACACCAGCACAGAGATGCTCATCCCGATCACCGCGATGAACATCAGGGATCGGTCGATCGCCCTCCCCCGGAAGAACGCGGAAATCAAACCCACACAGATCGCGATCGTCGCGGTAATCGTGAGTGTCGGGATCGTGACCGCCATGCTGGGCGGGATCGCGTTCAGGATCATCTCACCAACGGGGAAGCCCTGATCCCATGACCGCTCATCAAACTTCAGCGTGAACAGCTTGCCGATGAACTTCCCATACTGAACCACGAATGGCTCGTCCAAGCCGTACTCTTCGGTCAGCAGATCGATCTGATCCTGGGTCGCGTTCTTCCCCAGCTGAGCCGAAACCGGGTCGTTCACACGCAGGGCGAGCATCACCACAAAGACGATGCTCAGGAACACGGGGATGTTGTACAACGTTCTTCGAACGATATAAGTCCACACGGGTGGCAGCTCCGGATCGGATCAGCGGGAAGTCGATCGCCTCAAGTCAGCACAGAATCGATCAGTTTCTCTCGCTGTCATCTACATCGAGATACTTGAACCACCCATAGTAGCGTTCGGTTGGCTTGCAGTTGAGCAACCACGGGTTGATGAGGTAGAAACGCTCACGGGCCATGCCGCCGACGTACGCGCAGTCATCGAGGACCATGTCGCGCATCTTTTCGTAGATCGCTGTGCGTTCTTCGCTCGGGCCCATGGTCAGGATCTGCTCGTACATCTCGTCGTACTCGGCCCGCTTGTAGTTGTAGTGGTTGGAGCCGGGCGATTCGTTGGGGCCGTAGAAGAGCGCGAGGTTGTTCTCTGCATCGGGGTAGTCACTCGCCCACGCGAACCCGAACATCGGTGCCTTCTTCTTGTTGATATTCTCGATCAGGGTCGAGAAATCCAGGAACACGGGCTCGAACTTGATGTTCGCCTCAGCGAGCTGGCGCTTCACCATCTCCGAAACCGCGTTGTTCAGGGTGTTCTGTGATGTGTAGAAGCGGATGGCAGGCAGCCCCTCACCGTCGGGGTAACCGGCTTCGGCCAGCAGCTGCTTGGCCTTGGTCAGGTTCTGGCCGCGAGCAGCAGCGGAAGAGCGGTGATTCTCGGGGTGCCCGTCAAGTCCGGGAGGGATGGGACCGTCATAAACGATTCTTCGTCCGTTGTAGAAGGTCTTGTTAATCTCCTCCAGATCGATCGCGTAGCTGATCGCACGACGGAGGGCCCGCTTTTCTGGCGTGTATCCACCGAGGAGTTCGTCTTCCATATTGAACCCACGGAACGTGAAGTCGAGCAGCAGGTTCGAGTGGGCCCGGATATCGTTGCGAAGCCACTCCTCCTGAAGCTCCTTCGACGCGAGATCGAACGCATCCGTGAAGTAGTCCTCAGGCACCTGGGTGTAACCGAGCTTGCCCTTGGAAAACTCAAGCCACATCGGCTGATCCTCGACGAACATCGTGAACTCGATCCGATCAACAAACGGGACCTGCTTCCCAGCCGCTCGGTGCAGACGGTTGCGCCGATCCGCGCTCGACCACTCCCCACGCTCCGGGTAGTACACAGGGTGATAGTTCGGGTTCTTATTCGCCGTCAAGGACTGCTTCGGGACCCAGCTATCGAGGATGAACGGCCCTGTTCCTACTGGGTTTCGTGAGAAGTCCTGGCCGTAGTACTCGACCGCCTCGCGAGCCACGACGGACGTCTGGAACATGCCCATGATGTAGAGGAACCGATAGACCGGCTTGGTCAGCACGATCTCAAACTCAAGATCATTGATCTTCCTGAATCCTTCGACTGGCGCGTCATAGTTGAACTCGTCAGCCGCGTTCTGGGCGTCCTTGTACTCATTAAAACCGAGGATCGTGCCGTCCAGAAGCCACCAGTTTTCGAGCTTGTACTGGTCGTCCGCGAGCCGCTTGATGGAGTAAAACACGTCGTCGGCCGTAACCGTACGCCCCTTACCGCCAGGGAAACACTCGT
Organism: Phycisphaerales bacterium UBA1924; assembly: GCA_964229845.1. Classification (GTDB taxonomy): domain Bacteria; phylum Planctomycetota; class Phycisphaerae; order Phycisphaerales; family UBA1924; genus UBA1924. Next base: position 63,161 of record CAXREY010000021.1, read on the forward strand.
TGTCGTGAAAGTAAACGTCCGGCTTGAGCTTGAACCGCCACGTCGTGCCGCCATCGGGACTGGTCGGCATCTCCGCGAGCAGCAATGGCTCCATCTCCATCGGGCTTGCGTATTTGTTCGTCAGCAGTGTCTCGTAGAACTGAGCGCACGCCATGTTGTCGTAGGTCGTGGAACCCTCGACAGGATCCAGGCTCTTGGGCCCATCGGTTCGGATGGGAAGCTGCATCACCTTCGGCTCGGCGGATGTCTCGGACTGCTCCTTTGCGACACCGGCAGCACCAGCAACACTGGCCAGCATGGCCGAACAGACGGCTGCGAGGGCGATTCTACGGCGTGGATGAGCAGTTCTGGACATCAGTTCCTCCTTGGATGACGCGTTCATCGGTTCTGAATGCGGGGATATGGTAGGTGATGAACCCTTCTGGCTCAATCCCCCCCACGCACTGGGCATAGCACGGCGTACCCAACACACATTTCATGACGAATACAGCGCGATCCGTCCTCGGGCTGACGATAATTCCCGCAGATGCCCAATATTCCAACAGATTCCTGTGACGCAACCACCATCACCCGTGAAGGGCGATCCTTTCTCAGCTTCGGAGGGTGCAACTACCTCGGACTCGCCCATCACCCCCGCGTGATTCAAGCAGTACAGCAAGCCGCAACTGTTTATGGTTTATCGAGTTCCGCCAGCCGCGAGACAACAGGAAACGCTCGCCCGCACGCCCAACTCGAGTCTGAGCTCACCGAGTTCTGCGATCATGAGGCCGGACTCCTCGTGCCAGACGGTTACACAGCGAATCTCGCGGCCTTGCAGGGCCTGGAGCACTTTGCTATCCGACACGCCCTGATTGACGTGCGTGCGCACGCGAGCCTGAAGGATGCCGCCCGCCTGGCCGGCATGAGCATTGACTACTACGAGCACCTGGACCCCACGGACGCCGAACGAAGAATCCGAACTCTCGATGCCCCGTGCGTCATCCTGTCCGATTCGGTTTTTACAACCGATGGCGACCTCGCCCCAGCCACAGAACTGCTCCGGACGCTCCGTGATGATGACTGGCTGCTTCTCGACGATTGCCATGGGTTCGCGGTGCTCGGACAACAAGGGCGTGGGATGCCCGACGCAATCGGTCTCGAATCAGATCGACTGATCGTGACCACAACGCTCGCGAAGGGGCTCGGCTGTGCCGGCGGGATCGTGATGGGACCGCGTGCCCCCGTAGAATCCGCTCGCTCGCACTCCATCGCGTACCGGTGCACAACCCCCGCATCACCCGCGCTCGTCTCGGGTGGCCTGGAAGCCCTCCGCATCCTGCGTGAGGATCAGCGTATTCACGACCGTCTTGCGGATGCGATCTCATGTACACGTGCGGCCCTCAGGTCGAATGGGATCCAGACCCATGATCACGATTCTGCGATCTTCGCGTTCACAATCGGAGATCTCGAACACATGCGCCGGATCGAGTCGGCGTTGTATGACCGAGGCATCATTCTCCCCCTGATGGACTATCCCAACGGTCCCGCGCCGATGTACTTCCGTCTTTCAGTGAATGCGTCCCATACTTCAGAACAGATCGAACGCTTTCGTGAAAACCTCAACGAGGTGCTCACACACTCCAACTGCAGAGAGGCACTGCCCCATGAGCACGCTTGAGCAACGACTCGAGTTCGCGGTCACCATCGCGAACGAAGCCGGCGAAGTGACGCTGAGGTACTTCGGACAACTCGATGCCGACCAGAGGGACGCCAAGGGCGATGGAACCCCTGTCACAATCGCGGACCGTGCCAGCGAGACCCACCTGCGTGAGCGGATATCTGAGCGGTATCCCGATGACGCGATCAAGGGCGAAGAGTTCGACGATAAGCCCGGCACCAGCGGGTACGAGTGGGTCATCGATCCGATCGATGGCACCATCTCGTTTGTGCAGGGCGTCCCCCTCTACGGCACCATGCTCGCCTGCCTGCATAACGGACACCCTGAACTAGGGGTTGTTCGGATGCCCGCCCTGAGGGAGGCGGTCTACGCCGCCGAAGGCATCGGATGTTTTTATGCGCAGGACGGGCACGACCCGACACGGGCCCGGATGAGCCAAGTCGAGGAACTGGAGCATTCCATCATCAACTCAACCTCGCTGAGCTACTTCACGACCCCCGAGCTGCGATCGTTGTACGACTACCTGGACGCCCAATGCAAGTATTCTCGGGGTTGGAGCGATGCCTACGCGTGGGTGCTCCTGGCGACGGGGAGGGTCGATTCGGTCATCGAACCCGACCTCAAGCTCTGGGATTTCGCTGCGGCCCTGCCCATTATCACTGAATCGGGTGGGACTTGGTCCGACTTGGAGGGCAACCAGACGCTAGAGGCCACTCAGCTGATTGCCGCGAACCCGCGTCTCCACCGGTCATTGCTCCGGGCGATCCAGTCTCGGCGAGAAATCGGAGCGAGATGAGATTCAGAACAATTCTCAAGTTTTGACTCTGGCAGCACTTGCCCGAGTGATACCATACTCCAGCACCGCCATGAGGCGTGGCTGTCGACGAAGATGATGCCCGGCTCTCTCTCGATTACGCAAATGACTCACGGGCAACTTTCGGAAAGCAGACAGCAATGCTCAACCTGTATGTCGGGAACCTCCCCTACACCGTCACTGACCAAGAACTCAATGAAATCTTCTCGGAGATCGGAGAGGTTCAATCCGCGCGTGTAATGAATGATCGTGAGACCGGTCGTTCGCGTGGGTTCGGATTCGTGGAAATGAAAAACGAAGACGATGGACGCGAAGCCATCGAAAAGCTCAACGGCGCCGACATGGGCGGCCGTGCACTCGTGGTCAACGAAGCCCGTCCTCGTGAGGAACGTCCTCGCAGCGGTGGTTTCGGTGGCGGCGGCGGCGGTGGCGGCGGTGGCGGTGGTCGCGGCGGCTTCGGCGGTGGCAACCGCGGTGGCGGCGGCGGCGGTGGTCGCGGCGGCTTCGGTGGCGGCAACCGTGGTGGTGGCGGCGGCGGTGGCCGTGGCGGCTACGGCGGTGGCAACCGCGGTGGCGGCGGCGACTGGTAAACCAACGCCAGCAACCAATCTTCAGCTACCCGCTGTTCACTCGAACGGCGGGTTTTTCTTTGCTCATTCGTCGTCCATCGCCCTCGTGATCAGTCGGATGTCTGCCTCAGGAAACGCACGCTCGATCGTCTCCACCCCCGGATGCCCAAGCACTGACACTGCGCTGGCCAGAGCGTCCGCGGTCGCACCATCAGACGCGATGACGGTCACCGCCCGCCGCTCGGTGATGCCGTGTCCCGTTCTGGGATCCACGATGTGAGAGTACCGTGTGCCGTTGTACTCATAGAATCGCTCGAGATCACCCGAAGTCGCCACCGCGCATTCTGAGAGATATTCAACAGTTGCCTCTTGAAGCCCCGTTTGGATCTCGACGCTCCATCCCTCCGCTTGCGCCGTAGGAGGTAAGCCCAGCACGAGATCGCCACCCAGGTTGACTTGGACCACCGGATATCCCCTTTCTCGGATGATGTCTGCAGCCCGCTGAGCCGCATAGCCCTTCCCGATCCCGCCGAAGTCAAGGATCATGCCCGATTCGCTGAACCGGACCGACCGGGTCTCCGAGTCGAGCTCAACGAGATCCATCCCGACCCGAGAGCGGGCACCGCTCAGTGCGTTGGTCTCCGGCATGCTCGCCCCTCTCCAGAGATGCGTGTAAGCCCCAATCGTGGGGTCAAAGGCTCCCTGGGTTCGATTGTGGATATCCCGAGCCGTCGATAGAACCTCAAACAGACACTCGGATACGGGATACCACGTACCCGCCCCCCCGCCCATGAGCGACATGGATTCAGAATCGCTGCGGTAGTCGCTCAGGACCTGTTCGATCCGTTCAATCTCATCAAAGCCCATCGAAGCCGCCCGAGCGGCCGCCCGCTCTGATTCTGCCTCAATGACGATTGAGCATCGCGACCCCATACTGATCCTTGCGAAAGAGTAGAGATTGCGTGTAATCTGAGTGCTCGACGATTCGTCGATCGATCGGTTGTGTTCCGTACATGCGCAGCCGACCATCTGAAAGCACAACACAATCGCACCGAATCGTGCGATGGAGCGTTTTATGTTGAGTGTGCCCTGTTTGCTACTGTGTGCCATCGTGTCTCCGCAACCGAATGCCCCGCCACTGGATCGTATCGAGATTCGCGTCCCCGGCACAACCGTCCCGTTCGAGTTGGCCCTATGCCCCGCTGGAACAATCGAGTCTGACGAAGAGCAAACAACGATTGAGATCGATGCCATGTGGGCGCTCACCACGGAAGTCACGTGGGACCTGTACGACATCTATGTCTACGAACTCGATGAGCCCGAGGAACCAACGGGCGTTGACGCTGTATCTCGGCCGAGCAAGCCCTACGTCCCGCCAGATAGGGGCTTCGGGCACGACGGGTATCCCGCGATCGGCATGACCCGCAAAGCTGCGGAGGGATTCTGCGGATGGCTCTCCCTGAAGACCGGACTCGATGTCCGCCTCCCGACACAGATCGAATGGGTCTACCTTGCCAGCGGTGGAACCGACGATCCGTTCTGCTGCGGGGTATCGATCGACACCCTCGATCAGGTCGCCTGGTACCAGAACAACAGCGCACACACGACCCACCCGGTCGGGCAGAAGAAGCCGAACGCGTTCGGCCTGTACGACGTTCACGGTAACGCTGCCGAGTGGGTCATGACGGACACTCGCAGGCCGTATGCGATGGGCGGCGGGTACCGAGACAGCGCAGAGGACTCGACCGCGACTTCCGCGCAGCGTCAGGTCAGCGCGTGGAATCAATCCGATCCACAGATCCCCAAGAGCCAATGGTGGCTCGCGGATTGCTCGTGGGTCGGTTTCCGCTTTGTAGTCAACGCCACAGAAGCCAGCGAGACACGACTCGAGGAACTGCGCCATGAGTGAACGAACAAGCATGGATCCGAACCGCCTGATGTCCCGCCGATCGTTTACCGCTGCGAGCGCCGCGATCGGTGCGGCCGCGATATTCGCGAGGCCGAGCCTCGGATTCGCCAGCACCGGAGTCGATCAAGCCCTGAAGGTTGGTGTCGTCGGCTGCGGCGGGCGAGGGACCGGCGCGGTCATCCAGGCACTCAAGGCCGACCCGGGCTCGGTATTGTGGGCGATGGGTGATGTATTCGAAGACAAACTCAAGGGCTGCCTGCACTATGTCACCGAGGCCATGCTCGATCTCGACGACGAGCAGGGTACCGGTTCATGGTCGAAGAAGATTCAGGTGGAAGAGCGTGCCTTCACCGGGATCGATGCGATCCACAAGGTACTCGCCACAGGCGTCGACGTGATGATTCTCACCACCCCGCCCGGGTTCCGCCCGGAGCACCTGCGTGCATCCATCGATGCCGGCAAGCATGTATTCTGCGAAAAACCGGTCGCCGTCGATGCCACGGGCGTGCGTAGCGTGCTCGAGTCGGCACGCATCGCGAAGGAGAAGAATCTCTCCGTGATGTCCGGATTCTGCTGGAGATACCAGGATCAGGTCCGTGAGACCTTCGAGAAACTCCACGCGGGGGGCGTCGGTGATCTGCACACGATCCAGACCACCTACAACACGACGGGTTGGGTCGCGCCCAACCCGCGCAAGCCCAGCTGGAGCGATGCGGAGTTCCAGCTCCGCAACTGGCAGTATTTCACCCCGCTCAGCGCTGATCATGTCGCTGAGCAAGCCGTGCACGCGATCGACTGGATCGCGTGGGCGATGAAGGATCAGCCCCCGGTCAGATGCTTCGCCGTCGGCGGACGCCAGACACGGGAGGAGCGCCCAGAGACCGGGAACGTCTGGGACCACTTCTCCATCATCTACGAATACGCCAACGGCGTTCGTGCCTACCACATGTGCCGCCACTGGCCCAACACACCCTCGGATAACTCCGCGTATTTCCTGGGCAGCGCAGGCAACTGCACCATGCAGCCGTGGAACGGGACGCACACGATCGAGGGCGCGACCCCGTGGAAGGGTGCCGCGAAGAGCAACGATATGTACCAACGCGAGCACGACGTCCTCTTCAAATCCATCCGTGATAGCAGCCCGGTGAACGACGGGACGTTCATGAGCCACTCATCGCTGCTCGCCATCATGGGCCGAATGGCCGCGTACACAGGGCAGGTCGTGACCTGGGATCAGGCGATGAGCTCGCAGGAGAACCTGAACGAGTTGCCCTGGTCGATGGGCGGACGCGACACACCCCAACTCCCGATGCCGGGTACAACGAAGCTGATCTGAGGAGCAACCGATGGCGAGTATTGATCGAAGACAGTTCATCGCTTCGGGCGCAGCGATCGGAGCAGCCGGCCTGGCGTTCGCAACGGGGATGTCCGTCCCGCCGATGCCGTCCGAAGCGAAAAGAATCCGCAAATCACTCAAGTACGGCATGATCGGCGCTGGCGAATCGCTGCTTGAAAAGTTCAAGGTCGCAAAGGCCTGCGCGTTCGACGGGATAGAGCTGGACTCTCCCGGCAACTGGGATATCGACGAGGTCAGAGAAGCGATGCAAGCCACCGGGCTCGTCGTGCCCGGCGTCGTGCTGTCCACACACTGGCACAAGCCATTCAATCACCCTGATGCCCAGACCCGGAGTGATGCAAAGACCGCGCTGGAGACCGCGCTGAGAGACTGCGAGGCACTCGGGGGATCCAGCGTGCTTGTTGTGCCGGCCGTCGTCAATGAGTCCATGCCGTACGAAGAGGCCTACGAACGATCACAGAATGAGATCGCACAACTCGTCCCGCTCGCGGACGAGCTCGGGATCGACATCCTCTTCGAGAATGTCTGGAACAACTTCCTGCTCTCGCCGCTCGAAGCCGCACGCTACGTCGATGAGTTTCAGTCTTCACGGGTTGGATGGTACTTTGACATCGGGAACATCGTGAACTACGGCTACCCCGATCAGTGGATCGACACGCTGGGAGAACGAATCCGCAAGCTCGACGTAAAAGACTACTCCCTCCAGAAACGCAACGACGAAGGGCTCTGGAAAGGATTCTCCGTCAAAATCGGTGATGGCGACGCCCAGTGGGAACGCGTCTGCAGCGCACTCGACCGGATCGGGTACTCCGGCTGGGCATCGGCCGAGGTCGGTGGCGGAGACGCTGACCGGCTCTCGGAAATCGCGAACCGTATGGATCGAGTATTCTCATCACTCAAATCACGCCCCTGATACGCAAGGGAGATTATCGAATGCAGGACTGGACACGACGAGACTTTGTAAAATCATCCGCGATCCTCGGGGCTTCGGCGCTCGTTCCAACCGCGTTTGCCTCCGGCCTCAAGCGGCGCGTGGATGACACGATCCGTGTGGGCGTGATCGGTTGCGGAGGCCGTGGCACCGGCGCCGCGTTCAACGCGCTGGAAGCGCACCCGAACGTGCACATCGTCGCGATGGCCGACCTGTTCGAGGACCGCCTCAACAGCTCGCATGGTTACCTCGCAGACAACGAGGACTACGGCTCTCGTGTCAGCGTTGCTCCGGCGCACAAGTTCGTTGGCTTCGACGCGTACAACAAGCTGCTTTCGATCGACAACATCGACTACGTCATCCTCGCGACACCGCCCGGCTTCCGACCGATTCATTTCGATGCCGCCGTGAATGCCGGCAAGCATGTCTTCATGGAGAAGCCCGTGGCGGTCGACCCCGCCGGTGTCCGGAAGGTCATCGACGCTGGGGCTCGCGCGAAGCAGCAGGCCCTGTCCGTAGTCGCCGGCACGCAGCGTCGACACGAAGACTCGTACCTTGCATTGATGAATCGTATCAACGAGGGTGAGCTCGGTGACATCGTCAGCGCGAGCTGCTACTGGAACCAGGGGGGGCTGTGGGTCCACGAGCGTCAGCCGCATTATTCCGATATGGAGTGGCAGTGCCGCAACTGGCTCTACTTCGCGTGGCTCTCGGGTGACCATATCTGTGAGCAGCACATCCACAACATCGATGTCATCAACTGGGCGAAGGACGGCCCCCCGGTGAAGGCGACAGGCATGGGCGGGCGTGAGGTCCGCACGGATGAAAAGTACGGGAACATCTTCGATCATTTCTCCATCGAGTATGAGTACGCCGACGGGATGACGATGCAATCGATGTGCCGCCAGATCGATGGGTGCGCAGGGCGTGTCGAAGAAGTCCTCGTCGGCACCAGGGGACGCGCCGTTTCGCGGCCCGGGTACGCGGTATCCACCGGCCATACGGACTGGCGTTTCTCGGGACAGAACCGCAATCCTTACAAACAGGAGCACGTCGACCTGATCGCATCGATCCTCGGTGAGGGGCGATACCTCAACGAGGCAAAGCGGGTCGCGGAATCCACCCTCACCGCGATCATGGGACGCATGAGCGCGTACACGGGCAAGAGCATCACCTGGGACCAGGCAATGAGCTCCGAGCTCGATCTTTCACCCGATGTGTACTCCTTCTCCGATCTTCCCGTCCGCCCGGTCGCTGTCCCCGGCAAGACCCCACTCATCTGAGAAAGGCGAAGCATGAACCGCAGAGATTTTATCGCCAGCTCGGGTGCCCTTGGCGCAGCTGCAACGATCGGTGTCGGAAAAGAGAACACGATCAGACGCGATCGCCCGTTCAGCGTGAAGTTCGCGCCGCACTTCGGGATGTTCCGTCACCACGCGGGGGACGACCCCATCGCCCAGCTCGAGTTCGCCGCGGATGTCGGCTTCCGCGCTTGGGAGGACAACGGAATGGGCGGACGATCGGTCGAGGACCAGAAGAAGATCGCCTCCGCAATGGACCGGCTCGGGATCGAGATGGGCGTCTTTGTGCTGAACCCCTCCACCGCCTGGTCGCCCACGTTCTCACGCAACGACAAGGGCGACATGGAGAAGTTCCTTGAGGAGGCGAGAAACGCGGTCGATATCGCCAAGCGGGTCAACGCGAAGTGGGCGACAGTCGTGCTGGGCACACGCCACCCGCGGATCGACCTCTCCTACCAGACCGCCTACGCGATCGACATGCTGCGCCGTGCCAGCGATATCCTTGTCCCGGCGGAGCTGACCATGGTGCTCGAGCCGCTCAACCCGCGCGACCACCCGAACATGCTGCTCGCCGAGATGGGGCACGCGTACGAGATCTGCCGCGCGGTGGACTCGCCGGCGTGCAAAATCCTCGACGACCTCTATCACCAGCAGATCACGGAAGGCAACCTGATCCCCAATATCGATCGGGCGTGGGACGAGATCGCGTACTTCCAGATCGGCGACAACCCGGGGCGACGCGAGCCCACGACGGGCGAGATCAACTACAAGAAGGTCTTCACGCACATCCGCGATAAGGGGTTCACCGGCATCCTCGGCATGGAGCACGGCCTCTCGAAGGGCGGCAAAGAGGGTGAGGTCGCACTGATCGAGGCCTACCGTGCAGTAGAGCCCGACGAGGCCTAACGATTTTCACGCAACTCGACACCACACACAGGAGTGACTTGTGATCAAGATCATGACCGCGATTTTCGGAGCTACGTGCATTGCGCTCGGCGCGTGCGCTTCGCACGATACGACTGAACGCAACAACGGTTGGGTCCCGCTATTCAACGGCGAGGACCTGTCCGGCTGGACCTGCGAAGGAGATCTCAGCGCCTGGGGTGTGGAGGACGGCGAGCTCGTCACCGTCAAGCCCGGCGAGGGCTGGTGGCTGCGTACCGATCGCATGTACCGAGACTTCGAGATGACACTCGATTTTTGGATGCCCGAAGGCGGCAACTCGGGCATCGGGCTCCGTGGCTCATCCAACGGCGATCCCGCGTTCACGGGCTTTGAGGTCCAGATCCTGGATACGCACGGCGAGGAGCCGAACGTACGCAACTGCGGCGGCGTATACGAGGCCATCGCACCCGCTTCGATGGCGGTCAAGGAAGCCGGGAACTGGAACAGCTACCGCATCCGCCTCGTCGGCGACACCCTGAACGTCTGGCTCAACGGCGTGCATATCCAGGACCATCAGAAGCTCGACGACCGCGGGTTCTTCCGCAACCCGGATGACAAGCTCCCGCTCAGCTCCCGCGCCCCGACAGGGTATATCTCGATCCAGGATCACGGCCACCCGTTCCGCTACCGCAACATCAAGATCAAAGACCTCTCTCCTGATCCTGAGCCGGACGGAATGGTTCACCTGATCGATGAGAACCTCGAAAACTGGTTTGCGCAGGACAACGCCAAGTGGACGAACGAGGGCGGCACGCTTGTCGGGCGCGACGGGCCGGGCCACCTGTTCACCAAGTCCACATTCACCAACTTTGAGATCCGCTCACTCGTGCGGGTCAACACCCGTGGCAACTCTGGGTTGTACTTCCGGGTTACGCCCAACCCCGACCCCAACAACCCGTGGCCGCACGGCTTCGAGGCCCAGGTCGACCAGCACGACCCGAAGAACTACACGGGCTGCATCTATAACGCCGCCTGGCCGAGCATCGGCCCTGCCCAGCACGGACCGATCACGAAGGACAACGAATGGTTCGATTATAGAATCCGTGCGGAGGGTAACCGGATCCGGACATGGATCAATGGTGTGCCATTCGTCGATACCGAGCTGCATGAGTTCAACGACGGCCACCTCGCCGTCCAGGGGCACCACGAAGGCAACGTGATCGAGTTCCGCGACTACCGCGTGCTCCCGCTCGACTAGTCGGCTCTTCGTTTCAGGCTCTGCTCACGCCCAGCTCACCTGGGCGTTTTTCTTTGCGCTCTCCACGCAGCGTTCGACAAAGCGCACGCCACGCTCTCCGTCTTCGATTATCGGAGCAAGCTGGGCCATCCGTGATGGCTTCGTGCCATCTCGTTTCGCGATGATGGTGTCGATGGCGCCCTTGTAAATGTTCCCGAAGGCCTCCAGGTAGCCCTCCGGGTGCCCCTGCGGAATGCGGGACGAAATCTGCGCGTCCTCGTGCAGCCCCGGGCCGCCGCGGGTGTAGGTTTCTGGGTTGCGGTCGAGCATCGAGATGCGCAGCTCGTCCGGGCGCTCCTGATTCCACCACAGCGAGCCCTTGTCGCCGTGCACGCGCAGCGAGAGCCCGTTGCCCTCGCCGATGCAGATCTGCGACGCGGTGAGCACGCCGTGCCCGCCGTTGGCGAACCGCATCATGACACTGGCATCGTCGTCGAGCGCCCGCCCGGGCACGAAGGAGTTGAGGTTCGCATGCAGCGACTCGATATCCTGCCCCGCGACAAAGGAGAGCAGGTTCTCGGCGTGCGTCCCGATGTCGCCCAGAGCCCCACCCAGCCCGGCACGCTTGGGATCGACGCGCCAGGACGCCTGCTTCTGCCCGGTCGCCTCCAGGTCGCTGGCGAGCCAGCCCTGGTGGTACTCCGCGTAGACCTTGCGGATGTTGCCCAGGTCACCATTCCGGACCATCGCCCGGGCCTGGCGCACCATCGGGTATCCCGTGTAGTTGTACGTCACGCAGCACATCAGGTCCTTGGCCCTCGCCAGCTCCGACAGCTCCGCGGCCTGCTCGCTCGTATGCGTCGCCGGCTTATCCAGAACCACGTGGAAACCATGGTCCAGCGCCATCTTTGCGATCGGGTAGTGCGTGTCGTTAGGTGTGACGATGCTCACGAAATCGACGCGGTCATCCCGCTCGGCTTCCTTCTCGAAGAGTTCCTCGTATCGCCCGTAGCTTCGATCCGGGGCAAGCCCGAGCAGTTCCGCGCTCGTCTTGGACTTCTCGGGGGTCGAGGACAACGCCCCTGCAACAAGCGTTGCGCGATCGTCGAGCGAGATCGCACGCCGGTGCACCTCGCCGATGAAGGCCCCGGCGCCGCCGCCGATCATTCCGTAGGTCAGTCGCTGGGTCATTTACTGCTCTTCCTTGTCGAATGCGCTGTCGAACGCTCGTCCTGAAGCCGGGAAATCGATCGAACGGGTGAAAGCGCACGACTCCTCGGCCCCGTGCTCACGGTCCATCGCGCTGTCCTCCCACTCGACGCTCAGCGGGCCCTCGTACCCGATCCGGTTGAGGGCGCGGATGATGCCGCCGAAGTCCACGTCGCCGTGGCCGGGCGAGCGGAAGTCCCACCCGCGCCGGTGATCCCCGAAGCCCAGGTGCCCGCCGAGGATCGAGTTGGTGCCATCCAGCGTCGTCGCGGCGTCCTTCACATGGACATGGAAGATCCGCTCCGGGAACGCGTCGATGAGCTTGACCGGATCGACCCCCTGCCAGATCAGGTGAGACGGGTCGAAGTTGATCCCGAACGCGGGATGATGATCGAGCGCATCCAGCGCACGCTCAAAGGTCACGATGTCGTACGCGATCTCCGTCGGGTGCACCTCGAGCGCGAAACCGACACCCGCGTCACGGAACGCATCAAGGATCGGCTTCCACTGCTCCGCGAACCGCTCATACCCTGCGTCGATGTCCGCGTCGCTCGTCGGCGGGAAGAAGTACAGCTTGTGCCAGATCGGCGAACCGGTGAATCCATTGACCACCCCGACCCCCAGCTCCTTGGCGGCCCGGGCGGTAGCGATCATCTCCTTTGCCGCACGCTCCTGGACGCCCTCCGGCATCCCGTCACCCCAGATCCGCTCGGGGACGATCGCTTTGTGACGCTCATCGATCGGGTCGCTCACCGCCTGCCCCACCAGATGGTTGGAGATCGCGTAGCAGCTGAGCCCGTGCTCCGCCAGCAGATCCAGCTGCCCCTGGCAGTAGCCGTCCTCGCTCAGGGCACGGTCCACCTCGAAGTGGTCGCCCCAGCAGGCCAGTTCGAGCCCATCGAACCCCCACTGACTCGCCTTGCGGGCGAGTTCCTTGAGCGGCATGTCGGCCCACTGGCCGGTGAACATCGTGACAGGTCTGGGCATGTCGTGAACTCCAATGGGCCGCCCGGTGGCGGAGGAAATAACTTTCTGGTACGCTCTGCGGACGCACGATTCAGTGTACGCACCAGCAGGATACACAACGATGTCAGATCAGCAACCCCTCCCAAAGTTCGGCGGCGGCATATTCGCCCAACTCTCGATCATGATGTTCCTCCAGTTCTTTCTCTGGGGCGCGTGGTACGTCACCATGAACCCCTACATGGACGAGATGGGCATGGAGCCCAAGATGATCGGCTGGGCGTACACCATGGGCCCGATCGCGGCGATCGTGTCCCCGTTCTTCCTCGGAATTATCGCGGATAGGTTCTTCCCAACCGAGCGTGTTCTCGCGATCATGCACCTCTTGGGGGGCGTGCTCCTGTGCCTCGCCCCGCTCGCGGCCCAGCAATCAAGCCAGCTGTTCGTCACGATCGTTCTGGCACATATGCTCTGCTACATGCCGACCCTGGGACTCACGAGTTCCCTGGCGATGCACAACATGACGAACTCGGAGAAGCAGTTCCCCATGATCCGCGTGTTCGGAACCATCGGCTGGATTGTTGCTGGTCTCATCATCTCCGCGTTCAGCTTCGACAAGTCTGCGAACATGTTCTATCTGGCTGGGGGATCGGGCATACTGCTCGGGCTCTTCAGTTTCACCCTGCCCCACACACCAGCACCCAGCAAAGGTGAGCCTTTCTCAGCGCGTGAAGCGCTCGGGCTCGATTCGCTTGTGCTCCTGAAGAACAGGTCGTTCGCCGTGTTCTGTTTGTGCTCGTTCCTCATCTGCATACCGCTCGCCGCGTATTACTCATTCGCGGGAACGTACGTGGGAAAGATGGGGTTCGAGAACATCGCCGCGACCATGTCGATCGGTCAGGGTTCTGAGATCTTCTTCATGATCGTCATCCCCTTCTGCTTCGCTCGACTCGGTGTGAAATGGATGCTCGCGATCGGGATGCTCGCGTGGGTCGCAAGGTACGGGCTGTTTGCTGCCGGCGCGACGGATCAGGTCCGCTGGATGGTGATCGCGGGCATCGTGCTCCACGGGATCTGCTACGACTTCTTCTTCGTCACCGGCCAGATCTATGTGGATAACGAATCCGGTGCGAAGATTCGCGGGCAGGCCCAGGGGTTCTACGTGCTGCTGACACAGGGCCTGGGCATGCTGATTGGTGCACAACTCGTCGGTCGCCTTGTCGGCCACTACACAACCGAACTGACCGAGGAGACATCGGTCGTCGATTGGAAGACCGTGTGGACCTACCCCGCTATCTTCGCCTTCGTTGTCCTCATCATCTTCCTGATATTCTTCAAGCACAGGAAGGTAAGCATGAGCGAGGAGCAGATCGCGGATCAGGCTGAAATCCCCGAACCGATCTGATCTCTCAGGCACCGAGCGATTCGGTCGTCCCGGAACGCATGCTCCGGCGCTCGCATTCGAGCAGGCTCGCCACCCTTGCGGCATCATCCATCGATGTTGCGTTCTCATCACGCCCCGTGATCTGATCAATGATCGCCCGGACCTCTCCGTCGTAGCCGCTCAGCTCCCCCACGTCGACCGGTGTCGAGCCGTCCCCCTCGTGCACGACCAGCTGGTGCTCGCGCGAAATATCGAAGTCGAGCGTCGCCCGCTCGCACACGATCGTGCAACGCATGCGAAAACCGACGCTCGGCTGATGATCCCACGCCCCGTGCGCCATCACATGCACCGGGCCATCGTCATAGTGATAGATCGAGCTCAGGTGCAGCCCATCCCCGGAGGTCGTCACGGCGCTCGGCATACCGAAGCAGTGCACGATGAAGTCCGTATCGTGGATGTGCAGGTCGTACAGGGCTCCACCGGAACGGGCCTCGTCGGCATAGAAATCCGCGGCCCAGGTCGGGCGGGAACCCAACCGATGAAACTCCGCGCTCCGCACCCGTCCGAACTGTTCCTGTGCGATCATGTCATGAACTCTGACCCACGCGGGCCAGTACCGCATGCACATCGCGGGCATACACACGCGGTCGCTCTTACGTGCCACACCGGCGAGCCGCTGCACTTCCCGCGGGTCAATCGCGATCGGCTTTTCGACGAGCACGTGCTTGCCTGCTTCGATCGCTCGGATCGCGAGATTGACATGCGTGTCAGTGTGCGTGCACACCGAGACGAGATCAATACCCGGATCATCGATCAGGTCCTGCGCAGCGCGAGCAAGCCTCACTCCAGATAGATCGAGCGCACCTTCACCGGTTTCCAGATTCCCCGCGCTGGTATCCGCCTCATCAAGCGACCCGAGCGAATGATCCGCGATTGTGACGAGCGACACGGGGTAGCCAGCACGTGCGGCACTGAGGTAAGCACGAGCATGCGTCCGCCCCATGAAACCGAATCCGATGATCCCGACCCGAACCGGAGCACTCATGGTCGCACCCGCTCAATCTGGTCGAGCGCGTGCGCACGCGCCGTGCGGATGTCTTCGACACGCTTCGTCCCAGCTTCACGCTCGATGATGACATCGATATCGTTCTCGAGCCCCTGCACGATCTCAAAGAACGCGTCCCACTCGACCTGCCCCTCGCCGACCGGGACTTCCACCCCCCAGGTGCCCGGGGTCTCCGTTGCGATCGCATCCTTCATGTGGACCTGGACAATGTGGTCTTGGAGCAGCCGCATGGAATCAATTGGATCACCCATCGCATAGAGCAGCATGTTGGCCGGGTCGAAGTTCACCCCAACCCTCGCTCGCGGCGAAATTGTGGATAACAGGCCTACCAGCGTCTCTGCACGCTCCTGGCCCGTTTCCAACCCGAGCGTGATCCCGTTTTCATTGAACGCCTCGGCAACCCGGCACAGCCGCTCCACCATGCGATCGTGAAGCTGAGGATCGTTCTCTGGGATAAAACCAGCATGCAGGGTTACGAGCCGAAGCCCGAGATCAGAGGCCAGCCCGGCGCATCGTCTTGCAATATCGAGATTTGCGTCCCAGTGCATGTCCGGACGCACACCACCGGTGACCTTGATCCGTTCCAGCGAGGAATAGTCCTCACCGATCGTCTCCATCATCCCTGAGCAAAGCTCGATCCGATCCGAGTCAATGTGCCTCCGAAGCGCTGCTCGCGCATCCGCATCCTCGAGCAGTGGACACAACGCGAGTTGCACGCGTCGCTCACCGCACACATCGAGCTGCTCGACCAGATCGTCCACGCTGCTCGGCTTGAGGGACCACGAACATACACCCAATCGATTGATCATCCACATCTCCGTGCAAGCTGTTGCATTTCCGTTTGAACATGGTACTCTGAGCGTCCCAGGAAAGTCTTTCTTGGATGATTTCACGACAGAGGACCAACCCATGAGCACTCACGATACGCCCAAGCAGGGCGGTTCACGCCGTACGTTCCTTGCCCAGTCCGCCGCCCTTGCCGGGGTCGCCATGGTGGGCACTCAAGCCGGCGCGAAGACGATCGAAGCCGCGAACATCCTCCCCACGATCAGGTCCAGCAAGGGATCCATCCCGAAGAAGGACGAAGCGATCAAAATCGGAATCATCGGCACCGGTGGGATGGGCGGCGGCCACCTCCACGCGTTCATCAACCTGTCGAGTCAGGGGAAGTGCAACGCGCAGATCGTTGCCGTGTGCGACGTATGCGATCTCAAATCTGCTGGCGCGAAGAAGGCAGCCGAAGACAAACAGAACGGCGTTGAGGTCACGGCCTACCGCGATTACCGCGATCTGCTCAAGCGTGACGACATCCACGCCGTCCTCATCGCGTCCCCTGAGCACTGGCACGCCCAGCACATCATCGACTCGCTCGAGGCGGGCAAGGACGTCTACACCGAGAAGCCCATGACCCTGCGTCTGGATCAGGCGCTTGCTGTCCGCAAGGCCATCGAGAAGCACCCCGACCGCGTGTTCCAGGTCGGCACGCAGGCGATCATGCAGCCCAAATACAACAAGGCCCGCGACGTCGTCGCTTCCGGGCTCATCGGCGCGCCCGTCTGGTCGCAGACCAGCTACTGCCGCAACTCGACCTCCGGCGAATGGAACTACTACGGCATCGACGACCGCTGGGAGCCGGGCAAGAACCTCGACTGGAACGCCTGGCTCGGCTACCTCGGCCCGCGCGAATGGGACCCGAAGGTGTACGCCCGCTGGCGTCGCTACAAGGATTTCTCGACGGGCATCATCGGCGACCTGCTCGTGCACGTCATGACACCCCTGATCTTCTCGCTCGATTCGGGCTGGCCGACGCGTGTCGTCGCGACCGGATCGCACGTCGTCGATCACGACATGGAGAACCATGATCAGGTGAACCTCAACGTCCAGTTCGAGGACGGCCACACCATGATCATCGCCGGCTCGACCGCCAACGAGGTCGGCCTCGAGACCATGATCCGCGGCCACAAGGCCAACATCTACCTCAACTCGCGTCACGTCGAGGTCCGTCCCGAGCGGATCTTCGTCGACGACATCGAGTCCGAGCGGATCGAGTGCGAGGACATTGGCAACGATCAGGACGCGCTGCGTCTTAACTGGCTCGAGTGCATCCGCTCACGTCAGCCGGCCAAGAGCAATATCGATCTCGCATCCAAGGTCATGGTCGCCGTCGATCTCGCAACCCGTTCCATGTGGGAAGGCCATGCATTCAGCTTCGATCCCGACAAGATGCGCGCAACCAAGGCCTGATTTTCAGCCATTGCGTACCAACGGGCTTGTCCACCGGTCGCTTCACGCGATGGGCTGTCGCTTCGAGCTCATCCTCGACCCGGCAGACTCCCCGCACGACCAGTTCGGTGTCGAAGCGATCGCGGATGAGCTCGTTGAACTGATCCAGGACTGGCACGACCGCCTCAGCGTGTTCAGCCCAACGTCGATGGTGTCGCGGATCAACGCCGCCCAGGCCGGGGTCCCTGTGAGGGTTGATCGCGATCTGTTCGAGTTGCTGCGCTTGTGCGATTCATTATGCGATGAAACAGACGGCGCATTTAACATCGCCGCGGGCACACTCATGCACATGCATGGGTTCCGGGAACACGCGTGCCAGCAGGAACAGCCACTCCCGATCGATCTTCGCCGCGCATACACGCTTGAGCCGGAAACCATGGCAGTGACACGCAACCACCCGCGCGTGTCGCTGGACTTCGGCGCCATCGCGAAGGGGTTCGTTCTCGACCTGCTATCGCACGAGCTCCGCGAGTATGGGATCCAGCACGCATTCGTACACGGCGGATCCTCTTCCGTTCTCGGTTACGGGAATCAGGACGAAACCCACCCTTGGCGGGTGCTGGTGTCAGACACACCAGATCTCCAAGCGCACCTCAGCTCGATCTCACTGGGTATTTCTGAGCACGCGGGGCGAGTCAACGCTGAGCACCGAGGGCACATCATGGACCCACAAACAGGAAAACCCGCCGACAATCAGGTCGAGCGGGTCGTGTGCTCGCACCCCAGCGCCGCGATCGCGGACGCATACGCGACTGCATTAAGCGTCCGCCCGGACCTGATCGATCGGCTCCACGAGCACGGCTGCTCGATCGCGATCCTGACAACCAATACCGAGCCCGAGAAGGCGTGCATACGCGATCGCCTCGGTGTGTTTACGAACCCCATCTCCAACTAGCCCCTCGAGTCCATCGAGTCCCAGATTGTTTGAAGGACCCTTGCATGACTGATGTCGATCGCCGTACATTCCTCTCATCCGCCGCAGGCACGGTTGCCGCGATGGCGCTCGTTCCCAACCTCAACGCGTTCGCGCGTTATTCGCTCAACGCGCCGCTCCGGATTGGCGTCGTCGGGGTCGGACGCCAAGGGCGTGAAATCCTTGGTGAACTGACCAAACTACCCGATGTCGATGTCACCGCCATGTGCGACACAGACGCCCGCCGGCTGGCCGCCGGGCTCCGGAGGGCATCCGGCGCAGAGGGCTTCGATACCGTTGATGCGATGCTCTCCTCCGGGAAGGTGGATGCGGTTGCGGTCGCCACATCCACCCACACCCACAGGGAAGTCGCTCTCAGGTGCTTCGAAGCGGGGGTGCACGTCTACCTCGAGTGCCCGCTCGCGCACACGCTCGATGACTGCATCGCCATCAGCGAAGCCGCCCGCAGCGCCAAGGGCGTGATCGCGGCCGGTCTCCAGGGACGTGCCAACCCCGTGTACCAGCTGGCTCGCGGATTCTACAAGACTGACTCGGTGCGCGATCCGGTCTCGATGCGTGCACAGCACCACCGCAAAACAAACTGGATCACGCCCAGCAACGACGCGGCCCGGCGTGAGGCGCTCAACTGGAAGCTCGACCCAAGCCGCGCGAACGGGCTCGCGGGCGAATGGGGCACCCAGCAGTTCGATGTCTTCCACTGGTACACCGGCAAGTACCCGGTCAAGGTGTTCGGCTCAGGAAGCGTGCGCCACTGGCGCGACGACCGCAAGGTCCCCGACACCATCGCGTGCACACTGATGTTCGATGACGGCCAGACCATCCACTACGACGCGACACTCGCAAACTCGTACGGCGGCACCTACGAAGTCCTCTACGGCTCAAACGCCGCGATTAAGCTCGGCTGGTCGCACGGCTGGATGTTCAAGGAAGCCGACGCCCCGACACAGGGCTGGGAGGTCTACGCGAACCGCCAGCAGTTCCACAACGACGAGGGCATCACCCTGATCGCGGGTGCCACCAAACTCGCCGAGCAGGGCAAGCTCAAGGAAGGCATAGGGCTCCCGCACCCGGGCGTGTACTACGCGCTCGAAGATTGGATCAACGCGATCGCGAACAACGGCACCCCCGCGTGCTCGATCAGCGAGGCCGCCCGAGCGACCGCAGTCGGTATCGCAGCCAATCGGGCCGTCATGAACAGCGACATCGTAGAGATCGACTTCGCCGCCCTCTGATCCGTTTCACGCACAGGACGCGATATGAAACCACGACACCCATTCATGCTCCGTTCCCTCCCCTACTCCTTCCGGGTCGGGATCGCGCTGCTCGTCATCACCCTGCTGGGCGGATACATCGTCTCCGGGCTGCACCTGAAGTGGCACTACGACAACCGAGACGAAGAGCCCGGGCTCACGATGAACGACATCATCGGTGCTTACCACGGCGTGCAGTCCCCATCCCCGCTGATTCAGGCCCTTGAGACGGGCCACCCCGAAGAACTCCCCGAGCCCGAACGCAACGCGCTCCTTGAGTGGCTGCGCAGCGATCGGCTCTCGCAGGACTACGACAACCTGGATCTCGGCGAGAACGCGCCTTCCGAGATCATCGCGTTCAACTGCCTCGACTGCCACACCCGATCCGCCTCCGGTGAAGAGGCGATGCCTTCCGTTCCGCTGGAGTACTGGGACGATATCCAGAGCATCGCGTACTCCAAGGACATCCAGCCCGCCGGGACGAACATCGTCGCGATGAGTCAGCACGCCCATGCGCCATCGATGGCCATCATCCTCATCGTCATCGCCTGGCTGGCGATCTGCACCCGCTTCTGGATGGGGCTGACGGGCCTGATCACCCTCGCCGCGGGGCTTGGCCTGCTGGTGGATATGGCCGGCTGGTGGATCACGCGAGATATCGCGTCCTTCGCCTACGCGGTCGTCGTGGGCGGCGGGGTCTACTCCGCCGGCACATCGCTGCTGGGCCTGATGGTCATCGTGGACTGCCTCCTACCCGGCGGGAAGCGATCCGCCGCGGAGTGATCAGGCGGACATCTCATCTCGGACGGTTTCGAGCAGTTGCTTTGTCAACCTCGACCCATCCCGCGGCGTGTGTTTGCTGCCCTCATACTCCACACCGATCCACCCACGGTACCCCGAGCCCAGCACGACCTTGAGCATCTTGCGGTAGTCCGTGCCGGTCTCGTTCCCATCCGCGTCGAACTCGTGCGACTTCGCACTCACGGCTTTGGCAAACGGCATCAGCTCGCCGGTCCCTTTGTATCTGTCGTACCAAGCGTCCGGCTCGGACGATCGCGACCAGTCCATGCAGAAGTTCCCGAAATCGGGGAGCGTGCCGCACATCGGGTGATCGACCCGCTCCATCACCCCAGCCAGCCAGGCACCGTTGGACGAGAACCCGCCGTGGTTCTCAACGATGACATTGATGCCGTGCGGCTCGGCGAACTCCGTCAGGCGGCGCAACCCGTCCGCGGCCAGCTTCTGCTGCTCCTCGTAGGTCCCCGAGCTCGCGGCGTTCACCCGGATCGAGTGACACCCGAGCGACTTTGCCGCGTGAACCCATTTCTTGTGATTCTCGACCGACTGGGTGCGGGCCTTCTTGTCGGCATCGCCAAGGGCCCCCTCGCCGTCACACATAATGAGCAGCTGCGTCACACCGCTGTCCGCAGCCCGGGCGTTCATCTGGCGCAGGTACGACTTGTCCTCGGCCTTATCCTTGAAGAACGCGTTGACATACTCGATCGCATCGAATCCCATCGAGCGTGCTTCCTGCGCAAAGTCGAGATTGTCAATCTCACCGGCGTACAGCAGCTTGTGCAGCGACCACTGCGCGATGGAAACTCTGAAAAGTGGTGTGTCCGCTTTCATGGCTGCAATCAGAGGCGAGGATACCACAGCCGCCGCACCGAACGCACCGATGGCCTTGATGGAATCTCGCCGAGACATACCGGATATGGGCTGATGATTCATGCGCACACTATACAACAATCGTCGGCGTGCCGAGCACCTGATCTGGGGATGTTTCAGCCAAGAGTGACCATCGGGAATCAACCCCTCGCGACGCGTCCAGCACGCCCCATCTCCAGAGTAATCGCTTGAGAAGCACCCAATGCTCCGCGAGCACCGCCAGAAGCTCTTCCGATACCGCTTCTGCTGGGAGCTGGTCCAGCGAGAGGAACGTACGCTCAATCCGCACGGCGTCACGCCATGAAAGCTCGATCGCGGTTGCCAGCCGCTCAATCGTGTCGTGCTCGCGCAGATCAGACCGCAAGAGCTCCTTGGCGAAGGAAGGGTTCGCATGAGCGAACGCATACGCCGCCCGCCCCAAGAGGTACTCCCGCCTATGCACATCCCGCGGTGCGTACCTGTGGTCGTGGGTCACGACCGCGCATGGCTCATACATACACTTAGCACCCGCACGGCTCATCCGCCACGCCAGTTCGATGTCCTCGTAGCCGTAGAACTCTGCGACGTCCGCTATGCCCCCCGATTCAATCGCGAGCTCACGCGGAAAAGACATATTGAGCCCAAAGCAGTTGCGGTAGTCGACGACCCGACGCCGGTCATCCTGCGTGAAAAAGACCATATCGCTGCCCTGCACAATGCGGTCAAACAGGCTCGGATCCGCAACCGGCTTCCATAACGCTCGCCCGGCAATCACCCTCGCACCACCGGGGTGCCGGTGCCCCTCCATATGCGATTCGATCAGCCCGGGCTCTGCGTACGCATCATCGTTGAGCCAGAGCACGATTTCTCCCCGCGCCTGACCGAGCAAGCCCTGACGGACCCTGAGTAGTCCTACCCGTTCGAAACGCCGTACGCGAGTATTGGAAACCAGACCCTCCGGGACATCCGGCAGCGGCGTGTCGTCCTCGTTCCCATCAAGCCCAACAACGACTTCGAATCGCCCCCCTGAGCACTGATTCTCAAGGCACCGCAGGCATCTGTTGATCGCATCAGGTCGGCGATGGGTTGGGATCAGCACGCTCAGGTCCATCGCATCCAGTATACTGGCTCAAGTTTGCATAAACACCCGTATTCAGGACGATATCACCTCACATGACGCGTGCGCCCGTCCACATCCCGAGCGAACAACTCGAAGGAGTCGTGGTCGTCGGCATCGATGATCCCGGAGCGCTACGCACACTCATCCAGAGCTGCCCCACGCACACGTTCGGGTACACTCCGCCGATCTATATCCTTGAGACAGATCTCACTCGGGCACGCGATTCAATCTCATCACTTGAGATCGGTACCGATCCACGATTTCATGGCGCCTTCGGCCCGAATGCTGGACGGGAACTGATCCAGCATCTCCGCTCCCAGCTCCACACGCTCAATATCCCGGCGCGGGTTGTCACCTGTGGCAGCCATGATCCCCACCTCGTGGGTTGGCTGACCGAGGAACTCCTCGCTCTACGGTATGAACAATCGCAGCACCTCGCAGACTGGCGGGATTCAATCGCGAGCAGAGCCGCATCGAGAGACCGGGCTTACTGGACATCCCGGTTCAAGGAAATCGCATCCGGCTCACCCGCTCGGGTGCTCATTGTCACCACGAGATACTCGTCGTACATGCAGCACGCCAGCAAGGACCTCGGGAGATCCCTCAAACAACTCGGGCACGAGGTTCATGTGCTCGAGGAGCCCGATGAGCACACAATGCTCTCGCCTCACTTTACTGTTGAAGCTCAGCATCGATTGGATCCCGACATCGTCATCTCCACGAACTACCCACGCCCGCTGCGGGATGCATACTTCCCACCCGGTGCTGTCAACGTAAGCTGGATCCAGGACGCGATGGCGCACCTCTTTGACGAGCTGCCGGCCCCGCCTTCGGACTACGACTTTGTGGCGGGGTATGTGTACAAGGATGCACCCGCGATTGAGTCATACCCCACCAACAGGCGCATGGCTTCCCCGCTCCCTGTCTCTGAGCACAAGTTCCATCCGACACCCGTGAGCGATACTATGCGAGCGTCGAGCGCATGCGATATCGCGTACATCAGTCATCAGTCCCAGCCAGTCGAAGAGCTTCATCGTGAGTACCTCGAGTTCTGGCCTGCCCGCCACCATCCTCATCTCGAAACGGCGCGGGATCACCTGCAACAAACGATGCATCGCTGGGGGAGCGAGATCGTCAATCTGAATCAGAGAACATTCTGCCGCGAGTTTGAGGGGCTGCGAACGCGAACGGATGACCCACAACTCACATTGAAACTCTGGCATCAATACGCGCAGCCGATGCTCGAGAGGATGCTTCGGCACAGAGCCCTGGAATGGACCGCTGAGGTCGCGACAAAGCACAACCTTGATTTCCGCCTCTACGGTCGCGGATGGGATAAGCACCCAACCCTGTCACGGTACGCACACGGCGAGCTACCTCACGACGAGCAGCTCCGGGCGAGCTATCAGTGCGCAAAGGTGCAGCTCCATGCATCACCGCTCGGGATTGGCCACCAGCGGCAGTACGAATGCGCGATGTCCGGCGGGCTCATGCTCTCACTCAGGTCATGGAGCGAGTTCCTGCGCGAAAACTGGTTGAGCGTGAACGAGTACGTTGATTCAGAAGCAGAACCGGACGCGATGCTCGTAGCCGACAGGTCGCCATGCTTCAGTCTCCAGAATCATCCCAGACTCTCCTCGCTCCTTGCCGAGCGAGAGGCCTATCCGATTCCACCCCGCGGCTGGGACCACACACGGTTCGACGATGTGTTCGCCCCGGATCCGAACCGCCCTGTGAACCAGCCGGGCGCACACGCCCACGAGCGCCCACTCCGGCTGCTCGCAGATCCGTTCATGATGACGTTCTCAACTCTTCAGGAACTCGAGCAGCGTATCGTGAGGGCCTGCAGTGACCCGGAGTGGCGTGACGAAATCTCAACAAGAACCCGACATCGAGCAATCGAGCACGTCTCGATGGGAAGATTTGCAGAGAAGATGTTGCGGTTCCTGTGCGCCGAGCTCAGCTGCGCTGAGCCTATTGAACAAGGAGTGCTCAGTTGAGTCAACAGCTTGGCATCGCACTCGTCAGCCGAGAGTACCCGCCGTTCTACGGCGGCGGGATCGGCACGTACGCCCGCTGGATCGTACCCGCTCTCGCATCGCACGGCATCAGGGTTCACGTCATCACCGAGGCCCATGACCGCACCCACCCACGCGTAGAAAGCGACGGGAATGTCACGGTGCACAGGATCCCGATCGGGATGGGCAAGGGCGGCTGGCCGAACGCGGCACTTCGTTTCTCGATCCAGGCGGCGAGGCAGATCGCTTCGCTCTACCGGTCGGGGCGGATCCAGGTCGCAGAGTTTGCGGAGTGCGAGGCGGCAGGCATCGCCACGCTTGTGTGCAACCCGTGCCGGCCGCCGACGATCGTGCAGCTCCACACACCGAGCGAGCAGCTCTTCGTGCTCAGGTCGCTATCTACCCGAACTATCGATGTCCCGCACAGGGTCTATTTCGAGAGCGAGCGGCTCGCGATGCATCTCGCGGATGATATCCTCGCGCCCTCCCGATTCATCGCGGACTGGGCCAGCGATCACTATCGGTTCCCGAGAGAGCCGAAGGTCATCCCTTACGCGACGGGGCCGCTGCCAAGCACCGAAGATACTCGACACCCGAGCGACGATACCGTCATCTTCTTTGCCGGGCGCATCGAACCGAGAAAAGGCGTGGAGAGCCTGATCCTCGCCATGAACGAAGTGAGCCGAGCGTATCCCAAGGCGACCCTCCGCCTCGCGGGGGGCGACACTTCTGGTTCGCCCGAAGGCGGCTCTATGCGCGCGTACCTCCAATCGTTGATTGAACCCCATGCGGTGGACAGAATCCATTTCCTCGGGCGGCTCGACCGCGGCGAACTGAAGCTGGAGTACGCTCGCGCATCACTCTGCGTTGTGCCATCGCTCTGGGAGAACTTCCCGAACACGTGCATCGAATCGATGTCGTACGCCCGGGCCGTGCTGGTGAGTGATCAGGGCGGAATGCAGGAAATGATCGGCGAAACACGCGCCGGGCGTACATTCACCGCAGGGGACCCAGCCAACCTGGCTTGTGTGATGAAGGCGATGCTCGCAGAATCAACACAAACGCTCGCTGAGCGAGGCCGTATCGCTCGCGAACGCATCGAATACCTGTGCGACCCGGATCGCGTCGCGGCAGAACGGATAGAGCACTTCCGTCGCGTGATCCAGAAACACGGGACCAGCCCAGCACGGAATCAAGACGGCACGCTCAGAGCCTGGGCCGGGCTGGAGTCCGCCTTGGCAGTAGACACGGATTCGTTCCAGCCACCCCCCGTGTCCCAGCAGATCCTCCGCTGGGTCAACCGCATTGAGGAGTGTGTATGCTAAGCGTCATACTCGTGACACCCGTCTACGCGGAGAGCGGCAGCGAAGCCGGTGTCTTTACCCGGGCACTCTCGTCTTTTCTGACTCACTCCGACCACCGCGTAACCGTGATCTGCTCGCATGCAGCAAGCGCTCAGCCCAGCCATGCTGAGGCCGGACGCCTCACGATACAGCGGCTCGCTGCCAAACGAAACAATCGACAATGCTCGTTTGCCGCGCTCGCGCTGTCGCGAGTGCACGAACTCACCCGTACCGACCGATGCGACACGATCATCAGTATTGATGCCGACCCCTTCTCGATCTTGGCGACTTCGACCCTCGGCAAAGATCATGCGTTCCTCGATATCCAAACAGAGAACCTCGAGCCGGATTTCCTGCCTCCGCTGACAAAGGATGCGTGGCAACCACCCTGCTTCAACAGGCATGTACTCCTGGGCATCGCTTACTCAGAAGCGTCGCGCGAGAGACTGATCGACGCGTACCAGTTGAGCCGCGGGCCCGCGCTTGGCTGGTCACTCGCTTTGCCAGACCCGAACGGCGATTGGAGGATCGTTTCTTCCGCCGAGAGCCCCCGGTCAGGAAACGATGCGATTCTGGTTTCGATGCGACCCGGGCTATCCGTGCTGCCGGAACTCGCGAGCGCCCACGGCATCCCAACCGTGGCGTTCGATGTTCACTGCGGCGATGTCCAAGAACTAGCTGGGAGTGTGAACGCGGCCATGGAGATTGGCGCCGATCGCCGCCGCGCGGGCGCTCTCGAGCAATGGACACGCACGGACGCCATTCCACCGATCGACGCACGCGTGAGACACTGGAACCAGTTTATGACCGACGCTTCGTCACGCGTGTCCGGCGGCCATCTTGATTCCTGGCTGCGTCTCGAACGGGGCGGGATCGCAGCATGTGCTGCAGGAGGTGCTGCATGAACCGGATCGAGTTGATATGCACGCGCAACGATCGCGAGGTACACAGCGAGATCGAGCTGTCGACCCAGAGCCCTTGGTGCTCAATGTTCGGCCCGATCGCGCTGCCGGTGGAAGGATCGCTCGACCGACTCAACCAGCAACTCGCGGGCTCACCGATCCAGCTGGCCACACTTCGCGGACACCCCGCGCACTGCCTGCTCCCGATCCTCTGGATCCGAAGCATCTGGGGTTCAGATACCAGCACGAGAATCACCCTCGATTGGAACTGCTCCACCAGACTGGATTCTCCCCTCAGCACGCACCAGCCGGCGACGAGACTCGCGTGTCTGCTAGCGGATTCGGTCCGATGTGATTCGCCCGACAATGTGCTTCATGAATACGGCTTCGATCCGCAGAACCCCGGCATGACCGAGGACATCTTTGATCTTCTCATCAACATCGTTGATCTCTGGGACCCGAACCTCCGCAGCGCGGTGCTCGGCGAAGACTGGACGAGCGAAATGCGTTCAGCCCTTACCCGGGCGGTCAATGATGGGCACAACCGTGTCGCCTTGTATGGTGCCGGCACCCACACTCGAGCGATCGGCGAGGCGCTGATGTCCCCTCCGGTCGAGATCGCATGCATCATCGATGATGATGCAAGAAGATCCGGGGAACGCCTCTGGGGCTTCGATATCGTGCCTCTAGAAGCGGCGCTTGATCGTGGCGTTGATGCGGTCGTCCTCAGCGCGAACTCGATCGAGGATCAGCTGTGGGAGAAGACTGCTGATATCAGACGCCGTGGCGTACAGGTGTATCGTTTATACGGCGGCTCACACGCCTCAGGAGAACACGCCAATGCCGCCCACTGATACGATCAGCCGAAGGTACGAGACCGGTATGCCGAGTGAGCGTCTGATCGAAGACGAGGCGGGCATTACGCATCCGAGCCTCATGCATCAGTATTCACCACGGCATCCAATACCGACCATGCTTGTGCCGAGAGAACTCAACTATCTTGCATGGCTCGGCGCACAATGCGGCACCGCAGGGCGGGTCGTCGAACTGGGCTGCTTCCTCGGAGGTTCAACAGCAGCGCTGCTCGATCAACTCGGTCAGCACCATGACCTGATCAGTTATGACGCCTTCCAGATTCCACCCATCGAGAACGAACGAACAACGAAGTGGCTCGCCCAGTACGGCTTACGCCCGGGAGAACAGTTCCGCGACAAGTTCGATGCGCTCACTCGTGACTGGTCCGACCGCATCATCGCGCGAGAGGGCTGGCTCCCTGAGCACGATCATCGCTTCGATCCGGTTGTGATCTATCCAGAGCAGGAACCAATCGAGCTGTTGTTCTGTGACATCGCGAAGACCTGGGGTGTACACCTGAGTGTGTTGCACGCCTTTGGCACGCATCTCACAACCGGATCGACGCTTGTTCAACAGGACTTCTTTGATCTCCAGACCCCTTGGATACCGCTGCACATGTGGCAGCTGCGCGATGAACTAACGCCACTCGACGTGATCCATGGGACACCCACGGCATCGTTCCGATGCATCCGCCCAATCACACACCAACTCGCAGGGCTGCTCCAAGAAGATCACCCCATGGCCGATCTGGAAGCCATGTGGGAAGACGTCATCGCCTACTGGACGGGATTCATCGGCGAGGAAGCCGCACAGGTGTTTCACGGGCACGCATTCAAGCTCGCAATCGATCAGGGAAGAACCGTGGACGCTGTCCGTCATGGACGACTCTATGAATCCTGGAGCCGCACACGACAGAGCGCCCACACGTATTTCTCCCCATGCTGGGAAGATCTCTTGCTGGATATCTCAGACGCTGACCCTTGTTTGTCTTGTGAACTCAGTGCGCTCGCTGCAGAATCGGTCGCACGGGGACCGAGGAGCGAGCAGCCCCGCCCCGGCGAGCGGACCAGTTATTGTGATACGGACATTCGGGTGAAAGTATGGTCCACTCTGTTTCAGGAGATGCCCACTCGTGCGAGCACAACGCATGCGCTGTACGGCGCTGGCCGCCACACCCAATGGCTTGCCAACAGATTCCCTGACGAGTTCTCCCGTCAGATCGCATTCATCATTGACGACGAGCCTCAGGCAGACTCGATTCACGGCATCCCGATCCACCCGACCGGATTGCTCGATCAACTCATCAGAGAACCGACGATCCTGTACCCCTCATCAGACGCCTATGAGACCGAGATGCGATCCAACCTGACGCTTGCGCTTCGTGACACGCAAGGCGTCCGTGTTGAGCGAGCCTACACCCGATGCGATTTCGCCCCCCTGACCGCTGCACGGTGGGAGTACCGCGTCGAACGGAGTGAAACGACGTCACCCGAGATCCACGACCGTGCACGTATCCATCCAACGATTGACCCATCCCCGTCGCACAGGGCAGACTTTGGGATCCACACTTCCCGTGAATGGATCAGTATCTTGGAGCACACTTTCAAGCCGCCGGCATGGTGCCGTGATTACATCCGCAAGCACGAATGCGCCTTCATGTGGGATGTCATAGAGGCCGTACGTCCTGATCGCATCATCGAAGTCGGAACAGCATCGGGTGTATCGACAGCGATGCTGCTGCACGCCATCGAGCGGTTCTGCAGCCATGAAGCGCAGGTGCACAGCTACGACATCGGATCGAGATGCTATTTCGACCCGGAACGTCCTCTCGCCGCCGCGGTGGCGGAGATGGCTCCCGAGCTGATCCACAGAACGAGAACCTACGCGGGCACTGACGCCTCTGACGCGGCGAGCATGTACAAGCCGGGTGAAGTCGACCTGCTGCTTATCGATGGCGAACATGCCAACCCGGCCCCCGTAATCGACCTCCTCTGTCTTGCTTGCGTGATGAAGCCGGGTGCCTGGGTCATCCTTCATGATATCGAGCTTCACAACATCCAGAACACCGAAACACACGAGTCCATGCGGCACTCCGGTGCCGGCCGACTGTTCAACGCCTGGCCATTCCAGAAAGTGCAGCCCGAGGGGCAGACGCTCGCAGACCGGAACATCGGCGCCATCCGTCTACCCTGCACCTCACGTGAGACGATCGATGCGCTTCTGCCAATGCTAAAGGGCCCCTGGGAATCAGAGAGCAAGGGTGTTCGCAACGCCAGAGCCGCAAGCGAAATACTGGATCGATCCGCATGAATGCCACAGCACCAAATCACACGTCGATGCATCAGGTCGGCCTTTCCGGAGTTCTCAAGCAGGTCCGTGACACCCCCCTGCGCGTGCTCATCTGCGAGCCGCAGCTCATCTCGTACGGGCTCCCATACCTACCCGTGATGTGGGGCATTCTGAAGACATACTGGGAGCACAACGCGCAGCAGCCGGAGCTCGCACACTGGTACAAACCGA
This sequence comes from Phycisphaerales bacterium UBA1924, assembly GCA_964229845.1. Classification (GTDB taxonomy): domain Bacteria; phylum Planctomycetota; class Phycisphaerae; order Phycisphaerales; family UBA1924; genus UBA1924. The sequence goes on from CAXREY010000021.1 coordinate 93,315, forward strand.
TCCACGAAATGCGTGACCCTGATTCGCTCATCACCCCCTACCGGGGCCAGCAAATCGATATCGTCGGGTTGAGCTGTTACACATGGAACTGGAGATTGCAACAGCAGATCGCACGTCGTATCCGCGAGACTCATCCGGACTGCCTGATCGTCGCGGGCGGGCCACACCCGGACTACAGCGACCCGGAGTTTTTTCGGAAGAACCCGGAAATCGATGCCGTCGTTGTCAAAGACGGCGAGATCCCATTCACGAGAATCCTTGAAAGAGCAACAGCCTTTGAAAGCATGCGGGCATTCCGCGATGCCGGCAACCCGCTGCGTGACATCCCAGGCATGTGCCTACCCGACACCCGTGGGACGCTGACCGCACCGGCGGAACTCCCTACGAGCTATCGTGTCAGCCCCTATCTGGAGCAGCGTTCGTACTACGAACAGTTCTTCAGGGAGCACAGTAGCGGCGTCTGCGTCGCCTGGGAGACCAGCCGCGGCTGCCCCTTCAAGTGCTCATACTGCGACTGGGGTTCAAGCACGATGTCCAAGGTCCGAAGGTTTGATCTCAACCGACTCCATAGCGAGATCGACTGGTTCGCGAAGAACAAAGCGATCTCGCTGTTCTCCGTCGATTCAAACTTCGGGATGTTCAAGTCGGACATCGATCTCACGGACAAAATCGTAGAAGCAAAGCAGAAACACGGCTACCCGAACTACTTCGTGTACTCGAACGCAAAGAACGTGCCCGGCCGGACCGTCGAGATCACACGCAAGGTTGTGAACGCCGGCCTGGACACGGCGCACACGCTTTCGATCCAGCACAGCTCTGAACACGTGCTGGAGGCGACCGATCGCAAGAACATCTCAATCGACAAACAGATTCAGGTTGTCCGCGATCTTCAGGCCGACGGGATCCCAATATCTGTACAGCTCATCCTCGGCCTCCCACGGGATACCCCCATACTCTGGAGACGCACATTCACAGATCTGATGGAATGGGGCATCCACGACGGCTACGTCATCACCAACTACCACCTGCTCCCGAACGCCCCAGCCGCTGCCCCCGAGTACCGGAACAGATGGGGACTCAAGACCGTCGAAAGATACATCTACGACGGCAACGGGATCCAGGAGAACGAACCGATCAACCCGCTCACGTACGCACGGGGGGATGTAATCGTAGAGACCTCGAGCTTCACGCGCGACGACTGGGTCACGATGAGCACCGAAGCCGCGATTCTCCGCGGCCTCCACAACCCCGGCGTGACTCAGTCGATTGCGCGTGGTCTGCGCCAGATACTCGGGATCTCATATGAGGACTTTTATGCCCACATCATCGAGAGCGTATTCCAGATGAGCAGCGAACTCCGCCTCATACATGACCAGATCCGCGCCTGCTACAGCAACTTCCTACGCGATGAGAACTCTCGAGCCCTGATGCCCATCCCCGGACGCCTTGACGACCGCTTGCTGACCGAGCCGCACCGCTGGTTGTTCGCGAAGATCAGCATGAAGCAAAGCGTCTTCTTCGACCAGCTCGCCGAGACGCTTGTCGAAACATACGGTCACGAAGACCTAGTTCGGAGTCTCTGCTCATACCAACAGGCAATCCTCGTGCGTCCGGAGTATGACAAGCATGCTGGAGCCCAGCACGCCTGCGCACACGACTGGGCGACATACTTCACCAGACTCGAAGCCGGTGCAGACGGCTCAGAACCACCGCCCTGGGCACAAGGGGTCCTTGAGATCGCCGATACCGGGTGGGACGACCGATCGGGCCGGTCTGAGTACGACTGGACCGCCGGCAATACCCCGGAGTCATGGACCGACTGGTTCAGGTGCATCGCGTACGGACGACTTTCAGCACTCAAGGGCAACCACCAGAGATTCGCCTTCCGCGCATCCGATGCCGTGAACAATCAAACCCCCGAGAGGGTCCGGGCGTAGAATCGCGTATGCCACGAAAAGCCGCTGTGATCTGTGCCCTGCGTACCCCCATCGGACGCTATGGCGGAACCCTGAGCTCAATCCGCCCGGACGACCTTGCCGCGCTCGTCATCCGAGCGGTGGTCGATTGCTCCGGCATCGACCCATCGCTGATTGACGACGTGTACATGGGCGCCGCGAACCAGGCGGGCGAAGACAACCGAAACGTCGCACGGATGTCCGCTCTGCTCGCGGGGCTGCCGACGAGCGTCCCCGGCTCGACCGTCAATCGTCTCTGCGCCTCAGGGCTCGAAGCAGTCAACATCGCCGCCCGGATGATCGAAGCCGACCACGGCGATGTCTTCATCGCGGGCGGGGTCGAGTCGATGAGCAGGGCACCGCTCGTGATGAGCAAGGCCGAGACCGCGTTCGATCGCAACCAGCAAGTGTACGACACCTCGATCGGGTGGCGTTTCATCAATCCCAGGCTCTCCGAGCTCCATTACCCATACGCGATGGGCGAGACCGCAGAGAACGTCGCCCGTGAACACGCCATTTCTCGTGAGGATCAGGACGCGTTCGCGCTCTGGAGCCAACAGAAATGGCAGCGAGCCAACGAAGAAGGGCGGTTCAACAGCGAACTGCTCCCTGTCGAGATCCCGCAACGCAAGGGCGAGCCGATTCATTTCACTACGGACGAGCACCCTCGCCCGGATACCACGATCGAAAAACTCGCGAAGCTCCGCCCCGTCTTCGCGAAAGACGCCAACGGAACAGTGACAGCAGGGAACGCGTCAGGAGTCAACGATGGTGCCGCCGCTCTGCTCATCATGGACGCGGACAAAGCGCACGCACTCGGGCTCAAGCCGATCGCGTACGTTGGGCACAGCGCCTCCGCGGGTGTTGACCCAGCGGTGATGGGCGTTGGGCCGATCCCCGCGATCCGTAAAGCGCTCGGGCGAGCCGGCCTTACGCTCGATAGCGTCGATCTTGTTGAACTCAACGAAGCATTCGCGGCTCAGTCGCTCGCCTGCGCGAGAGAACTCGGCATCTCGGACGAGAAGCTCAACGTCAACGGCGGTGCCATCGCGATCGGACACCCGCTCGGGTGCTCCGGCGCACGTATCGCGACCACGCTCATACACGAGATGATCCGCACTGACGCCCAGCGCGGGATCGCGTCTTTGTGCGTCGGGGTCGGCCAGGGACTCGCGACTATCTTCGAGCGAGCGTGATCAGTCCGTCTCGCGGAGTTTGACGAAACCGTCTCTCATCGCGCTGACGAGCGCGTCGATCTCCACCTCGGTCATGGGCGTTGACATCGTTGCGGTGCAGGTATTGATCATCACAAAGCCCGCATCGAACAGGTGATCAAGCATAAACCTGATCTTCGCGTTCTCCTCCGGCGTCATGTAGGCCTCACGGAAGTTGTGCGGCGGGCTCGGTTTCATGTGAAGGCGGAACATCGACCCATCACCCGTGACGCAGGCGTTGATCCCGGTATCACGAATCGCGCTCGTGACACCTTCCATGGCACGTGCAGCCAAGCCGTTCAGCCGATCAACCTCGGCAGCGTCAAACTTCTCCATCGCGACGAGGCCCGCGGTCAGCGTAATCGGATTCGCTGAGAATGTTCCTGAATGAGGGAAAAGGACCCTCTTGGCCCTGGGGTTGAGGACCTCCATCACATCCGATCGGCCCGCGACAGCCCCGATCGGGAACCCGCCCCCGATCATCTTGCCCATCGCGGTCAGATCGGGCGTGATCCCGTACTTTGTCTGCAGCCCGGAGTACGTGCTGCGGAATGTGATCACCTCGTCGAGAACCAGGAGCGCCCCGTTCTCTGTAGCCCACTCGCGGATCGCGCGAACGAAATCAGGGTTCGCAGGGTTCAGCCCAACCCGGTGCGGCATGAGATCCAGCAGCACACAGGCAAGCTCGTCCTTATGAGCATCCAAAATCGCAATCGATCTGTCGATATCGTTATACGGGATGATGAGCACGTCGTCGAGCGCAGACCGCGGGGTCCCGTGCGCGAGGGGCACGCTCTTCGGACGATCCAGATCCCCCCACGTTTCCGGGCTGGGCGCCTGGCTGACCTCCGCGTAGTCGTACCCGCCGTGGTACGCCCCCTCGGCCTTCGCGATCTTTGATCTGCCGGTGAACGCACGCGATGCTTTGAGGGTGACCATGATCGCTTCGGTTCCAGAGTTCACAAATCGAAGTTTCTCGAATCCCGGGTTCCGCGAGCACAAGTGCTCGGCATACTGAACCTCGACCTCCGTGGCCATGGTGAATGCGCTCCCGCGCTTGAGCTGATCCGACACAGCGTGCACGATGTCAGGATCCGCGTGCCCATGGATCAGCGCACACATATTGTTCGCAAAATCGATACGCGACACCCCGTCGATATCGATGAGCCGGCAACCCTCGCCGTGGCTCGCGTACGCCGGGCAGGGATCCCGGAGCACGGTGTTGCGGCTGACGCCCCCAGGGAGAACCTTGAGTGCGCGTTCGTACAGCGCTGCGCTGCGTGAGATGCTTGTATCGGTGCTCATCAGTGCGGATCCGTTATGAGTTGGGTGGGATGAGCGGCGCACCGGTGCGCTGCTGCACAAAGTCAAAGTCCACGCCGGGGCTGAGCTCGGCGATCCTGAAACCGTCGGGCGTGACGTCGATGACCGCAAGATCGGTATACACACGCGTGATCACTCCAACCCCAGTCAGCGGGTAGGTGCACCGCTCCACAAGCTTCGGCTCGCCCTGCTTGGTGGTGTGCTGAGTGATGACGTACACCGACTTCACGCCGGCGCACAGATCCATCGCACCGCCAACGGCAGGAATCGCATCCGGGGCGCCCGTCGACCAGTTCGCGAGATCACCGTGCTGGGAGACCTGCATCGCACCGAGCACACACAGATCGATGTGCCCGCCGCGGATCATCGAGAAGCTGTCCGCGTGATGGAAGAACGCCGCGCCCGGGTTCGCAGTCACATGACGCTTGCCCGCGTTGATCAACTCCGGATCGCCCTTCCCCTCCTCGGGTGATGGGCCCATCCCGAGCAGACCGTTCTCCGTGTGATAGATCAGCGTCCGACCCTCAGGAACGAATCGCGCCACGAGTTCGGGGATACCGATCCCCAGGTTCACGTACGACCCGTTCGGGATATCCTGCGCTAATCGCTGCGCCATCTCCTCGCGGGTACGCCCGATCTGTTCAACCTGCTGGGTCATGGGTAGGACACTCCTGCTGCGACGAGTTCTGATTCGTGCGCGGGGTGCGCGACCTCGACCACACGATCCACGAAGATGCCGGGCGATACCACGATCTCCGGATCGATCTCACCGGGAGAATAGATCTCTTCAACCTGGACAATCGCGGCCTTCGAGCCCATCGCCATGATGGGCCCGAAGTTGCGAGCGGTCTTGTTGTAAATCACGTTCCCGTGCGTGTCCGCGGCCTTCCCCTTGATCAGCGCGAAGTCCGCCTTGAGCCCACGCTCCATCAGGTACGTCTTGCCATCGAATTCGCGCGATTCCTTCCCTTCCGCGAGCGGGGTCCCAACCGCCGCGGGGGTATAGAACGCGGGAATCCCAGCACCGCCCGCGCGGATGCGCTCCGCGAGCGTCCCCTGCGGAACGAGCTCAAGCTCGATCTTCCCAGAGTGGTACAAGTCCGGGAACACGGTCGAGTTCGCGGTCCGCGGGAATGAGCACACGACCTTCCGGACACGCCCCGCCTTCAAGAGCGCCGCGAGCCCGACCTCCCCGCTGCCGCAGTTGTTGCTGACAACGGTCAACTCGCGGGCACCCTGATCGATCAGCCCATGGATGAGCTCGATCGGGCTGCCGGCTTCGCCGAACCCACTAACCATGACGACCGCGCCGTCGAAGACATCCGCGAGCGCCTCGGCAGGACAAGAAACTTGTTTGTTGATCATGTCGTCACTCAGTTCGCCGAGAGCGTCTTCGCGTCCTTCACACGCGCGTAATCAAACAGGCCCGCCTCATCAAAGAGGACGCGGTCCTCGTAATCATCGAACCAGACCGCCTCCGGGTTCCGCCCGACAATACACACCTTGAAGCGATCCGGAGCGCTGCCCGCGTTCCGCAGGATCTTGAAGATCACGACACCGTTCTCGCTGCCCGGGAGCCCCGGGATGGGCTCATTCGTAACCGCGACCACCTCGGTCTTGCCCTTGTAATGGGTAATCGATAGACGGGCGTGCGCCTCGACACCGGAGAGCCCCTTCTGCGATTCGTTGTGGATCTCCCACGCCTTCTCGATGGGGATGTTGAACGCACGGTACGCGACAATATCTCGCCCGCAGAAGAAGTAGTGGTTCTCCGCACCGACCCGCTTCATTTCACGCTGCATGAGGCGGAGCGCATCGGGATCATCGTTGATATCCTTGATGATCGGGGTCTGGTTCTCGACAGTGATCCAGCCGCGGGCAAGCAGCCCGTTCATCGCGTTCGCCGTGTCCTCAACCCACTGCGGGATGCCGTGCTTGTCTCGGACATACTGACCCTCGGCATCCTTCTGCAGGAACTCGTCGGGATGCTCAAAGTGGACCATGAAATGCACCCCCACATCCGGGTACGTCGCATGGAAATCGTCGAGCATGGCCAAGAAGGTCTCATCGAACCGCTTGGGATAGAACGCCATTTCCTTGGTCCCGATCCGGATGGACTCGATGCCGACCTCCGCGAGCGCCGCGAGCCACGCCGCGATTTTGTTGTTGTTCAGCACCATAGGATCACCGCCTGAGAGCAGGATCTCACGGAGTTTTTCACGCCCTGAATCCGGATGCCGCCCACCGTTTGCCGCAACCTTCTCGTTGAAGTCCTTGATGTACGCGGTGATCTCAGGGATCTTGGCGAGCCCCTTCTTCGCGACGGTCCCGTCCTGACGCTTGATCTCCTTGCGGGCGATCAGCTCTTCGCGGTAACAGAAGCGGCAATGTGCCGAACACGTCGAAACGACGTACATCAGCCCCATCTCATACTTGTGCAGCAGCCCCTCCACAGGCGAGTAATCCATCTGGTTACCCGGATCTTCCGAACCCGCCAGGTCCTGCGTTTCATCCGGGCTGGCCTTGACCAGCCGCTGCATCGGCTGGCTCTGACGCGCGAGCTCCGCGTAATGCCGCGTGACCTTCACCGGCATGCGCTTCTCAACATCACGCTCGCCCCCCTTGAGCCCACCAAGCTGCACGAGTTCCTGCTCCCCGTAGAACCCCTCGAGATCCTCCGGTGCCTTCCCGTTCAGGAACGGCGCGAGCCCGTTGATGATCTCACGCTGGTACGTCGGGCTCTCCACGCGTTCGAGGAAGGCCTGCTCTTTTTCGGTCGGGGTGTATGACATGTGCGTTGCTCCTGCACGAAAGGAAACGAGGGTATTGGCCGATACTGTAACCGAGTGTACACTCGGAAGTCAAGATTGTAACACATTGTCCACCGTGGAGGCAACATGTCGATTCAAGAACTGATCGCCGGGGTCAACGACAGACTGACACCGACCGAGCGACGCATCGCCCAGCACGTGCTGGATGATCCGACCCTGCTCGCTTTCGGGACGGTCTCCGATCTGGCAAACAGAGCCGAAACGAGCAGACCATCTATCGTCAGATTCGCCAACAAACTGGGCTTTGATGGCTACACAGAGCTGCAGCGGATGATCCGCGAGGGGTTATCGAACCAGCTCAACAGCCCGAGCCACCGCATCCGCCACAGAGAGAGCTCGCTCGCACCGGTCCGCTCGGGGGTCCAGGGAGCAGTTGATCACCTGTTCGAGACGATCGATATCGGACGCCTCGATCAGCTCGCCAAGCCGATCGCGACCGCCGATCACGTCTGGATCCTGACAGGCGAGACTTCGAAGGCCGGGGCGCTGGTGCTGCAGAGCGGACTATCGATGCTCCGCCCGGACGCACGCCTCGTGGGGGAGCACTCCACCGGGCATGAGCTGAGCAGCGCGACGCGCAGCGATGTCGCCGTGGTATTTGATTTCGCACGGTACAGGCGAAACTCAATCACGGCCGCGCGAACACTCGCGGATCTCGGTGTACCAATCATCGCGGTCACGGACGGCCCGCTTTCCCCCCTTGTCTCGTTGACCAAGGCCTGGTGCGAGCTCCGCATCCCCGCGGTCGGCCCATTCGACAGCTCTGTGACATCGGTGCTCATCGCCGAGCTCATCGTGGCGCAGGTCGCCAACCAGCTCGGAACGAGCGCGATGGATCACATCGACCAGCTCGAGGCCATGTGGAGATCGACGGGGACCTACCTCGAATACAGCCCACGCACGCACCGCAAGTACGAATCGCGGTCACAAAGCACAAAAAGCGGAACACGCAGCAACACTTTTTCGTGATTCGAGCTTGATTCAACGCGCTCGCCCTGTATCCTCAGTCAACTTGCATCAAGAGTCCCGGGATGTCTCAAATGGTCCCGGGCGGCAACCGAGCTGTGAAACGCAGCCACGGTGCCGAGACCAGCCCCGGCATGGGGAACGATGTGGGCAACCGATTACTCGGATTGCCAAAGCAAGCGGCGACGTCGCCGCAACCATGCCAACACTGGAAGCTCTCGATGCTGTGAAGGAGTTCACAGCATGGGATTTCAACAGCACAACCCGACGCATCCAACCCACGCTCCCGAATCGATCTGCCTGAATCGACTGGGTCCGTTCAGCGACGGCGACCCCCTCGTCCCGTCGATCGCACAATCCACTACATTTCAGCGGTCCGGCGTAGGCAGCGACCCGGAGCATCAGTACTCCCGCGTGTCCAACCCGAGCGTGGCCCTCCTCGAGTCCACGCTGGGCAGACTGGAAGACGCGCCCGCGGGGGTCTGCTTCGGGACCGGGCTGGCCGCAGAAACGGCCCTTTTCCTCAGCCTGCTCCGGTCAGGTGACCACGTCGTCTGCGGCAGGGGCGTGTACGGCGGCACGACCCGCCTGTTCCAGCAGTTGCTCAGCCCGTACGGAATCGAGTGCACGTTCGTAGACTCGACCGACACGGACGCGGTGCGCAAGGCGGTCCAGCCAAACACGGAACTCATCTTTGTGGAAACCCCCGCGAACCCGACGCTGGACCTCACAGATATCCGTGCCTGCTCAGCGATCGCGAAGGAAGCAGGCGTCAAACTGGCGGTCGACAACACATTCCTGACACCCGTGCTCCAACGCCCGCTTGACCACGGCGCAGATGTGTCCGTGTACTCAACCACCAAGTTCATCGATGGTCACTCCGTCGCCCTCGGTGGTGCGCTGGTCACAAAGGACCAAGGCCTGCTCGATCGGATCCGCTTTATCCGCAAGTGCACCGGCGCGATCCAGTCACCGTTCAACGCCTGGCTCACACTGAATGGGCTCAAAACACTCCCACTCCGCATGAGAGCGCAATCGAAAGCCGCCGCTGCTATCTCCGCGTGGCTTTCGGAGCACGACGACATCGAGCGCGTGTACCACCCGTCGCTCGCGACCGGAGACACCGCGTCGATCGCGCAGAGCCAGCATCTCGGCGATCACGGCGCCGTTGTGTCCTTTGAGATCAAGGGCGGGCACGACGCGGCCTGCCGGTTTGTGCGATCGCTCAGGCGGTGCACGCTGGTTGAGCATGTCGGCTCGGTCGAAACACTGATCACCCACCCCGCGTCCATGACACACGCGGACGTGCCCCGGGAGCAGCGAATCGATGTGGGCATCTCTGACGGGCTGCTCCGGCTCTCTGTGGGGTTGGAACCCGTGGAAGAACTGATCGAGGACCTGCGCCAGGCACTCGCCGGCATCAAAGTCACCAGCGAGTCGCAAGAGGAGGTGCCAGCCCATGCCTGAAGCACCACCACTTATCGTGCTCAAGTTCGGCGGCTCGGTGCTGCTTGATGAGCGGCGATTGCGGATCGCCGTGCATGAGATCTATCGCTGGCGGCGAGAGGGCTGGCGCGTGATCGCTGTCGTATCCGCGCTCGCGGGGCGGACGGAGGAACTCATCAGGCGATGCGATTCGCTCTGCGACTCCGCTTCGGATCACGCCAGAGCAAGCGTGCTGAGCCTGGGCGAGAGCGAATCGGCCGCGTTGCTCGGGATCCATCTCGACCGAGCGGGCATACCGGCACGCGTCATCTCACCAGAGACCGCGGAACTCATCGCGGAGGGCGCACCGCTCAACGCCCTGCCTGTGAGCTTGAACGTTGTCAGACTCAACGCGCTGCTCGATGAAGCAGGCGTCATCGTGTTCCCCGGCTTTCTCGCGAACGACAACAACGGATCACGCGTGACGCTCGGTCGCGGCGGGTCAGACCTCACGGCCGTATACCTTGCCCATGCGCTCTCCGCAGAGCGATGTCGCCTGATCAAGGACGTAGACGGCCTGTACGAATCGGACCCAGCCACCTCACAGGCCACGCCGAGGTTCAGCTACGCGTCCTACGAGGACGCACTCTCAACCGACGGCTCGATCATCCAACACAAGGCGATCAGGTTCGCACAGGCCCACGGGGTTGAGTTCGAACTCGGACGATTCAACGGCTCGAACCCCACAACGATCGGTGCGGGTGAAACACGCCTCTCGGATCATGCAGATCGACCTAGACCCCTCACGCTCGCGATCTGCGGGGCCGGTGTAGTGGGAGGCGGGGTACTCGACCTCGTCGCGCAGCTGCCCGGCCTCTTCCAAGTGGCCGGGGTGGCACGCAGATCTCCCGGACAATCCACACGCGACGCCGCATACCCGATTACGAACGACGCCATCAAGCTCGCCGCATCGGGTGCCGATGTGGTCGTGGAACTCATCGGGGGCACATCCACGGCACGAGAGATCGCGCAGACCGCATTGCGAACCGGGGCATCGTTGGTGACGGCGAATAAATCACTCATCGCCGAACACGGACTCTCCCTCAGAGCATTGTGTGACCACGCAGACCAGCACATACTCGCCTCCGCGAGCGTTGGCGGAGCGATGCCCCTCCTCGAAGCGATCCGTGGGCGTGAAATCCAGAGTGTCGAAGGGATCATGAACGGCACGACCAACTACGTTCTTGGCCAGCTGGAACAGGGCCGATCGCTTGAGACAGCCATCCGAGATGCTCAATCACACGGATTCGCAGAGGCTGATGCCTCTCGGGACCTCGACGGACGCGATGCGCTGGACAAACTCCTTGTCATTGCGAACGAACAGGGCTGGAGCATCCCCGCGTCGCGCATCGCGCTGACACCCATCCAGAGCTGGCTCGATTCGGTGCACAAGGCGTACCCAGCCAGACATGTCGCGTATGTAGATCATCAGTCCGCGAACGTCACCGTTCAGCCACTCCAATCACACCCTGAACTCGCGGACACACAGAACGAGTGGAACTTCGCCAATGTCCAGATTGCGGATGGTCAGCGTATCACTGTGCGCGGGAAGGGTGCCGGACGCTGGCCAACCAGCGAGTCGGTCCTGGCGGACCTGCTCGAACTCAGCCGTGCACACGCCGACCGCGTGACCAAGGAGGTGCTCTGCCATGCGTAAGTCAAGCCCAATCATTGCCGTCGTCGGCGCGACCGGTGCCGTCGGGTCCGAGGCCCTGAGCATCCTCGCAGAACGAGGATACCCACTCGAATCAGTTCGCTGTTACGGGTCTGAGCGCTCAGCAGGATCCCGGGCTCCGTTCGGTGATCAAAGCTTGCCGATCGAGCATCTCGACTCACTCCGAGCGGACCAGGCCGACTACGTACTGCTGTGCGCCGATGCCGAAACCGCCCGCACGGTGCGGGATCGCCTCCGCGGTACGCCGACCGTCATCATCGACAACTCGTCCGCGTTCCGAATGGATGATGATGTGCCGCTCGTGATCCCGGAGATCAACTCGGACCTGATTTCGCATGAGTCGAGCGTCATCGCGAACCCGAACTGCTCGACGATCATGATGCTCTGCGCCATCGAGCCGATACGAAACACCTACGAGATCAGCGGGGTCAGTGTCACGACCTATCAGGCAGTTTCCGGGGCTGGGCGGCTCGGCATTCAGGAACTTTATACCCAGACGCGTTCGCTGCTCAACGATGAACCAACCCCGCCCGAGGTCTTCCCCCAATCGTGCGCGTTCAACGTGTTCGAGCACGAATCAGACCTGGACCTTGCTACGGGCTTCAACGGTGAAGAACTCAAAATGATCCGCGAGGCGCGGAGAATCTGGAACTGCCCCGCCCTCCCCGTGCTACCGACCTGTGTGCGTGTCCCCGTCGAACGAACACATGCGCAGTCGATCATCATCGAGATCACAGAACGCGTCACCGCTGAGGATATCCGACGGTGCTACGCCAACTCGGGCGTGCGCCTCAGCAAGCCGGGGCACGCCCTGACACCGCGCGAGATCACCGGGACCGACGGCGTCGCGGTCGGGCGAATCCGAGTCGATCACTCATCGAGCATGACGCGCGTGGTGCTGTGGGCCTGCTGCGACCAGATCCGCAAGGGAGCCGCCCTGAACGCGATCCAGATCATGGAGACCGTCGAGGAACTCAACCGCGATGTCGTGTACATCTAGCAAAAAAGAGCACACGCCTGGGGAAGGCGTGTGCTGAGGAACAGAACCAAAAGGTTCTTGCATGAACTAGTTGGCTTAGCAGCCTTCCCCGTAGAGTGTCAGGAACGCGGAAACGTCGAAGAAGTTGAGCTCGCCGTCGCCGTTCAGGTCCGCCGGGTTCGAGCAGGGAGCGTCGCCGGTCGTGAGCGAGACGTTATCCCAGAACGAGGCGCCGCCGCCCTGCGTCGGGAATCCCTGGTCCGTGCCAAGCTGGATGTGCAGCAGGAAGACATCGACGTTCGTTGAGCCCACCGGTGCTACCGCACTGAGCTCCGACATGACCCACGTATCCAGAGGATCCGAAACAGGATCGATGGCGTCGGTCTCGACGGTCTCGAGCGCGTCGCCGTTTGCGTTGCGGAACACGAGCTGGGAAAGGATCACGTTTTCCTCACCGAGCGTATCCGAGGAAAGGTTCTGGCAGTACGCCGTCAGGGTGTAAAGCTCACCCTCGGTGGCGGGCACGTTCTGCGTGAGTACCTGGTCGCTCTGAGCGCCGTTGGTGGCACCGAACATCTTCGCGGTGAACGCACCATCCTGAGCGATAACCTCGCCCGAGTCTGCCTGGAAGATGTTGCCGAAGTTGGCCCAGCTCTCGAAAGCCACGAAACCGGGGCCCGGGGTCTCAAAGCTGCCGTTATCGAGCAGGTTCTGGGCCTGGGTCGTGGTGGTGAGTGCCGCGATGGCACCGATGATGATGGTCTTGATCCGCATGGTTCTCTCCTCGTGGATGTATCGGGCAACTCAACCGCCCGCGTAACGTAACTGTTACATCATCGTACACAAATCCTCACCAACTCCAACCCCATTCCGGGAGAATTCGGCAAGAATTTCCTGCTTGTGTGATCTGACCCGCCCTCAGCGAAGCGGGGATGGCTCGTTCGGGAGAAGTTTGCCATGCGACGCGATCAGCTCCCGGTACCAATGGTACGAGTCCTTGGGGATCCGCTCGAGCGTCGCGTAATCGAGATAGACCAGCCCGAATCGCAGCGCATACCCCTCTGCCCACTCGAAGTTGTCCATGATCGACCACTGGAAATACCCGCGCACGTCCACGCCGTCGTTGCATGCCCGGCGGAGCTGGCTGAGATACCTCGTCAGGTAATCGATCCGGCCTGGATCATGCACCTTCCCGTCCGCGTGCACCCAGTCCATGGAGGCCAAGCCGTTCTCCGTAATCACAACGGGCAGCTGGTACCGCTCCGAGAGGAACTTGGGCCCCCAGTACAATGACTCAGGGTTGATCGACCAGCGGAACATGGTCATAGGGTAGCCACGCGAGCCCGGAACGATTTCTGGCGTGCCGTCATCACCCGCCTTGGCCACCGCCGCAGAGTAGATGTTCACCCCGAACATGTCCAATGGCTGATGCATGGTCTCCAGATCCGCGTCCGTGAACGCGGGCGCATCATCACCGAAGAACGCGAGCCCCTGCTCCGGGTAACGGCCGAGCATGACCGGATCACAATACCAGCTGTAGTTGTACGTCCAGCCAGTCTCAGGGACGGTAAATGTTGCTTGGCGTGCGGCTTCGATGTCTTCCGGGCGATCGCTCGCGGGCGTGTGCAGGTTCCCAACGGGGGCGAATCCGACGACCGGGGGGGTCTTTGCTCGTGAACGGATGGTCTGCACCGCCCGCCCATGCGAGAGCAGTGCATGGTGCGTCGCAAGCAGCACGTCCTTGCGCGGCAGTTTCAGGCCGGGGGCATGGGTTCCCTCGTTGTAGCCCAAACCGAGGAAGATCGCGGGCTCATTGAGCGTGAACCAATGCGAGACCCGATCGGAGAACCGGTCCATAACCGCTTCGGTGTACGACTCAAACCAATCAGGACTCCGCGGATCGAGCCACCCCCCCTTCTTGTGGAGCGAGAGGGGCAGATCCCAGTGATACAACGTGATCCATGGATTCACGCCGCGCTCCAGGAGCGCATCGATCAACCGATCGTAATAGTCGAAGCCCTGCTCGTTGTGCTCGCCAAGTCCGTCCGGGATCAGGCGAGACCACGAGAGCGAAAGGCGGTATCCACGAACCCCCAACGCGGCGATGAGGCTCGCATCCTCCTCCACCCGGTGATAGGAATCACAGGCGATATCGCCGGTATGCCCATCAAAGACCTTGCCGGGGGTTGAACTGAACTCATCCCAAACACTCGGCCCACGCCCCCCTTCGGCCGCGGCCCCCTCGACTTGGTATGCCGCTGATGCGACTCCCCACGTGAACTGGTCTGGAAATGACATGGACGAGCGCTCCGAGCATGAAACAGTTGCATGAACCAGTCGAGATCATATCACTCGAATCCGATCCGCCAATCCAGTTCTGTCAAACAGATCACCCTGAGAGGCAGGAAATGCCATCGAGACGGCTATCGGACCAGTTGTGGCTGGTGCGCCAGGCCACTTGTGGCGTTCGCAAACACGCCCAGGTCGTCCAAAAAGATTCGCTCCGACGGCCGTTTTGCCTTGCTATGCAGGCGAAACTCTGCCATATTGTAACTGTTACAACCCAGGATTCACCCCAGTGAACTCCAATATCGTGGGACTACACGTACGAAAAAAAGAGGAGAACAAGAGTATGCACACAGTCAAAGCAGCCATCGCAGCGAGCGCATGCTTCGCGGCGACAAGCCTCGCGGGCAACGTGAACGTGGCGATCGATGAGTCGTCCGCACCGTGGCTCGGTTTCATGAACGTCTTCGAACTCCCCGTTAACGGCGGCGGCTTCGTCTTTGGCTCAGGGTGGGGCATCGCCGACCTGACCGCCGAGTTCGACGACGGCGCGGGCACCCTCACCATGGGCCCGAACACCATCGGCGACCCCGATCCGTTCTGGTACCAGGGCGGCGGCGGCCCCGGGGCACCGGGCAACAAGATCATGGAAGCGAACCTCTATCAGCAGATCGACGGTGCGCTCGCTGGCCAGACCGTGACCTTCGAGGGCACGGTCCTGAGCAACAGCTTCACCGATGCCCACAACGCACGGGTATTCATCCGGGACTTCGCGGCGGACTTTAGCTCATCGGTTGATGTCTTCGCGGATGTCGACGCGGCAGGCAACTTCAGCGTCTCGCTCGACACCATCGACGATGCCTCCCGGCACGTTCAGTGGGGCATCCAGGTCACTGGCGTGAACGTGTGGATCACCGATGTCGCCCCCTTCGGGAACATCGTGTTCGGCACCGTACCGACCCCCGGCTCGCTCGCGATGCTCGGGCTCGGCGGTCTTGTTGCCGCACGCCGCAAGCGCTGATTCTCGAGTTTTCAAATCCAGAACGCTCATCCAGAGTCTCGTCGATGCCTCACCGCATCGGCGAGATTTTTTGATCAACCGATGTCTCAGCCTTTCACGGCACCGCTGGTCAATCCGGAGATGAACTGCTTCTGGAGGATGAGGAAGAGTGCCGCGACCGGGAGGACGGAAACCACGGTGGCCGCGGTGAGCAGCCCGTAATCTGTCTTGTACACCCCTCGAAGCTGAGAGATCGCGACAGAAAGCGGCTGCTTCTCCGCGGATTGAAGCACGATCTGCGGCGAGATGAAGTTGTTCCACATCGCCAGGAAGGTGATGAGCATGAAGGCACCGATCATCGGTCTCACAAGCGGGAGCACCACGATGAAGAAGATCGACCACTCCGAGCAACCGTCGATCCTGGCGGCCTCCAGGAGCTCGTCTGGTACGGACTGGATCACCGCCTGCCTGAAGAGAAACACGCCGAACGCGGGCGCGAGCAGGGGGAGCAGCAGCCCCCACGCCGTGTCGAGCAGCCCGATATCGTACAGAAGCTCATACCCGGGCGCGAGCAGGAGCGTTGGTGGCACGATCAGTGCCCCGAGGACCACAAGCGTGATCAGGTTCCGACCCCTGAACCGGTGTTTCGCGAGCACAAACCCCGTCGCCGCACAGATGAGGGTCGCAAAGAGCGCGGTCGTTGCTGAATAGAAGATGGAGTTGATCAGATTCTTCTGGAACCCGAGTTCAAACAACTCACGGTAGTTGTTCAGGGTGAGCTTGTCCCAGCCGATGCCGAGCGGGCCATCGCCGGGCGGGAAGAAGATCGCGCTGAAGAAATCGTCCTGCCCCTTGAGTGAAGCGATGATCAGCCAGAGGTACGGGATGAGCGTGATCACCGCCAGCACGACCAGCACGGCGTGCAGCAGCCATTTATTCACGCTCCGCCTGCCCGGGGTAGTCACGGCCCCACCTCCTGCGCACGCGTCAGCTTGACCTGCACCAGAGCGAGCCCGATGAGGATGAGCGCAAGCACCCAGCCGATCGCGGACGCGTAGCCAAGATCACCCAGATCGAAGCCGTTCTGATAGAGGTACATCACGATCGTGAGCCCCCGGTTCCCCGGCCCCCCGCTGCCCTCGAGCAGGATGTACGGGAGCTCAAAGAGCTGGAGCGATCCGATCATGGAGAGCAGCACGACAAAGGTCGCGACGGGCTTGACGCTCGGGAAGATGACGTGCCGAAGCTTGCCCCACGCGCCCGCACCGTCGATCTCGGCAGCCTCCATCAGCGATCGATCCACGCTCTGAAGGGCCGCGAGAAAGTAGATCATGTTGAATCCCACGTACAGCCAGAGTGAGATCAGGATCAGCGTCGCCATCACGTGCTGCTGGAGCCAATCGATCTCGAGGTACTTGGGGTTCTGGGTGACGAAGGCGATGGCCTGGTTCACCAGCCCGGCCCGCTTCTCGAAAGCCAGCGCGCCGAGGATCGACACAAAGACCAGCCCCATCAGCTGCGGGCTGAAAAAGATCAGGCGGTAGATCCCTTTTCCCCTGAGCTTCCGGGAGTTCAGCGCCAGAGCCAGCAGGAAAGCGATCGGGAGCTGAATGAACAACGAACCCAACGCATAGATGAATGTGTTCCAGATGGATTTCCAGAACACCGGATCCGACAGGAGAAGCTGGAAGTTCTTCGTTCCGACATACGTGCGGGTGCCGGGCCCGAACGTCTGGTTCGCCGCGAGGAACGCGGACTGGATCAGCGGATACACAACGAAGACGATAAACAGTGCCAGGAAAGGCGCTAGCATCGCCCAAGAGAAGACCACCCGCGTCCGATCGATCTCTCCGCCCTTCACTGCTCGCCCCCGATCGCTGGTGCCGCGAGGTCCTCGGCCGCGAAAGCGTTGCGGGCCATGCGCCGCTCTGTCTGCTTCTGAACTCGCGCAAGCAGTTCCTTCGCCCTCGGGAGGAGCTCGTCCGGTGTATACATCCGGTTCACGCGTGCGTACTCCGCGAGCTGCCCCATCGCGTCGCGAACGTCGATCGCGGCCTGCTTGTTGTACGGCGACGACGGGCGGAGAGGGATCTCCGGCGCGAGCTCGATGTACATCCGCCCCTTGCGCTGATTCATGAAGAACGGATCGGGCTGGTCATACACCGGATCATCCCAGAGCGATTTCACCGGCGAGATGATGTCCACCTCCTGATAGAGCTGCCTGGCCACCTCCGGCGAGGTATACAGCAGCTTCGCGTACGCCCACGCGCGATCGAAATGCTCGGTCGTCTTCGGGATTCCGAGCATCGTACCGCCACGCACGCTCGTCCTTCTCCCGCCCGGCTCAAACGCAGGCAGCGGGATGAGCTTCAGCTTGCCCTCAAGCCCGGGAACATGCATCTTCCAGATCGAGCACATCCAGTCCGGTGCGATGTAACCGATCGCGACACCGTTCACCTTGTCCTGATGGCCGCCCGCGCTCCACTCGTCCACGTAAATCGCGACAGGATCAGGCCCGACGCACCACGAGGTCATCTCGGCGATGAGCCACGCGTTGCGATCATTGTCGATCGTGGGTGTGCCACCCTGCGTGAAGAGCTGACCGTCGCCCTGCAGCAGCAGTGTTTCGATCATGTCCTGGTTGGTGTACCAGAACGACAATGGCGTGTGGTCCGGCTTCCCATCACCGTCCCCATCATCCATCAGGGGGCGGAGGGCCTGGAAGTACTCATCCCATGTCTCGACTTGAGTGAGATCGATACCGGCGGCTTCCGTGAGATCTGCACGGTACGCGAGCATCACCGGATGGACGTCGTGCGGCAACCCGAACACGCGCCCGTCGACACTCCAAGGGCTGAGCGAGGGCTTGTTGAGTTTCTCGAGCAGCCCCTCGCTGGCGAGCATATCGGTGAGATCCATCAACCCGATGGCCTCGGTCGGCCCCATGAACACCTGCGGCGCCACGGCGCGTTCGATCTCGATCAGATCCGCGGTCGGCAGCCCGCCGAAAAAGCCACTCATCATCCGGCTCTGGATCGCCGGGATGCTCATCAGGGTCGTATCGAGCTCGATCCCTTCGGTCTGCTCGTACTCCTTGATCAGCGGGACATACATCTGCTCGTGCTCGAGTGAAAAGAGCCAGAACTCGAGATCGCCACGCTGCTCTTGCTCTCGCATCAGCACGAGGGCCGCGCTGACCACGAACAGCGCCCCGATGACCCAGACACCGGAAGACAGGCCACGGAGCGCAAGGATGGTGTTGGCAACACGCTGCATCAGACTGTGCGGATCAGTTCCCCGTCGGGGCCGATGCGGACCGGCGAAACAGAGGCGTATGACGTGGTCTCAAGCACCTCGAAGCTCGTCGGACGAACCTCGCGGTAGATCGGCATCGGCTCGTCGCTCTGCGCAGCGCGCGTGATCCACCTTGCCGCCTCGACACCGAGCGAGATCGCATCCTGACAGACCGCGGTGTAGCGCGGGAAGGTCTGGTGGCGTGTCACCGAATCGTCAAAGCCGACAATCGACAGGTCTTTGGGAACCTTGATACCCAATCGCAGGCACTTGTGCAGGGCCCCGATCGTGGACATGGGGTTCGTGAAGAAGATCGCCGTGGGCGGGTGCTCCTGCTCGAGCAGGCGGGTGAGCATGATCTCACCGCCTGCGGTATTCGCCTCGGCCTTCACGATCAGCGATTCATCGACCTCGATCCCGGCATCGTGCAGCGCGTCGCGGTAGCCCGATTCTCGATCCTGATGGTCGGTATCCACGATGTTGTGCATCGCGAGCCCGATCCGCTTGTGCCCGAGGCTGATCAGGTGCTCGATCGCCTTGCGGGACGTATCGTGCGAGATCGAATCGAGGTACGAAACAGCCGGATCCTCGGAACGGTCGGCGACCAGAAGGACAGGGAATCCCTCGCTGGTGATCCGCTCCACGAGTGAGGTATCGCCCAGCGATCTCATGATGATGGCGCTCACACCCTTCCGGTGGAAGAACTGGGTATACGTCTCATCGGGATGCTTGTCCCGTGCGGCGCTGATGAACGCGAGATCGTGCTTCTTCTCGTAGACACCCCGAAGGATCCCGGAAAGAAGTGATGCTTCGAAGTCTCCGAGGTCCGACTTGACCGGCTCCTCCGGGTACACCAGACCGATGATGTTCGTGGGCTTGCGTCCCATCGAGGGCTTGTACTGGTGGCGCTGAGCGAGTTCGAGAACCTTGCGCCGGGTCTCTTCACTCACGCCGCTCCGCTGATTCATCGCACGCGATACGGTGGCGACAGAGATACCGAGCTCGTTTGCGATCTGACGTACTGAACTCATGATTTATGGCTCCGGTCCCAGCTCTCGGATCTCGACCCGCTGATCGTTCAGCGACCAGAGGACCTTATAGGTGCTTCTACCCGTATCGGCATCAAAGAGCTCTCGGGCCTCAAACTTCTCAACGTGGCCATCGGCAAAGACCATGTTGGCTCCCCCCTTGATCGCGAATGATTCATTTCGTCGATTCGGATGGCGGTAATACGGAATATAGGCCGTCGGGGCTGAGCCCAGATCCCCCTCCATCTCAGGAGCTCTTGGGAACTGCCCGACACCAGTCCAGTTTCCAACAAGGTCGAGATCCGGAACACCCATTCCGCCCCCGAATCGCTCGCCCGGTAGTCCCTTGGAGCCGATGCTGGATGCGGTGAACCAAGTCCGCTCATCGTATTCATTCTCAAGCTCTGAGGTCCAGAAGCCCCATGCCTCAGAGAAAAGCAGCATATCTCCTGAGCGTTCCACGGTGGTGTCGAAGCCCTGGCCAAGCTGGTAGTTATCGCTCCCCTGATACGTACCCGGTCGATAGTAAGGGACCGTTCCGGTGCCGAAGTTTGGCTCCCCCACTTCACCTGCCGAAGCGGCCCAATGATTCATGGTGTATGACCGTGAGCCATCTGGGTGATTGGGACAGCGAAGCACGGTCCCGCCGATCGTCGGGTTTTCCTGGTTGCTCGCGGAGACATTACGGAAATCCTCCTGAGGGAGGTATCGACCCAGCCGATTCTCGTCGTACCAGACCATGTTCCGCTTGCCGTTCTCAGGATCGATCACGAAAGGTCCACCCAGGACAGGCGGGAACTTGCCTTTGTAGTCATTGGCGTATACGAGCGTTGCGGTTGCGAGCTGGCGCTGGTTTGACTTGCAGAGCACATCCTTCGCGGTCTCGCGAGCAGATCCGAGCGCTGGCAGCAGGATGCCAATAAGGAGCGCGATGATTGCGATCACTACGAGGAGTTCGATCAACGTGAAGCCGCATGGATAGGGCTTGGGAGTCGACGAGTAACGCTTAGATTCCGTGCTCATGTTCGGCCTCTGGGTCGTCAGGGTTTGAAGCGCCAGCAGGATGATCGTAACAGTTACGCTCGGTCGATGCAACCCCCTATCCGGATTCAGGTCAAAATGTGGCCCATCACCGACCTTTTTCCTATCATCATGACATGAGAGGGCCTAAACCACCTCATGCGTTCGAAATCTGGACGAGATCCAGAGATTTGAACGCCGGCTGATGATTTCGGAATCCGTAACTGTTACGCTGTACGCATGAACATCACCCCACTCGCAACATCCATCATCGCTGGGACACTTCTGACGATCGGCACCGGCTGCACCCCGTACTCGGGGAGCAAGGTCTCCCTCGCCCAGAACGGCGATGGCTACACGCTCATCGCGAACGGTGAGCCTCACACGATCTATGGAGCGGGCGGAGTCGACAGCCTTGAACTGCTGGCCGAATACGGCGGCAACACGATCCGCACCTGGGACGCGGAGGGCATCGGCGAGCTCCTTGACCAGGCGCATGGGCTCGGCATCATGGTCGTCGCGGGCATCTGGCTGGAACACGAACGCCACGGCTTCGACTACAGCGATCCCGATGCACGACGGGAACAACTCGATCGGGTGGAGATGCTGGTCCGTGAGCACCGCGACCACCCCGCACTGCTGGCATGGGGCGTGGGCAACGAGGTGGAACTCGGTGGCGACTTCGACGTCGCCCTCCAGCAGATCAACGACGCGGCGGCGGTCGTGCGGCGCCTCGACCCCCACCACCCGAGGGTGGCGATCGTGGCCGAGATCGGGGACGATAAAGCGATCCGAATCCAGAACGAGTGCCCCGATATCGACTTCATCGGCATCAATGCCTACGGGGGGCTGGGCAGTATCCCCGAACGACTCGAGGCCCAAGGGTACACCGGGGCGTGGGCCGCAACTGAGTGGGGCGTGCTCGGCCACTGGGAGTCCGGCAGCACGCCATGGGGCGCCCCGTACGAGCAGCCGAGCGCAGCCAAGGCGGATTTTCTGCGCGATGTCTATGCGGCATCGATCCAGCCGAACCTGGACGGACCGTGCCTCGGCTCCTTTGCGTTCCTCTGGGGCCACAAGCAGGAGAAGACTGAAACCTGGTACGGCCTGCTTCTCCCCACCGGCGAAACAACTGAGCGCGTCGACGTGCTGAGCGAGTACTGGACCGGCGAGGCCCCAGCCAATCGCGCCCCTCGGGTGGAGGGCATCGACATGAGCGAGGGCAACCCCATTGGTCTTCTCGTGTCAGAAACTGTTCGGGTTCAGGTCCGCGCGAGCGATCCAGACAGCGACCCGCTCGATGTGGAATGGCGCGTGATACCAGAATCCACAGAGGCGAGCATGGGAGGCGACTTTGAGCGTGGCATCGAACAACTTGACGTCGAGATCAGCGCCCATGGCGTGCTGGACGCCAGCATTGTTATGCCGGAGACGCCCGGCGCGTATCGCATCTTCGTGACCGTGCGCGACGGGCAGGGGCACGCTGGCACCGCGAACCTCCCGGTGTATGTCGTTGAGTCCGCCTCAGCCGACAGCCCAGATTAAGGGCAGCCCGCGTTGTAGGTCGTGAGGAACGACGACACGTCGAAGAAGTCGAACACACCGTCATTGTTCAGGTCTGCGGCGGCATCCTGCGCGTTGTAGCCCGTCAGGAATGCGCTCACGTCGAAGAAGTTCAGCTCACCAAACGGTGCCGCGAGATCCGCATCGTTGCAGGGCGTCGGGCCTTGCGAGGTGAACGTCATCGAGTTCAGGTTGTATTGCGTATCGAACGCGCCGCGGTTGACAAAGCGGAGAACCTGCTCTCCGGCTTCCAGTTCGATCGTTGCGGAGACCGTCTGCCAGCTCTGCCACCCACCGGTGGGCAGGAAGTACACCGCACCGGTCAGATCCACCCCGTCCTTCTCGATGTGAAAGCCCCCGCCGGTGCCAACGGACGCGACCCGCACATCGAGGTCGTACGTTCCGGCGGTCTGCACATCGACGGTGTACTCGAGCCACTCGTCTTCGCACATCCATCCGACATTGAACCCCTCCTCCGTTGCCACCTGGATATCAACGCCGGAGTCGCGGTACTCACCGCCGTTGTTCTCCGCGTCACAATCGTAATAGCTCTGGCCCTGCCCCCCAAGATCGAAGTCCTCGGCCTGAATCGTGCCCGGGATGGGATGCGGGTCGCCCGGATAGGGCAGCTGCGTCCGCGTGTATGCGCGGACATAGTCCACCTCCATGGTCTGGGGAAACACGGAAGACCCGTTCGGGTTGCCCGGGAAGTCGCCCCCCACGGCCACGTTCAATAGAAGATGGAACTCCGTATCGAAGGGCGCCCTGGGGTTGCCGGCGTCAGCACTCGAGAACCACTGCGAGCTCGATCGGGAGCCGTACGCTACGCCATCCACATACCAGGTGATCTGATCTGGATCCCAATCGACGCGATACACGTGAAAGTCATCCGAGAAATCGGTGCCGTCCTCAAGTCGAGGGCCCGCGTGGGTGTTGTTCGGCCATGTGCTGCCGTAATGGAGTGTACCGTAGATCCGGTCGGCGTAGTTCACCGATTCCATGATGTCGATCTCGCCCGATGCCGCCCATGTCCCGTAGGGCGAGTTGGTCGGCAACATCCAGAACGCCGGCCAGATGCCCGGCGTTGAAGGGAGCTTGATCCTCGCCTCGATGCGCCCGTACAGGAACTCCTGCTTGTTGAGCGATCGGATTCGAGCCGATGTGTAGTCGCTCCCGCCCAAGCTGCGTTCGCGGGCGATGATTTTCAGCGTGCCGTCGGATACGACGATGTTCTCGCTGAAGTTGGTGTAGTACTGAAGCTCGTTGTTGCCCCACCCCGCGGGCAACCCGTACGCGGTCCCGTTGCCGGTCTGGGCAGACCAGTTTCCGGCATCCAGCGCGGTGCCCTCGAACTCGTCCTCCCAGACCAGTTCCCAGGCGTCCTGCGCGGTGGTCACAGAGGCAGCCAGACCCGCGATCAACAGAATATGGAGAGAAATCGGCATTATGTGGTCCTCAATCGGGTATCGTAACTGTTACATTGAGTCTACCAGATTCATCGCTCACCGGGCACCGAATCTGAAGAAAAACGGTCTAAATGCACGCCTCCGGAGCACATAGGCGTACGGTTGCAGACCAGATGGAGTCAGCATGGCGGGATTGACGCTCGAGCACATCACGAAGACTTATGAGGACGGGTTTACCGCGGTTCGCGACATTTCACTGGAAATCGAGCCCGGGGCGTTCGTCGTGCTGGTCGGGCCGTCGGGGTGCGGCAAGTCGACCACGCTGCGGATGATCGCCGGGCTCGAAACGATCACCGCGGGGATCCTGAAGATCGGGGATCGGGTCGTGAACAACGTGCGTCCCAAGGACCGCGATATCGCGATGGTCTTCCAGAACTACGCGCTCTACCCGCACCTGTCCGTCGCCGAGAACATGGGGTTCTCGCTGCGGATGAGCGGCGTATCCAAGGCCGATCGGAAGAAGAGCGTGGACCATGCCGCCGACCTGCTGGGGCTGAATCCGATCCTCCACAAGAAGCCGGGGCAGCTCTCCGGCGGGCAGCGCCAGCGCGTTGCATTGGGACGGGCCATCGTGCGTGAGCCGAAGGTTTTTCTGTTCGACGAGCCGCTCTCAAACCTCGACCCGGACCGACGCATCACGACCCGGTCCGAGATCCGTCGCATCGTCCGCGAGTTGGGCACCACGACGGTGTACGTCACGCACGATCACGAGGAAGCGATGGCGATTGGCGATGTGGTGGTGGTGATGAACGAGGGCATCATCGAGCAGGCCGGCACCCCGGCCGAGGTGTACGCGAAGCCGAACTCCAAGTTCGTTGGTCGCTTCCTCGGCTCACCCAAGATGAACCTGATCGATTGCGAGATCGACCGCTCGGGCCCGCATCCCGTGCTCATCCCCAAGCTCCAC
Source organism: Phycisphaerales bacterium UBA1924 (assembly GCA_964229845.1). Taxonomy (GTDB): domain Bacteria; phylum Planctomycetota; class Phycisphaerae; order Phycisphaerales; family UBA1924; genus UBA1924. Next base: position 118,307 of record CAXREY010000021.1, read on the forward strand.
AAATCCGCGGCGATTCGACTGGAAAACACACCGATCGAGCAGCAGCACAGCGTCACCCTCGGCATCCGCCCCCAGCATATCGACCTCGATGGCCGCTCCGGATCGGGCATCTCCCTGGGCAATGGCACGATCACACACGCCGAGTACCTCGGCTTCGCCCAGGACTACACCATCAGTCTCGGCGGGCTCGAGTTCCTCGTGCGGGACAGCCAGGGGCCACTGCGGGCGGTTGGGGAGGGGTGTGCGGTGTCGTTTGAGGCCGGGCGAGCGCATTGCTTCTGAGCACCACTAGCAACAGATTTTTCAGATTCCGCTCAGCCCCAAAGCCAAGCTCGCTATGGGGAAGAAATGCCTAGCTCCAAATAACAACGAGCGACACCGAATCAAGGATGCCTGCCTGCCAACTCCTTATCCCAACCCATTTTACCCGCGATAATGACATCTAAAAAGTTCGCATTACCTACCTGATACTTTATTGCCCCAGACACGCACTCAACCACATGCCCCCACTCATTGACACACCCAGTCGGCGAATAATAGCAATTGGCCAAGCAATGCTCGCGCGCAACATGCGACATTGCTAAATCTCGATCAAAATCATATTTCTCAAAGTAACCCCATGACCACCCAAGCCTGTTCACCACCATTGGCGGCAACATAAAATTTGACCGATCAAGATCAAGTCCTGAAATCAACGGCCTATTAACCATCTCATAGATATATATTAAGTAATTAGCAAGAACCGGGTCTTCAGGATTTGACTTAGCTCTTGCAACTAAGACAGGAACAGCCTTACCCTCAGGGTAATTAATGATAAAGACATCCCCATCATGCAACTTTTTACGATACGGTTTACCTTGGATCATATACATTACGGAAGTCCCAAAGTTTCAATAACAGCCTCGGCCCATTCTATTGCATCATCATACCACTCATGAGATTCTGAAATTTCATTTCTCTTATTCTCCAACTGGCCGCCGTACTTTTCCATTTTGTACCTTAGAATTAAAGCTTGCTCAATCGCTCTCGCAGCAACTCTAGGAAAAGGACCAGCGATTGGGCGGACCCCAAACCCCCTGCCTTTATGCTCTACAGACCGCCGATCCACATCACCCGATATGCCGACATAAACAATCTCGTCATCATTATTATACCCCGCATACACCCAAGTGTCCGCCACGTCGCTGAAAGCACGTGGCATTTTCTTTCCAAACCTCTTTCCAGCTTTCTTTATCCCTGAAACCAACTTGTCAAAAGCGTCCCCTCCAATTTTATCAAATGCCATATCGGCCGCAAATGCGAGAATAGCCTGATTAACACTGGCCCCAGCAGTTATCGCTCGAACCAAATCCATTGCAGGCTCTGCCGACTCATGAGCAGAGTAAGCCCGCTTGCCCGCCCTTACCGCACTCCCCATGGAGTCGCCAATAAACGCAAACAATCCAGATGGATCTGAAAATCCTACTGGATTGCCGCTGTAAGCGGTGAAGGTATCCCAACCATCATTATAATGTGATGATCTGCCAAAGCTACCACTCGGTGGCCCAGCCGGCATGCGACCAAGCATCGCCAGCGTCTGCTGCGTAGGTACGCCCGTCGCGTTCGGATCACTCGTCAGGAAACGCCCCAGCTCCGGGACATACCAGCGGCTGCGTGACTGGTACCATGCCTCGCCGCCGACTTCGAGGGCCATGCCCAGGGTGTCGGTGTCGACGCGTTCGGCGAATAGGCCGTGGTGACCGATTCGTTGCTGGAAGCCAGCGAACAGGCCGCTGTCTGCGATAGGGAAGATGTCCTCGCTGCGGAGGGTGCCGAAGGCATCGATGCGTTGCTGGCGCACCATGTCGCCGTTGGCATCGACGAATGCGCGCACTGTCCCTGTGGCGTGGTCCTGTATGTACCACGCCTCGCGGTCCCACCAGTCGATCTGCACGTGGCAGGTGTCGAAGGGCTGGGAGGATGCGGCGGACCAGATGAACTCCGTTTCGGTGCGGTGGGCATTGCCACCCTCGTAGAGCGGCATGTCGCCCTGGGTCACCTTCCATGGCGGCATCGCGTCCATCGGGTCTGTGAAGACCTCCTGGATGCGCCGCACGCCGTCGTAGTAGTAGAACTCGTCACGGAAGACCGTGCTCTTGTCGCTGCCGGGCCATGGGGTCGTCCGCTTTGCGAGGCGGCCGAAGCCGTCGTAGCGGTACGCCGCGATCGGCGTGTCGTCGGATTCGCGTACCAGGACCGGTCGGCCGAGCCAGTCGTAGAAGACCTTCCGCCCGTGCAGGCCGGTGACGGCGCCGGACACGTCCTGCTCGACGGGCTCGGGTGCATCGAGCGTGTACTCGTCCTGGATGGCCACCAGCCCCCCACGCTCATCGACCTGGTGCGAGTGTTTCAGCAGCTCGTCGAGATCGGGGTCATACGGATCGTTCGGGTCCGACGGGTCGGGGACCAAGTCTGTGATGAGACCATCGCGGTCCTTGTCGACCCAGGTTTCGATCCCGAAGCCTGAACCACTCCCGATCCGCCGGTTCAGGAGGTCGAGGCCGTAGGTCATCACCAGCGGATCGATCGTGCCCGAGCCGACCGCTGCGTGATCGATGCCATCGAAGCCGTTCGAATGGAGCGATCCGTAATGCTCGCCCGTGAGGCGTCCCTTGAGGTCGTGCTCGTAGAACGCGGAATGGATGTTGTCACGGCTCTGGCCGGTGTGGGTGTCCTGCTGCGTCAGCCGCTCGAAGATGCGACGGTTGCCAACGTCGTAGCCGAAGTCTGAGTTCTGGACTACGCGGTAGTCTCCCGGCCCGTTGTAGGCCGTGACGCTCCGATTGCTGACACGCCCGAATGGGTCGAAGCTCCTGACGTCGCGCAGTATGTTCTCGGCTGAACCCTGCGGCTCACCCGCCGGGGTGCCGAGCATGATCGACTCCAGGCGGCCGATACCCGAATACTGGTATTCGGCGATGTGATCGATCGGCAGGCTCGCTGGGCCGCCGTCGGAGGTGATCGTCTCGACCCGATTCATGAGGTCTGAAATCGAGCCGTCAGCGCCGTATCCGAAGGTGAGCGTTCGGGGCAGGTGAGCGCCGCCGTCGTACGTCCCTGTGCGATCGGGATAGGTCATTGTCTCAAGGCGGTTGATGTTGTCGCGCATCGCGAGTGTGCCGCTTGAGTAGTCAGCCTGCGCGTATACCCGTTCCCACTGGTACCCGACCCTGGGCGTTGTGGCCGGATCGACCGTGCCGTCGCGGGACTGATACTCGGCCAGCATGTTCCCCATCGCGTCGTACTGGATCAGCGATTCGGTCTCGATGCGGCTGTAGCTATCCTGCTCACGGCCGGTTGTGAGCAGCACCAGGCGATCGATCGCGTCGTAGCCGTACTCGATGTAGTTTGCGGGCAGCTGGTCGGGGTTCGTGATGCCCTCTCCGCCCTGAGCGGCTGGTGCCGCGAGCGGAAGATTGCGATCGTCGCATGCGAGCTTGGTGAGATTGCCTCGCTCGTCGTAGATGTAGTAGATCGCGATGCCGCGGCTATCGAGGCGGATGGCCGGGAGGCCGTCGGCGTAGTAGAAGTAGAAGAACGAGTAGCCCGTGCTGCTGCCCGTGTTCCCGTTCACCGGATCGGGCATGTGCACGGCCTTGACCAGATCGGGGCGATTCGACACGCCGAGATGTCCCCAGTCGTCTGAATCGATGGGGAACGTAAACGGCACCGATTGGTCGAGCACCCCCTCATCCAGCATGAAGCCGGGTTCGATGATGGGCGCGTTGTACTCGAGGAATGTCGAACGGACGGGATCCGTGGATCCGTTCCAGTCGACCTCGAAGCGTCTGAGCGTCGAGTTGTATGTGAGGACATGACCAGCGGTGAGCGGTGTGATTCTTCGCACCTTGTCCGTTGCGAAGATGGGCGGAGGAACCCCATCGAATGGATCGCTGTCAAAGCCGTCGAGCTCGTAGCTGTAGTGCATTCCGCCGAGGAACTCGGCCTGCGCCTCGATATCTTCTGGTGTCAGGGTCGGGTTCTGTGGGTCGACTGTGTTGGGGAACTCAATGGAATACCCGTACTTGTGGTCGACCTCGACCTGCCCGTACCCGTTGTACTCGGTTCTGTCGATGGTGTAATCGACGCGGGTGGTGCTCGCATCAACCGCCTCCGCGTTCAGGACGCGCAACGATGCGTTCTTCTTCCCGAGCGGTCCGTACCAGTAGGCCGTCACTTGTGCCTTGCCCCGTCCATCCGCGCCGAGCCACTCTGGGGGGTACTCGATGCCCACGAGCATGCGCGGCGACTGGTCCGGCCCATTCGTGCCGCCCGATCCGGAAGGGGCTTCGGGCATGTCCAGCATGATCACGGGGACCGAATCCGGGCGGAACTCGTTGAGGTAGGTGCCGACGTTTCCGGTGAACTCCTCTGATCCGAAGTCTGCACGGGCGATCAGGCGTTTGTTGCTGTCGTACCACTGATGGGCAAGGGTGACACGGAGGTCGATCTGCCCATCTGCGAGTGTGTTTTCCGTGCCCCCGTTGGCTCCCATGCCGGTGGTGTCGATCCGCTCGAATGTTCGAGTCATGTCCACGGTGTCGTTCGGCCCGTAGATATTCTCCGTTCTTGAGAGCTCGACATCGCCTGCCCAAACGGATGTCCAGGCCGTACGACCCTTCGCGTCGTATACCGACTTCGTGATGTATTGACCGCTGTCGCGCGACCAGGTCGGTCGGTTCGCGTGATCGGTGTAGTTCTGTGTGACCAGGTATCCGGGGTTCGCGGGGTCGGGCGAGTCCGGGTCGTATCTGCGTGTTTCGACCGTCTGACCTGCTCCGTTGTACACAGTCTCGGTGAGCGAGAGCAGGTTGCTCGCTGCGCCGTTTGCGAAGAACTCCTCCGGCTCAGGAAGCATCCCGTGAGCCCCCGGCTGGGGTCCGGGATCGATATCAGGGTGTGGTGCATCTACCGAGGCGATCCCATCGTAGATGGCGATGAAACGAACCCGGTCCGCGTTGTCGCGGAAGACGCGCTGTTCGCGGTAGACGGCGGTATTGTGCTGATCCTGATCAAGCCCACGGTAGCGTGTGATAACACGGCGCATGCGCCAGTCGTACTCATACTCCTCGAGTGATCCGGAACTCGTCACTCCTGGTGCCGAGCCACCAGCCTGATATATGGCCGCCATCGGGTCAAGTGAGTCCCCATACTGGTCCACACCGTAATCCAGGTACCGGTTGCTCTCGCTCGGCTCATCCCAATCGCCCGCGTACTGGGTGCCAGACTGCTGGCGGAACATCCATTTGTGGGTGACCAGGTTCGCGTCGTTCGTCCCCAGCCCGTAATGGAGTTTCTCAACGAGGAACATATCGTCGTTGGATTGGCCGAGATCGACCGTCCCCCATATCTCGTGGCGGTCACGGGAACCAACGAATGTCTTGTGCTTGCGACCGAACCGGTCGTAGGTGTTCCGATCGATCTTGCCGTTGGCGTCCTGGCTGCGTGTGATGTTTCCCCAGCCATCGAATGCGACATACTGCTCGATGGGCTGCACATCATCGTTCGGATCATCGACCTTCATCGAGGACATGCGCCCGGCCGAGTCGTAGTTTGGCTCGATCTTCGCAATGACCTGAATGCGATTCGTATCGAAGATGCCTGAGCTGAGATCGTAGGGGTCGCCACTGAACTGGCTCGCGAGCAGGTCATCCATGATGGCCTGCTGCTGCTGGATAAACTGGCTTCCGTTGAAGTCGCTGTCGAAGAGCCCCTGGCCCGCGAACGCCCATGACGCTCCATCGAACTCCACCCCCATCGCTTTGAGTTCCTCGAGGTATCCGTTGATGAGTGTGTACTGATACAGATCGCGTGCGCCGGTCGGGTAGACCACCTTGATCGGGCCGAACCGGGAGAACTCTCGGTACGTAACCAGATCGAGGGGTGGTGCCTGGGCCTGCCGATGGATGCCACCGTCGAGCTGAGTATCCGCTGACTGGTCTGCGATGCCATCCAGAAGATCCAGGTCTTCCTGCAGCTGCGAAAAGAAGCCGTCTATGTTCGGCGAGTTGTCTGAGTCCGCGAGCCGATCCGATGCAACTTGATCTTCCGGGTCCGCGGTAGCATCGAAATGATCTCCTAGGAACAGCACGCCATGATTGGCGCCCTCATCTATTGGCCATGAGTCCTGGGGCCCGCCTGCTGGGTACGCGAGGTCTTCTCTGCTGAAGTGGAGCGTGTCCTGCTGGCCATACGTCCTGGGTACATCGATATCATCGATGGCGATGTACTCTCTGCCCTCATCGTCGTACTGCCTGTAGTTGAGGAATAGCTCATCAACGCCCTCCGTCACTTCGAAGTTGACATCGGCGTTCCATGAGCTCTGCCCGCCGACACCGCTCAGGATGCCGGCCATCGAGCCATTCACCTGCCAGACCAGCTGACTCTTTCGGTTGTAGAAACTGATGCTGACTGGCCGGACGTATGGATCAGTCGGGCTGCGCTTAAACGCAGCTCCGACGTGAAGCTCCCACTTTACTGGCGGATTCTCAGGGTCGAAATCATCGGTTGTGACCTCGGTCGCATCCCAGAACTCAACGCGATGATCGACCGTGCCGAGACCCGGTTGCCCCTCCAAGTCGTACACGTTCTGCGCATAAAGCTGCCCTTCCAGATATGGCGGAACGGTCATGCCTTCGAACGCATCGCGATAATATGAGATGTCGCTGACACGGACCTCGCCGTGCACATCCGGGTCGGTGGGCGTCTCGCAGCCCTTGTTGAGCCAGACGCTCCTTACCTCGAGCGGCACATCGTACCGGGTCGCAGTCTCTCCTGTAACAGCATCTGTGTAGTCCACTTCGATTGGGTTGTCGTATGTATAGATCTGAACAAGACCGTTCAGCGTTTCGTCGTACGCTCGCCCTGTCAGGCTGTCGGACATCGCGATCCGGTTGGAGAGTTCACTGCCCCATCCACGGCTGAACGTCATCGTGCGACGCATGAACTCGTCGTAGGAATATGCTTCGAGGATCGCTGGGGGATCATACGATTCGCCCGGCTCATCCCAGGTCCGGTCGGAGAGTACCAGGCCGGTCGGGTTCAACGCGACGACCCTGCGGCTCGTCCAGTCTTCAGCCGCTGTGAAGACGTATTCACTCCAATCGTCCTGCCCGTTTGCAGGAGCGTACGTCAGCGATGAGTTCACGGTGAGCGCCGCGTCGAGCGATGGGTACTCATCGACGACGACCCACCACATCGGGTCAGTCCGCTCTATCTGACCGTACCCAATGTGCTGATGGCCGTATGGCTCGCTGTCCGCGATTGAGAATCGGTACGGGAAGTGGTAGATGGAATGGGTGACACCGGGTGCCGCCACACCACTATCGCTCGGCAGAACGAGTTCAGGCCCGAGATATGGCCAATCGCTGCGCTCGAAGTCCCCCCCTACCGAGGGGTAGTTGCCGCTGCTGTCCATCCCTCTCCATGCTTCTTCGTCTTCCGGGGTGACAATGAAGCGGTACATCCGGTACCAGCGCTTGTTTCCTGCCGCATCTGTGCTCGCATAGATCGAGGTGCCCTCGGGGAGGAACCCGGTCCGCGGCAGGTTGGCCTGGCTGATGGTGAGACCATCGCAGTTGGATTCCACACTACCGAGATAGTCCTCTCGCAAATCCGTGTAGAACGCGCTGTGATTCCCGTCACTCTCCCCATGAATGTCACTGTCGAATGCCCGCCAGCTCCCTGGGTATGCCACCTTGTTGGCATCCCCGTCCGAACCGAATGCGGCGGTGTCGGTCTGCACGCCAGCCAACTGATATGGTTCAGACCATCGCAGATAGCTCGTATCGGCGAGGCGGAAGAGTGGGACCTGCTCGAGAGATGGTGACATCACCGTCTCGTACTCGTCGAAGCCGATGAGATAGTTCACGTACCCGTTCTTCGTGATCGCGCTGCCGCCGCCTCCGAAACCACTGAGGATCTCGGGTGTCGTCAGCGTGTCCATGGCGCGAGGCGAGAACCGATAGCTCAATCGACGCGGTGTTTCATCAAACAGATGTCTGTGCCACTGTCTCCACTCAAACCAGGTTCCGTACCGACCGGGTGTCGTGCTTCCCGGATCTTCCGTATCCTGATATCGGTACATCCAGAACCGCTCGATCTCATTGTCGAGCGGGGTGCCATCCACCGGGTGAACGTCACGCGTGACCGAACGTACCTTGAGCAGGTACGACATCGATTCCGCATCGTAATCATCATAACTCCCTGCGGGAATCTCCACCGGCCCGGCGGCCTTCGCCGTGTAATCGTCCGCAATGAGATACATATTGCCTTCGGCGTCACCGTCTACGGAATACTGCGGTGGATCGGCGTACGCGTACGTGAGCTGATGGGTCCAGTTCTCAGACAAGAGCGTCCACCCGGACCCAACCTCACCCTCCCCAGCGGGGCCGATGGCCTGATCCTGATAATCAAACTGATTGTCAAAACCATCCTTCAGCGGGACAGGGATCATTCGTGCGTGGCACGTGGCATCCCACGGCGTGTTCTGACCGACACTCGATGGCGGTTCGAGCATCAGCTCCACGAATGGAGGGCTCTCGATGAGTGAGATCCCACCCGAACCATTCTGCAGCCTCATATCGTTGTTCTGCCCAAATGCGGCACCGTCGATTGAAGCCCCGGAGTTTCCAGCAACGATATTGTCGAGATTCGACGAATCGACAACAACAGTCACGTTGGGGTCATAGCCCGGCAGGGGATCCATATCGCAGAGCGAAGTATCTGGGAGCTCGTGGCACTTGAGAATCAGATCACGGTGTATGGTCGAAGGGTGATCCGAGTAAACATCTCCCTCGTAAACCAGGATGGAATGCAGCGCTGGGGGGAACGATTCATCATCCCAGAACCCCCAGCGCTCAAGGCGGTCACGCTTATCTGCGAAGGTTCTGTACGTATACAGGAGCGTCCAGTCCGGCTCGGTTGAATCGGCCGCGTAGAGCTGGATGTGATCGATCATGCCCTTGTACCAGGCCCGCTGACGAATCTCGACACGCCGATCGTCGAGCGTTGTGACCCCATCGTGCGGCCAATAGAACTCGTAGATCAACCCCTCGAACGGCTGATGACCGTCCGCGTAGCTGTACACAACACGGTTCCCCGCGCGGTCCTGGACCTCGGTAACGAGCCCGTAATACGGCACACCCTCACCGGGATCACCATAACCCGGTTGTGATGAAACAGCGTAGAACAGATTGTCTACCTCATAGACATCGGGCACAAAGTGCTCTGCAGGATCAACGTCCTCGTAATAGGGCTTGATGGTGTATGTAACCGATCGTTTGTTCAGGATGACCTTGAACTCGCTCGGGTAGGTCTTCCATCGCTTGTTCGGGCCGTCCCACTCGCCGCCAAAGTGCAGCAGGATGGCATCGAACCACTCTGGGGCCACATAGTCGACGTTGTAGTCTCCGGCGTTCCCCCCACCGTTGGGTGAAGCGGAAACCTGTCGGATAAACGGGATCGAATGATGTGCGTCCAGCGCGAAGAGGCAACGTGGCGAGAGATCATCCGGCGTCGTCATCGTCTGGGCATACGCGGCCTCGAACAAGAACAAGGGCGCATCGTTCGACATCCAGCCGCTCCCGTGCCATCCGGGCGTGCGAGAGCGGTGGTAGGAGCCGTCGTCTGACCAGTTGTGCACACTCAACCCAACCGACGGCGCCTCGGTGTAGGTCCGGATCCTGCGAAAGACTGCGCCCCCGAAGGGGAGTTCGAGATCCACCTCACGAATGAGTGGCTGCCCCGTGATCAGATCCAGCTCACCGTTCACCGTCTCTCGTGTCGAGTAGATCGCCCGTGAAGTCCCCGCTTCGCTCGCGGGGACGATGAGCGAGTTCGACATCGCGATATCATGGGTGACTGGAGGATAGTTCGCCGGGATTCTTGTGCCGACCGGGGCGCCCACCCGCGGGTAGCCCTTCACAGGGAAGCCGTGCGTCAGAATGTTGTCCGGGTCATCCAGATGATCAAAGATCGTTCGGTATGCACGCGAGAGATACTGGCCAAAGTAGCCAGCGAAGGAGGTTGCGCCGTCGATGACCTGCGGATGCCCCTGAGCATCTTGCGGCCAATACATCGCGTTCTCAACTTGCGTCATCGCGTTCAGAAACGAGTCGTATACCTGAATGCCATCGTCATCTGTGAAACCAACCAAGGCATCCCAGCTGTACACGTCATGACTATCCGTCAAGGACAGAGGATGCTCGATGGCCAGGTTGAACTGGAGCGTTTGGGCTGGGTAATAAACGGCCCCTGGGTTCTTTCGGAGTATGGGATACAGCCCAAGCGAAGCGCTGACCCCGTACTCTGAGCGTTCTGCTGCTGCAGGCCGGAACGTTATCACTTCGTTCCTGAGTACATCACCCGGGATTTCATCCTGTGATAATGAAACTGCTGCGAAACCGACAAACGCTGTCAGTACAACGATGATTCTCCAGACCTTCATTCTTCTATCCCCACTACGTTCATCTGTATCACGTCGCCTCATTACGTCGTCCTGAGACGATCACCAAACTTCCAGTTGACCTATTTGTCCTTCATTCGCTAACTTTTATTGATGCTGATTGATCACAGCTGGTGCGTGCTCAGGAAGCCGAGCAATCTGTGACCTCGCCCATTTCCGCCACGGCTCATCTCCGCGTTGAACGACCTGATGAAGCAGATCACGCGTCTGTGCATCATGGACGCCAGCGCGAACCTGCAGCCGAACGAGCGCCTGCATCGATGGCAGGTGCTCTGGGTATACCTCGAGCGCAGACGCGTACGCCTCAAGCGCATCATCCACCCTTCCGCCTCGCTCGAGTGAGATACCCAGGTTGATCCTCGGGTCCGGGTGCCCCGGCATGAGCCGGCGTGCCCAGTCGAACTCTTCTGCTGCCTCGTATAACTGACCACGCTCGAGCAGGAGCACCCCGATGTTGTTGTGCGCCGGACCGTGGAATAGATCTGCTTCGACGGCTTCACGGAGCAGTTGCAACGCCTTGTCTGGGTCCGACACGATGAACGCTGTTGCCTTCTCGGTGAGCTCGGCCGCAAGCTGCTGATTCCGAGCGGAGCCACTCGGCCCGTTGTGCTTACGGTCCGGGGTCAGACCACACCCGCCGCCGACCGTGACAACGACCAGAAGAATGAGATGTACACGAAGACTCGACATGGTGTCAAACTCCCTCCTTGGCGTGGTAAATCACGCTGCACTCAAGACGCAGGCTGTATACGTTTTTCCCCGATCGCTGATCATGCATGAGCTGAATCCGTTCTGGGATCCATACCGGCTGGGATGCACGCCATTGAACCAGAAAGCTCCCGATCTGCGCCGGGGTTAGTCCCGACATCTCAACGGTTGCGCTGCGTTTACGCAGCCCAGCTGAACCAAGCGCCTGATCACTGTGTGCCGCATCTATCCCCGCACGCGTCGAGTACCGAGTGCGAGGATTCAGATGCGACGCCTGAATGCACGCTCGGATGGACTTCTCAAACTCTGCCTCTGGCTGTGCTCCGTACATGGCGTCAGGCTGCTGCGCACTGAGCCGATGAAAATCCCGGATCTGTCCAGCGAGTTCAGCACACACCGCAGACACTGAGTCGAGCTGAGCACGTTCAGCATGCTCGGCTCGGAGCGAAACGTATATGGCCACGATGGCAACCACGAATGAAACACACGTGATGATCACCCAGGCGTTACGCATCGGACTGCTCCTTCTCATCCCGCGCGATCTGCACACTCAGGTTCACCCGATTGTGTGCAGGATGAATCTCACGCGAACGCACGTCCCAGCCATCAAGACCCGCGAGGTAGTCGAGCACGCCCAGCGCACGGTCGTTGTCCGGCACGCTGACAATCAGCTGCGCTGTGCTGGCATCTAGTCGGATCTGCTGGACTTGCGTTTGATCCTCCGCTGGCCAACGATCGAGCAGGTACGCGAAGTCGGCGATCAGATCTCCATGATGATGCCGATTCGCCCCCGTTCTCGTCCTCGCGAGCTCGTTGAGCATCGTTGCGAATCGGATCGCATCGGGCTGAGTCGCTTTCTGGCCCGATGGGAGCACCCCGTCGTACAGGGCCTGGATTTCGTCCCGGACCTCGCTCGACTGATGTGACCACAGCTTTACTCGCTGCTGTGACTGGTAGACCACAAATGCGGATATGACGCAGAGAAAGCCGCTCACGAGTTTGAGCGTCGTGTTCCGACGCCTTTGCCGGATCTGAGATCGCATCTCTCCGCGAAGCAGATTCAGTTGTTTCAGGCACTGCCCCGGCTCGCTTACGCCGAGCCAATCAGGAAGCCGACTCGGCGTGACGATCTCGTATTTCACCCGCATGGGCACGAGATCAGCACGCCTGCATGCGCACCCAATGACATCGGGGCCGTGTGTCGCGAATGCAATCTGGCATTCTTCGATCGGGATTGGGAGCAGACCCTCGAACGCGTACACGAGCTCACGCTGGCGATCTCGCCCGCGGCCAGCGGTGACAGGCAGCGAGGCGAACATGCATGACTCGGCTGGGACATGGGCAGCGTTCACTGTTCAATCTCCAGGGTTTCGAGCTTGATACTGTGGGATCTCGTGCCGTTGCCCAGCTCGACCGTATCTTGCGTAATCTCGCGGACATCAAGCCCACCGATCTGCGATCCGATATGGACTCTCCGCATCTCATCATGCTCAGGGTCATACAGCACGGCAGCTTCTCGCCCGGAGCGCTCATCCGCGATGATGGCGATGAGTTGAAGCTTCAACGGCGCCGGCTTCGCGATTGGCTTGACCTTGATGGGCTGGGCAACCACAGGCGTATGCCAGAGCTCAACATCAAACATGGACGCGCTTACCGCATCCGGGGCGGATCCGGGCGTCGTCTTCGATGATTCCCCGGCGGGCACCGTGAGCGACTGTGCCATCTCGAAGCCTGACGAACGATCAACAGGCGTCCGATACCAAAGAACGAGGATCACCAACGCGATCATGGCGCTTACACGGATCGCGATGTGAAGCAGGAAGTGATGATTAGTGGTTCGATTCATCAATCACCTCTCTCTTCACAAGCTGCCAGTGCCCCCCGCGATTTGCGTACACGCCCCACGTCCCCCGTGTTACACCATCGACCGTGACCTGCGTGCGAACGGACCAGCAATAACTCGTGCTGACAAGACGGACTTCTCTCCCGCCCGCATCACGTGCGGACTGTGTAACCGTGACGAACTCCCCCCGCTTACGCTGCTCAATCAGCTCTTGTAGATCCCCAAGCCCCACATGTGCACTTGCTTGCTCAAGCAGTTCTCGGGGAGATGTGTTCACGTTGATCGCGGCAATCGCACCCCGCCGAGTACGCCCCAGCTGCGTTGGCCACGGATTGTGGGTCGATTTGATGCTGTTTCGCGAGACCGGCCTGCGCTGTGTTGGATAGACCCGATCGGCCGGCCTCAGCCCAGACAGGTCCCACAGCGGTCTCGTACCTGAAAACCGCTGCGCCACCCCACTACCGGGGGCATCGAAGTTGCTTGGCCACATGCCGTGCTGATCCCATGCCGTGATCTGAATCCGTATTCGCGACCGATCGATTTCCATTTGTGTATCGAGCACGCTCACCATGGGCGTAGCGTGGTCCGGATCGGTGACCACCCCACCGGCAAGCTCATTCAACCAGTAGAGCGTTGGTTCCTCTGCCGCGGTGATCAGGTGATGGCACAACTGAAGCCTTGATGCTTGCATGGCTGCAATGGCAGACGATGATTGTGTTCGAGCGAGCATGCTCACCCCCACGATCATGATCGTGCTCGTCATGAGCACAAGCAGCATGGCCCCGCCGCGTCGCGATCTCATGAGGCTACGTCCCCCTGCTCAAGCAAGAATGTCCTTTCCATCAGCCGCCCGTCGTCTGAACGCAGAGCAACACGCAACTCAGGCAGCGCGTGGCCTTCATCAGGCACTGCGAGCGTGAACTGAACATCGATGACCGAGCCGAGCATCGGCGGTTCATTACGCGACAGGGCCTGGTCCTTTGAGGACCGACGCACGAAGCGCTGCCGGCCCATTTCGTGCATGTAGCGGATCGTCGTCTCCGAACCATGACCGGGCGACCTGATGCACAGGCATTCGCCCTCTACCCAAACGCGCGGCTCTCCAGCTCTCCGCCCATCATTGATCACATCGATCTGTATCAGATCGCGTGCTATCTGATCCAGAACTGCATGCGCTGCGCGATCCCACCTTGCGATCGTCATCGCTTCCCGCTGCTTCGAAGTAACAGCATTCATCCACGTGATCGATACCGAAGTCAGCACAGCAAGCAGTGAAAGCGCAACGAGTACTTCCAGGAGTGACATCCCACGCCGGCCGTACTTGACCTGTGCAGTGAACCGCTTCACGGGGCACCGCCCTTCACTGGCGCGACCCAGTGCACGCTGCTCGCGCGGCCATCGCTGATCCAAACCCAGGTTCCACCCAGGCCCTGATTCCCGCCCTCTTGGCTTGACCCATGGACCTGCTTACATGTCCAACCGTTCAGCAGCGCCGCCTCGGCATAGACCTGGTAGTCGATCCGCGACCGGTGCGTGTGCTGCTGCTTCCTGATTGCTTCTCGCACCTGAAGATCGAACTGTTCTCTGCTCGCTTCTGGCGAAGGAACCACTCCCACACGCAGATACGGGGTACAGACCGCAACCACGATGGCCAACAGTACTGTCGCCAGCAGCACCTCCAGAATGGAAAATGCGCCCTTAGCGATCATCGCGTGTCACCTCATACCAACCACTGATTCCATGAAACGCCAGGCGATGCACCGCAGAATCAGTCTGAATAACGTAGCCGTAACCCTGCGTACACCCGTTCGCATCGAACACGACCGCAGCATCGAACCCGATCGGTTGCAACTCGATCATTCCGGGGATCGGGAGCGAGCGGATTTCCGCAAGCCGATCTCGATGCTCGAACAGGCGAACAGTGCCGCCTTCTGGTTCACAACGCACAGATACCTGATTCCCCTTCAATGCCAGCTGGCGCGCGAGCACATCGAACTCAATGAGTCGGGATTTGAACGCTTCGAGCTGCGCTGATCTCGATCGCCGTGCGAGCGTCGGCGCAAAGGCGCTCGCGATGAGCCCGATCAGCACAACAACCGCCGCAACCTCGATGAGTGTGTAGGCCCTGGCATTGGATGGGGTTGGACTGCTAACCATCAGGTCACTCCCTCATCCGCAATGAACTCAGATCCGCATCCGCACCGGCCCCGCCCGGCTGACCGTCCGCCCCGTAGGACACCAGCTCGTACGGATGCCCATCTGGACCGGGCACAATGATGTAAAACGGGTTTCCCCATGGATCCAGCAGCTGATCCGCGGTGAGGAAAAACGCATCCGAGGGACTCGCATCAGGGCTTGTCAGTACATCGAGGCCCCGCTCGACAGGAGGCCACGCGCTCTTCAGCGTGTAATAGGACTGAACCTGGCCATCGATCAGACCCAGTTGCGATTTCGCGAGTTCTCGCTTGCTCTGACTGAAACGCCCAGCGATGCTCACCGTAAACACTCCGGCCACGAGTCCGAGAATCACAAGCACTGCGAGCAGCTCGACAAAAGTCATCCCATGGCAGCTCATCGATCGATTCAAGCTGGAGACCCTGTGTTTCATGCCGCAATCTCCTGCAATCGGATCAGCGGAAGGATGGCCGCCATCACGACGATCCCGATACAGACAGCAAGGACCAGGATCGCGACCGGCTCGAGCAGCGATGCGAGCTGATCGATGCGCCTTCTCGACGCACGTAGCTCCAGTTCCCCGATCCGCTTCAGGCTCCTGGGCAACTCCCCCGCTTCTTCACCCGCCCGCATGAGTTGACGGTGCTCATCGCTGAACCAACGCTCATCATCGAACAGACAGATAACCGGTCGTCCTTGTTCGATGCGAGAAGCTGCTTGCTCCAAGACGCGAGCGAGCAGCCTTCCGTGCACGCCACGCAGAGTCGGCGCTACAACGCGGATGGCTTCGACAAGAGGCACGCCGGCCCCAATCAACTCGGACAGCGAGAGCATCGTCTCAGCAGCACGGGAGCGGCGGAACAGCGTTGGTACACAGCACGCTATGAAGTTGTAAATCTGTTCTCGGTGCGCGGGCGACAGCAGTTGCACGGCCACAGAGAACGTTACGGGGAGCAGCAGGGCTGTCAGGACGATGAGGCGACCGTTGGTCCACACAAGCTGACCCAACCAGACCACCCATGTCGTAATCCCGGGCGGCTCAATGTGCGCATCTTGAAGGATTCCAACGAGCTCTGGCAGGGTTTTGACGCTCAGAAATAGTGCCACACCGATGCCAACCACGCCAACGAGCAACGGGTACGACATCGCACCGATGAGTTTCGAAGAAAGCTCACCAGATCGATTCTGGCGGTCAGCAAGCCGAGAAAGGATGCTGCCCATCTCGCCCATGCGTTGCCCAGCATCGACCAGAGCAACCTCGGCCTCATCGAACCAATCGGGATGATCCCGCATGCAGTCACTCAGCGACCGCCCGCCCTGCAACTGATCCGCGATCGTGTGTGCCAGTTCGGCGAGGCATCTTCTCCCCTGTCGGGACTGCCCAATGGTGCGAGACGCCTCCGAAAGCGGAACCCCCGCCCCCAGCAGGATCGATATGCTGTCATACAGATCGGCCTTGAGATGAACACGCCGAGAACGCTTATGGCGGTGCAGCATGGCCGCGACGGGAGACCCCGCCTGCTTGGCTGATCTGATTGGCCTGACCAGCACAGGGCGCATCCCGGCCTTGCGGAGCGCAGCCCGAGCAGCCACGTCAGTTTCCGCATGTATCACGCTGCAGTGCAGTTCCTGCGTGCTGACATCTCGCGCCTTGTACCGCCAGGTGCTCATGCCAGCAGCTCCTCACCAAGATCGACCGCAACCCGCTCGATCTCGACCTGTGTGGTGATTCCTCTTTCAACCAGTCTCAGGCCATCCTCACGCAACGATCTCCACCCAGTGCTATAAGCAGCCCTCCTGAGCTGTGTCGCTGTGGCCGCGTCCGCGATCATCTCATGGATCTCGTCGTTGACCTGCAACAACTCGAATATCCCCGTGCGACCCGCGTAGCCGCTCTGGAGGCATGCATCACACCCGCGCCCCTCGCACTCCTGATGCCGCAGACGCACGAGACGTTGTGCGAGCACGGCGCTGAGCGATGCACCGATCAGGTACGGTTCGATCCCGAGATCGATCAGCCGCGGCGGAGCACTGACCGAGTCGTTCGTGTGCAGCGTAGAAAACACAAGGTGACCAGTGAGACTCGACTGGATCGCAATTCTCGCCGTTTCCGTATCGCGTATTTCGCCCACCATGACCACATCCGGGTCCTGGCGAAGGATGTGTCTCAGGCCCGATGCGAAGGTCATCCCTTTCATGCGGTTCACCTGGCTCTGCGAGATCGACAGGCCGGGCGCGTTGAGCCGGTACTCGATCGGATCCTCGATCGTCATGATGTTCAGGTCACCGCCCCCGATCGCCCCCCCTGATGTGGCAATTTCGCGCAGGGTGGCATAGAGCGTCGTGGTTTTTCCTGAGCCAGTCGGGCCTGTGAGCAGCACGATCCCATTTGGGCGACTCGCCGAAGCGCGATACCTACTCAGAAGATCGTTGTTCATGCCGATGGCATCGAGGGTTGCGAGACGCTGCCCTTGATTTGAATCAAGGAATCGAACGACGACGCGCTCACCGTCGCTCGTTGGGAGCGAGCTGATCCGGAGATCGATCTCGTGCACGTCGTCTGGATCGTGATGGCCGATCGTCACACTCGCACGCCCGTCCTGGGCCATACGGGTCTCGGCAATATCCATGTGCCCCATCACCTTGATACGGCTCGCCACAGGAGCTGAGAAGCGCGGGGGCAACACCCTGGTGTCGATCAGTGCCCCATCGATCCGGAAACGCACAAGCAGCCCGCTCGCGGACGGCTGAAAGTGGATATCGCTCGCCCCGCGACGAATCCCCTCAAACAGCAGACTGTCGATCAGCCGCACGACCGGAGACTTCCCAGAAGTCGAGAGCAGATCCGCGTCGGTGGCAGCGACCAACCGAGCGATGGCATCCCCAACATCATCAGCATCTTCCCCGATGCTCTCAGCTCCGCACTGAGCCTCCGCAAACTCCGTATAACTCGCATCAATCTGAGCGGCAAGCTCCCGCGATTCCACGACAGAGCACTCAGGCCAATCCTCGAGTAGCACCGAGATGTTGTGCAACGCGGCAGGATCTGTGCATTCGGCATGGAACGCGATTGTTCGACCTTGCTGCAGACACCAGAGTACGAGGTGCTCACGTGCAAAGTCATGAGAGACCGACTCGAGGAACGCCTCAACAGCAGTGCATCGGGCAGGTATTGGAGCAGCTATGGCACCCTTCATCGGATTACCCTCGGTTTCAACTCAGGCCATCCATCATCCACCCCAACCTCATCCGCGAGGTCCTCACTCAGGTACTTGAGATAATCAAAGCGGGCGCTCCGCATGACCGTTGCTCGGATAAACACGTAGAAGCGAGAGCGGCTGGTCGAATCCGACTGGGACTTGAACAGATCACCGATGATCGGCAGCGCGGACAGCCCGGGTGTCTTGGTCAGCGAATCACCGATCGATGTGCTCTCGATGCCACCAAGCACGATCGTGTACCCATCAGGAATCGTGGCGATGCTGTTGAGCGAGGTCTGCTGGGTAGGCGGCTCAACACCATCAGCTGACGACTCCCCGACGAACGAGCTCTGCGTGAAGGAATAGTCAAGCACGATATGGTCACCAGCGGCGATTTGGGGACTGACATTGATCGTGGTACCCGCGGACGCTGAACCGCCGCGGGATGTCGTGATATTCGAGTCGGTGATCGTTGTCGTGAGGTAGGGCTGCGTGGTCGTGCTATTGAGTGTCGCGGTCTCATTGTTATTTACGACAATGGACGGCAGACTCATCGAGCGACCGTCATTCACGGTCTCGATTGCGCGGATCACTGCACTGAAGTCGCCCGGGCTGAGCATCACAACCGAACCGCCGTTCCCCGCGGCCTGCGCACTCGCGCTTGATGGCGATACAGACGACAGGCCGAACAGGGAGCCAAGCCCGAAAAGCGTTTCTCCGGTATCAATATTACCAGCAAGCTCTACACCGAGGTCTCTCGTCTCACTCTCCGAGAGACTCAGAAGGATCACTTCCAGCTGCACCTGTGGCTGCCGAACATCTAGCTCGGCAACGAGCTGCTCGACCTGGTCTATCCGTCTCGGCGAACCCGACGCGATGATGACATTCATCTCCTCATCCACAGCGAGTTCCAGGTCCGATTCGACATCGCGCACCGCGGCACCGAGGGAAGAAACTTCCGCGGGCTCACCCTGTGCCCCGGTGCGATCCCGAGTCGCTCCAACTCGGCCATCCTGAACGCTGTTCACGCCCCCGAACATCCCCGATGTGAGCAACTGCGCCACAATATCACGCACTCTTGCCGCGTCCCGGTTGTGGATATCGATCAACCGGATCACATGCTGAGAATCTGGTGGCATATCAGCCAGTCTTCGCAGAGCATCCTCTACCTGCCGCAGTTCTGACGGTGTTCCCGTCACGATCAGCGTTCCTGTGAATGGATCTTGAACCACAACCCAGGAATCACCTGAGCCCAGGCCCGATTGATCCCTGCACGTTGCTTCAATAAACTGGGCAACCGTCGCAAGCGGGTAGCCTCGAGGGTCGAAGGCACGCGTTTCCAAATCCGCCGGCAGATCCGCTTCATTGATCAGTTCGCGGATCCGACGCTGCTCCTCAACAGGCCCGTACACACGAATCCATTTCCCATCCGGGCTGGCCTGAAGTGTGCTTTGGAAGTGTTCATGAGTGTGTTCGTTGAGTGACTGAATCACCGCGTTCGTATCGGTTACGACTTCACCAGCAGCACGATTTTCCACTCGCACACGATCAACACCTGCTTCGCCTTGTTCAGAATCAATCTGATTTACGATGCGAAGAACGACCTGCACCTTCTCCAGAACACCCTGAACAACAACACCATGGATGCCGTGAATCGCTTCGATCCCAATGGCATTGCTCGGTTTCAAGATCGAGCTGACGCGTTTCACCATCTCTTCTGGCGCCACCCGATGCAACGGCACGATGACCGACTGATAGCCGGGCACAACCCCGTCGGACTCAAGCTCAGAGGCGGGGAGCGTCTCGCCTGCGGCATCGGCCAACGAGACAACCGAGAACAAACCCCGCTCGCCACTCTGGCGGGTCAGGGTGTACCCCTCCTTGTGCAACATCCTCAGGCATACATGCCAGAGCTCATCAGGACTGAGCTCATGCACCAGCCTGAATGTAACCGACTTCCCACGGAATGCATTGGTCGCGTATTCAATCTCAACCCCATTCGTATGAGCACTGAGATCGACCAATCTTTCAAGCTCAATCCGGGATGTAAGACGCACCCCGGGCTGATCCTGCCACGCCGTTGAGCGGCACAGCTCCGCCGCACCAAGACTGGAACAACACACGCACAGGCATGCCACAGCTACTCGTATGTCTGGAATGCAGATCGACACGAACAAACCCCCACTAGTCCTGCACACCATACCAAAGCGCATTGACTCATGGAGAAATTCATGAGCAATTTTTTAATATTGCACCACATATAACATATTTGTGTTTTTGACGCAAAGAGCTCCACAACGATGTGAGCCCGCACATCTCGCTATGGGCGCAACGCGTATTGCAACCACAGCTTTGTGCCACACAACTCAACAATGTGTCGGTTGCAAGCACGCACTTTGCCAAATTCTCGAGCAACCGATAGGTAAATCGAATGCGTCAAGGGCGCACACCCCCCAACCGATTTACCCGCGATGGACCGCGAAGCATCTGAAAACATCTACTTGAAGAAGCCAAAAATTACGAATCTGCGAAACGCAGAAGCGGCAAGCACGGTGATCGCGAAACGCATAGCACTTCTATCGCAGGCCATGACCATGCACCCCGTGATTGAAGTCGAATGACTCGTATTTGAAGGCATGCTTCAGATATGAACTCCATGGCGCGACCCAGACACATACACCAACCCGCAGCAGATCCGAGAACCTCACCGCCAAACTCTACTACTCCTGATATTTCATCGAGGCAGAAGAGGTCCGCTGTTGGTAAATAGATCATTCTCTAAACAACCCGCTCAGATTCGCGATCCGAATTGTCATGAATCCAGTTCATGCTTGAGCTGTGCGAGACGCTCCTCTAAGAACACTCGCTGCTCATCATCCGCGGGGTACACCTTCAGCGCCCGCGTGATCACGCTCGCTTCAAGCTGCGGATCACTCAGCTCTCTTGAGGATTGGATATACCCATCCCAAACTGGCAGAGCGTACACGAGGCTCTCATGACCATGCGTACTGATTCCATCGAGGGCCTCTTCATACTTATTGATGGCAAGTCGGTGCTCACCTTGCGCTCGATAGATATGCCCGAACTGGCTGTGGATCAGAATGCGTAATGGGTGGCCCTCAGGGAAGGAAGCTGAAGCAAGCCCATGCGCGAGCTGAACCTGCTCCGTCGCATCGCTGTGTAGGCCTTGCCGACTCAATGCCTCCGCGAGTGCCAAGCGGGGATACGCGAGATTGGGATGTCCGGGACCAAACAACTCGATGTGCTGAGAGACGGAGATATCCAATACTTCGACAGCGGCCTCGTAGCGTCCCATCTGATTGTACAGGCGGCCGAGGTTCGCATAACCCGCGGCTGTGTCTGGATTCACCCTGCTGTCGACGCGATCTCGCAACGCGATCGATTCCCTGTAGTAGCGCTCCGATTCTTCAAGACTACCCTTCCTCCTCGCAATGATCGCCATCGAGTTGAGCGTAACAGAAGACTCGATGTCTGCCCCGATACTCCGGAAACGGTCCATCGCGTTGCGGTAGCAGGCCGAGGCCTCGTCGTAGCGACCTAATCGACGCAGCACCGCGCCCATCTGCTGCTGCTGTCTCCCCTGCTCGAGCGCCCCGTGCCCTGTATAGACGCTGGTAGCCTCTTCGATAAAACTGAGCGCCTCATCAAATCGCCCGGTCTCCATGATCATCTCGCTGAACTGGCGGAGCGTGATGGAGAGCTGTTCAGCGTCACCGGCCTCACGCTCATACGCAACCAGGAGCTCGAACTGTTGCTCGGCGTCTTCGAGCTTGCCGAGTTTAAAGAGTGACGTAGCGAGCAAGCTGTGGGCGTGGTGGAGCCCACGCTCATCGATCGGCGGGGTGGACTCATACAACTCGATCGCATCGTCGAGCACGAGGGCCGCGTCCTCATAGGCAAAGACCGCGTTGAAGGTCTGGCCGATGAGGGTCAGCATCTCGGCACGGACGACGGGGATCTCGATCCCTGTCATTGCTCGCTCCGCAGCGCGATCGAGCATCATCCTGAGCAGTTCTGTGTCTTTCCCCTCGGTTTGCTTCGGACCCAGCCCGAGGAAGATCTCATCGAGGAACTCGTAGGCAGCGGTCGAACGAACGAGCGACTCCTCTGCGGATTTACGTGCGATCGACTCGCGCTGGAGCGCGAAGCTCAGGGATACGACTCCCACCGAGAGGAGCAGGAAGACGACACACACGCTCGCGACGAAGCCCTTGTTCCGCTTGGCGAACTTCTCAAGCTGATACATCCTGCTCGGCGGGCGGGCAAGGATCGGCTCGTCGCCGAGATGGCGGCGGATGTCATTGCCGAGCTCAGCGGCACGCTGATACCGGCGGTCCGGATCCCGCTCGAGTGCCTTGGCGATGATCGTATCGATGTCCCCCCTGAGGCGGGTGTCAAGCGAACTGATCCGCGTCGGGTCATGATCGCGGACGACGCTCAGCGCATCGGCGAGCTGCATCTTGTCTGTCTGGTGGGGAAGCTGGCCCGTGAGCAGCTCGAACAGGATCACGCCCAGTGAGTACACATCGCTCCGGTGATCGATCTGGGATGGGTCCCCCGAGGCCTGCTCGGGGCTCATGTATGCGAGCGTGCCGATGATCTGGCCGATCTCCGTTTTCATCGTGACCGCGCGCACATCCTGCTCGGTTACACGGGCGATGCCAAAGTCGAGGATCTTGGGGGTCCCCGACTCGTCGATGAGGATGTTGGTGGGCTTGAGGTCGCGGTGGATCACCCCGCGCTGATGCGCATGCTCGACGGCATCGCAGAGCTTGGATGCGAGCCCGAGGATATCGCGGGCAGGGAGTTCGTTCGATCGCACGAACGCTTTGAGAGATGGGCCTTCCACGAGTTCCATCGCGATGTAGGGCTGGGCGATCTTCTGATCGATGCCCACCTCATAGACCTGGGCGATGCCCGGGTGCTTGAGTCGCGCGAGCGCTTCCGCTTCGAGCTGAAACCGGCGCGTCAATGCCTTTGTGGCGTATCCCAGCCGCAGCACTTTGATGGCGACCCGCCTGGCGGGCTGAAGCTGCTCGGCTTCATAGACGCTGCCCATCCCGCCTTCTCCCAATAGGCGGATGATGGTGTATCCCTCAATCGAAGGCATGAACTCTGCGGTCTGAAAAGTCTCAGGATTGAGAACCGTGTCATCAGCGTCATGGATCGCGGTCAGGAGTTGCTCAACGCTTTGTCGCAGATCGGAATCGTCCCCGCATAGCGCTGCGAGTGTTGCGCCCTGTTCCGCGACAGGGAGATCGCACACCTGATGGAAGATCTCTCTGATGCGTTGGTACTGGTGCTCATCCATCCTGATCGGCTCCGTGCTGGCTCAGGATCCACGCGCGGGCCATCTGCCAATCGAGGTACACGGCTCGCTCGCTCAGCCCCATGATCTTCGAGACTTGTGCCATGGTGAAACCGCCAAAGAACCGGAGCTCGACGATCTGCGCCTGACGTTTGTCAAGGCGTGCGAGCTGCTCGAGCGCATCGTTCAGCTCGGTGACATCCCAGTCTTGCGAACCGGTATCGACTCCCGAGAGCGTGACACGGTGCCCATCGATCTGCCCGCCCCGCTTCGCGGCATTCTTCTTGCGAGCATGATCGACAAGGACCTGGCGCATCGCGCGCGCCGCGATCGCGAGCATGTGCTCCTGATCGGATACTTCCCCAGAGAAATCACGGATTTTCAGGTAGGCCTCGTGAACGAGGGCGGTGGGTTGCAGGGTGTGGTTCGCGTCCTGACCCGAGAATCGAGACATCGCGAGCGCGTGCAACTCCGCATAAGCGAGTTCAAACACATCGATCGGGGATTGGGAGTCATTATTTTCGGATGATGTTCGCATAGGTGATCTCTTTGTACGCACATTCTAATCGAATCGCGAAAAAAAACATCAGATCAGTGCAGGCTCCGGCGCTGGTTTCCGTGGATCAGGATGAGCCATCAACTCGCAACTACCACGTACCAAGAGAGGTATTCGACATGAAACGCACCCATATAGGCCGCTGGAGCCCGCTCGTCCTTGCCGTATGCGCTGGAACACTTCACGCAAACCCGATCAACACAGACTTCCAGGTCACAGATGAAGAGTCGTATCTGCAGTTCCGAGAAGCCGTGCACGCGAGCCAGTATGTGCGTTATGACTACGCGATGGACCAGAACCCGCGCGTGGTGATTGCCGCCGCGGGCCTCATGGCGTACGCGACGCAGAACTCGGACGCAGATTCCACGCAGCTCTCCAGTTTCGTCGATGCGTTCGATGCAGCCCTCACGGGGTATGCCCCGGGCGATCCGGACCTCGATCGCTCGACGAACCTGCTCCCCGCGATGCGCTACACCACGCCGCTCTCCGGATACCCGGAGCTTGAGGGCACCGATACACGGGTCGGAGAGCGGATCACCGAGATCCTCGGCCTTGAAGTGCCTGAGATTGAGTCCTACGACAATCTGCTCACGCGGGTGTCGGCGTACGAGCGTGCACGGGTGACGAGCTTCGCGAATCGCGATGAATGGCTGAGCCTGCTCATGACCGGGTTCGCTGGCTTTGATCTCGATGGGAACACGAACGCGCACATCTCCGCGAGCCTGCAAGCCTATCTCGAATCACAGGGTTTCGAGCCCGTGCCCGATGGGGTGGACGATGAGCGTTTCGATGCGGTTCAGTCGTCCCTCGACGCGTCATTGCCCGCAGATTACGCGGCATACGCAGCGCTGCTCTCCCAATCGATCGAGACCTCTGCGCTCTGGGGGAACCTCAACAGCTCGTTCGCGGATGTCGCCCTGGCCACGCAGCAGCGGATCGACGAGCTGAACATGGCACTGAGCATGGAAGAGTCGATCTACCAGGACATGCTCGACGCTCAGGATCCAGTCGAGATGCAGCAGCTCGCGGACGCGTACCGGCAGCAGCTCGATCAGATCGCCCAGTACCGGGCGATCATCGACGCGAACGCGATGATGCTCCTCCAGAGCGCCGACCCCGATGTCCGCGATCTGGCGCAGCAAGCGCTCTCGTTTGGGGGAACACAACTCCAGACCAACGAGACGATCGCCGGCATCAACGCGGGCGTCCAGTACGCCAGCGCCCTGACGACCTTCGGGTTCGGGATCGCAACCGGCAGCCCCGCGGACGCGATCACGGGGCTCGCCGATGTGGTGCTCAGCTCGATCGAACTCGGCGAAGTGCTCGGCGGATCGTCCGTCCCCAGCGCCGACGAGCAGATCTTCGATCAGCTCGTGGAGATGCGCGATCAGCTCGAGGACGTGCGGGTCCAGATGAACCAGCGGTTCGACCGCATCGAGGTTCAGCTCAACACGATCTACGACGCCCTGGCTGTAGGCTTCAACGAACTCGGCAACTCGATCTTCGATCTCAATGTCGATGTCCAGGCCTTGCGGATCGAGATTATGTCGCAGCAGGCGCAGCTCGAACGCATCGAGCAGCAGCTCTGGGGCATGGCGGACGATCTCTTCCGCGATGACCTCGCTGAGCTCGTCGATGGGATCGTCGCGTATCGCGATCGGCGCGGCGTTGATCTTCCGTACGAGGACGGCGCGACCAACTTTGCGGACGAGATTATCGACTTGTTCACGAAGGCCACGTTCACAGCGAGCGTGCCGACATACGCGGGAAACAGCGGCGAGAGCCTGAGTCTCCTGGACACGAGTGACCTGGAGCAGCACCCACTCGGAAGAAGCATCAACGACCTGCGGGTGTTCCCGACGGATTCGAACTACCTCAATCAGCCATTACCGCTCTACCCGACACGCGTCGTCGCGCCCGGCCCATGGGCGCAGGCCTCGAGCGCGTACGTGCAGGTCGCTCAGGAGAGCCCCTGGTATTTCGCACACATGTACAAATCCCAGCTCGACAGCGGGCTGATGGACCCCGACCTGGATCTGATCATTCAGGAGGGAGAGGCACTGCGGGCGATGGCTTCGGAAGCCCGGCAGGTCTCCTTCTTCCAATCCATCGTCGATCAGTACATCGCGACCATGATCGCGATGGGTGATATCGTGGATGCCGAGATCGCACAGATCCTCAGCGACTCAAGCCTCTCAAGCATCGATCCTTGGGGCGGCGTGGATCAGCAGGGGCGGCAGGACGCGCCAGGGTTCACCACGATTTATGGGCGCGACGGGCTTGGTACTACACTGCCCGCCGTGACAACGCTCGGAGACGATATTTGGGATCTCTACCACTTCAACACACTGCCCGAGCTCACCGCGGCGTTGGAGGCCTCTGAGGATCCCACCGGCGGGACGCCCACGGTCGAACTCCGGGTGTACCCAAATGGTTTCTTTGAGGAGAATGATGTTGAGTTCCGATTCAGCATCATCATCGATAACCCGAACGGGTCGGATTACACCTTCCATCGATCCGTGATCTGTGAACTCACCAGCTTCGGATCGCCCATCTATATCTACACGAATCACGATGCCCAAGAGTTGCTTGAACAGGATCTGCTCTTCTGGTACAACATCGCGCTCACCTTTTTCAACGGAAATAATCTCGTCGGCACGAGCCTGAACACATTCAACGGCAACGGCGATCAGGTCACCCTCGAGTTCACGCAGGACAATCAGCTGTTCGGATCGAGCTCCGCCGCGACCTCGTACGTCGAGAACCAGCTCGACGCGTTGCAAGACGAAGCGTGGATCGCATCGATCAACAACCCGGCACTCGATGCGTTGGAGTCTTCCCGCAACAGCTGGGAATCGATCTGGGAGGCGTACGTATCGCTCGCGATGCCCGAGATCTTCGAGCAGAGCACCGCGGTGTCCAGCGCCATGCGTGGGAGCGTATACGGCAACGAGATCGCGCTCGCCGAGCCGATCGACGATTGGTTCTCTTCGATGCTCGGCGATGGCGACAACGGGGAGTACACCAGTATCCGCAACGATTTCGAGACCCGCGCACTGCTCATCCAGGACGAGATCAATGAGGCGATCAACACGTACCCGGATCTCCAGGGACACAGCCTGATCGAGTGGACACTCGCGGAGCTTCGCCACCTCCGTGACCAGGCGTTTAAGCTCGCGGTTGATGATTTCTATGTTGCAGCGGGCGGCTCGCTTGATGTGGATGCGCCTGAGGGGCTCATGCGGAACGATGTCGACCAGGCGTACCGCGTGATCGAGGTCGATACCGGCTTCCTGATGAGCGATGACTATATCGCCCCAGCCAACGGCGTGGTTGAGATTCAAGCCGACGGCTCCTTCACCTACACACCGAACCCCGGTTTCGTCGGGATGGACCGATTCTCGTACCGCACCACAGCCACGATCAACGACTCCGGCACCAGAGTGTACGGCGATCCCGCGATAGTGCAGATCCAAGTACTCGAGGGAGGGTGCAGCGCTGCCGATCTGGCGCAGCCGTACGGAGAACTCAACTTCTTCGATGTCTCAGCGTTCCTCACGGCCTACAACGAAGGCAACGCGGCCGCGGACCTGAACGCAGACGGAGTGTTCAACTTCTTCGATGTGAGTGCTTTCCTCTCGGCTTACTCCGCCGGCTGCCCATAACGGACCCGCTGGCAACCTCCGCAGAACACGACCCCGCCGTGCCCTTCGGCGGGGTCTTTCTTTGAACTCCCGGTTTCCACACAACCCCGCATGGTCCAAAGCTTCAGCCGTGATTGAAATCAGGTCTGCTTGGCAACGAATCACGGTCATAGAGCGCAAACTCTGGGCCAAGGTGGTTCCGCAATGTGTCCCAGGGGTTTGCGCGACCACTCTTGATCAAGGGGGCTCGCATTCAATGCGAGCCCCCTTATCCAGTTCACTTTGATCTTCGTTCCGCTTCAGGATTTCGAAGAGATTAGAATCGCCATTGCCGTTGAGCAGTGCCAAGAGAGCGATCCGATAGACAGTGGCGGATCTGGGCTCCGTTATGGACAACCGGATGAGTATGCGCTGAGGAACGCGCTCACATCGAAGAAATCTAATAGGCCATCACCGGTGAAATCGGCACTCGCATCCATCGAGGTAAATGCACTCAGGAATGCACTCACGTCGAAGAAGTCAAGAACACCATCGCCGTTCAGGTCTGCAGGACACGGAGCGCCGACTGGGAGTTCGACTACGCCGTGGACTGGTGCAAAGCGTTCATTCCAGTCGTGCTGGGCATCGAACCAGCCGCTTGAGCCGCGGAACATGGCGACGAAGTTCTCACCGAATCCGCCGTTGGGCTCGTTGGATATCCAAGCGCGGTAGGCCGCAGGATCGCCGTCGGTCCAGTTGAACGTGCCCTCACTGCTCTGATCGGCCAAGCCGAGCCAGGTGTGGCGGATCTCGCCGTCGAACTGGGCGACATCGAAGCGAACGAAGGTGTTCTCCGCAGCATCGTTGACGGTGACAAGGTCCCCGCCCATCGCCTTGGCCGCCGCGTTCGCCTCGTACCAGTTCGCATCTTCGAGCAGGTAGTAGGTGTGGCCGTTGTGGTAGAACGGACCTGCAAGGGCATCGGGGGTCTCAACTTCGACGACGCCGTGGACTGGTGCAAAGCTCTCGTTCCAGTCGTTCTGAGCATCGAACCAGCCTGAGGTTCCGCGGAACATCGCAACATGGTTCTCTCCAGTGTTTCCGTCGGGCTCTCCCGAGAGGAACGCTGTGTAGGGGGTCATCTCATCACTTACCCATGAGAAGATACCCTCATCGAATCGGTCTGTCAGCCCAAGCCAAGTATGACGGATCGCGTCGTCGAACTGAGCAACATCGAAACGTACGAAGCTGTTCTCATCGGCATCATTGATCGTGACCAGGTCGCCGCCCAATGCTGATACACCGGTGCGTTGGGCGTCCTCCCATGTCGCGTCCTCGAGCAGGTAGTACGCGTTACCGGTGATTTCGTTCATGAACGGGCCGGCGAGCACCGCCGGCTGATCAATCTCCGATGGGCTCCCGAGCGAAGCAGTCAGCTCAACAGAGCCCTCACCGAGGAAGTCGCCAGAGGCGTTGAAGGCGATATCGGCAATGCCGCGGAGTGTGTACTCACCGTTCCCCAGCGGCATGATGTGGTTGTACTCTGAGTCAATGACCAGCGTGCCAAAGGGGCCAGAAAAGAGAATCCGAGCGTCGTTGACTTCGCCGGTCGTCTTCACCATCGCTGCCAGCAGCACATCGACGGTTTCGCCCGGATCAAGATGATCGATGGTAAAGCCCATGGAGATGTTTTCCTGCGCGCTGACTGTCCCAGTCTCAAATCCAACAAACATGCGCGCGGAGATCTCGGAGACAAACTCGATCGAATCAAACCGGAATGCGTCGCCCTGCTCGTAACCAACGTACTCAGATCGTGTGAGAACCTTCGCCGTCGCAAACTCATCCGGTCCTTCAGTTGCGTTCACGATCAGATCACGATCGATCAACGCAAACTCATCTGAAGGGTCAACATTGTAAAAATCTTCGACGGCATCGGGGTTGCCTACTCGGGCAGAGACTGAACCAGACCGATTATCTGCATTCGGAGCAAGCGCCGGGCCGTACATCATGGTTAACACCGCTTTATCGCCTTCGCTGAGCGAGTTGAGCTGCCCGATGACATTCTGGAAACCGTCGTTGGGTGGCGGGACCCAGATCGATGTGCACGTTGGGAACGAGCACCCGGATGCGCAGATATTGAACGCGCAATCGTCGTAGTGCATGATCGACTCGAAGTCGTAGGGGCCATGTGCGATGGAGTTGGCGGCGATATTGAACTGGGAGTGGTAGGTTGGATCGATATTGTCGTAGTTGATTACGATATAGCTGTCACGGTCGGGGCGTTTCTGCTCATGGTGGAGACCCAAGGCATGCATCAGCTCGTGTGCGATGAGGCCGGTCCAGCCCCAGTGGGAATCCCAGATGGTGATGTTCTGCTGAACGCCGGTCTGGCCGATGGCGGATGAGAAGCTCACGCCCGTGGTTGCTGATCGCCCGACATGGATAAAGCTGGTTTCGCCGCTGCGAGGGACGAACTGGACGCCGCACGCGGACTCGACCATCGCGATTCCGTTGAGGAACCCGGCACGTTCGGTGGGGTTGATGTCAGGAGCGAACTCGTAGGGAACGATACCATCGATCCACAGGCTGTCGACCCATGTGCCGCGCTGGTTTGTGCTGTCAGGTGTGCCGCACCCCCAGTGGACGTGCTCCTGAACCTGAGGGTGTACAACCGGGTCACCGATGGCCTGGGCGTGTGCTGATCCTGCCAGTGTCGCGAGGAGCAGGCTCGTTCTGATTGCGTGTGCTTTGCATTTCATTGTTTCGCCTTTCGTCATGAGTTGAAGCGTCCACCCACCCCTCCACGAGGTGGCTCAATGGGTCATGCGCGGCCTGACCCCGCAGCTCCTATGACAAAACAGAAAAAACCGCACCGCCGAGGATGACAACTCGACGCTGCGGCGCGAAAGGTGCCCCTCTGCGTTTCAGGTTTATGGGCAGCCGACCGAGAACGCCTGGATGAAGAACTGCACGTCGAAGAAGTTCACCAGTCCGTCGTCATTGAAGTCCGCCTGACACACAGGTGCGACATCACCTCGGTAGACGTAGTAAGCCGGATCACTGAGTACGGATCCGAACCCAGCGCTGAAGACCTCGACCGTATACTGACCCTCGACCTCCGGACCGGACGTGATCACAAGAACGCTGGTGTCCGAGCCGACGTAAGACGGGCCGTCGGTGATCGGCTGGCCGTCGAAGAACCATTGATAGCTGGACGCGTTGCTGGCAACGATCTGCATGAAGAAGTCCTGGTTCGGGCTCTCGACGACCAGGTCCTGAGGCTGCTGGGCGATCAGGATCGGCGGATCGAAGCGGAAGATCGATTCGACACGATCGCTGTTGATAAGCAAGCCGGGGTCGGAGACATAGATCGATTCCCCGTCGATCGCCGAGCTGAACCCGAACTGTTGGTTCACATCGCTCCCGCCGGGGACGGGGTTCGGAACAAGCGTCGCGGTCCGCACGCCGGTGAGTGCATCGTGGACGCTGGCTCCCCGCGTGGTCCCGCCCATCATGCTGACGACGATGGTTCCCGTGTCGTTGATGTCGACCTGGATCGAAAGATCTCGTTCCGGGACGTTCAGGTTCGGGGTGGCCCCGATGTCGAGGGCGTGAAGGTAGGCCCCGTCGGCAGCGTCAAATACAAAGACCGAGCCCGAGTTTGGCCCGTTGGGGTCATCGAGCGTTGCGGCCACCACGATGAAATCGTCGTTCATCGCGACCGACTCCCCGAAGTTGGCATCGTCGGTCACGCCGGGCGGCGGGTTGATCGCGAAGAGCTCCTGCTGCGTCGCCAGATCGAACACCACGACACGCTCGGCACTCCCGTTTGCGCCGAAGGGCCCCTGGAACGCCGAAATCGCGATCCGCCCGTTGTGGATGCAGATCTCGTTTCCGAAATACTCGGCGATGTCTGGGATGTTCGATTCGAGCTCGCCGAGCGAGGCGCCGGTCACCGCGTCGTACAGTTCGACCTTGTCGAGAGCTTCCTGCGGATCGACGCTGACGACCTCGTACTGGGGATGTCCGACCGCGACCACGCCGTCACCGACAGCGACGGCCCTGCCGTAGAGGCCGGGAAACTGATCTTCCGCGTCAGGAAAGATCTCGAAGCGTTGGGCGCCGGTTGTCGCGTCGAACACGAAGAGGCGCCTGGTCTCTGCGCTTCCGCTGCCTTTAATAACCGCGACCGTGTCCCCGTCGAACGCGACATGAAGGACACTGACCGACCGAGCCGACTGTTGCGGTATCAGGAGTTGCAGTGCCAGACCGCTGTCGGCGTCGATGAGGAGGACTTCGCCGGCGTGGTCTGGGGGGTTCGGGGGGGAGAACGACTGCGGGAGTGCCGCTGCGATCACGCCGTTACTGATATCAAAGACTTCGCCGAAGTCGAATCCGGCATCGCCGAGAGTCTCCGTGGGCGCGATGCGGGACGAGTCGTTGATCACGATCGGCCCGGCGGTGGCGGCACCGGCGGCCAGAGCAAAGAGAATGGTTTGGAGGTATGTCAATTCGTTTCCTTTCGATGCAGGTTGCGGCACATGGATTGCGGTCTGATTTTGGTAGATGCTGTTAAGGGCAACCAGCGGTGTATGCCTGGATGAACATGGAGACATCGAAGAAGTCCAGCACGCCGTCATCATTCAAATCCGGCGGGCACGCATCGACACTCTGACCTCTGTAGATGTAGTACGCGGGCACACTGATGATTGAAAACGGTCCGTCGGACACTTCGACCGTGTAGACGCCTTCGACTTCTGGACCGGAGTTGATCTGCAGTACGCTCTGGTATGCACCGGTGTAGTTGACATCCAGGTCGCTCAGCGGCTCCCCATCGAGATACCACTGGTACGAGTCGGCTCCGGTCGCGACGACCTGCATGAAGAAATCGACACTGTCATCATCAACCACGAGACTCTGGGGTTGGACGGCGATACTTACATTTGATTCGTACTCGAATACAACCGATTGATCGATGGCTCCGGGGTGATCTGTGTTGTATCGAGGAATGCCAACAAATGCACTGTTATCAGAGAGCGCGACTGCGTTGGTCTGAGATGGAAGACGGATCGAGCCGCTCGAAGGCTCCAAGATCGCAACTTCAACGCCGCTGGAGGCCTCATAGAGAGCGGCCTTCTGTATGGACCCGCCGGATTGGCTCACGAGCACCAACCCGTCGTTGTTGATGTCCACCTGGATCTTGAGTGTGCTGGTGCCCGCACCCGGGTTGACGGTCTCACCGATGTCGAGCGTGCTGACCAGATCGCCGGTGCTGATGCTGTACACATGCACCGCCCCGGAGTTCACACCCGTGTGATCCTGCCATGGAGCGGCGACCACGAGGTATTGATCGTTCATCGCAATATCGAATCCGAACCCGGCGGGATCAATGGGATCAGCAGGGGAGTAGATCGTTCGGATGTGCTGCTGGGTCGCGAGGTCAAACAACTCCACACGCTCGGTATTTCCGCCAGTCAAGATCCCCGCATTGAACTGATTCGCGCCGACGGCGATGATCCCGTTGTGGATATCGACCGAAGAACCAAAGAATCCAAAGTTCTCAGGGGCTTCGGAGGGATGGATTGTCCCGAGTCGAGCGCCTGTGTTCTCATCGATGAGATAGACCTTCCCAAGTCGGAATCCAGTTCCTGCATCGTCTGTTGCCAGGGCTGACCCGATCGCAACGACGCCCTCTTTGACATCAATGCTCAACCCGAACACGCCGAGCGAGTTGTCGTCTGGATCAGGCACAACCTCAAACCGTTGTCCGGCGATCGCATCAAAGACGAATACGGATGGATTGGCATAGGAGAATCCTCCATTGCCGCGCTCGGTGCATGTTACGGTCAGTCCATCGATGGCCACATCTCGTCCAGCGCCCGAGA
Source organism: Phycisphaerales bacterium UBA1924 (assembly GCA_964229845.1). Classification (GTDB taxonomy): domain Bacteria; phylum Planctomycetota; class Phycisphaerae; order Phycisphaerales; family UBA1924; genus UBA1924. The sequence continues at coordinate 152,130 of CAXREY010000021.1, forward strand.
TTTGGGTTGCGGAAGTCGGGATCAATGTTCGGATAAGGAGCCCGGTGTCGATATTGAACAGGTGAATACCTGAATCATCTTGTCCTGCCAAATCCTCAAAGCTGGCCGCCAGGAAGCCGTCGCTTACGCCGATGCTGGTACCAAAGAAATGAGATGGTTCCGGAACTTCATAGCCCTGCGTTTCATTGAGCACCTGGGCGTCCACAAATGTTGACGCAAGGGTGAGCACGGTAAGAAGTGGAGTGATGGTGAGTTTCGAGTTGAGGTACATATGGCATCCTTTCGAAGGGCATTGGTTCGTAGGGGAAATGGATCCCCATTGTGTGTAAACACGGTTTGCCATATACTCATGCGCGAACTGCCCACTACCCTCCTATCCGTCTTTGAGAAATTTCAGAGAACCCTTGATGCTCGGCCAAACCCATTTCACGCAAGCACTTACGGCTCTCGACCTCTCGTCTATCGAGTCCGATAAAAGGGCTGAGTTGCTCCTGCCGGCGATCTATGACGAACTGCGTGGGATCGCAAGCGGGTATCTGCGTCAGGAACGGGCGAACCACACGCTCCAGCCCACAGCACTAGTGCATGAGGCGTACGCACGGTTGGCAGATCAGACCGTTGTTCCGTGGTCTGATGCGGCGCACTTTCGGGCGATCGCGGCCCGTGTCATGCGGCAGGTGCTCGTCGACCATGCACGGAAACACGGGGCACTCAAGCGTGGAGGTGACCGTGTCCGCGTGACACTCTCGGGCCAGGCAACACCAAACGGCGAGCCGGATCTCGATGTGCTGGAGCTTGATGCTGCGATGAATGAGCTGCGTGAACTGCATCAGCGGAAGGCGCACGTGGTTGAGCTGATCTTCTTTGGCGGAATGACACACGCGGAGGCCGCGCGTGTCGTTGGTGTCTCTCAGAAAACGATTGAAGCAGACTGGTACGCGGCCCGCGCATGGCTTGGCAGCCGAATCGGCAAGGATGGACAGCCATGACGGACGCTGAACGCTTTGATCTCGTGTGTACGATCTTTGAGCAAGTCCGTGAGTTGGACGCAGAACAACAGCAGCAGCGGCTCAGAATACTCTGTGCGGATGATACTTCTCTTTTCTCTCAAGTAAACCAGATGCTCGATGCGCATCAGGAAGCGAGCCCACTTGATCAACCGTCTCAAGTGCTGCCGCTCGAAGCGCTGATCTCGACCACAATAGACACGTTGCCGGAGATCGATCGATACGCTATCGGCGATCGAATCGGTGAGGGCGGCATGGGGGTGGTTTACGCAGCTGAGATGCTCAACCCTCGGCGGGCCGTGGCTATCAAGGTCATCAAGCTCGGGATGGATTCGCAGCGGGTCATCGCAAGGTTTGATCTTGAGCGCCAAGCGCTGGCACGGATGGAGCACCCAAACATCGCATCGGTGATTGATGCCGGGATGACCAAGGATGGGAGGCCGTACTTTGCGATGGAGTACGTCCGCGGCAAAAACATTGTGCAGAGGGTTCGCGAACATGAACTCGATACAAAGGCTCGACTTGAGCTTGTCTCGATGGTGTGCAACGCGATTCAGCATGCCCACCAAAAAGGGATTATCCATCGAGATATCAAGCCTTCAAACATAATCGTGACGCAGAGCGATGGGAAGCTGATTCCCAAGGTAATCGATTTCGGAATTGCCAAAGCAACTTGGGGTGACCTCACACCACATGCAACGATGACAATGCATGCGCAGGCGGTAGGCACACCCGCCTACATGTCACCGGAACAAGCGGACCCGTCGATTGGTGATGTTGATACTCGCACAGATGTGTACTCACTTGGGGTGTTGCTGTACGAACTGCTCACGGGCACAACACCGTTAAGTCAGGACGTTCTGACGAGCAAGAGCTACCAGGAAGTCGTGCAGAGTATCCGTGAACAGGACCCGCCTCGCCCAAGTGTTCGATTAGCGACAAACACACAAACAGACGCGAGCGAACAACACACGATTCATCCTGGGCAGCTCAAGGGTGATCTGGATTGGATCGTGATGAAGTGTCTTGAGAAAGACCCCACACGCCGATACGAGACTGTGAGCGATCTCGCTCAGGACATCGGCCGATTCCTGCGTGACGAGCCTGTATTGGCCCGTCCGGCAAGCAAGGTATACCAAATCCGAAAGTTTATACGGCGGAACCGTGGCGGCGTGATCGCTGCTTCGCTCATTGTGGGCACGATGGTGATTGGGATCGCAGGGACAACGATCGGACTCGTCTGGGCGCTTGAAGAAAAGGAACGTGCCAAGTTGCTCGCAGAATCAGAACTCGAAGCACAGACAAAGGCAAAGGATGCGGCCGAGTTCGCCTTACGTGAAGCAGAGGCAGCAGAGGACCTGAGCCAGTTCTTTATCATGGATGTGCTTTCTGCTGCTGATCCATCGCGTACATCAGATCGAGATCTCAGTGTCCGCGAGGCATTGATGAATGCGTCGGATAACCTCGAAGGCAAGTTCGAGGACCGCCCGGATGTCGAAGGTCGCATCCATAACGCACTGGGTTACTTGTTCGGCCAGCTCGGCGATCCCGAGCTGGCACAAAGGCATCACATCCGCGAATGGGAGATTGCCGAGGAACAGAATGGTGAGTTTTCGATCGACTCAGCACGCATGATGCACTCTGTAGTCGGCAGCCTCGCACGCCAGGGACGCGATACTGAAGCAATCGAACTCACTCAAAGTCAGCTTCGCATCATCGACCAACTCGGCACTCCAGAAGCTGAGTTCCTGCGCCCGCGAGCGATCGGCAATCTCGGAGCATTACTGGTGCGAACCGGGCGGAATAGTGAAGCCGCCCCGATCCTGGAAGAATCACTTGCACTCAAGCGAGAGCTCTATGGCGACAAGCACGCGACCACGCTCTCAACACTCAACAACCTCTGCTCTGTACTCACCAGCATCGGTGATGCCGATCGCGGCATTGTCTATGGGCGAGAGGCATTCGAGGGACGCAAAGAAGTCCTTGGCAATGGCGATCCTCGAACATTTGTATCACTACTCAATCTAGGCCGCGCCATGGCAGAACTAGAAATGCAGGTAGAAGCAGTAACTCTGCTCAGAGAAGGCGTTTCTCAAGCGATGCAGAGACTCGGCCCAGATCACCCATCGACAATGGATGTTGCGAATGCGTATGCCCGGACCCTGCTCGACTTCGGCGACTACGAGAACTGCGAACAGGTATCCCGTGCAAACCTCGACTACCTCCTCGCGGTTGATCCTGAGTTCATCCAAGCAAGGACACAAAAAGCGCACACAACACTGGCGACCTCGCTCCTGCACCAATCGCGACCAGATGAGGCCCTTGTATACACCTCCTCACTCGTGAACGCACTAACCGAGAGCGGACGAGAAACGTATCACGTCATGAGTGGCATATTGCGACTCCATGGCCAGATCCTGACTGACCTTGAGCGCTTTGAGCAAGCTGAATCCACACTGATGCGTGCGTGGAGTCTCAAGCAAACCGGTGACACTCAGAGCGAAGCGGGGCAGGCCCTGACGAAGGCAATCGATGCTTTGTATCAGCAATGGTCTGAAACAGAGGACACGCCAGAACTCAGCGCGAAGATCAAGCATTGGCGTGATCAAAGAAACTGATCGATCTCGCAGGCTCAAAACGGCCGAAACGGCACCTTATCAAGGACGCCGTTTCGTATACCTTTGAAACTAACGGAGAGGGGGGGATTCGAACCCCCGATGACCCGAAGGCCATACTGGATTTCGAATCCAGCGCATTCAACCGCTCTGCCACCTCTCCAGGCGGGGGAGGTCAGTATAGGCCGATTATCGAAAAAGTCACCCTCCAGAATCACCAGCCAAGCACATACCCGAAGATCAGGGGCGCAACGATCGTCGCGTCGGATTCGACCACAAAACTCGGGGTATCCACCGCCAGTTTCTCCCAGGTAATCTTCTCATTGGGGACCGCGCCGGAATAGGACCCATAACTCGTTGTCGAATCGCTGATCTGGCAGAAATAGCCCCAAAGCGGGACATCGAGCTCCATATCCTGACGCATCAGCGGGACGGCACAGATCGGGAAATCGCCCGCGATCCCGCCGCCGATCTGGAAGAAACCGATGCTGGAATCAGCGGACGCCTCCTTGTACCAACCCGTGAACTCCATCATATACTCGATGCCGGATTTGACGGCCGAGGCAGACTCTACGTTGCCGCTCAGAACCTCTGCCGCGAAGATGTTGCCACTCGTCGAGTCCTCCCAGCCCGGCACGACCATCGGAAGGTTCTTCTCAGCCGCCGCGAGCAGCCATGAGTTCTTTGGATCGGCCTGATACTCGTCTTTGAGCAGCCCCTCGCTCAGGATCTCGTACAGGTATTCATGGGGGAACTTCCGCTCGCCGGATTCAGCCGCCGCTTTCCACTTCCCGATGAGCAGGTGCCCGAGCTTCCGGAACGCCTCCTCTTCCGGGATGCAGGTATCTGTTACCCGGTTCAGGTGGCGCTCAAGCAATGCCTGCTCGTCGGCCGGCGTGAGATCACGGTACTTGGGTATCCGCTCGTAGTGATCGTGCGCGATCAGGTTATAGACATCTTCCTCCAGATTAGCCCCCGTGCAGGAGATCGCATGAACCTTCCCCTGGCGGATCATCTCCGCGAGCGATCGCCCGAGCTCGGCCGTGCTCATCGCGCCCGCCATCGCGAGCAGCATACGCCCGCCGCCCGAGAGGTGGTCCTCATACCCCTTGGCGGCGTCAAGCGCGGCTGCTGCATTGAAGTGGCGGTAGTGCTCTTCCATGAAGGAGCGGATGTTCATGCTTGACTCCATTCGCGTGCGGGAAATGGGCTTCAAACCCGGGAAAGAAAATCATACTCGGCATGGCCGGAGCGATTCTCGACTGGCCATATAATTCACCATGCCTACCCCCACCACCGCAGACGCGCCCCAGGGCCAACAATCCGCCAAAGAAACAACCTCCGCACACTGGAATCACCTGGAGTCGGAGAAGCTCTACCGCGCGAGCCGTTGGGGGCAGGGGTACTTCAGAATCAACGAGGACGGGAAGCTCCACACCCACCCGCTCGGGGCCAACCGGACGGGGATCGATCTCCATGAGATCGTACAGGGCCTGAGCGAACGAGGCATCGACACGCCCGTGCTGCTCCGGTTCACCGACATCGTCGACCACCGCCTCCGCACGATCCGAGATGCCTTCGATCGCGCAATCGAGGAAAACAACTACAAGGGCGGCTACCTCGCCGCCTACCCCATCAAGGTCAACCAGCAGCACCACGTCGTTGAAGAGATCGCCCGCTACGGGCACAAGCTCGGCTACGGCCTCGAGGTCGGATCCAAGCCAGAGCTCCTCGCCGTCATGGCCATGACGATCAGCACCCCAGACCAGCTGATCATCTGCAACGGCTTCAAAGACGCACAGTACATCGAGGCGGTCATCCTCGCCCACAAGCTCGGGCGGACCATCATCCCAGTCGTTGAGAACCTCAAGGAACTGATGCTGATCATCAGCTTCGCGGAGAAGTACAACGTGCGCCCCCGAATCGGTGTCCGAGTCAAACTCGCCGCGACCGGCTCAGGACGCTGGGCCACATCGGTCGGCATCAAGAGCAAGTTTGGGCTGACGATCGCGGAACTGCTCCGAGCGATCGGCACCCTGAAGCGCCACGACATGCTCGACTGCCTCCAGCTCCTCCACTGCCACTCCGGCAGCCAGCACCAGGACATCGCGACCATCAAGATGGCCATCACCGAGCTTGCACACGTGTTCACGCAGATGCACGACCAGGGCGCGAACCTGAAGTACATCGATATCGGTGGCGGGCTCGGCGTGGACTATCAGGGCTCCGTCTCCGACCGCCCCTCATCCATGAACTACTCGCTCGACGAGTACGCCTCAGACGTCATCTACCGGATCTCCTCGGTCTGCGACGCCAAGGGCATCGACCACCCCACGGTCGTCACCGAGTGCGGCCGCGCGATGGTCGCGTACTCCTCGGTGCTCATTTTCAATGTGCTCGGATCAACCGGCCCCAGCGACCTCGTCGACCACGACTTCGTCGTCCCGGCGGACGATCCGGAAGCCCCCCAGCCCCTGCGCGACCTCCGCCATGCGCTGAACTCACTGCGAGACAAAAAACCCCGTCTCGTCGAGATCCTCCACGACACGACCCGCGCCCGCGAGGACGCGATGTCGCTGTTCTCCCTCGGGTACCTGTCACTCGAGCACCGCGCGGAGATCGAACGCATCTTCTGGACAAACTGCTCGCTTCTCCAGCGGGCCGTGTGGGAACTCGATGAGGTGCCAGAGCCGCTCCAGGGCCTCGACGACCTCATGAGCGAGACCTATTTCGCCAACTTCTCACTCTTCCAATCCCTGCCCGACACGTGGGCTATCGACCAGCTCTTCCCGATCATGCCCATCCACCGCCTCGATGAGGAGCCTGAGCACCGCGCGGTCTTCGCGGATATCACGTGCGACTCGGACGGCAAGATCGACCTGTTCATCTCCGACACGGGAGAGGCAGAACACACCCTCCCGGTCCACGACCTGCGCGGGAACGAGCCGTACTACTTCGGTGTCTTCCTCGTCGGCGCATACCAGGAGACGCTCGGCGACCTGCACAACCTCTTCGGCGACCCGCACGCCGTCCACATCGCGATCGAAGACGACGACTGGTCGATCACGGAAATCGTCAAGGGCGACTCCATCTCCGAGGTGCTCTCCTACGTTCAGTTCGAGCCCGAGAAGCTCTCAAGAGCACTCGAGAAGGAATGCGAGCGTGCGGTCAAACGCAAGGACATGAGCGTGAAGGAATCCCGAATCCTGACGCAGTTCTACGAATCCGGGCTCGCGGGCTACACCTACCTCAACATCGACGACCAGCTCACCTGATACCGGAGTTCAACGAGACACCCATGCCCGGATTCCTCGATATACCCGACGAGTTCACCCGCCCGTCCGCACACGTCCAGATCATCCCGGTCCCCTACGACGCGACGTCCACATACCGCAAGGGCGCAGACAAAGGCCCGCAGGCGATGATCGACGCGTCCGCGCAGATCGAGTGGTACGACATCGGAACAGACGCCGAGCACCTCGAGCAGGGCATCCACACCCAGCAGCCGGTCCTGTGCGAAGCGACGGATCCGATCGAACTGGCACCCCTCGTCCGATCGCGTGTCGCCCAGGCGCTCCGCAACAGCCAGCTCCCCGTCGTGCTCGGCGGAGAGCACTCGGTCAGTATCGGCGCGATCGAAGCGGTGGCCGAGCACCGCGACGGGTTTTCCGTCCTCCAGATCGACGCCCACGGCGACACCCGGGACACCTACCACGGCTCGACACACAACCACGCCTGCGTGATGGCCCGCGCACGCGAGCACGCTTCCATCGTCCAGGTCGGGATCCGCGCGATCGACTCGGAAGAACTCGAGAATATGGATCGTGACCGCGTGTACTTCGGGCACCAGGTCGACCTCTGGACCCGCAGCCACGATCTCTCATGGATGGACCGCGTGATCGATCAGCTCGAGGACGCCGTGTACCTCACGATCGACCTCGACGCATTCGACCCGTCCATACTCCCCTCCACCGGCACCCCCGAGCCCGGCGGGATGGACTGGTTCACGATCAACGAGCTGGTCCGCCGCGTGGTCAGGGCACGCAGGGTCGTGGCGTTCGACGTCGTCGAGCTCTGCCCAAACCCAAACCACCACGCCTCGGACTTCATCGCGGCGAAGCTCGTTTACCGGGTGATGAGCGAGATCCTCTCCAACGCCTAAGCCGGTTTCTGCTTCGGACCACCTGATCGATCCGATGGATGGTGCATGATATTGCTCGCGTCCATCACAAACCCGGGGCACGGATTCAAAGCAATCGATTGGATCGTCCTCGCGGCGTACTTCGCGATCCTGGCCGTTTCCGGGTTCCTGTTCGCAAGAAGGAAAAGCGAGAACAGCGAGGACTACTTCCTCGGCTCACGCTCGATGCCCAGCTGGGCGGTCGCGGTCTCCATCGTCGCCACCTCCCTCTCCGCCGTCACCTTCGTCGGCGCTCCAGAGCTCGCGTACAAGGGCAACCTCACCTATCTCGCAACAAACATCGGGATGATCATCGCGGCCTTCGTCATCGCGATCCTCTTTATCCCCCGCTTCTACCAGGCCCGCTCGGCATCCATCTACGAGTTCCTCGAAACCAGGTTCGGCCCCCCCGCACGCAAGGGCGCGAGCATCACCTTCCTCATCGGGCGCGTGCTCGCATCGGGCGCGCGCGTGTACGCGGGAGCGATACCCGCCTCCATGGTCCTCTTCGGCATCGAGGACGGGAGCAAGCCCGCGTACCTCATCGCCGCCATCGCCGTCCTGACCTTTGTCGGCATCGTGTACACCCTCGCCGGAGGAATCCGATCCGTCATCTGGGCGGATGTCCTCCAGTTCGCGATCCTCATCGGCGCCGCGCTCTGCGCCATCGTCATCCTCATCAACGCGATCGACGCACCGTTCAGCGAGGTGATGGCCGAACTGCGAACCGGCATGGGCGACGACACATCAAAGCTCACCGTCCTCGACACGAGCTTCGACTTCGCCTCCCCATTCACGCTCCCCGCCTGCATCATCGGCTTCACCGTCCTCGGGATCGGCTCATACGGGACCGACCAGGACCTCGCCCAGCGCATGCTGACCTGCAAGGACGCGAAGCACGGCGCCCGCTCCGTCGTCGCAGGCATCCTGCTCGGGGTTCCCAGCGTCGCCGTATTCCTCACCCTCGGGCTGCTCCTCTGGGTCCTCTACCAACGCCCACACATGACCAGCATCCCAAACGCGACCAAGCCCGACGACTCAACGCGCGTCTTCCTCCACTACATCCTGACGCAGATCCCATCGGGTGTCCGCGGCCTGATGATGGCCGGGCTCTTCGCCGCGGGGCTCTCCAGCCTCAACAGCGCCATCAACGCCATGAGCGCCGCGTTCATCTCCGATCTCTACAAACCGTGGACCGACAAAGCTTCAACCGGATCTTCAGAGAAGAAGCTCGTCCGCGCGGGACGCGTGGGCGTCATCGTCTGCGGCATCCTCCTCGGAGGGTTCGCGTGCGCCTGCATCTACTGGCAATCCGCGAACAACGACACGCTCATCAACTTCGCGCTCGGCGTCATGGGCTTCGCGTACGCCGGGCTCGTCGGCGTGTTCTTCTGCGCGATCCTCACCAAACGCGGCAACTCCTCAAGCGTGCTCGCCGCCCTCATCGTCGGCTTTCTCTGGATGTTCTTGACCCAGCCGTTCATGTACGAACAGCTCGCCATGCTCCAATCGGACCGCATCGCTTCGTTCTACGCGATCCACTTCAGCTGGAAGCTCACGATCGGGGCCATACTCGCCTTTGCAGTCTGCTCGCTCGGCTCGCGTCAGGATACCGCGAGCCGAGCCGCACCCGAAGCGGCGTGAAAGAGCGAATCGCCGAACATCAGCGACCAGCCCGGCCGCGCGAGCGACGTCAGCCCATCATTGACAAGCTGGCAGATCTGATCATGGCTCGGATGCAACGCCACACCAACCCCACCAGCGAGCACGATCGTGTCCGGGGCGTGGATTGCATGGACAACCCGCAACGCACGAACCAACGCACGCATCACCGGCTCATCCGCCGACACCCTGCTTAAGTAGTCCTGCAACACTGCCTCGTCATCAGTACCGAGCTGTTCGCGCAGGCCGTGAACCCCAACGAACGACTCGAGCGTGTTCCGCGCACCATCCTCGTGATACCGGTCACCCGCATCGCACCGCCCGACATCGAGCTGCCCGAGATGCCCCACGCTGCGCGATCCCATCCGGAGAATCTCACCATCCTCAGCCATCGCGAAACCGACGCCGGTACCGATCGCGATCACCCCGACACGCCCCCCCAGCTCATACCGATCCACGATGTCGATCGCGGTCGCATGAACATCACTCACCACGCGGTAGCGATCGGGAACGAATCCCAGCACCGATCCAAGGAAGTCTGAGAACAACCAGCCATCGAGACACGGCAGATTGATCGAGCGCACCACGCGGTCGCCCGTCACATGCTGCTTCCCGGGCAGGCACAGCCCGACGGGTGTGGATAAGTCTACAGATGCGCCGAGCAGACGCACGGCCTCCCGCCCGGCAGCGACCAGCTCATCGCGCGAGGGGTGCGCGTACCCCGCACTCCGGGCAGTCGTCAACGAACCATCATCATGAAGCACGGCCTTGACGCTCGAACCACCGATATCGATGCCCAGCGACCGCACGCTTCAGTTCCCGACACGATCGATGAACTGGGCAAGCGCCGATCGCTTCTGCTCCCGGTCCCGTGTCCCGGTTTCAGAGCGTTCCTGCCCAGGGTTCACGGACTCAAAGATCGTCGAATACGCAAAGAGCACGAACCGGCGGGGATGGCCGAGCGAAGCCTGCGTGATCGTCTGATTCGCGCCCTTGTGCTTGTACGCACCAATACCAGGAACCACCCGGCGCCGATCGACGACGCTGTACCACGCCTGCAGATCACTCGTAAACTGGCTGTCGTCTTCGGTATAGATCATCGGCATGATCAGATCGATCGTCCCCTCGTTCACCCAGCGCTCGGCGTCCTGCAGGTACCGGTTCTTCGCGAGATCGGGCCGACGCCACACCGCAGCGGAATACACAACATCGTCGTGCCCCTCGAGCGACTCCTCCCCGATCCGAGCAACCAGCGTCGAGATACGATCCCTGATCCACTCGCGATACCGCGAACGGTTCAGCTGACCGATTGTCGCCCGGTCGCCGACCTGCCGGTTATAGAGCGACAGCGAACGCGCATCCCCGGGGTACAGCTTCTCCGTACCCAGCTCGTCACTCAGGAACCGGATGTAATCCAGATGCAGCCCGTCGATATCGTACCGATCCGCGATATCTTCAACGATCCGCACGATGTGGTCCTGCACCTCCTCAAGCACAGGATTCACAACGACATACCCATCGCTCAAGGGCTGCGGCGTGCCGGTCTCGTCTCGCAGACGCCACTCCGGGTGCGCCAGCAGCGGATGGCGCACATCGATCGGCTCATCCGTGCCCTTCCACAGCGGCATCGCGTTCACCCACGCGTGCACCCGGATGCCATGCGCGTGCGACTCCGATATCGCCAGGCGCAACGGGTCGAACCCGGGATTCAGGGGGCGCGACCGATCTTTGATCGGCGTGTTGTTCTGGTCTCGCTTCAGCGTCAGGTCCTCACCCCACGGCTCGTAGGGCGAGTCGTAATAGGCGTCGCCCTGGCCGCGGACCTGCCAGAAAATATCCGTGACACCAGATGCCCGCGCGTCCGCAACAATCGTCCGCACATCCTCGGAAGTCTGAAAATCCCAACGCGTGACCCAAAGCCCGAACAGGTCCTGATTGAGCGCAGAGCTACTCAGCCGGTCTGCGCGGGTATTGCCAAGGTCAATCGAGCACCCCGCACCCGTAAACAGGGAAACGAATACGAGCAGGCGCAGAACAAGCGTGTGGGACATATACAACCTCCGTGTCGATGAGAGCATGGTATCTCATCGGCACGGAGGATGCTGATTCGTCAGAACCCGTGTTCGGGATTATTTGCCGAACAGGAACCGCAGCGCGTTATCGAAGCGATCGGCCCACGCAGACTCATTGTGCGTCGCGGTCGGGACGATCATCAGCTTCCGGTTCGAGTCCGGGACCCCAGCCCGACCCGCCATCCGGTCGATCCGCTGGGCCCAGCTGCGATACATCGAGTTCCGCTCTTGATTCGACTCATCGTTGCCGACCTCGCGCCCGCCCATACCGATGAAGATCTTGTCAGGCCACGTGTCTACGCCGCCGAGGTACTCCTCGGTCGCCCTGCCCTCATCACCCATCATCGGGAGACTCTCGACGATCGCCATGCCGAAGTGCTCCGGATACGCGGTTGACGCGTATAGCGCCATCGCACCCCCGAGCGACGCCCCACCGATCGCGGTCGACGCGCGGCCAGACCTGACACGGAACGCGCGCTCGATCTTCGGCTTCACCTCGCGGAGCATCCAGGACATCGTCTCATCGCCCCGCCCCTCAGTGCTGCTATAGCGGCCGAACGGCAGATACTCCTCAAGACGGTTCACACCGCCGTGCGGGATGCCCACGATAATGATCGGCTCGATCTCACCCGCCTTGACCAGCTTCATCGCCGTCTCATCCGCGTGCCACTCGTCAGGGAGCCCGGGGAGCTGCTCAAAGATGTTCTGCCCGTCGAACATGTACAGCACCGGGTAATCACGCTCAGCGTTCGCCGGATCGTCGTAGCCCGGGGGCGTCCAGATCAGCAGGTCCCGGGTCACCGACTCCGATGCCCCGCTGCCGCTCTGCACCTGCATCCTGTGCACATCGCCGGTCACCTCAAGCTCGCGATAGAACCCCGACTCGCGGACCTGATCCGCGAGCGACGTCGGGACCCGAAAGTCAACGACCTCGAGCTCGATGATCGGGCGCTCACCGTCCTCAAGCTTCGAGGCGTCCACCAGCGGGAGCGACCTGTTGGGGATCGCGTTCCCCTCGGCATCCAGCTCCTCGCGGTCCCACCCGCCCTGCGTGAACTTGAACTGCACGCTCACGCCCTGCAGATCCTCATCAATGACAATCTGCCACCGGGTATCCGATCGCCCCGAGAGCAGGTACTCCGGGTCAGCTGGGTTCCAGCCGTTGATGCTCGATGCGAAGTAGATCGGGTTGTCCTTGTTCGCCTTCCCCGATTGGTCCTTCACAACGAGCACAAAGCCCTGCTCAAGCGATTCCGGCTTGACCATATCCTGCGCCCAGCTGATACCGGAGGCGAGACACAGCTGAAGCAGTACGAGAACGGTGCAGATACGCGGCCTTGCTAGCACGGCAGACTCCTCTTGTGTGGCGGTTCGTTCGCCCGAATCCTATCGGACTCATTCGATCAAGGTAAAGAAAAGGGCGTCCGCGCGGTTGGGCACGGACGCCCGATCAGTAGTCAGTCCCTCTACGGGGCTTGAAACGGTCTCGATTACGGGCAGCCAGCGTTGAACGCCGTCAGGAACGCCGAAACATCGAAGAAGTTGAACATGCCGTCGCCGCTGAAGTCAGCAATGGGGTCCATCGCGTTGTACGCGGTCAGGAACGCCGAGACATCGAAGAAGTTCAGCATGCCGTCGCCGTTGAGGTCCGCCGGACAGGTAGGAACGACCGGGTTCGAGAGATTCACGAACTGATCGCCGTCGATCGCGTTGAAGTCGAGATCGTTCTCGCCGTCACCGTCAGCGTCACGCGGGCCGATGTTGTCCGAGCTGGGAAGACCGCCCAGAACCTGGTTCGACAGGAAGTCGAATCCCGAGTTCGCGATCCAGCCGGCCATCAGGATGTCCTGCGAGCCGTCCCACCCGAGCTCATCGAGATCGATGCACAGCTCGAGACCGGTGTTCACGCTCGCAGCGCCCGCGGCGGACGAATCGGTCACACCGTCAACGTTCGAGTTATCGATCGCGAACTGAACCAGCCCGTCGATCGGGTTGTTGGGGTCGAGCTGCGAGAGACGGGGCCCGTAGTTCGCGAAGAGCGAACCCAGCGAGCCGTCCTGAATATCGATCCGCGGGCCCGCGAAGGGAACCGTCGGGAAGTCCGCGATCAGGCCACCATCGAACGAGCCGTAATCAACGATCACGCCAAAGAACGGGTCGATCAGGGCACCCTCGGTCCGCATGGTCGCGGCATCAGCGAAGCGCTGGAGCGCCCCGGTCCCGCCGTCGACACCCTGGTTGAAGTCCATCCAGTAATCCGGCTCGAAGCCCGAATCAAAGGTGATGCCCGACATGTTGTTCAGGGCGTTGAACGAGATATCGACGTTATTGTCGAGGATCACGTTCTGGCCACCGGGCTGGCTGTCGAAGAACATGACGAGCTTGTTGTAGTTGCCCTCCATGTTGCCCGCGAGGAACACCCAGAGCTTGTTGTTGGTCTCATCGATGAAGACGCGCATGTTGTTGAGCTCGGAGCCGTACGCCCAGTCCACGTCGGGAGAGACGGGCGAGGCCTGCGAAGGATCGCCGATCACGCCGTCAACGTTCGAGTTGTCGACACCCATCGTAATCCCGCCCGAGAGTGCGCCGGCGTTCGCCGCGCCCCATCCCGCGAGGGCGCCCAGATCGTCGATCGAGCTGTTGATGTCACCAAAGTACGCACGGGGAACATTCGGCGTCATGCCGTCAGCGTCATCGTCGAACGAATCCACCGAGAACACGTAGTCGGCATCGAATCCCGAATCGAACACGAGCCCGGACTGACCGTCAACGATGAAGCCGCCATCGCCGGCCGCGCTGCCAAGCGTGCTGTCGCCGCCCGCGCCGGTATCGATGTACATGTCGATCGCGTTGCCGTTGAACTCGAGGTTGCCGGCAACGAAGATGTAGAGGTTCGTGCCGTCCTTCGCGACGTAGATACCATCGATCTCTGAACCGCCACCGTTGGGACCGTCACCGTCGACCGTGCCGTCGGTCTCATTGCCGAAGCCGGTGTAGTTGCCCTGGATGAACGCGTTCGTGTAGCTGCTGCCACCAACGCCGCCGTCGAGCGTGCCGTCTACCGCGGGCGTGCCGGAAGCAACGCCCGAAAGATCGATGCTGATGTGCTGCGTTGTGCCATCAAGCGGCGCGTCGTTGAAGTCCTGCGCACCGCCGAGGTTCCCCGTATCAAGCGGGAGATCACCGATGATCTGGTTCGACTTGAACGTGCGATCGCCGGAGTTCACCCAGCCAGCGAGGCGGATCGTCTCATTGCCGCTCAGGCCGAGCGACGCGAGCGGAATACAGATCTCAATGCCGGTGTCCACGTTCTCCGGGTCGCCAAACTCGCCACCCGTGAAGAGCCCGGCCACGTTGTCGCCGAAAGCGGTCGGCTGGTTCTGTACCCAGATCACATCACCGTAAAACGACCCCTCGGTCCCCGGATCGTACTTGCCGTCAAGTGTGGGTTGTGCGGCTGCTGCGCCTGCGAGCATCGCGATGATGCACGCGCTGTGTGCAAACTGCTTGTTCATGCTGATCTCCCTTGGTTGCTCCTCATGACCGAGTACTAGCCCGATCAAGATGGGTACTGATTCCCATATAGTTTCGGTTGACAACATCCCCAATCGGGGATGAGCATCAGACAGAATAGCGAAACTGTTTTCCGGGTGCGAGCAAGAATCCCAACGAAAGAGCTTTCTTGTTATCGGGGGACGATTTTGCCCGGTTTCTGGGCATTCTCGGACGCCTCAATCATCACCGACCGAAACAAACACACGAACCGCAACAGGGCATTCCTGCAGCCCAGCCATCAGCTTTCGCTCAGTTTCGTAATCACGCGCATAACCGGCCCGATGCCCCGCCCGCGTATCCAGAGCCTGCCGCGTTGGCGCAATGGCAATCTCCACGATCAGATCATCCAATACCCGCCGCACCAGCAGCGTATCCGTCCCAATATGCCCAAACTCGGCTTCGCCGACCAGCAGCACACGCCCGATCCGATCATCCTGCCGCCACCCGAGCAATCGAGACACCCGGCGACTGAACACGATCTCTTCATCAGAAAACGCCCCCCACCCCAGCGGCCTGCGATTATCAGGGTCGTCCGCGCCAGCGACCCCGTACTCATCACCGTTATACATCATGACCGCCCCGGGGCTCGCGACCATCGTTGCGATCGCAGCGAGCGCCCTCGACCGCGCATCGCCATCGACCAGATCCGCCTCGTAGCCGGCAAACCAGCGTGACGACTCGTTGTCGTACCCACGCGGCCAGCTGTTCTGCATCATGGACGAAAGCCGCTCCGTGTCATGCGAACCCATCAGATTCAGCTGAACCAGGTCAACCTCTGCGCCATGATGAAACACGCCCCGCAGCCGGTTCGCCACAACCTCGGCGTTCCCCAGCACGGAAGCGTTCCCGATGCTCAGCCAGTCGGACACGGCATACGCAAACGGGTAGTTCATCTGTGAGTCAAACGCGGCATCCCCCAGCATCTCGTCCGCGTCGTGCCAGATCTCCGCCACGATCAACGCGTCCGGGTTGATCGATTTCACAAGCCCGCGCCAATCCGCCCAAAAACCAGCCCCAATCTCGCCCGCAACGTCCAATCGCCAACCGTCGATCCCGTCGCTCGGATCGCCGTCCCCATCGGGATCCATCCATCGCCGCGTCACCGCCATCACGTGCGCCTTGGGCCCGGGCGCAATGTCATCCCCGACATGACGGAACTCCGGCAGACTCCCGTTCACCCGGCTCCAGCCCTGCCAGCCGATCAGGCGCCCATGATCATCAAAGACCACCTCGAACCAGTCGGCGAACGGTGAATCCTCCCCATTCAGCCGAACATCCTGAAACGCAAAGTGGTCAAGCCCCACGTGGTTCCAAACACCATCGAGCATCACCCGGAGCCCGAGCGACTTGGCCCTGGGCAGAAACACATCCACGAACCACCGGTCGGCGGGCGTCCACGCCCACGTCGACTCGTCGTATGGATCCTCGCCTTCCCGCAGCGCGGTGTTCCCCGGACCGCGATCCTCGACGCGCCCCGGGTGTCCCAGCATCGGATCGATATGACGATGATCGCTCGCGTCATACTTGTGCAGCGATCTCGACTCAAACACAGGGCACAGGTACACCCCTGTGAATCCCATGGCCTTGATCTCGCTCAACTGCTCGTAAAGCCCCTGGAGGTCACCGCCGTAACGCCGCGCATACACGCCACCACGCATCGTGGTGCCTGTAGAGACCTGAGCCCGCCCGAACATCTCCGGCGCAATCCGCCCACGATTCCACGCCCGCTCGATCTCCTCGTCATGCACACCCGCCCAGTCAGCATCCCAATCCAGCGGCGAAACGTCCCATGCCGATGGATCATTGCCCAGATTACCATTGCGAAAACGCTCCGGAAAGACCTGATACCACACAAGCCCTTTCGCCCAATCCGGCGATGTGTGCTCACGCTCGCCATTTTCGGCTAAATCCTGCTCTACAGTGAGATAGTGCCGATGAACACCCCCACACCCCCACAGGCACAGGGCCAGGCTGGGCAGCCAAAATCCGCGAAATGTTTTTCGTATACGAAAGTAGATTCGGTTGACAGGCATCATGGGTCTCCATTACGATTGTATGAGCGCCCGCTTGACTGCGTTTGGGGAACACTGCAGGTGGCCGGACTATCGCTCTTCACCGTAAGGAACACGCATGAAACGCCATCACAACCGGACCAGCAGCGCTGGGTTTACACTCATCGAACTGCTTGTCGTCATCGCGATCATCGCGCTGCTCATCGGCATCCTCCTCCCCGCACTCGGAGCTGCACGCGATTCCGCGAAGAAGCTCAAGTGCCTCACCCAGGTCCGCGCGATGGGGCAGGCGTTTACTTTTTATGCAGATGACAACAGAGATTGGTACCCAATCATCCCCACCAATCCATCCGTCTATCCCAACACGCAGTTCCTCGACGGCCAGTTCACCGCCGGCGGTGTCTCAGGCCTCTTCTCCACTTTTCAGGTGGGAGATGGTGAGGCATCAATCTCCGGTGGCACTGTGAGCGGTGATGTCGGTTACTTCGGACAGTTTGGAGCACCTGGCACCTACTACGGTGGCGAGGACACTCCGCTCATGCGTGGCTATCTTGACGGTCTTGAGATCCTCACTTGCCCGAGTGACCGAATCGACTATTACTGGAGCCGATTCCCAACAAACGTCCGCCACAATATTGCCCAGGCTGACAACCAAAAGACCCCCGAGCCACCGGCCTCTGAACGAGATGTAATCCACTACAACGTCAGCTACCTCTACATCGCTGGACTCAAATCCATCGATCCTTCGATCCAGTTCTCGCCACCACTCTGGGGCGACGAAACGAATACCGGCGACATAAGTGTTCATGCGTGGTACGGCTGGGACTGGAGAAACAACATGCCTGGATCTGGCCAAGGAAGCGAGCCAAATCCGAAGGATGAGTACGGATTCAACCCACAGACCGGATACGCCCGAGACGACAACCACGGCGACGAGGGCGGCAACTTCGTCCGCGCCGACGGAAGCGCCGACTTCGTCACTACGAACCCACAAGCGACGTTTTTCATGGACGCTGAGGACATCGAAGACGAAGACCTGCGCTCGAGCAACCTGAGCATCAACCTCATCAAATCCGACCGCAGCAATAAGGTCCAGGTCATCGACTAATCGAGAATCACGCACACCGGATTCGCGATACAATTGAACCTCTCCGACACGACTGTTCAGGCACGAGGACGCATGGTGAGCAGGACCGAACCAGCTGATCGTCAGCACAAACAACCAACAACCCCGGGCTCGCCTCGGGGTTCGTTTCTCTCCCGGCTCTTCTCGCACCAGGAGTCCGGGCTCGTGCTCGTCATCATCCTGATGATGGCCGTGCTCTCCGTCTACGGCGCACTCAACAAGGTCCCCGAGGCAATCAAAACCCAGCTCGCCCCGGACGCGCAGGTCATCCTCCTCGATGCCCAGGGCGACGAGCATCAGATCGGCGAGATCGCGAAGCGCAACATCGCCCAGTACCGCGTGATCGACACAGACGGCACGACAAGCTACGACGCGCGAACAATCGACCGCTTCGACGCCGAGACCAACACCATCTACCAGTCGCGTATGAAGAACAAGTTCTTCAACGCCTCCAACCTCTTCCTCATCCTCAAAGACTCCAGCTTCTTCGCCATCATGGCCGTCGGCATGACCGGCGTCATCATCCTCGCCGGCATCGACCTCTCCGTCGGCTCGATCTACGGCCTCTCCGCCATCGTCGGCGCGATGGCCCTGAGCGCACTCCCCGCGGACGCATCCCTGTTGATCGCATTGCCCATCGGCCTCGCGGTGTGCATCGCAGTCGGCACCATGTGCGGCCTCGCGAACGGCGCCATGAGCGTCGGGCTGCGTGTCCACCCGTTCGTGATCACGCTCGGCATGATGGCGGCGCTCCGCGGACTCACGGTCGTGCTCCCACAGGAGCTCTTCAGCACGCAGTCCATCGGCGGCTTCCCCACAAGCTTCACGTCCGGGTTCTTCAAAGCCAAGATCATGGGCGTCTACCCCGTGCCGGTCATCGTCATGGCCCTCGTCGCCATCGCCGGCTGGTTCGTGCTCTCACGCACCGTGTTCGGGCGTCGCATCTTCGCGATCGGCGGCAACGAAACCGCCGCACAGTACGCGGGCATCCCCGTGGGCAAGGTCAAGATCCTCGTCTACACCATCACCGGCGCACTGTGCGGGCTCAGCGCATGCATCTACCTCGGCTACCTCGGCGCCGCCGAGACAAACGCCGGCAACGCCTACGAGCTCCAGGTCATCGCGGCCACCGTCATCGGCGGCGCTTCGCTCATGGGCGGCCGCGGCACCGCGCTCGGCGCGGTCCTCGGGGCCATCATCATCCAGCTCATCAACAACGCCATGGTCATCTTCAGCGTTGACCAGAGTTACAATCAGATCGTCATGGGCGCCGCGATCATCATCGCGGTCGTCATCGATCAGACAAAGCAACGGGTACAGGCCCGCAGAGGCTAACTAGCCACAGGAGCTCCATCATGACCACGCGACGCGCATGGCTCATCTCGTCCTATTCGCTTTCGATCGGCGCACTGCTCCTCGCGAGCGGCTGCTCCAACAACTCGGGCGAGAACGCTGAGGGATCCCAATCCTCATCGAGCACCTCGACCAACACCGACGACGAAACCGTCTACCGCATCGGCCTGATCGCCAAAAGCAACAGCAACCCTCCATTCCAAGCCGCCAAGACCGGCGCAATGGACGCCGCACAACGCCTCAGCGATGAACTCGACGGCGTCACCGTCGAAGTCCTCTGGCAGACCCCGCCCCAGGAAGACGCCCAGATGCAGGCCCAGTACGTGGAGCAGCTCGTCGCCTCAGGCGTTCACGGCATCGCCATCTCCTGCACCGACGCCAACCTGCTCACGAGCGCCCTCAAGGCCGCCGTCGACAAGGGCGTCGTCGTTGTCACCTTCGACTCCGACGCACCCGAGTCCGGGCGCATGGCCTACTACGGCGTCGACGACAAGGAAGCCGGCAAGGAGGTCATGCGTCAGCTCGCCGACCAGATGGGCGGAGAGGGCAAGGTCGCCATCCTCACCGGCAACCCCGCCGCTTCCAACCTCCAGAAACGAGTCGAGGGCGTCATCGAGCAGGCCGGAGAGTACGAGGGCATCACCGATGCAACCGTCTACTCCTTCATGCCCGAGACCGCGACAGAAGCCGCAGCCAAGATGCAGCAGGTCCAGAGCGCCAACCCCGACATCACCGGCTGGGCCCTCGTGGGCGGCTGGCCGCTCTACACCGACAACGCACTCGACGGCATCTACGAGAGCGCCAAGGTCGTCTCCATGGACCCCCTCCCGCTCCCGCTCGAGTACGTCAAGAAGGGACAGGTCCAGGTCCTCGTCGGTCAGCCCTACTACGGCTGGGGCGAGAAGTCCGTCGAGATGATCATCGACAAGCTCGAGTACAACCGCTCGCCCGAGTCCGAACTGATCTTCGCCGACTTCGACATCGTCACCGACGAGAACGTCGACGAGTACGGCGAGAACTGGAAGACCTGGCTCGGAGAAGACTAAGAACGACCACACCACACCCCGCGTGAGAACGCGGGGTGTGAGTTTATGAGCACAGACGTGCAGCAGGCACATCCCGTTCTGATCGCGACCAACATCAGCAAGGCCTTCGGGATGACCCAGGCGCTGAGCAATGTCTCCGTGTCATTCCTCCCCGGAGAGGTCCACGCGCTGATGGGCGAGAACGGCGCGGGCAAGTCCACCCTCGGAAAGGTCATCGCGGGCCTGCACAAGCAGGACACCGGGACCGTGACGCTCGAAGGCCGCGAGCTGATCCCCGGCTCCCTCGACGACGCATTCGCTGCCGGCGTCCGCATCGTCCATCAGGAGCTCGCGCAGTGCCCGAACCTCTCGGTCGCCGAGAACCTCTGCCTGCACGACATCCCCAAGAAGGGCCTGACCGTCGACTTCGACGAGATGCGACACCGCGCCGAGCAGCTCGTGCACCAGCTCGACCCGAGCATCGACGTCACACGCCCCCTCGGCGAGCTCTCGCCCGGGCGACGCCAGATCTGCCAGATCGCCGCATCGCTCGACAGAGACGAGCACGGCAACAACGCCGCCAAGGTCATCGTGTTCGACGAGCCAACCTCCTCGCTGTCGCTGACCGAGGCGTCACGCCTCATGGAAATCACCCGTGAGCTCGCCGCCCGTGGCCTCACGATCATCTACGTCTCCCACCGCATGAGCGAGATCTTCACCTGCTGCGACCGCGTCAGCGTCCTGCGAGACGGCCAATACGTCGCGACGAACACCGTCAAGGACATCGACGAACCGACACTCGTCGAGCAGATGATCGGCCGCCGCGTATCCACCCCAGGCGCGAAGCACGAGACCAACCCCGAGGAGCAGGCCATCGAAGCCCTCGTCGGCGATTCCAACGCCGCAGAACCCGCGTACGACAGGGACCCCATCCTGGTCGTACGCAACCTCAACTCGCCAGGCAAGCTCAACGCCATCAACCTCAACCTCTACCCGGGCGAGATCCTCGGAGTCGGAGGCCTCGTCGGCGCGGGCCGCTCGGAGCTCTTCGACGCGATCTTCGGCATCGACCCTCGCGTTTCCGGATCCATCGACGTCGACGGCGTCGAAATCGCCGGCAGAGGCACCAAGGCCGCGATCGACGCCGGCGTCGGGCTCGGCTACGTCCCCGAAGACCGGCGCAACCAGGGGCTCTTCTTCAACCTCGGCATCGACGAGAACATCCTCGCCCCCATCATGCCCGACATCTGCGGCGGCTTCGGCATGCGCCGCCTCGAGGACGAACTCGCCCGCGTGCAATCCCGCGTCGACAAGTTCCAGATCAAGACCGCCTCGCTCCGCGACACCAAGCCCAACGAGCTCTCGGGCGGCAACCAGCAGAAGCTCCTCATCGCACGCTGGATGAGCGAGCGGACAAAGGTCCTGCTGCTCGACGAGCCGACCCGCGGCATCGACGTCGGGACCAAGGCCGAGATCTACAAGCTGATCAATGAGGCCGCCGACCAGGGGCTGGCGATCCTGCTCGTCTCATCCGAGATGCCCGAGCTGCTCGCGCTCTCCGACCGCATCCTCGTCATGGGCGAGGGCGTCATCAAGGGCGAGCTCAAGGGGGCTGAGATGACGCAAACGAACATACTGACGCTCGCTACGGACGAATCTCGCCCTAGTATAAATGCATGAAACAACCCATTAGCAGAGCGTCATTCAGCATTGCAGTATTAGCATTCGTTGGCGCGATCCTCGCGATGACGCTGATCCCTCAGGCAGTAGCAGCATCCGCAAGCGGATCGAAGGCTCGCATAACAGATGACTTCCTGAATCGCGAGTACTCATACACGTATTATCTTCGCCAGACAGCCAACAGCCACACCATAAGCTCAAGCAACGGCGTGCTTGTTTCAATCGATGATGGGCTGCTCGTCTTTGCGGTCGAAACGAACAACGGCTCCACACACTACAAAGCCATTCCGGTCGATGGCCTTGTCAGTATGCACACCATTGACGACACGCCCTGATTCAGTCGATCACGCGCACTTGGACCTTGCGTGCAGGTGCGGCCATCTGCCCCTGCTGATCAACAACCTCAACCTTCACTTCATCCCCCTCGCGTGAGGCCTTGAAGGTCGTAAGCAGGTACTCGCCCATCATGTACTCCATGCCCTCGCCAGCATCCTCGTACAGCGTGCCGGTCGCCTCGCCGTTGGCGTCGAGATGCACAAGCAGCGTGATCTCGTCGCGCTGGTCCGGGCGGTCGCCGAAGTACTGCGTCACCGGCGCCGTCACGATGATCGAGCCGGGCTTGATGTACAGGTCGGGCTGGTCGGGGTCCTTGGAGTCACGCCCGCCGTCGAAGCTAGGGAAGTCGAACTTCGCCCACTCGACGCCATCGATCGCCCTGGGCAGCACCGCCACACGATCCGCCTCGGGCGTGACCTTCGCGGCCACCAGCAGCGAATCGCCAAGCAGGAACGAATCGTCCTCGCTCCGCAGGGTCGGGTCGCTCGGATCCGCAAAGAAGGTCGGCATCGAAATCGGCGTGCCCTTTACCGAAGACTCGTAGAACAGCGTGTAGATGTACGGCATCAACCGGTAACGCCGCTCAAGCGCCCGCCGGCAGGTCGCCTCGACCTCTGGACCGAACGACCAGGGTTCCTTATCGATGTTCCCCTTTGCCGTGTGACCGCGCGAGAACGGAAAGAGCGAGCCGAACCCCATCCAACGCGCGAAGAGCTCGCCGTCGCCGTTGTACGCGAAGCCGCCGATGTCCGGCCCCGCGAAGGGCTGCCCCGACAACGCCAGGTTCACCGTCATCGGGATCGACATATCCAGGTGCGCCCAGTTCGCCGAGTTATCGCCAGTCCACGTCGCGCCGTAGCGGTGCCCGCCGAGGTAGTTGGCTCGCGAAAGCACGAAGGGCCGCTTGCCCGGGTTGGCATCCATCACGCCCTCGCGGGTCGCGCGGATCATCTGCATGCCGTACACGTTGTGGTAACGTGCATGGTCGTCCGTGCCGCCCAGTTCCGGGTCGGCGTGATGCACGTTGTCCTCGGGCATGGTTTTGGTCTCGACGTTAAACACCGCCGGCTCGTTCATGTCGTTCCAGACGCCGTCGATCTCGTAGGCCATGAAGTCCTCATAGAGCCCCGCCCACCACTCACGCACGTCCTCGTTCAGATAATCCGGGAAGACGCACACGCCCGGCCACACCTCGCCGGTGTAGGTCTTGCCATTCGCGTCCTTCACCCACACGTCGTGCTCGGTGCCCGAGTCATAAATGAAGTAGCCGTCCTCCTTCTTGACACCCGGGTCGATCATCCAGACATTGCTGAAGCCGACCGAATCGAGGTAGCGGTTCAGCTCCTTGGGATCGGGGAACTGCTCGTCGTCGAAGGTGAAGACCCGGTACCCGTCCATGTAATCGATGTCCATCCAGATCACGTCCGCGGGGATCTGACGCTCACGGAACCCGTCCGCGACCTCCTTCACCCGCGTGTCCGGGTTGTACGAGTACCGGCACTGGTGATACCCCACCGCCCAACGCGGCGGCATCGCGATCGTGCCGGTCAGCTCTGCCAGCCCCTCCATCACCGCCTGCGGCGACTCACGATCGATCACGATCACCGGGAACTGATACCCAACGCCACGGAACGTGATCCCATCACGCAGATCGATCTGGCACCGCTCGGTCGTGTCCGCCAGCACACCAAACGCCGTGCCATCAGGGCGCACTGCGAGCACCCACGGCTGCGACGTATACAGGTTCTCCGCCCCGAGCCCGTACCCGAACGCGTCGTAGTTCCAGGTCTCTGTCACAAAGCCGTTGCGGAGCAGCGGACCGGCAACCTGCCCGGTCCCGTACAAGCTCGTGCCGGCCTCGATGTCGATCGAAGCCACGTACCGACCCTCGTCGTTCTTCGAAAAGCTCGGCACCAGCGGGTGACTCGACGCATCGATATCACCGATCGACTCGAACTCACGGACCATGGCGATCGATGGCCTCCGGTTCACCCGGGCCTCATCGGACGCATCGAAACGAATGATCCCCTGACCGATGATCTCGCCCAGCTGGGCATGCGCGATACTGGGGGTGACACAGACGATACTGGTCGTGCAGAGCACGGATCGGATGAGGTGGTTCATGCGGTTCCTCTGGCCCCGACGGGCGATTTTACGAAAGACAGCGGAATGTTCTGGGACTGTACCAGAGTAAGCCGAAAAAAGTGCCGTTTTTCCACCAGAATCGCACGAAAGTGTGTTCACAATCGGCACGATCTCAGGGATAATCGGTGTTGAGGAACACCTCCAATCGCCCCACCAACTCACCTGAGTGGACGGAACCTACGCATGAACACCACAGCCAACTCGATTCGTCTCGCCGCCTGCGCCATCATGATCGGGCTCGCAGGCCCTTCAGCACACGCCCAGAACGCTCAGAACTACCTCCAGTGGTTTGAAACCGAATGGGACGACATCGAACGACGCGTCCCGGACTTCTTCCTCGCAGGATACAACGCCGTGTGGCTCCCGCCGGTCTCCAAGGCATCGTTCCTCAGCCCCGGCTACGACCCGTTCGACCGCTTCGATATCGGCCAGCCACCCCTGCTCGCGTTCTCATCGTCACGCGCTCGCACGACCTACGGCACCGAAGCGACCTTCAAGGCCATGATCGATGAGATCCACCAGGCCGGCGGCGAGGTCTATATCGACGCGATCTTCAATCACAACGGCGGGCGCACCGAGTCCGACGCGTTCCTCGCCCAGGGCGGATACCCCGGTTTCTGGATCCCCCGCGAAGACCCACCGCGCGACAAGCAGCCCACAGACGACTGGGGCGACTTCCACAACGGCGTCGCGTCCGGCTACCTCCAATCCGAGGACCCCGGCGGCCCGCGCTACGACCTGCACAACGGAGACCTGGTCGCGCTCGTCGATATCGCGCAGGAAAGCAACAACCAGTTCATCCGCCAGCCCGTCGAAGAAGGCAACCCGGACAACATCCCCGCGGGGACCATCTGGAACAAGCCCGATCCCAACAACGCCCGCTTCTATCAGGACCAGCTGCTTTCCCCCACCAACGTCAACAACCCGGGCACCGCCCGCAACCCCAGCGGGACCAGCTTCACCCGGTACCCGTTCAACATCAACAACCCGCTCGCGGGTGACGCGGTCGTTGAGAACGGCACCGGCCTGCTCATGCGCTGGGCGCAGTGGATGGTCGAGGTGCAGGGCGTCGATGGCTTCCGTCTCGACGCCCACAAGCACGTCCCCAGCTGGTTCTGGGACGGCTTCTTCGACGCCGCGATCCACAAGACACGCACGTCCCCCGCGACGGGCAACAAGGTCAACCCGTTCACATTCGGCGAAAACGTCACCGGCAACTTCGACATCCTCAGCAACCAGATCCGCAAGGACTCATTCGCCAACCGCGATGCCCTCGACCTGCAGGGCGCGGCGCGACTCCGCGACCTGCTCAACGCGGGCGGCTTCGGCTCGTGGGGCAACATCAACTCCAGCGCGGACTCGGGCCACCTCGACTTCGCGGACGACGGCTTCATCAACGGGTCCATGGGCGTCAACCACGTCTTCTCCCACGACAACGGCACCGCAGGATCAGGGCACGCAGTACCACCGCTCCCCAGCGCACGCCAGCAGGGCTTCCAGATGACCGCCTACATGCTCATGCGCCCGGGTCGCACGATCGTGTATCACAACGGGCGCCAGTTCATCTCACGAGGAGGCGGCTTCCACCCGCGTGAGGGCAACCCCAACGCGCTCGGCTGGGACGCGGCTACTCAAACCCCAGACGATACCATCACCACCCTGATGCACATCCGCAATCAGGTCGCGTACGGCCAGTACTTCCAGCTCAACGCCAACATCAGCGACACCCTCGTCTTCGAGCGTGCATTCAACAACCAGGCGAACTGCCTCGTCGCGGTCAACGACCGGTTCGACTCGGGCATCGACACTCTGACCGTCAACACCTCATACCCGCAAGGCACACGCCTCCACGAGATGACCGGCAACGCCGCCGACCCCGTCATCGACCCGACGAACGCGATCCCCGAGATCATCGTCGTCGGCCCGGGGGGCTCGGTCACGCTGCAGGTCCCCCACAATACCACCGGCTCCACCGAGCACGGCAAGGGCTACGTGATCTACGCCGAGGCACTGCCCGAAGCGGACGTCACCTTCATCGGGGCCGACGGCATCATCGCACCTGATCCGGACTCGTTCCCAGACTTCATCCAGCGCCTGAATGAGGCGACCATCATCACGGACGACTCGTTCGAGATCCGCCTGCAGACAACCCCGGGCGACCCGGAAGACCCCAACACGGACGACAACGCCCTCTTCGCGTTCAACCAACGCAACCAGGACTTCAACGGCAACGGCGTCACGGACATCCCCACCACCTCGTCGGTTATCGGTGGCTTCGAGGAGTTCACCACGCTCAATGCCCCACTGTACAACTCGGGCAACCCGTTCGGGCTCTACCGCCAGGCCATCGACGCGACGCAGATGGAGGAGGGCTACCACTACCTCACCGTCATCGCCTTCCGCCACCGCCCCGCGGGGACCACACCGATCTTCCGCGAGATTCGAAAGGTGCTCTACGTCGATCGCGAGCCGCCGGCCATCCAACTCGAGCAGGCCGGCATGACGACAGACGATCCACGCCC
Source organism: Phycisphaerales bacterium UBA1924 (assembly GCA_964229845.1). Classification (GTDB taxonomy): domain Bacteria; phylum Planctomycetota; class Phycisphaerae; order Phycisphaerales; family UBA1924; genus UBA1924. Next base: position 179,420 of record CAXREY010000021.1, read on the forward strand.
GCAGTTCAGCATCACCGCCCTCGATCGAACCACCAGCGAGGTCTATGCCTTCCTGAACCTCGACGCGGGCGAGGACCCGCTCACGATGCTCAACTCCGGATCGCAGGCGCTCCCATTCGACCGCTACACCTACAACAAGACCTTCAACTTCGATCTGAGCCCCGGCGCGAACACGATCACCATCGTCGCCCTCGAGGACTCGGGGAACGCGAACATCCTCACGGAAACCGTCACCCTCGGCGTCGACTGCGAAGCCGACCTGACCGGCGACGGCATCCTGAACTTCTTCGATGTCAGCGCATTCCTGTCGCTCTACAACGCTCAGGACCCCGCCGCCGACTTCACCGGCGACGGCCAGTTCAACTTCTTCGATGTCAGCGCCTTCCTCGGGTTCTACTCCGCGGGCTGCCCGTGACAACAACCATTCCCTGAATGAAAACACCCCGCAGATCGCGGGGTGTTTTTTACTTCAATACTGTCTGTGTCTCAGTACACGCCCTCATCACCACCGGTGATCTGCTCGGGCTTGGTCTTGATCAACCCAAACCAGATCAGGTAGAACAGCGGGATGCACACGCCCAGCAGGATCGTCATCACGAGCCCGACGACCTGACCGGCGGCCGCCTGCGTGGAGTCGGCCCCCATGCCGGCAGCCATCGGGTTGTTTGGGAACTCTTCCGCCCACTTCGCGTTCAACTCGGCCTTCGACATCTGGTTCATGTAGCTCCACAGACTCAGCGGGATCGTGATCACGCCGTACACCAGGTGCAGCGGGCGCGTCAATGGACGCCTGCTCACCGCCATGATGCCCGCGAAGAGCAGCAGCAACGATCCAAGTACACCAAGCACCGCGATCGTGTAGTCAGTGGCGGTAGGCACGATCCCATACGGAACCGGGTCGCCCTCCATCGCCCCTTCCATCAGATTGGCAGAGAACGGCAGGAACGCCAACCCAAGCCCGCCGCACAACAACCAGAGCCCGCCCCAGATGATCGAGATGATGCCGATGACCAGCGGCCACTTCGGGCGGTCGACCACCTGGATCGATTCCCATTCATCGACAGGCGCGGATTGTTCGTTTTCGTAATGATCTGACATCGTGTACCCCCAAACTGGTGCATTGTGGTATTGGGAGTATACCAGAACGGATTACACGCGCTGGAGAAAGCGGATGTCGTTCTCAAACAGCATGCGGATGTCGGGGATGCCGTACTTGCCCATCGCGATCCGCTCAATACCAAACCCGAACGCGAACCCCGTGTATTCCTCCGGATCGATCCCGCAGGCCTTGAGCACATTGGGATCGACCATGCCGCACCCGCCGAGCTCGATCCAGCTCGGATCGGTGCCGGGCTTGAGGGCGATCATCATGTCGAACTCGGCGCTGGGCTCGGTGAAGGGGAAGAAGCTGGGTCGGAGGCGCACGTCCGCGTCCTCACCGAAGTACGCCCGGGCGAACTGGAGCAGCGTGCTCATCAGGTCGCTCATCGAGACGCCCTTGTCGATGTAGAGCCCCTCGATCTGATGGAACATGAACGAGTGCGTGGCGTCCACCGTGTCCGGGCGGTACACGCGACCGGGCGACACGATCTTGATCGGCGGGCCCCACCCCTTGGCCACCGCGTCCTCCATCGTGCGGATCTGGACCGTCGAGGTCTGGCTCCGCAGCATCCGGGGCGTCGCGACCTCGTTGGGATCATCGACATAGAAGTTGTCGATCGGATCCCGCGCGGGGTGGGCGTCGGGGATATTGAGCTTGACGAAGTTGTGCTCGTCGTCCTCGAGCTCCGGCCCCTGCGCGACCTCGAAGCCCAGGCGTGCGAAGATCTCGACGAGCTCGCCGCGCACGCGGGTGATGATGTGCTCCTTGCCGACCGAGTGCGTGTCGATGACGCCGGGCTCGGTCAGGTCAAGCGCCGGGCCGGACGACTTCCCGCCCCCCCCGCCACCGAGCGATTCCTGCCTGGCCTTGAACCCGCCCTCGAGCTTCGACTTGACCTCGTTGAGCCGCTTGCCGACCTGCCCCTTCTGCTCGTTGGGCACGTCCTTCATCATCGGCATGACCGACCGGATCCGGCCCTTGGTGCCGATGTACTCGATGCGCCACGCCTCGAGCGCTTCGGCATCGCTGACCTGGTCCAGAGCGCTCATGGCGCTCGTCTCGATCTCGTTGAGTGCGTCCAGCATCGTCATGGTCGATCGTAGTCCCCGTGCGCGAGTTTCACGATTCAGAAGGTTCAAGAAAAACCCCGCTCGTGATGAGCGGGGTCGTTGAAATCAGTGATCGCGAGCGTGGATCAATCCTCGCTCTTGGTCTCTTCGCCGTTATCCTCGGCGGGTGCTTCCTCTGCAACGGCAGCAGGCGCTTCGGCCTTCGCGAAGTCCTTGCGGAGCTTGGCCGCGAACGCGGTACGCTTGTCGGCCTGACGACGACGCCCGGAGGGGTGACCGCCGATCTCGGGGCCTTCCTCGTTGCCGACGAACTGGATCACGCACAGCTCCGCCGCGTCGCCCAGACGGTGACGCCCGAGCTTGACGATGCGGGTGTATCCACCAGCGCGGTCCTCGAAGCGGGGACCGACATTCTCGAAGATATGACGAGCAAGCTTTGGTGCCTTGCGAAGCTCACCGTAGCGGTTCCGCTCGATCTCTTCGATATCGGGGATATCGAAGAACCCTTCGACAAACTCGCGCTGTTCTTCGACCGCTTCACGCTCTTCGTCCGTCGCGTTCTTGGCGACGTAGGACCACGCGAACGCGTTGCGATCGCCGCCGAGCATCGAGATCACCTGACGGCGAGCGTGCAGGTCGCCACGCTTGGCCTTGGTCACGATCTTCTCGACGAACGGCTGCAGGGCCTTCGCCTTGGTCACGGTCGTGGTGATCTGGCCGTGCTCGAACAGACTCGCGGCCATGTTGCGGAGCATCGCCTGACGATGTGCCGCGGTTCTTCCCAACTTAAAGCCGGCTTTCCGATGACGCATGGCTTTATCCCTTCGGTTCTGACGCGATCACCGCGTCGCTTATGCAGATCGGGCTCAGTCGCCCGGGTTGATGCTTCAGTTGACACCCGCGGCGTTGTAGCCCTCGGGCAGTTCCATTCCAAGGTCCAGCTCGATGTCCTGCAGCTTCCGCTTGACCTCACGCAGCGACGTGCGGCCGAACGAGCGGAGCTTGAGCAGCTCCTGCTCGGTCTTGGTGACCAGCTGCGCGACGGTGTCGATCCGTGCCGACTCGAGGCAGTTGCTCGCACGCACCGAGAGATCCAGCTGCTCGATGGGCATGTTGAGCTTGCGGATGAGCTCCTCGTCCACGCCCGCCGCGGCCGCGGCGTTCTCCGACACGCGCTCCTCGCCGATGTCGAAGTACTGGATGAACGGGTTGAGGTGCTTGCGCATGATCTTCGCCGCCTCGACCATCGCCATCTCGGGCGAGGTCGTGCCGTCGGTCCAGATCTCCATCGTGAGCTTGTCGTAGTTCGTCTTCATCCCGACGCGGGTGTCCTCGACGGAGTAGCGGACACGCTGCACGGGCGAGTAGATCGCATCAACGGGGATGACGCCGATCTCCTGCTCGTCGTTGCGGCCGTACTGCTCGGACGCGGGGATGTAGCCGCGACCCTTGCCGACGTGGATCTCCATCTCGAACGGGATCTCCTCGGTCAGCGTAGCGATGACCAGGTCCTTGTTCATGATGGTGATGTTCGTGTCCGCCTCGATCAGGTCGGCGGTCACCTCGCCCGGGCCCTGAGCCGCGAGCTTCATCACGCGCGGCTCGTCGCCCTCGAGCTTGACGATGAGGTTCTTGATGTTCAGGACGATGTCGGTGGTGTCTTCCAGCACGCCCGGCATGCTGGTGAACTCGTGCTCGACGCCCTTGATCTTGATCGCGGTGACCGATGCGCCCTCGAGCGACGAGAGCAGGATCCGACGCAGCGAGTTGCCGACGGTCGTGCCCATGCCGCGCTCAAACGGCTCTACAGTAAAACGCCCGAAGGTATCCGCGGTGAACTTGGGGTCCGCGACGACCTTCGAGGGAAGTTCCAATCCACGCCAGCGTACACGCATGTCGTTGATCTCCTCAGCAAGTGGTGGTTCATTGAACCCGGTGCAACGCTCGATCTTGGCTCACAGGTCCGACACGCTTGCTGACCGCGTCGTCCTTTCTTCCCTTGCCGAGCACGAAAAACACCCGTGCGTCTTTCGACACGCGGGTGCGATGTTTCATATCAGACGCGACGCTTCTTGGGCGGGCGGCAGCCGTTGTGCGGGACCGGGGTGTGGTCCTCGATGGCCGTGACCCGGAGACCCGTCGAAGCAAGCCCGGAGACCGCGTTCTCACGACCGGCGCCAGCGCCGGTGATCTTGACCTCGATCTCGTTCATCCCCATCTTGCGGACCTTCTGGCCACACTGCTCACCCGCGCGTGTCGCGGCGAACGGGGTGGACTTGCGTGCACCCTTGAAGCCGATGGTGCCGGCCGAGTCCCACGCGAGCGTCTCGCCGTTGGTGTCGGTGACGGTGATGATGGTGTTGTTGTGCGTGGCCTTGATGTGCGCGACGCCGCGGACAACACCCTTGCGAACTTTCTTTGCCTTCTTCGCCATTGAATCTCGCTCCTGACGGTTCCACTTCCCTCAGCGACCTGCGTCGGGCTGGAACCTTGCGATGTATGAGTCTGGATTGTCGTGCGCCCCGGGCAAACGCCCGGAAGGCACCGCTTAGCCCTTCACGCCCTTCTTGCCCGCAACGGTCTTCTTGCGACCCTTACGAGTACGAGCGTTGCAACGCGTGCGCTGACCGCGGGTCGGCAGACCCGAGCGGTGACGGTCGCCGCGGTACGAGCGGATCTCACGCAGACGCTGGATGTTCTGCTGGACCTGACGACGGAGGGCACCCTCGACGAGGAAGCCGTTGTCGATGATCGTGTTCAGGTGCGAAACATCGGTCTCCGAGAGCTCGTTCGCACGAGCATCGGGGTTGATGTTGGCCTCTGCGAGGATATCCGCAGCATACTTGGGACCAACGCCGTGGATGTACTGCAGTGAGTAGTAGATCTTCTTGCGTTCGGGGATGTCAACACCTGCGATACGGGGCACTGTTTGCTCCTGTCACCGGCTCACGCCGGAAATATGCTGCGTGCATCGCACGCGTATCTGATTTCTCATTCAACCCGGGAAGCGCGATCAGCCCTGACGCTGCTTGAACCGGGGGTTCTTCTTGTTGATGACGTAGACCTTGCCCTTGCGGCGCACGATCTGACAGTCCTTGGAGCGACGCTTTACACTCGACTGAACTTTCATGACTTGCTCCTGTCGCCCGTCGCGACGCTCATCCGGCACGAGGCCGGCATTCATATCTCATTACGCAGCAATCCCGGAGGGGAAAGCTGGGCCAAGACTATAGGCCCGCAACCAAAAATTTCCTGTATCTCAAGCCCGCAAAGTGCCTTGAGCCTGAAATTTTCTCTCCCGAAAGCCCCAAACACCCGCCGAAACTATTTGTCCGCCGAGTTGCCAAGGAAACCCTCGTAGTTCCGCATCAGCAGCGAGGCCTCGACCCGCTGCAGGAAATCCAACGCCACAGAGACCACAATCAGCAGCCCCGTCCCGCCAAGGAACTGGGATACCGCGAAATCGATCCCCAGCTCAGAGCTCGCGACCATCGGCAGGACCGCGATCACCGACAGGAACGCCGCACCAACGTACGTGATCCGCTCCATCACCGCCTCGAGGTACTCCGCCGTTCGCGGACCCGGCCTCAGACCGGGGATAAACGAACCGTGGTCCCGCAGCTGCTTGCTCATCTCTTCAGGATTGAACTGGACCGTGATCCAGAAGTAGCTGAAGAAGTAGACCATGATCACATAGAGCACCAGGTACGGGAACTGCCCCGTCTGGAAGTTTGTGCTCAGCCACTGGAGGACGTCGAAGTAGAGCCCCTCGTTGTTGCCCGTCGTCTGCGCGAGATCGGTCAGGTAGCTGAACGCGACGGACGGGAAGATCATCAGCGAGCTCGCGAAGATGATCGGCATCACGCCGCCGTGGTTCACACGCAGCGGCAGGTAGCTCTTCTGACCACCGAACACGCGCTTCCCGCGCGAGTGCTTCGCCTGCTGCACCGGGATGCGCCGCTGGGCCACGGTCAGCAGCACCGAACCCGCAACCACCATGATGAACAGCGAGACGAGCACGATCAGCCCCATCCACCCCATCTTGGTCGAGTCCTTGGGATCGAAGCCGCTGTAGAGGCTCATGATCGCGCCGGGCATGCCGGTAAGGATGCCCGCCATGATGATCAGCGAGACACCGTTGCCGATGCCGAACCGATCGATCTGCTCGCCCAGCCACATCAGGAAGATCGTGCCGGCCGTCAGCGCCGTGATCGCCATCACCCACCAGAGCGGATTGCTCGCCCAGCCCGGATACACGAGCCCGGACTTGGTGATGAACGAGAGCCAGCCGACCGCCTGAACGATACAGAGCCCCACCGTCACGTAGCGTGTCCATTCCTGGATCTTGGCGAAGCCCGTCGGCCCCTCCTCCTTGAGCTTTTTCAGCTGCGGAGAAACCGACTGGAACAGCTGGAAGATAATCGCAGCCGTGATGTAAGGCATGATGCCAAGGCCGAAGATCGTGGACTGCCCGAACGAGCCGCCCGAGAAGATCGCGACGTACTGCATGACCTTGCCCGCGGCACCGCCGGCGGCCGCCTGCGCTTCGAAGAATCGTGTCAGCGCGCTCTGGTCAACACCCGGGACGGGGATCCAGAAACCGATGCGATAAACAGCCAGCATCGCGATCGTGAAGAGGATCTTGTTGCGCAGCTCGTCGATCTTGAAGACATTGATGAGAGTCTTGATCAGCATCCTGTCTGTTCTCCGCCTGGTCCTGCGTTCATGCGAACTGCGTTTGGCGTGCCACGATCACCAATGTAAAACGCCGTGACCGATACCTTGGGGGGGATCCTAGCGGCCCCACCGGCAAGCGATCGGTCACGGCGTCATGAATCACAACACATTCTCACCTTCTCGGGCCATGCCCCGAGCGCCGAGCTCAGCTCTTCTTGAGCACCTCGCCGCGTGCGAATGCTTCCGAACGCTTGCGATGCCACTCCTGGTTCTTGAGCTTCTTCGTCAGGTTCTTGGGTGAGCGATCGTCCGAGTTGCGATCGATCCCGCGGACCTTGTCGCGACGCGTGCCGGTCTCGGTCACGCTGCCACCGGCGTCGGTGATCAGGGTGCGAGCGGAATCCGTCACGCGGTTCGCGGTCACGTTGAGCTTCACGCCGAGCTTCTCGTCGCCATCGCCCAGACCGCCGAGGATCTTGAGATCACGCGAGGTGTCACGCACGAGGCCCGCCTTAATGAGGGTCTCGTGGTTGACGTCGCCACCGTTCTTGAAATCGTCGTGCGCGACAATGGCGCCCAGGTTGACGATCCAGAACTGGGTCTTGAACTTGGCGTTGGTGAAACCGAACTTCGGCATGCGGCGGAAGAACGGCATCTGACCACCCTCAAACTGGTACAGCTTGGAGTAGCCCTGGCGTGCGCCAGCACCCTTCTGACCGCGACCGGCGGTCTTGCCGTTGCCGGAACCGACGCCTCGCCCGACGCGCTTGCGCTTCTTGTACTTGCCCGCCATCGCGGTAACTTCATGGATCATCATGGCCGGTGACTCCCGGTTAGGTGTGCTTTCGTTTGATCAGCTCTCTTTGGACTCTGACGAGTCGCCGCCCTCGGCCTTGGCCTCAGCGGGCGCCTCGCTCGGCGCGGGTGCCTGAGCGGGTGCGGGTGCACCACGGTCTCCACCGCGACCACCACGCCCGCCGCCGCGTCCGCCGCGGCCACCACGCCCGCCGCGACCACCGCGGTCCTGGCCAACGGTGTTGACGGGAGCTGCCATCTTCTCGCCCTCGGTCTTCGAGGGCATGAACTTGCTACCACGCTCGATCCGCTCCTCGATATCCGAGGTCGTGATCTCAACGCCACGCAGCTCCGCGATCTGCTCGCGGGTGCGGAGCTTCCCGAGACCGTCGATCACGGCGCGAACCGTGTTCAGCTTGCTCGTCGAGCCGGTGCACTTGGTCAGGCAGTCCGAGATGCCCGCGATCTCCATGACCGCACGGACCGTACCGCCCGCAACAACACCGGTACCCGGCGAAGCGGGCATGAGGCGGACCGTGCTCGCACACGCGCGCCCCTCGATCTCGTGGGGGAAGGTCGTACCGGCCATGGGGACCGTGATCAGGGACTGGCGTGCACGCTTCTGTGCCTTCTCGATCGCCGTGGGGACTTCGGGCGACTTGGCGTAGCCGTAGCCGACCTTGCCGCGCCGGTCACCGACAACGACCAGGGCGCCGAAGCTGAAGCGGCGACCGCCCTTGACCGTCGCGGCCGTGCGGTAAATACCCACAGTGTGCGACTCGAGATTCGTGCTTTCGTCGAGGATTTCAGCCATAGTTGCTGTCTCTTTCAGAATCGTTCCGTTAGAACTTCAGACCACCGTCGCGTGCCGCGTCAGCGAACGCCTTGATCCGCCCGTGATACTTGAAACCGCCGCGATCGAACACCACATCGGTGATGCCCGCATCCTTGGCACGCTCGGCGAGCAGGGTGCCCGCGGTCTTCGCCGCGTCGCAGTTGCCCGTGGAACCGTCGACCGTGACGCCCTTGTCGCGGGTCGAGGCGCTGACGAGCGTCTTGCCCGCCAGATCGTCGATGACCTGCGCGTAGATGTGGTTCAGTGAGCGGTACACGGCCAGACGCGGACGCACCGGCGTGCCAGTGACGCGCTTGCGGATGCCGATACGGCGGCGGGTTCGGCGTGCACCTTTGAGTTTGTTCTTGTTCATCGTGATCACCTCGTGTGGATCGGGGGTTGACCGACCCGCTCAGTGCGTTATCTCTTGCTTTACTTACCGAACGCCTTGCCCTGCTTACGCATGATGACCTCATCGAGGTACTTGATGCCCTTGCCGTTGTACGGCTCGGGCTTACGCTTCGCACGGGTCGAGGCCGCGAAGTGCCCCACCGCCTGCTTGTCAGCACCGCTCACGGTGATGATCTGCTTGTCCGCGGTCACGGTGAGACCCTCGGGGATCGGCATCTCGATCGTGTTCGCGTAACCGACCTTGAGCGCGAGCTTGTTGCCGTTCACGGACGCGGTCCAACCGACACCGACCACCTGCAGCTTCTTCTCGTACCCGTCAGTGACGCCCTTGATCATGTTGTTGATCAGGGCGCGGGTCGTGCCCCAGTACGCGTTGTTGGAACGCTTCGCCTCGATCAGCTTCTCGTCCATGCTCACGCTGATGCTCTTGTCACCCTCGTCGTAGGCAACATCAACCTCCGGGCGGAAGTCGTAGGACAGCGTGCCCTTGGGACCCTCGATGGTGATCGAGTTGTCCGCCAGGTTCACCTTCACGTTGCCAGGCACCGAGATGGGCTTCTTTCCGATTCGCGACATTTCGCGTTCCTTTCCGACTGTCCTCGTCGTCCGGCGACCGCCGGGGATTCCAATCGTTGCTGTGGGCGATACCCGCCCGTTGGTTCGTTCTCAGCTCCTCAGAGCACCGTGCAGAGCAGCTCGCCACCGACACCCTTCTCGCGGGCCTGACGGTCGGAGAGCACGCCGCTGCTCGTCGATACGATCGAGATCCCGAGACCCTGCATCGGCGCGGGGATCTCGTTCACCTTCTTGTACACGCGGCAGCCGGGCTTGCTCATGCGCTTGATCTCGTGGATCAGCACCTCGCCCCGCGGCCCGTACTTCAGGTCAACGTGGATAGTGCCCTGCTTGTTGTCATCCACGACCTCGTAGCCGTTGATGTAACCCTCGCTCTGAAGGGTTTCCGCAACACCGCGGCAAACCTTGTTGTTGAGCACAACGACGCTCTTGGAGCGATTCCGCGTTGCGTTGCGGATACGGGTGAGCATGTCTGCGACTGGATCACTGATCGACATGGGGACCTACCTTTGTCCTTGCGTACTCTTTCAGGCACTCTAATGGCCTGGGTGTTTCGTTCTGCCCATCGGGGCGTAATCTATCCGGCTGAACGGGTCAGCTTGCCCGCCTTACCAGCTGGCCTTACGCATCCCGGGGATCTTCCCCTCGAGCGCGAGCTTGCGGAGCATGATGCGGCTGATGCGGAACTTGCGGTAGACACCCCGCGAACGCCCCGTCAGCTCGCAGCGGCGAACGATGCGGGACGAGTACTTGGGGGTACGCTTGCTCTTGGCGACTTGTGCTTTGGTGGCCATATCTGCTTAATCCTTTGCCCGTGCTCAGTTCTTCTTGTTCTTCGCCGGCTTCTTGAACGGCAACCCGAGTTCCGCGAGCACGAACTTGCTCAGCTCGGGGTTCGAGTTGCTGAAGCTGAAGTTGATGTTCATACCGTGGGTGAAGCCCTGCTCGGCCATGTTGATCTCGGGGAACACGCCCTGCTCGGTCAGACCCATCGAGTAGCTGCCCTGACGATCGAACGCCTTGTCGTTCAGACCACGGAAGTCCTTGATACGCGGCGCCGCCAGGTTGAACAGGCGGTCGACGAAGTGCCACATCCGGTCACGACGCAGCGTGACCTTGAACGCGGTCTCGTAGCCCTCACGAACCTTGAAGTTCGACACGGACTTCTTCGCCGCGATCGTGACGGGCTTCTGACCCGTGATCGTCGTCAGCGTGTGGATCACCGCTTCACGCACGTTGGTCGGGACCTTCGTGCCGTCAAGGTGACGACCCACGTTCACGTTGATCGTGATCTTCTCGAGCTTGGGCATCGCGTTCCGGTTCTTGATCCCGTGCTCGGAGGTGAGCTTGGGGAGAACGTCCTGCTCAAACTGGGTCTTCAGACGCGGGGTGTTGGGCTGCTTCGCCTCATCCAGCACGGCCTGATCAAACTTGTCTTTCTTCGCCATCGCTTTGCCTTCTTTCGGGCCTGTGTTTGTCCCCGGTTTCCATCCGGGAGACGCCCTGTTGATTCAATGCGTCAGTTGCTATGCGGCTCGCTGACTCAGTCCTTGGACTTGCTGACCTGCCCCAGCGACTTGCCGCCCTTGACAGCGACACGTGTCTTCACGCCGTCCTTGGTCTCGAAGCGAACCCGGGAGGGCTTGCCGTCAACCACAGGAGAGACGTTGGAAATGTGGATCGGGGCCTCGATCGTCACGGTCCCGCCCTGGGGGTTCATCTGCGTGCGGCGAAGGTGCTTCGTCCGCATGTTGACACCCTTGACGATGACCTGGTCCGACTTCGTGAGCACATCGGTGACCTCACCGACCGAGCCCTTGTTGTCGCCAGAGGTCACCATGACCTGATCGCCTGTTCGTACGTGCTTCGGCATCACACAACCTCCGGTGCAAGGGAGATGATCTTCATAAACTTACGCTCACGCAGCTCACGAGCGACCGGGCCGAAGATGCGGGTGCCCTTCGGGTTGCCGTCGTCATTGATGAGCACGACCGCGGAGGAGTCAAACTTCACGTAGGACCCGTCCTTGCGGCGCGTGTTGCGGGCGGTACGGACGACCACGGCCTTGTACATCTCGCCGGCCTTCACATCAGCGCCCGGGAGCGCCTTCTTGATGCTGACCAGGACCTTGTCGCCGAGGTACGCCTGCTTGCGGGTCTGACCGTCACGGCGGGTCGAACCGCCGTAAACACGGATAACGTAAGCGATCTTGCCGCCCGAGTTGTCCGCAACTTCACATCTTGATTCTTGCTGGAGCATTGCTTGCCCTGCCTTGTCTCACGCTTCACTCGCGTGTGCGATCAATCCGATTCGCCCGACGATTGGGTCACCCCGATCAGTCGGTACGCTTCTCCACGACACGATTGAGCTTCCAGCTCTTGGTCTTGCTGACCGGGCGGCACTGCACGATCTCGACCACATCGCCCATCGCGGACTCGTTGTTCTCATCGTGAACATGCAGAACGGTCCGCTTGCTCACGTACTTGCCGTACTTGGGGTGCTTCGCCTTGTAGTGGATCACGACCTTGCGGGACTTGTCCCGCGCGTCGCTCTCGACCACGCCAACCTTTGCACCTTTAAGTTCTGTATCGCTCATTGCGTTCTCCTGAGAGCGTCTCAGCTCGCGGCCCGTGCCGTCTGCTCGGTCAGCAGACGGGCGATGTCCTTGCGGATCTTCCCGAACTGCGAGGTGTCTTCGATCTTCTCGCTCACGCTCTTGTTCCTGAGCGCGAGAAGCTTGCCACGAAGGTTGGCGAGCTCGACCGTGATCTCTTCGTCATTCAGCTTGCGTACTTCTGCACCGGTCATCGTTCGCTCCTTATGCCTCGACCCGTCGGCCGACCATGCGGCACTTGACGGGCATCTTCATCGCCACTCGGAAGAACGCGCCGCGAGCACGCGACTCGCTCACGCCGGCCAGCTCATAAAGGATCGTCCCCGGCTTCACACGAGCAGCCCAGTAATCAACGTCCGCCTTGCCCTTACCCATTCGGGTCTCGAGCGGCTTCTTGGAGATGGGCTTGTCGGGGAACACGCGGATGAACAGCTTGCCCTCACGCTTGAGGTAGTGCTGACACGTCACGCGGCCCGCCTCGATGCAGTTGCTCTTGAGCCAGCACGGCTCCAGCGCCTGAAGACCGAACTCGCCGAACGCAACGTAGTTGCCCTTGGTCGCCTTGCGATCACGGACGCGGCGGAACTCTTTACGATGCTTGACCCGCTTGGGAATCTTATAAGGAGGCATTGTTTAATCCCTTCCGTATCATTAAATCGCTTAGCGACGACCGCGTGCACGCGCCTGGGCACCCGCAGCCTTCGACTGGTTTTCTTCCTGTTCGCTCGAGTACGGACCCTTGTAGATCCACACCTTCACACCGATGATGCCGTAGGTCGTCAGACTCTCCGCGAAACCGTAATCGATGTTCGCCTGGAGGGTCGAGAGCGGCAACGCACCCAGACGCACGTCCATGCGACGCGACATCTCGGCACCGCCCAGGCGGCCAGAGATCTGGATCTTCACGCCCTTGGCCCCGGCCTGCATCACGGACTCGCTCCGCATCTTCACGACGCGGCGGAAGCCCATACGCTTCTTGAGCTGCTCGGCAACGTTCTCCGCGACAAGCTGCGCGTCCATGTCCGGGTCACGGATCTCGATGATCGAAATCGAAACCTTGCGGCCGGTCATGTACTGCAGCTCCTCGGTCATCCGGTCGACCTCGGCACCCTTGGGGCCGATCACCAGACCAGGGCGAGCCGTGCGGACGATGACCTTGAGCTCCTCACGCGTACGCTCGATGTGGATGTCAGAGACGAACGCGTTCGGGGGCGTACGGTTCAGACGGTTATCGAGGTAGTTGCGGATCTTCTCGTCCTCGACGAGCAGCTCGCCGTAGAGCGCCTTGGGAGCGTACCAGCGGCTGCGGTGCGCTTCAGTGACGCCGAGACGGAATCCGAATGGGTGTGACTTCTGTCCCATTAGTTACGCTCCTGCAGTGACAGAGTAATGTGGCTCGTGCGCTTGACGATCGGGTGTGCACGCCCGCGGTCCTTGGGACGGAAACGCTTGATGTGCATCCCGCGATCGACGGTCACCTCGCTCACGAAGACGTTGCTGGGGTCCGCACCGAGCTGCTCAGCATCGGCGGCGGCCGCCATCAGCGCCTTGCGGAAGTTCACCGCGGCACGCTTCGTCGAGAACGCGAGCATGTTGCTCGCCTCCTCGTAGCTCTTGCCACGGATCATGTCCGCAACAAGAATCGCCTTCTTGGGGCTACCGCGATGGTTCCGGACCTGGGTCGTGAACGTCGCGATCTCTCGCGACAGACAACCGACAGCGGTCGCCATCGCCTCGATATCACGCCGGGTGCAGCGGGGAGTACCCTTGCCGCCCAGCCAGTTTCTCACGGCCTTGACCGCGGCGTCGCCGCTCAGACCGTCACGAGTGACAGCGTCAGCGAGCTGTTCAACGCTCACACCCGCTTCATCAGCACGTTTTTTTAGTTCTTTGGCTCGAAGTCGCACGGCTTCTTCCTTCCTTACTGAGTCGCGGGCACCTTAGCGGCCGGACTTCAGCCCTTCCTTCTTGTTCGTGTGACCACGGAACGTTCGCGTGCTCGCGAACTCGCCGAGCTTGTGCCCGACCATATCCTCGGTCACGAAAACATCCATGTGCGCCCGCCCGTTGTGCACCTGGAAGGTGAACCCAACAAACTCCGGCACGATGGTGCACGCGCGAGCCCAGGTCTTGATGGGCCGATTCTCGCCCGCCTCGGACTGCTTCATCACCTTCTTGTAAACGCTCTCGACGACGTACGGGCCTTTTTTCAGACTGCGTCCCATATCAATACTCCTCGATGCCTTACTTCAGCTGCCCGTACCGCTTGCTCTTGCGGCGACGAATGATCAGGTCCTGCGACGGCTTCTTGCGGTTACGCGTGCCGCCACCCTTTGCAGGCGTGCCCGCCTTGTTCACCGGTGCACGCCCACCCTTGCTCCGCCCATCACCACCACCCATCGGGTGCGCGTGATGGCTCATCGCAACACCACGGGTCTTGGGGCGACGACCGAGGTGACGGCTGATGCCCGCCTTACCCAGGCGACGGTTCTGGTGATCCGTGTTACCGATCTGACCAACAACCGCACGGCAGTCGATCAGGACGCGACGCGTTTCGCCCGAAGGCATCACCAGCGTCGCGTACTTGCCTTCCTTGTTCGTCAGGCGAGCCGACGAACCAGCGCTGCGGCAGAGCTTCCCACCCGCGCCGGGCAGCAGCTCAACGCAGTGAACATTCATACCAGCGGGGATGAACCTCAGCGGCATCATCGAACCGACGGTGGGCTCGATCGCCTGGTCCGAGGACGAAACGACCGTGTCGCCGTCCGTCAGGCCCTTGGGCGCGAGGATGTAACGCTTCACGCCGTCGCTGTACTCCACCAGCGCGATGTGGCACGTGCGGTTCGGATCGTACTCGATCCCCGCAACCTTGCCCTCGATCCCGTCGCGGTCGCGACGCTTGAAGTCGATCTGGCGGTACATGCGCGTCGCGCCGCCGCCACGACCACGGACCGTGATCTTGCCCTGGCTGTTCCGCCCGCCCTTCTTGGGACGCGGCGAGAGCAGGCTCTTCTCCGGGGACTTCTTGGTCACTTCCTCATTGAGGTTGACCGAAGCGTTCCGGCGGCCCGCACTTGTTGGTTTGTAGACACGGATGCCCATATCTGCAGTCCTTCCTTATACGAACCGGCTCAGAAGAGCTCGATCGACTGTCCCTCAGCGACCTTCACGATCGCACGCTTCCAGCTGTTCTCGGCAACCTTCCCGTAGCGGAAACGACGCGAGCCGCCCTTCCGGACCTGGGTGGTCACCTTCTCGACCCTCACGCCGAACGCCTGCTCAACGGCCGACTTGATGTCGTCCTTGCTCGCAGAGCGATCGACCTCGAAGGTGTACACGTTCTCGGCTTCCATCTGCGCCGTGCTCTTCTCAGTCAGCAGCGGCTTGCGGAGGATGTAGTGCGGTTGCAGCATAACTTACGCCTCCCCTGCCACGGTCTTACCCGTGTGCGAGCTCGGGCCACTCAGCCAAGCCTCAAGCTCGGACTTATCAATGACCAGGTAGCGGTTGTTGAGCATCTCGAACGCGTTGAGCTGATCCGCACGGCAGAGCTGCACGTTGTCAACGTTGCGAGCACTCAAGCGTGCGTTCTTGCTCTTCTCGGAATCGCCCGAGAGCGCCACAAGCGCCGAGCGATCGATCTTGAGCGCGCCGAGGAAGCTCACGAAGTCCCTGGTGCGGGGCGAATCGAAGCTCAGCCCGTCAACAACCCGAACCTCATTGTCCAGCAGCTTGGCGAGCAGCGCGTTGCGGTTCGCCTTGCGACGCATCTTCTTGGGCATGGACTGGTGGTAGTCCTCGCGGGTGCGGGTCTTCTGCTTCGCGTGACCACCGCCACGGAACAGGTTCGCGCCCTTGTCACCGTGACGCGCACGGCCGGTGCCCTTCTGCTTGTACATCTTCTTGGTGGTGTACGCAGTCGCCGCACGGTTCTTCGTGCGTGCCGAGCCTTGACGGCGGTTCGCGTGATACATCACGAACGCCTGCTTCAGCAGATCTGCATTAACTGTTTCACCGAGCGCAATCTCGTCCACTGACATCGTGCCAGCAGCTTCGCCGCTCATTGAATAGACGGGGACATCCATCGGTCTTTACCTCGCCTCACGCCTTACGGACCACCCGGACTCACGCCCGGCCCATTACGCCTTACCCGGTTCTGAATATCGCCCCGAGGGGACCACCGCTACGCGGCGTTCAGGAACGCAGGCTCGACTCGGCATTGCATCCCGGCAAACCGCCGGGGACAATGACTTGTTCTCTTCGGTGGTTTCGATCGCTCGACCTTCCGAACCTGTGAGCCGAGATTATTCGCAGCCCACTTCCTTCAATCAACTCTCACGCTCAAGCTTTTGCAGCTTTTGAGCGATAGAGACGCGTCGCGGGGCGAATCTCGACCCACGCGTTGTTGTGACCAGGCACCGGACCCTTCACCAGCAGCAGGTTGTTGTCGGCATCAACCCGAACAACGTCCAAAGAGCGGACCGTGATCCGCTTGCTGCCCATGTGGCCGGCCATTTTCTTACCCTTCTTGATCCGACCCGACTTACCGGCGTTATTGCCGTGACCGCCGATCGAACCGGGCGAACGGTGCTTCCGCTCGACACCGTGCGAAGCGAGCTGGCCCTTAAAGCCCCACCGCTTCATACCGCCCGCGAAGCCCTTACCCTTGCTGATGCCGACGACGTCAACATACTTGACCTCGTCGAACTCACCAACAGTCAGGGTCTGACCGAGCTCCCAGCCGGACTCGCTGCCGTCCTCAACACGGAACTCCGCGTGCTTGCGACGGGGAGCGACACCGGCCTTTGCATCGTGGCCGATCATCGGCATCGTCGAGTTGCGTGCCTTGATATCACCCGCACCGATCTGGACCGCGCTGTAGCCGTCCTTCTCAGGGGTGCGGATCTGGGTCACGGTGTTGGGCTCAACCTTGATGACCGTCACGGGCGATGAAACGCCGTTCTCGTCATACACGCGGGTCATCCCGATCTTCTGGCCAAGCAGGTGTGCTGATTTGCTGGGTGCGGTCATGTCGTCATCCTCATCCCCACTTCGGGTGGGAACCGCTTCATGCCTCACATCCACTCGAACGGGGCAGGGGAAGTCTTTTCAGGGTTTGAAATACGAAAAACAGGCCCGCCCCGGTGAGGACAGACCTGCATGATGTGCTGTTATGCCTTGATTTTCACGAAGACACCCGCGGGGACGACGAGGCGGTTGAGCGCTTCGACGGTGCGGTTGTTGGGCTCGTGGATATCAATGATCCGCTTGTGGGTGCGGATCTCGAACTGCTCGCGGGACTTCTTGTCCACGAACGGACCACGCAGAACGGTGTAACGCTCGATGCGGGTCGGCAGCGGGATCGGACCCTTCACCTTGGCGTTCGTGCGCTTCGCGTGATCGACAATATCACGCGCCGAAGCGTCGAGGGCGATGTGGTCATATGCTTCCATACGGATACGAATACGGTTGATCGACATGGTCGAACTCCTGTTCTCTGCCGGGAACTCCCGACACACACGCCTCCGAGCCCACCCAGGTTCGATACGGGCACCCGCCCGTATTCACAGTCGCCGTGGGTGTACATGCACGAACGCAACCCCCTGACACGCAACCGGGTGCGGTCAGGCGGGAGAGAAGCGTAGTCCAAAGCACCGCCGAGTCAAACAGCCGCCCGCATCAGGGGCAAGTTTTCTCAGCCAACTCGCCGATTGAAGAGCCAGATACCTCCAGACGGCGTACCCATGACCGATACACTGGCAAGTAGCGCAAGCCGACCAACCCGAGGCCAAACCATGAGCACCCGCATCTCCACATCCTCCCTCCTGATCGCCCTCACCCTCGCCCTCTTCGCTGCCCAGCTCGGTGCCCAGATCGACCCGTTGGCCGACCCAAAGCCCACAACGACCGAGTTTGAGCCCGATCCCATCCGGATCGACGCCCTCGACCTGAGCATCCTCCTCCCGGTCGATTCCGTCTCCGAGACCACCAGCTTCGGCTCAAACACCAGCGTCGGCATCGGGTTCCCCAACAAAATCGGCGTCATGATCATCAAGGAGCAGCGGACCACCAACAAGGACCTGACCCTCGAACAGGTCACCCAGAGCATCATCAAGCAGCTCACACGCTTCGGAACCTCCAAAACCGGCACGGTCATCGAGCACGAAAAGAACCTCAAAATCAAGCTCTGGGAAGGCCAACGCTTCTACGTCCGCATCCCGGGCACCAACGGCAAGCCCGATTCCGTACGCGGCATGACCATCTTCCAGTCACAGCCCCAACGCTTCATCATCTTCGACCTGACCACGCTCTACCGAGACTTCGACCGCTGCAGGATCATGTACGAAGCCACCGTCGGCACCATGGACCTGGGTAACCCCACGGATGAGGACGTCCGAAGAGCCGCGGCCATCAAGAACATGATCGAGTTCATCGATCGACGCAGCTTCGAGGAAATACAGGACGTCACCACCGGTCGCAGCACCGACCGCTGGGAACGACTCTACCTCCCCGCCGCAACAGGCGACGACATGGACGCCACCGAGTTCGGCTACCGCCGCACCCGCTCCTGGACCGGCTACAAGGGCGATCTCTCCGACAAACCCAAGTCGAAGTGGACCGCGGACGACCGAACCCTCGGCTACCTCGTCCAGATCGACGCCATGGCGATCGAGGAGGACCTCCGCGTCGACACCCGCGCAACCTTCTACACCTCCATCGACAGCGAGGAAGAGTCCTGGACCATCAAGATGTCCCTCCGCCAGGGCACCGAGCAGAGCACCTCCACCATCACAGGGGCACGCTCCAAAAACAACCTGGTCATCCTCACCGATTCGAGCGAAACCGGATCCGTCAAGACCACACCGCTCATCCAGGGCGATGGCTACATCTCGCAGGCACTCAGCTACCTGGTCAGCCCCATGCTCGCCCAGTACGCAGACCCCGGCGACTACGCCTCATACGCCTACAACAGCGCCTCCAGCGCGATCACCCTCCGCTGGGACCTCGTCGAGCACCCGGAAGAGTCCCCGGAACTCGTGCGGATCACCACCAAGAGCTCCCCCGATACCCCGCCAACAGTGAGCCTGTACAACGGCAACGGCGACCTGCTCCGGGTCCGACTGAGCAACGGGCGGATCTGGGAGCCAATCGAGCTCGATCGCCTGCTCAGTCTCTGGCAGAAGAAGGGGCTCCCCCTCGACTGACAACCGAGGACAGGCGGGTTTTCGTCAACCCGAGACAGAAAACCGAACAGATACAGCAACGAGACCATCCCCGTCTGGTATATGCTCAAACGGGCACTCGCCCCTTTGCGCAAACTTATCCCGAGGAGTCTCCCCGATGTTCAAGCTCAACCGCTTTGCTGTCCTTACACTCGCCGGAACCTGCCTGTCACTCACCGCATGCAGCTCGAGCCAGACCAGAGATACCAACACCGAGTCGCAAACGCAGAGCTACGCCATCATCGCGGGCGAGCAGGCCCCAGTGCCGCAGATCGAGATGGGCGACCCCGAGACCATCAACGCCATCATCAACGAGGGCAAGAACAACTCACAGGTCCTCGCCACACTCACCGAGATGTGCGAGACCTTCGGCCCCCGCCTCACCGGCTCGACCTCGCTCGAGCAGTCCCAGCGATGGGCACGCGACCTCTTCGAGAGCTACGGCCTCTCCAACGCGCACCTCCACAAGTGGGGCGAGGTCGAAACACGCTTCGACCGCGGACCCTCCACAGGCCGCGTCCTCATGCAGACCAGCCGACGACGCAACGCGGAACCACGCGAGGTCCGCTCCATGGAGTTCACCACCCTCGCCTGGGCCCCCGGAACCAACGGCGCCGAGCAGGGCCACACCATGTTCCTCCCCAACACCCTCGACGAGTACGAGTCCAACCAGGGCGAGTACGAGGACGCCTGGATCCTCATCCAGCCGAACTACGGCGGCCGCGGCGGGATCCGCTCCACCGGCTTCCTCATGCGTGAACGCATGGACCAGCGACACGAGATCCGCAGCAACATCGACGAGATCATGAACCCCGCGCCCACCGAGAACGCGCAGACCGACCCCTACGCGTGGGAGGGCTCCTTCGACTACCACGGGTCGCAGGTCCCCGCCACCCTCACGCTCGACATGGACGCCGACGAACCGACCGGCTCCATGTCGATCCAGAACTTCTCCGAGGGCCCGATCTCAAACATCGAGAAGAACGGCAACACCGTCACCTTCCAGTGGAAGCACGACATGGGCACCTCCAACATCGAGCTCAACATTGACGGCGACAACGCAACCGGCGTCTCCCGCGCCGCCTCAGGCAACGAGTTCGCGCTCGAGTTCTCACGCGCAACCGCCGAGGCAGCGCAGGAAGAGCAGGAAGAAGACGACACCATGCGCCAGGTCATGGCACGCGTACTCTCCGAGAATCCGCACGGCTTCGTCTCAAGCTCGAAGGACGAGCGCGTCTGGACCACCTCCTCCAACAAGTGGCGCGAACGCAAGCTCGCCGACTACCCCGAGGACGTCGAGGTCAACGTCCGACAGAGCGACTACGACTACCTCGCCACGCGCACGATGGAGGGCGTCGACCTCATCGTCGAGTTCGACCTCCAGAACAACCTCAGCGCCGGCCCGTTCCCCGTCTACAACGTCATCGCCGAGATCCCCGGCACCGAGAAGCCAGAGGAAGTCGTCATCATCTCCGCGCACATGGACTCGTGGAACGGCCCCGGCTCCCAAGGCACCGTCGACAACGGCACCGGCACCGCGGTCACCATCGAGGCCGCACGCATCCTCGGCGCCGTCGGGGCCCAGCCGAAGCGCACCATCCGCTTCGCGCTCTGGGGGGGTGAGGAGCAGGGCCTCCTCGGCTCCAAGGCATACATCGAATCGCTCTCAGAAGAGGAACTCGCCAACATCTCCGCAGCGTTCGTCGACGACGGCGGCACGAACTACGAGGGCGGCATCCCAGCCGCAGACTACATGGTCGAGTACCTCGCAGCCGCCACCGCACCCATCAACGGCGTCTTCTACTCCGAAACCGACGGCGAGCACCTCAACGTCAACATCCGCCCAACCGGCGACAAAATCGACACCCACGGCGGGTCGGACCACGCCGCCTTCAACCGCGCCGGAGTCCCCGGCTTCTTCTGGGACGAAGTCGGCCGCGCCGACTACCAGTACGGCTGGCACACCCAGAACGACCGCCTCGATCTCGCTATCGAGGAGTACCTGATGCAGTCCGCCACAAACGCGGCCATCGTCGCATACAACCTCGCCAACGCCCCCGAGCTGCTCCCACGCGAGGGCGAGCTCTTCGAGCAAACCGACGAGGGCGAGCCGACCGCGAACGCGGAATAACTCCATTCCAACCATCCCAGAAGGGGAGGCGCACGCCTCCCCTTTTTCATGCGCAGAAACGCCCACAATACGGTCCTTTTCACGACGCACCCGATCAAGACCCGATAGACTCAGCATATGGCGACCGAACGCATCATCGCACCCACGGCTTCACCCGCAGAAGAGCACAAGAACTGGGCGCTCCGCCCCCAGAACATCGACGAGTACATCGGCCAGCCCAAGCTCATCGAGCGCCTGCTCATCGCGATCGAGGCCGTCAAGTCGCGACAATCACAGAAGGACGACACCGAAACCCGCGAGCACCTCGAGCACATCCTCCTGCACGGCCCGCCCGGGCTCGGCAAAACGACCCTCGCGCACGTCATCGGCGCAGAGCTCGGCACCAAAGTCCATACCACCTCGGGCCCGGCCCTCGCACGAGGCACCGACCTTGTCGCCGTCCTCACCCGCCTCCAGCCCGGCGACGTGCTCTTCATCGATGAGATCCACCGCCTCCCCATCGCCGTCGAGGAGTTCGTCTACCCCGCCATGGAAGACTTCAAGATCGACGTCCCCGTCGACACCGGGCTCAACGCACGCACGGTCCAGATCATGTGCGCCCCGTTCACGCTCATCGGCGCAACCACCCGCGCGGGGCTCCTCTCTTCACCGATGCGCTCACGCTTCGGCATCACCCACCACCTCCGCTTCTACGAGCACCACGACCTCGTGCACATCCTCACCCGCTCCGCATCCCTGCTCTCCATGAACCGCTGCGACCCCGACTCACTCGGACGCATCGCCTCACGCTCCAGAGGCACACCCCGCATCGCCAACCGCCTCCTCCGACGCGTACGCGACTTCGCCGTCGTCCGCGCAGACGGCGAGATCAGCTCAGGGGTCGTCGACGACGCACTCGCCCTCGAGGGCGTGGACGCGCTCGGGCTCGACGAGCTCGACCGAACCTACCTCAAAGCGATCCGCAACGTCTACGACGGCGGCCCAGTCGGCCTCGAGGCCGTCGCCGCAACCCTCAACGAAGACGCGGGCACCCTCGAGGACGTGGTCGAACCGTACCTCCTTCAGCTCGGGTTCCTCGCACGCACCCGGCGCGGACGCATGCTCACCCAGCGGGCATGCGACCACCTCGGGCTCACGCCCCTGGCCACGAGCGCAGAAGAAAAGCCGAAGACCGAAGCGGCCACCGGCTTGTTCTGATTATCCATAAGTCAGTTCGGTTTACTTCTTGAACGCGCCAGCGAGCGCTTCCTCGTCATCCTCGGTGAGGTACAGGATGCACCCGTCGTTGGGCGAAAGCGTCAGCTTGCCCTGGATGAGCGACGCAGCAACCTCGACCGGAACCGACATCATCGAAGAGCTGCAGACATACTCGTGCCGCTTGCGATCGATGATCTCCAGCGGCGCCATCGCGTCCTCGCCGCGTGATTCGAGCAGCTCCTCGTACACCACCAGCGCGTTCTTGGGCACGTCCTCGATCAGCCGCTCACGCTTCTCACGCAGCTCGGCCAGCCTGCCCGCGATCTCATCCGCCCGCTGCTGACGATCGTTCTCGGCGACCTCGCGCATCTTCTCACGCTCGAGCTTCGCGGCCTCGAGCTCCTCGAGCTGCTTGTCAAGCTCATCGACCTTCTCGAGCTGCTCGATCGCCTGCTCATCAAAGACCGAACGCTGCTCTTTGAGGTTGTTCACCTCGCTGAGCAGCGCCTTGTATTCCTTGTTCGATGTCGAGTTGTTCATCTTCTCGCGGAGCTCATCGATGTGCCCCTTGATCCGCTCGCTCTCGCCCTCCGCGTTCGCGGTGGACGCCTTGAGCTGGCGG
>CAXREY010000022.1:0-24902 GCA_964229845.1 Phycisphaerales bacterium UBA1924
AGCTCGAGAAGGACCACGCCGCGACCAAGGCGGCGCTGGACAAGCTCGGGTGATCCGCGGGGCCCTGATCGTCGCGGCAGCGATACCGCGCGGCAGGGGCGCGAGCACGCCCGATCGCGGCGGCGATCCGGTCTCGACACCCCCCACCTCCGACCTCGGGCGCTTCGTTGCGGACCGACCGCCCTGGTCGTTCCGCGGCGTGGCGGGCTCCGAGTACCGCACGCCCAACTCGATCATCCGCACGACGAGCACGGACCGCAAGATCCTCGAGCGTCTGCCGCCGTTCATCGAACTCTCGATCCTGCATTACCAGTCGGATCTGGTGCGCCTGCCCCGCCCGAAGAAACCGATCGAGACGTACTTCTTCCAGTCTCGCGCCCAGTGGGCGAGCATGACGGAGGCGTTGATGGGCGAGCGGGCGCCGGTGTACCTCTCCATCGAGCGGGGCGGGTATGCCTACAACCATATCGGGGTGTTCTTTGATCTGGGGCCGCGTGATTCGTTTGTGATCTGCGCCCACGAGGGCTGGCACCAGTACGCCCACTCGACCTTCGCTGGCCCGATGCCGGTATGGCTCGATGAGGGGGTCGCGTGCGTCATGGAGGGGTTCAAGTGGGACCCGCAGTTCCCCGACCACCCCCGCTTCCACCCGTGGGCGAACATCGAACGCTTCGACCAGCTGCGCCGGGCGGCCTCGAACGATTCGTTAATGCCGGTGCACACGCTGCTGACGCTGCGCCCGCAGGACCTGATCGAGCGCGGGACGCAGTCGGGCTCCTCGCAACCCTCGGCTCTGGTCTATTACGCGCAGGTCTGGGCGCTCGTCCACTTCCTTCGCGAGGGCGAGGGAGGGATCTACCGGGGCGGTTTCGAGTCGCTGCTGCAGGACTGCTCGACCGATGGCCTGCGCGACCGCCTGGGTGGGCAGGACCTCAAGCAGTTCAACACGCGCCGCACGGGCGCTCGCACCCTGCTCGCGTACCTGCCCGAGGGCATGACGCTCTCACGGCTCGACGCGGAATACCAGCGGTTCGTCCGCCGGATCGTTGGTGTCGGGGGGCGCGACGCGATCGTTGCCGGGCGCTCTCCCCTCCAATGAAAACACCCGGCATAGAGCCGGGCGTGGTTGGTTTCAGCGCTACGGGCGTGCGCTCAGCGGCGATTCGCGAAGCGGATCCCGACAAGACCCGCGAGGCCCAGGAGCCCGGCGAACGCGGCCGGCGGTAGCGGCACGATGTTGATCGTGTAGCTCATGAACTGGCCAGCGATCGAGGTCGTGCCCCAGTCGGAGGTGGCGGGGTCCATGCGGCTGAGGTGGTCGACACCGGGATCGGCACCGCCGCCTGTTGAGAAGACGTCGAAGTCGAAGGTATCGCCATTGCCGAGCCCCAGAGCGGAGAGCGAGACGGCGAGCATCTGTGTGCCGCCGGCGTGACCGGAGTCGTCCGCGGTGACGTCGCCGCCGCCGAGGTAGGTCGCGTCGGTCAGGCCCCATCCGCTGCCATCGAATGAGCGGAGTTCAGCGCCCGCACCCGAGCCGCCCTCGTCGGTCCACGACCCGATGAAGTCGGTGATGCCGCGCCCCCAGTCGACGTTGCGGTTCCAAGAGCCGGGATCAACCGAGTTGTCGCCGGCGTTGCGCCCGGTGTCGAAGCCGACGATGAACTTGCCCCAGTTCACGGCGTCGAGATCACCAGCGGTGTTGATGCTGATGTAGACGAAGTTTGCGTCGTTCGTCACATCGACCGAAGTGAGATCGAGGTGCGAGAAGCCATCGAAGGTCGGCGATGCGAGGTCGCCCGTGGCGTCGTTGTAGGTGTCTGCGGCTGCGCCGCAGGTCAGTAGCGATAGCGTCAGCAAAGTCTGTGCGTGCTTCAGATTCATGTGATTCTCTCCTCGTCCCTCTCGATCACCCACGAGCGAGCAAGGGACATGATCATCTTAAAGGAAATGCCTTTCATGATCAACCCAATTGTGAGGCGTTCATAGCCAGAAAATGAACGAAAACACCATATTTGAGGGGTATGTGCTGGCGCATGAAAAAACCCACCCGGCGTACCGGGTGGGCTTCGGAGATTGACGTGAGAAGGTGGGTTCAGCGACGGCGACGAGCGGCCGCGAGGCCACCGAGGCCGAGCAGCGCCATCGAGCCCGGTGCGGGGATGATGGTGTAGCTCAGGAAATCGCCTGCCGTGGACTGGTTCGCCCAGTCGTCGGTCGCGAAATCACTGCGGCTGAGGTGGTCGACGCCCGGGTCGGCACCGCCACCGGATGAGAAAACATCGAACTCGATGGTGTCACCAACGCTCAGACCGAGCGCGGCAAGCGAGAGACCGATGCGCTGGATGCCCGAGGCGTGGCCCGAGTCGTCGGCGTTGATGTCGGTGCCTGCGGCGTAGGTCGCGTCGGTGAGGTTCCACGCGGCGCCGTCCCACGAGCGGAGCTCGCCGCCCGCGCCGGACCCGCCGTCATCGGCCCATGAACCTACGAAATCGGTGATTCCGCGGCCCCAGTCGACGTTGCGGTTCCACGACCCGGGGTCGGTGGAGTTGTCACCCGCGTTGCGGCCGGTGTCCATACCGATGATGTACTTGCCCCAGTTGGTCGCATCGATATCGGCGTCGACGTGGATGTCGAAGTAGATGAAGCTCGCGTCGTTGGTGACTTCGACCATCGTAATGTCGAGGTGGGTGAAGCCCTGGCTGTAGAAGAAGTCGTGGACGTCTCCGCCGTCGAGGTGGTTGCCGGTGTTGTCGCTGTAGACGTCTGCCGACGCCGCTCCAACGAGGAGTGCAACCAATGCAACACTCAGTGTGCCTTTGTTCATATCTCTTCTCCGTAGAGTTCCGCGGCTCGCATCGGGCATCAACGCCGACCCCCAGCGAGTAATACGGTTCTGTTCCAATGTCAGAGCATACACGAAAGAACTTCCCAGAACAAAGCGTTTTGCGGGTCCGGATCGCAAAAAACACCCATTCTCAGGACGGAAATCCACGAAAGAACGTATGCGGACCTACTCCCGGATTGTCGGATTCTGTTCGATATCCGAGGGCACATTCAGATACGGGAGCGTGTCCTCGACGATCCGGCGGACGACCGGACCCGCGACCCAGGATCCGTAATGCTTGCGATTACGCACACGCTCAGGTCCGATATCGTCGAGCACGACCAGCACGACGATCTGCGGGTCGCTCGCCGGGGCGGCCACGAGGAAGCTGGAGTGGTGCTGCTTCTCGAAATAGGCACGTCCGCCCTTGGGTGAGACCAGCCCCGGCTCGGGCGGGACCATGGCGATGAGCGAGGTGCCTGACTTGCCGAACATCGTGTAGCGCGGCTCGGGCAGCTCTGGGTACTGACGCTGCATCGTCCGGTCCATGCGTTCGGCCACGGTGGTCATGGGCTTGATCACGCGCTGGGCGGCTTCGGGCGAGAAGATCCGCTCGACGATCGCGTGCGAGCCGAGCATCCCCCGCTTCTGCTCATTGCCGACCGCTGTGAGGCGGATCTGCGGGAGCGTACCGGCGAGCTCACCCTCGCGTGCGAACACGCTGAAGGCGCGGGCCATCTGGATCGGTGTGACGGCGACCTCGTAGCCCATGCCGACCGATGTCTGTGTGTAGTCTGTCCATCCTTGCTGGCTCGTGACCAGCCCGGATGCCTCGCCGCCGAGGCCGATACCGGTCGGCGCCCCGAATCCGAGTGCCTTGACCATGCCACGCAGGTCTTCGAAGCTCAGTCGCGAGGTCGCGTGGTACATGCCGATGTTGGACGAATAGCGGATGACGGCGTCCCAGTTATCGAGATCGTCGTAGCTGTACACGTCCTCAATACGGCGACCGTAGTCCGTGTACATCGCTCGCTGATCGATCTCGAGGACTTCGTCGTCGGGCAGGAGCCCTTGGGTCTTTGCGAGGGTCCAGGCGAATGGCTTGAACGTGGAGCCGGGCTCGTACACGTCCTCTAGCACACGGTTGTGCGCCAGCGCGGGCTCCTTCGACCGCATCGGGTCGTCGCGCAGGACCTTGTAGCGGGGTTGCTCATCGACGGGCGGAAGCACGGGGCGTGGCGTGTCTGAGTCGGGATCCCACCACGGGACCTCGGCGAGGTTGGGGATCTCGCGGAGATGGTCGGTCATGGCAAGGATCTCGCCCGTGTGCGGGTTGATCACGATCGCCCGCCCGCCGGCCGCGTCCGCCTGCTCCATGCCCCAGATGAGGTGGTCGCGCACGATCCGCTGGATCTCGATATCGATGCTCAGTCGCACGTCCTGCCCTCGGTCCGCATCCACCCAGGCACCGCGTTCAATCCACAGCGGGCGCCCGCTGGCGTCGCGCACATAGGTCAGCGAGCCGTCCTCTCCCTTGAGCTGCGCATCGAAGAGTTTCTCGGCACCGATCACGCCTGATCGAGAGGTGGCCTTTTCTGCGAACGCGACCTTTCCGACGATTGGGCCGAGCAGTTCGGCGCTGGTCTGTTCGCGAACTGGTTCGTGCTCGATGGTGATCGCCGGGAGCTTGCCCGCGGCCTTGAGCTCCCTGAGTTTTTCCGCCTGCTCCTGATTGAGCACCTCACCGATTCGGAGGTACCGAGCGACCACCGGCGATTCATCGCTGCCCGCCGCCTGGGATTGGATCTGCTCGTTGCGGACAATCTTCTGGATGATCTGCGGCGCGAACTGATCCGCGGGTGTGCTCAGCACACCGGAGAGGGTCACGATCTCACGATCGAGCAGGGTGCGGTCCCGCTGCATGGCCTTGCGGAGCCCCTCCGGGTCCACGATCACACGGTAGCCCATGCGGGTTGTCGCGAGCGTGCGCCCGCGCCGGTCGAGCAGGTCCCCTCGGGTTGCGCCGAGCGGGCTGGTGCTTGTGCGTGACTCGACGAATGATCGCAGGTCCGTGCTGGGCGCGATCTGCAACTGCAGCACGCGCGCCACGACGACGACGAGGGCGAGGAGCACACCGATGCGGATAAGCCACGCGATCAGCATGCCGCGTTGGTCGATGGTCATCGTGTTGACGGCGGAACTCATCAGCGCATCGCGATCACTCGGCATGTTTACCCTTCCTCTTGCATCAACCAACTCTCGTTACTCTGTGACAAAGACCACGCGGGTTCCGTCTTCGAGCGTGAACACGAGTGACCCGTCTTCGAGCTGTTCGTCCCTCACCGTGCCTGCCGATGGGACGCTCTGCGCCGTGACCTGCTCGCGTTCAAGCCCCCGCTGCATGAGCTTGATCTGAGCCGGGGACTTCGACGCGGGCACGAACTCGCCGTGCGTCTCGAGCAGGGCGTGGATCCGCTGCGGGGTGCATGCCCTGACGATCAGCGTGCGGATCTCGCCAGCCTTCTCGCTGAGCTGCAGCGTGCGGTGGCGGGATTCGGCCATCTCATGCACGCTCTGCAGGCGTGACTGGCGTACGGACAGCACGCCGACGCCGGTGGCTCCGAAGACCAGGATGAGCACGACGAACTTGGCAAACACGGCGGTATCCGATCGGTCGGGGCGGGCGTGGTGATTACTTGGCTGGGATCTTGAGCGTCATTCCGACGAAGATGGTGTCGGCGCTGTCGAGCCCGTTGAGCTCGACGATCTCTTCCATTCTCTTCGAGGTCCCGAGGAGCTTGAAGGCGATCTCGCCGAGCGTGTCGCCGGGCTTCACGGTGTAGGACCGCTCACCACGGCTCTGCGTCGAACGCGGTGTCTCGCGCGAGCCGAGCGTGATGATGGTCGCGTCGGAGGGCAGTCGGAGCGTCATCCCAATGGTGATGACCAGGTCGGGCCCGAGCTTGTCGGCGTTGAGGGCCTCGATCTCTGTGTACCGGTCGCCGTCACCGAGCAGCCGCCGCGCGATCCCGATGAGGGTGTCACCGGACTGCACTGTGTACGCCTGGTACTGCGGGTCGGGGAGGCGCTGTGGTTCCGGCGTACGCTCCTCGCGTTTTTCCACGGTGCTCGCTGCCTGAGGCAGCTTCGTGTTCCGTGCGTAGTCGATCGCGTTATCGAGGATCGAGCGCGGATTCGTGTTATCGATCGCGATCGGCTCGAAGGTGTCCTGCGGCGTGCTGTCCGACTCGATCGGGGCGGAGCGGTTGGGCGGCTGCACGCGTGCGAAGGCGTCGTTGATCGCCTGGGCCTCACGATCGCCGAGCGAGGCGATGGGCGTGCGAGTCGCCCCCTCTTCGGGGGAGATCGTGTCGTGCGACATCTTGTTGGCCTGCGAGAAGTGATCGCTGACGAGCACGCCGACGACGAGCACGAGGACGAATCCGATGATGAGCGCAAGCTTGCTTTCTTTGGTCACAGCCGCTTCCTTGCCGAGTGATGCCATCGTTGCAGCGTAGTGCCGAATCCCTGGCACAACGCGTTCAGAAATCATGAAGACGACTGGCGTGTTCTCACACACCGATCGGTTGGCGGGGCGGATCAGCTGACCGCCCGGATCCCGCGGAGCTTGGCAGAGCGTGCCCGCGGGTTGCTCGCGATCTCGGCGTCTCCTGCCTCGATCGGTTTGCGTGTGATCGACTCGCCCCAATCGCTCTTCGTCCATTCGCCCATCGCCCGTTTCACGGGGCGATCCTCAAGCGAGTGGAACGCGATGATCCCCACACGAGCGCCAGGAGCGATCCAGCTCGGGTTCCCTCCGTGGTTCTTCTTAAGCGCGATCCCGATTGAGCGAAGCAGCGCGTCAAGGCTGCCCAGTTCGTCGTTGACCGCGATGCGAAGGGCCTGGAAGGTCTTCGTCGCTGGATGGATGCTGCCGCGCGGGCCGGGGATCGCTGAACGCACGATCTCGGCAAGCCGATCAGTCGTTGTAATCGGCTCAACCTCCCGAGCAGCAACAAGTTTTGACGCGATCCGCCTCGCGGATTTGTCCTCGCCGTACCTGAAGATGATCTGGGCCAGTTCTCGTTCCGGGAGCGTGTTGACCAGCTCCTCGGCAGTGATCGGCATGGAGGGGTCCAGACGCATATCGAGGGGACCTGAGAAACGGAAGCTCAGCCCCCGCTCCGGGTCGTCGACCTGGGTGCTCGCGAACCCCAGATCCGCGAGAACCATGTCCGCCTGGAGCCCAAGCTCGCCCAGCGATCGGGGCAGCCCGGAGAAGTTTCCTCGGATCGCGTGCACCTTCGCCGAACCGGGGTCATCCGGACGCAAGGCACTGGCAACACTGACTTTGGCGCGTTCGAGATTGTCCTGATCCATGTCGTTGAGGACGATCGTGCCTTCGGGCCCGATATGCTCGGTGATCATGCACGCGTGCCCCCCAAGGCCCGCGGTGCAATCGACATAGACCTGCCCCGGCTGGGGATAGAGCAGTTCGATTACCTCGTCGGGGAGGACCGGGATGTGGGTGAGTTCGTCGCCCATGGGGTGAGGATAGACGGGCTGGTTGTCGCTATCCTCACGCGTGCGCAAGACGGACCCGAGCCTGTACAAAGATCGCATCATCACCAGCGCGGACACCCGCGATGATGTCGCCCAGATCCTCTACGGGCTGTCTCTGCGTGGGGTGAAGGCGGTCGAGGCGGAGAATGAGGAGAAGACCCCTCATACGAAGATCGATGGCGCCAAGCCACCACGATTCCTGATTCTGATTGAGTCGGAGAACGAGCTGCAGTGGCAGATTGCGCAGGAGTCGATCGAGTCGATCTGGGACGCGATTCTCGAGCAGCACCCCCGCGCGGTCACGCCCAGCGGGCACTGCTCGTTCTGCGGCTACGACGTCGAACGCCTGCCCCGCCCCACCGTCTGCCCCGAGTGCGGCGTCGATGTGGACTCGATCGGGGCGCGCCGGGTTGTTCGGGCCCGCCGGATCTGATCATTCTGCGGCGCAGGGCCATCCCTCACGCAGGAACTTGCCGTCCTTGTGGAAGACCTCGCCGTCGGCGCTGATCTCGCCGCCCCCGTTCTCGGTTGGGCGGAGATCGCAGACCATGTCCCAGTGCAGCGCGGACTCGTTGAAGGATCCGGATTCGGGGTATCCCATCCCGCACGCCGCGTGGAAGGTGCCTCCGATCTTCTCGTCGAAGAGGGTGTTCTTGGAGAACTCCTTGATGGCGTAGTTGGTGCCGATGGCGATCTCGCCCATGACACGGGCGCCCTCGTCCTGGTCGAGCATCGCGATGAGGAACTCTTCGTTCTTCTTTGCGCTCGCGTCGACGACGCGTCCGTCCTTGAACTCAAGACGGATCCCGTCGACCTCGCGTCCGTTGTAGACGCCGGGGAAGGTGTAGTTGACATGCCCGTCGGCGCCCTGTGGGCCGCAGAAGACCTCACCGTCGGGGAAGTTCTCGCCGCCGGAGCAGTTGACCCAGATGGACTTGGAGTTGTCGATATTTACACGCAGGTCGGTGCCGTCGTGGTCCTTGCCCGCGGGCGCCTTGAAGTGCAGCTCGTTCTTCGTCGAGAGGTAGTCGCACACGCGCTGCTGGCGTTCGTGGATCTGCTCCCAGGCCGCGACCGGGTCGGGCAGGTGCAGGAGCCCGGCTTCGAATACGAACTTCTCGTACTGCGACAGGGACATTTCGGCGTCCTGCGCGGCGCCGTTGGTTGGGTACATCGTCCCGGTCCAGCGCATCTTGCCCTCCGCGGCCCGGTTGAGGACGGTCTTCATGTTCGGGGCCGTCGCGAGGCGACGCCGGGCGAGCTTGGCGGGATCGACACGGGAGAAGGCCTTGGTGTTGTTGTCCACCCAGAGCCCGATCGAGACATCGATCGTTTCGTTCGTGAACGTGTCGATGGGGCTGAGGTAATCGAGCTGCTCATCCGTGGCGTGCTCGTAGAGGATGTCCGCGAGCGAAGAGCTCTTGAGCTTCCAGAAGGGGTGCCCGCCGGCTTTGAGGACCGCCTCGTAGACCGCCTCGACGAGCGGCATGGCCACTGGGTCCGCCCCGATCTCGACGAGATCGCCCTTCTTCACCTTTGTGGAATAACGGACGAGGATGTCGGCGAGTTTATCGAGGCGTTGATCGCGCATGCAGCGGCTCTCCTGGCGTGGGATCGCGGGAATTCGGTGCGGACTGAACACAGACACCCCCCGGGCCCGTATTGTTCTGTGAGATACGAGTATATACACAGACCCCAAACCCGCCCTGAATTACGCAAAGGCAGACTGAGAGCTTCACCATGAAACACCCCACGAACGCCGCCCTGATCGGCGCACTCGCCCTGACCGCATTGATCGGCGCGATCGGCTGGAATAACGCGGCTCACGCGACCCGAACGGTCGGTGTCGAGACCGGCAACCTCGCCTCGATCGATGTGTTCGCGCTCGTTGACCGCGCCCTGAGCACGGATGAGATGACGACCCAGCGAGCGGAGTATGAGACCGCGACCAACGCGCAGATGGAGCAGGTGCAGCAGCAGCTCATGGCATTGCAGACGCAGCTGAGCAACATGACGCCCGATGACCAGAACGCGCAGGCGCTGTACCAGCAGTATCAGACCCTGCAGAACCAGGCGCAGTATCAGAGCCAGGAGGCGACCACCGGGTACCAGCGCCTGATCGCGAACCAGATCGCCGGCGCGTACCAGGAGATTTACGCCGCAGCGAACGAGATCGCCGCTGAGGAGGGCTACGACTTCGTATTCGCAACCCGCGCAGACGGTGAGCTGCTGCAGACCGACACGATCACCGGGATCACGCAGGAGATCCTCGCCCGCCCGCTCGTGACGCCCCCTACCGCAACGGACCTGACCGAGCAGCTGCGTGTGCGTCTGGGCTACCCCGAAGAGGCCCTCGAAGGCGACGCGGACGCCGGGCTGATCGATCCGAGCACCGGTGGCACGGAAGAGGCACAGAGCGAAGCGTCGACCGAGAACGCGGAGCCGACCTCGGGAGAAGAGGACGGCGACGAGTAAGCACTCGGGGCCGCGTTGCACGCGAACCGACGCCCGCGCCAGCGGGCGTTTTTTATTGCTTACTGCTCGACGAGGTGACCCAGCTTATCGATGAGCGGGGTGATGTGCTTCTCGTAGTTCTTCCACCGGTTCGCGGAGGTCTTGTAGAGCGGCTGGCGGATCTGCGACACGCTGGCGGTGTGCACCGACTTCTTGCTCTTGTGGAAGTTCATGCACGCCTCGTCGAAGGGCAGGCCCACGTGGTCGAGCATTCGTCGGATTGAGGGCTCCGGCTCGGCGGTCGTCTGCTCATAATGCACGTCGAGCATCTCGATCTCGAGCACTTTCTGCACGTGATCGACCGCCTTGAGGTAGTTCAGGTACTGATCGGCGCAGTTGTTCAGATCCGTTGCGTAGACGATCCGGGGACCGAACCGCTGGAAGTAGATCGACAGGCAGGTATCGATCGGGTTGCGCTTGCAGTGGATGATCCTGGAACCGGGGAGCGCGCGCGAAATGAATCCGGAGAAGTAGTAGTTCTCCGGCATCTTGTCGCAGATGCGTTTGTGCTTCTTCAGGTCGGGGAAGGTGTTGCGGAGCATCTCGGTGTATGCCGCGCCAGCCTTGTTGACGTACGCCTTGTCGAAGTCTCCCGTCTTGCGGTTGCGTGTGTACTTGTCGATCATATCGCCCTCACCGATGCCGTTGGCGTTGGGGTGAGAGGCGATGATCTGCTCGGTCAGCGTCGTGCCCGAGCGGGGCATGCCAACGATGAAGACGCAGCGCGATCCGTCGATGTCACTCTCCGGGATCGCGTCGAAGTTCTCCTTGGTCCAGTTGTTCACCCATTTGTCGTACTCGAACTGGGGGTACTCGGCGCTCATGCCGTTGCCCTTGGCGAAGCAATCGAATGCCTCGTCGTATTCGCCGACGGAATCGAGCAGGTGCCCGAGGGAGAAGAGCAGGTCCTGTCGCTGGTTGCGGCTCATGTCGGCGCGCTCGAGCGTCTGGCGGACGATATCGATGGCCTCGTGCTGGCGCTTGAGCTCCCTGCACAGCTGCCCGAACACCGCGACCACGTCAGGGTCCTTGTGTGCCTCGAGGGTTGCCTTCACGTGCTCGTATGCCTGTTCGGAGTTGCCGTGCGATTGGAGCAGGCGTGCCTTGGCCATGACGGCCCGGGGGAACCCGGGGCGGATTTTGAGCGCCTTGTCCACGGCCTGGTGCGCCTTGCCGATCTGGTCGATGCGCCGGTACGCGCCGCAGAGATCGACCAGCAGATCCACGTTGTTGGGCTCGAGCTTGGAGGCGAACGAGAGGTGGCGGATGGCCTCCTCACGGAAGTCGATCATCATGAGCGCATGGCCGAGCATGCGCAGGACCGATGTGTCGCGGGGTTGCTGCTCCTGGAGTTCCTTGAGCATCGCGATGGCGCTGTCGTACTGGCCCGACTCGAGCAGGTTCCGGCAGTTCCCTACCATCCTCTGGTAGGCGGTCGTGATCGAGGGTCCGATCTGGCTCATGCTGTTACGCTCCCTGTTTCGTTGCGGTCTGGGGGCTGGTATCGGCGTAATCGCCCAGCGCCTCGATCAAAGGTCCGATGTGTTTCTCGTAGTTCCGCCAGCGCTGCGTGCTGCTCTGATAGATCGGGCTCCGCACCTGCACGCTGCTCGCGGTGCTCACGAGATCCTTGGACTCGTGGAAGCTCAGGCAGTCGCCGTGGAACTCAAGCCCGATATGCTCGATCAGTGCTCTGGCGCGCGGCTCGAAGTCCGCGACGAGCTCCTCGTAGCGGTTGGGCAGGATCTCGATGCCGAGGATGTCGTACCAGTGGTCCATGACCTTGCGGTGCGCCACGTACTGCTCGCCGAGCGAGCGCAGGTCTCGCGAGTAGCTGACGTTGGTGCCGAAGTTCTGGAAGTAGGAGCTGAGGCACGAGTCGATCGGGTCGCGCAGGCAGTGGATGACCTTCGCGCGGGGGAACATCTTCGAGATGAGCCCGAGCGTGCGCTCCATGCCCATGTGCTTATCGACGACGCGGGCGGGCGAATCACCGACCCGGCTGCTGAGCATGTCGATGTACTCGCTGGCGTACCGCTCGATGTCATCGGGGCCGAGCGATGACGGGCTCTTGCGGTTGAACTGGTGCCCGAGCAGGGGCGCCTCGCCGACCGTTGCGACATCGGGGTGGGCCGCGAGGATCTGCTCGGTGAGGGTGGTTCCCGAGCGCGGCATCCCGACGATGAACACCGGGCGGGCGGAGTCGCTCTTGGCGCTGGGCATGGAATCGAGGAGTTCCTTGGACCACTGCTCGATCATCGTCGGGGCATGGAGCTGACGGCCGGGAAGGTGCCCGCCGTTTGCGACTCGGAAGTACTCGAACGCATTGTCATACTCGCCGAGCGCGTCGCAGCAGTGCCCGAGCTCGAAGCGTGCGGATCGCTTCTGGCGATCCATGGCGTTTTCCTGCGCCAGGATCTGCTCGAAGTGCGGGATGGCATCGGCGTATCGCTTCTGGGACCGCGCGAGCTTGCCGCGGGCCATGCTGATGAGTGTCGGGGTCTGCCCGTGCACCTCGACCCGCTCGAGCACCGCCGCGGCCTGCTCCAGCTCGCCCGAGTTGATGTGCGCCATGACCTTGGCGTGCGCGCACGGATCGTGGCTCGGATCCTGCTGGAGGGCCCGATCCAGCGCGTCGTGCATGTCATCGATGCGTCCGAGCTGCATGTACGCCTGGGAGAGCAGGAGGAGCGTGTCCGGGTGATTGGCCCTGCGTTTGAGCGCGCGGCGAGCGTACTCGATCGCCTCCTCGGATTTCCACGTGACGATGTGAAGCTGGGCCAGTCGGCAGAGGATCTCGGGGTTGTCCTTGTCGAGCTTGAGGGCCTTCTCCAGGAGCCCGAGAGCGATGCCGTAGCGTTCGGCCTTGAGTTCCTGCACACCTCTCCTGAGGATACTGGCGGCTTGTGCGGTGTTCTTCGGCATATCTGGTCTGAACGCTCCCTGGGGACGGATCACTCAATGACGGTCTAACGGGGAATGGTAGACCCTTTCAGGGGCGTTTCCCGCGTAGAATACGCTCTACCCCAGTTCCCTATGCGTGGGGACGCCCGAAGCCCGGAGCGTGCGTTGAACAGTAACTTTGAGTCACGAAGATACCTCATACCTTTCCGCACCGGTCTTCTTCCGCAGATTTTCTGCGATACGCTGGTGCTCGGCTCTGGTGTCGCAGGGCTTCGCAGCGCGATCGGGGCAGCGCACAACGGCCAGGTCATCGTCTGCGCCAAGGACAAGCTCGATGTTACGAACACGGCTTGGGCCCAGGGCGGCGTGGCGACCGTGCTGCAGCCGGGCGCAACGCAAGGCGACAGCGTGGAATCGCACATCCAGGACACCCTGACCGCGGGCGCGGGCTTGTGCGATCCCGAGGCGGTCCGTCTCATCTGCTCCAAGGGCCCCGAGCGGATCAACGAGATCATCGACTGGGGGATGCGGTTCGATCGTGACAACGAGGGCCACCTGCTCCGCGGCCGAGAGGGCGGGCACAACGCGCACCGGGTATATCACGCGGGCGGTGATGCGACGGGCGTGGAACTCCAACGCACGCTGGTTGAACGAACGCAATCGCACGAGAACATCCGCCTCTTCGAGCAGTGCTTCGTGATCGATCTGCTCACGATGAACCCGGAGCCCGGCTCTCCCGTGCTGGGCGCGATGACCTGGCACCCGAAGTACGGCCTGCAGGTGATCTGGTCGCGGACCACGATCCTCGCGATGGGTGGAGCCGGCCAGCTGTTCCGAGAGACGAGCAATCCCCGGGTCGCGACCGCGGACGGCATCTCGATCGCGTACCGCGCCGGGGCTCAGCTGGCCGACATGGAGTTTGTGCAGTTCCATCCGACCACGCTGTATGTGCCGGGTGCTGCCCGAGCGCTGATCTCCGAGGCGGTGCGGGGCGAGGGGGCGCACCTGCTCGATCACGCCGGGAACCGTTTTATGCCTGCGATCCATGAGCTGGCCGAGCTCGCACCGCGCGATGTGGTTGCCCGATCGATCGTGCGTCAGATCGCCCAGCAGGGCGGCAAGCACGTGTGGTTGGACTGCCGCCCCATCAAGCATTTCCCGGAACGGTTCCCGGGCATCTATTCCACGCTGCGGTCGTTCGAGCTCGATCCCGGCGAGGACCTGATCCCGGTCCACCCCGCGGCGCACTACACGATCGGCGGCGTCCGCACGGACCTGCAGACGCGGACGAACATCCCCAATCTGCTGGCCGTGGGCGAGGTCTCGTGCACCGGGCTCCACGGCGCGAACCGGCTCGCCTCCAACTCGCTGCTCGAGGGCCTGGTGATGGGCGCGATCGCGGGAGAGCAGGCGGCGGTCCGCGCCGACGCGGGGCCGGTCACGCCGAGCTCGATCGTCTCCGCGATCGATGAATCAGGGCACGCGGAGCTTGATCTCGATGACGTTCGTTCCTCGCTGCGGTCCTGCATGTGGATCAATGCCGGCGTCGAACGCAACCGGACACGCCTGGAGGACGCGTGCGACATGCTGGATTTCTGGGCGAGGTACACGCTCGACAAGGTGTTCGAGACGCCCGACGGCTGGGAGCTGCAGAACATGCTGACCACGGGTGCCATGATCACCCGGGCGGCGTTGCACCGCACCTGCTCGATCGGCACCCACACGCTGGACAGCGAGCAGTCTGAGCAGGACCGCTCGCGTTGCTTCGAGCATGTGGTCTGGACCCGCGGGGTCGAGCAGCCGATCCTCACGCCGAGCATCAGCGACCCTGGTGCGAGGAGTTCGGGGAGCGTTGAGCTTCGGGCCGAACCGGAGGTCAAACCGAGCGTATCGGATAGCCCATGACCCTGCGACTCCTGACAGCCGCCTGCCTGATCGCTCTGAGCCCCGTAGCCGGGTGTCGGTATGAACGAATCGTCTCGCAGTCCGGGCTGCTGGTCGGGCTGGAGGGGGCCCAGTCTGGGATTCCCCCGAAGCGTGAATCGCGCCCGCTCCCCGATTTTCTGCGTACCCCCGACGAGGGGATCCGCGTCGAGGATGAGGACGGCGCGGTCACCCTGTATTCCAAGTCGGTGCGCCAGCTCATGACCCACATCGTGACCACCGTGGGCAACGGCGAGCGGGAGCTCTTCCTCGAGCAGCTGCTCTCGCAGCGGACGAAGGACGAGTTTATCGAGCGGGGGCTCGATCCCGGGCTCGCGTTCGACGAGCTGGTCAACCGTCAGCGCGACATCGGCCGTCTCTTTTATTTCATCCCGATGGGCGAGTTCACCCCCGGGGTGTATTTCGAGACCATTGGTCGCAACGTGTTCCGCCTGAAGTTGCCCAACAAGAAACACGCTGAGCTCTACTGGGTCGGCATCGACGTGGTTTTCGAGGATTACAACTACCGGTTGCGGTGGTTCCTCCCGAACGGATGAACGCGGTGCGCTACAATTGCGCATGACTACCGCTGATACCAACACCACGAGCCCAGACACCCTCCCCAGCGCATTCGACGCGCCCAAGCCGCGCATGCGCGAGATCAAGGAGCTCGACGCGGCGTCGCTGTGTGCCCGCATGCGTCTCGGGCTTGAGCTGTTCGACCCGCGCGTGGTTGAGCTCTCTCAGGAGCAGGTTTCGCAGGCGTGGCTCGAGGATGCGGGCGTGGGAGTCTGGCCAATCCGGGTGCTGATCGGTCACCTGGCAGACACGGAGCTCGTCCTTGCCCACCGGATCCGCAAGATCCTCGCCGAGGAGAACCCCGAGCTCGCGCTCTGGGACGAGCACGCGTTCATCGACGGCGGAATCTATGGATGTACCGAAGGATCCACGCTGCTGCCTCCGATGGGCGGTGATCTTGCCATGATCCATACCACGCGCAACTGGCTCTGCGCCCTGCTCATGCAACTCGAGGACGGCCACTGGTCACGCGAGGGGATGCACCCGATCAACGGGCCGATGACCGCGCGTGAGATCGCGAACTACAACTGCTACCACCTCGAGCATCACGCGTGGTACCTGAACGCGAAGATCGAGAAGCTGCTCGGCCCCGCGCCCATGCCCGAGCCCTGCGGCGATGGCGGCTGCGGGAAGTCGGGGTGCGGCTGCCGGTGAGACGGTTGCTCAGGCCTCCGCGGGCTCGAGCAGGTCGCGGATCTGGCGCGTGTAGTTCTTGAAATCTTCCGGGTGGGTCGCCGGGCC
Source organism: Phycisphaerales bacterium UBA1924 (assembly GCA_964229845.1). Classification (GTDB taxonomy): domain Bacteria; phylum Planctomycetota; class Phycisphaerae; order Phycisphaerales; family UBA1924; genus UBA1924. Next base: position 16,052 of record CAXREY010000022.1, read on the forward strand.
GGACTGGAACTCCGGGATGCGCTTGACGGCGGTTGCCCTGGCGTCCAGGCCGAGATCGCGTGCGACGCGTGCCGCCGTCTTCGCGGGGTTCTCGACGAGTTCGTTGTACTGGACCTCGACGATGTTTGCACCGATCTTCTCATCGGAGAGGATCTGTGCCCAGTGGTCGAGCATGCGGTTGCTGTCCGCGACGAACCCCGCCGCGTCGATCAGCTCTCCGGCGTACGGGTGGTTGCCGGGCATCGCGCTGCAGTAGCACGCGAGGGTCGACTCGATCGGGTCACGCCTGCAGAGCACGATGTTGATGCCCGGGAGCATCATCGCCGCCGCGCCCGCGTGGGGGATGTTCAGCGGGTGGGTGTCGAGGCACATGGAGATCGGATCGCCGGAGAGGGCGCGGACCTGCATGACGTACGACTTCCCGGCTTCCTCGAGCTGCGTGCGTCGGAGCTTCTGCGGCTCGAACGGGACGGGGCGGAGCACCCCCTGCCGCGCACCGAGGTGCTGGGCGCAGACCGCCGCGAGCGTCTCGAGCGGTCCGACGTTGTTGACATCATCGAACTGGGCGAGCATCGTCGCGAGCTGCTCTGTGCCGGAGTGCGGGGCGCCGAGGATGAGCGTGTGCGACGCCTCGATCGGCTCGGGCTTGAGGACCTTGCCCACACGATCGAGTGACCAGTCCGTGATGACCTTCGTGGTCATCATGGTGTAGGAGCGAGGCTCGTACTTGCCGCGGCGGAGGCGCGCGGCGCGCCGGTAGGCGTTGAACGCGTTGTCGTGCTCGCCGAGGCGGTCGTATGCTTCCCCCATCGTCCTGAGCAGATCGCCCAGATCCAGCGCGGGCAGCCCGGCGACGCTCGCTTCGTTCTCGAGTTCCGGGATGATCTCGCGCAAGGCGGATTCATCGGGCTCCTCGTCCATGAGCAGGATCCGTGCCTTGGCGAGCACCAGCGGCATGGTCTCGAGCTTGTCCTTGAATCCCTGCCCGATGATCTTGAGGGCCTCCTCATGCTTTCCCTGCATCGCCAGCATCTCGGCCTTCGCGGCGATCGCATCGGACCGCTCCGGGTCCCAGTGCAACGCGTTCTCGATGGCTTCTTCTGCGGCCGGTGCTTCGTCGATCTGCATCGATGAGCGGCAGATCTGCACGCTCAGGCGGACCAGCTGGTCCACGATGCGTGGGCGTGCCGGGTTGCCCTCGTCGTCCTTCTTCAGCGCGTCCTCGGTCAGCTGCGCGGCGCGGATCAGGTCGCTGAGCGCCTGGGCGTGGACACCGAGCTTGGCGAGCACGAGCCCGTGGAGCGCCAGGATCGGGATGTCATCGGGGAAGTGCGCCCGGAGCTTGCCCGCACGCCGCGACGCTTCGAATACGTCGCCCACGCGGAGCAGCTTGTGTGCCTCCTCAAAGACCTGAGCGGGGGTTGGCTGCTTCGCTTGTGCTTGTTGCTGCATGATTCACTCCGAAAGAACTCCCCGGCGGGTTCGGTGCCGGGCAGGGTAGTGTACGCTCAATCGTTCGTCGGCTCGTTCGTCACCAGATCACCAAGACCCTCAATCAGGGGCCCGAGGTGCGACGCATACCGCTCGTAGCGCTTTGTCGAGCTGGTATAGATCGGCTGGCGGACCTGGTCGTTGCTGAGGGTGACCGCGACGCGCCCGGTGCTGTGGAAATCAAGACAGGCCTCATCGAACGGCAGGCCGATGAAGTCCAGGATCTGGCGGGTGCGGGCTTCCTGATCCGCCACCATGCCCTCGTAATCGTTCTCAAAGATCGGCATATCGACCTGCGAGCTTGCCAGCAGGGTGCGGTAGTGCGCCATCATCGATCGGTAGTAGCGGTAGTACTGCCCGCACCAGTTCAGGTCGAAGCTGTAGCTGTGCCCCGCGTTGAGCAGCTGGAAATAGCACGAGAGGCAGTTGTCGCGAGGATCACGGCGGCAGTGGATGATCCGGGCGTCGGGGAAAGCGAGCGCGATGAAACCGAGGCTCAGGCAGTTGAGCGGTGCCTTGTCCACGATGACGTCCACATCCTGCTCGCCGGCAAGCTCGCGGGTACGCTCGCGGTACTCGGCGGCGGCGTTCGCGAGCGCCGCGCTGTCGTACTGATCGGGCGCTGTGCCGTAGGGGTTGTCCGGGTCGGTCGCGAGCTCTCGGAAGAGGTCGTTGATCAGCCCAAGCTCGCCCGCTCCAAAGCCGCGGGGGTGGGCGTCGATGATCTGCTCGGTGAGGGTAGTTCCGGACCTCGGCATCCCCACGATGAACACCGGGCGTGGGCCGGTCGGCTTCGGCCGCTGCGGGGCATTCGTGAATCGCTCGGGCGTCCAGCATGTCCGGACACTGTCGAGCGTGTTTTCGAGACGCCTGGCATCGAACTGTGGCTTCATCAGCTCGTTGCTCGCTCGGAAAGCCTCCATGGCCTCGTCATAGCGTTTCGCCTTGTCGAGGAGCTGACCGAGCGTGTTGTAGGCGATGTGCTTGCTCGAGTCGGGCTCATCGGGGAGCCGCTCGAGGACATCCTGAATGTAGGCGATCGCCTCATCGCGTCGGTCTGTTCGCAGCAGTGCTCGCCCGTATACCGCGGCGAGGTTCAGCGACTCGAGCCCCCGCTCCCGGTGATCCTCGATGATCCTGACCACCTCATCGCGATCGTTGCGCATCATGAGCATGTGGCACATCGATCCGAGCAGCGCCATGTTCTCGGGCTGGGATTCGAGTTCCTCGCGGACGATATCGATCGCTTCGTCGATCTGGCCGGACTGTGTCATCCCGTCGCTGAGGTTGGTGAGGATCATCGAGCGGTGCGGCTTGTTGGATATGTTCCTGAGGGCCCGCTTGGCGATCCGGACACCGAGCTCGCTCTGCTGCACCCGGATGAGGCAGCTCACGTACAGGGCGATGATCGGTGGATGGAAGGGCTTCTGCTTGTAGAGGACTTCAGCGCTGCGGAGTGCGGACCGATAAGATCCCTGATCGTGCAGACCCTTGGCCTGCTCGTAGGCATCTTTCAGACTCATGATCGGCATGCGAACATCCTCCTCACCGAGACACAGACATCGTCGTAAAACAGGGATAATCTTACGCAGATGCGACAGATCACGCTCATTTCGACCGGCGGTACCATCGAGAAAACCTACGACGAGCACGCCGGGACGCTGTCCAATCGGGCGTCGATCGTGCAGGAGATGCTGCGCCTGCTCCGCCTGGAGGACACGAACATCAACACCCTGCAGCTGATGCAGAAGGATTCGCTGGAGCTGACGGACACGGACCGTCAGCGGATCCTGGGGGCGGTGGAACTGCTCGATGACCCTGCCGACTGTGCAGGAATCATCATCCTGCACGGCACGGATACGCTCTGCGAGACCGGCGAGTTCCTCAACACGCAGCTCCGCAACCCCAAGATCCCGATAATCCTGACCGGTGCGATGCGTCCGTTCGAGATGAAACGCTCCGATGCGCTGCAGAACCTCAACGAGGCGATCTTCGCCACGGGCACGCTGGAGCCGGGCGTCTGGGTCGTCGCACACGGGCGCGCGATGAGGTTCCCCGGACCGATCAAGGATCGCCAGCGGGGAACATTCGTGATGGGCCCAGACGCGTGATCAGTCCTCGCTGATCGCGCACAGTTCTTCCACGCTCGGGCACGAACAGACAAGGTTGCGATCGCCGAAGGGGTTGTCGACGCGCCCGACGGGCGACCAGAACTTGAAACGACGCAGGTGCTCCGCGGGGTATGCGGCCACGTCGCGCGAGTACGGGTGCGTCCACTCGTCCGATCCGATTGCCTTGACCGAGTGCGGTGCGCCCTTGAGCGGGTTGTCGTCCTGAGGCATCTCCCCGCGTTCGATCTGCGCGATCTCTTCGCGGATCGTGATGAGGGCGTCGCAGAACCGATCGAGCTCGGCCTTCGATTCCGATTCCGTGGGCTCGATCATCAGGGTCCCGGGGACGGGCCAGCTCATGGTGGGCGCGTGGAACCCAAAATCGATCAGACGCTTGGCGATGTCGTCGATCTCGATGGCGGCGCTCTTCTTGAACGGGCGGCAGTCGATCACGAACTCGTGCGCGACGCGCCCCTTGCTCCCCTGGAACATGACCGGGTAGTGGTCCTTGAGACGCTCGACCATGTAGTTGGCGTTGAGTATCGCGACCTCGCTCGCCTTCTTGAGCCCGCGTGTGCCCATGAGCGCGATGTAGACCCATGAAATTGGGAGGATGCTCGGGGAGCCCTCCGGGGCGGCGCTCACCGGGCCCACCGCGTGGTCGCCGGCGCTCGCGGGGGTGCGGACTGGGTGGGTCGGCAGGTACGGGCGGAGCTTGCTGTTGACACCGATCGGGCCCATGCCCGGTCCGCCGCCGCCGTGCGGGATGCAGAACGTCTTGTGGAGGTTGAGGTGGCACACGTCGGCGCCGTAGTCGCCGGGGCGGCAGAGCCCGACCTGCGCGTTCATGTTGGCGCCGTCGAGGTAGACGAGCCCGCCGAACTCGTGGACGATGCTGATCATCTCACGGATGTTGTCGTCGAAGACGCCGCACGTCGACGGGTACGTGATCATCGCGGCGCCGAGGTCCTCCGCGTGCTTCTGCGCCTTCTCGCGGAGATCGTCGATCATGATGGCGCCGTTGTCGTTGGTCTTGACGGCGACGACCTTCATGCCCGCGACGATCGCGGACGCGGGGTTTGTTCCGTGGGCGCTGTCGGGGATGAGGCAGACCTTGCGGTTCGCCTGGCCCTGGTGCTCGTGGTATGCCTTGATGGTGAGCAGGCCGGTGAACTCGCCCTGGCTGCCCGCGTTGGGCATGAGCGAGACCGCCTCGAAGCCGGTGATCTCCGCGAGCCATGCCTCGAGCTGATCGAACAGCACGGCGTAGCCCTCCCACTGCTCACGCGGCGCGAACGGGTGCATGTGCGCGAACTCGGGCCATGTGACCGGGAGCATCTCGCTCGTCGCGTTGAGCTTCATCGTGCAGGACCCGAGCGGGATCATCGAGTGGGCGAGCGAGAGCTCGCGGGACTGGAGCTCGGTGATGTACCGGAGCATCTCCGTTTCCGAGCGGTGCGTGTTGAACACCTCGTGCGTCATGAACGGCGTGTCCCGGCGGAACGGCTCGGGGATGTCCAGGGTTGCCCGCTGGGCCATCTCGGACAGGTCCTCCTCGCCGCTGCCCCCGAACGATTCCAGGAGGTCGTGCAGCAGCGCCTCGTCCGCGGTCTCGTCGAGCGTGATACCCACCGTGCCGTCGCCGAAGTCGCGCAGGTTGATGCGGCGGGCGCGAGCCGCGCCGAGCACGGTCTTCGCGCTGCCGTTGACCTTCACGCGGAGGGTGTCGAATACGAGATTATCTGCGATCTCGTGCCCGAGTTCGAGCAGCCCGACGCGCAGGGTCTGGGCCTGTGCGTGCAGGCGTTTGGCGATGGCCGAGATGCCCTCTGGCCCGTGATAAACGCCGTACATCGAGGCGATGACCGCGAGGAGCACCTGCGCAGTGCAGATGTTGCTCGTCGCGCGGTCGCGCTTGATGTGCTGCTCACGGGTCTGGACCGCGAGGCGGAGCGCGGGGTCGCCGTGGGCGTCCCGCGAGAGCCCGACGATGCGGCCGGGCATCTTGCGTACGTGCTGGTCGTGCGTGGACATGAAACCCGCGTGCGGGCCGCCGAACCCCATCGGGACGCCGAACCGCTGCGCGCTGCCGACACAGATGTCTGCGCCCCACTCGCCCGGTGCCCGGAGCATCGAGAGTGCGAGCAGATCCGTTGCGACGACGACCATCATCCCGTTGTCGTGCGCGGTTTTCGTCAGCGACTCGTAGCACTCGACGCGTCCGTCGCTCGTGGGATACTGCAGGAGGATGCCCGCGGCGTCGCCGTTGGTGAGATCAAAGGAATCCGCGGCGGCGACTTCAACACGGACGCCGATCGCCTCGGCCCTCGTCCTGACCACCGCGATGGTCTGCGGGTGGCAGTCCTCGGCGACGTAAAACGTGTTCCGCTTGTTCTTGAGGATGCTCACGACCATCGAGACCGCTTCCGCGGCCGCCGTGCCCTCATCGAGCAGCGACGAGCTCGCCAGCGGCAGGCCCGTGAGGTCCGCGATCATGGTCTGGAAGTTGAGGAGCGCTTCGAGCCGCCCCTGCGCGGTCTCGGGCTGATACGGCGTGTACTGCGTGTACCACTGCGGGTTTTCGAGCACGTTGCGGAGGATGACCGCGGGCGTGATCGTGCCCACATAGCCCATGCCGATGCAGGATCGGAAGAGCTTGTTCTTCTCCGCGATCTCACGCAGATCGTGCCAGAGCTTGTACTCGGTGCGGGCGGTCGGGAGATCGAGCAGCGCATCGAGGCGGATGTCGCTGGGCACGACCTCGGCGATGAACGAGTCCATGTCGGCTGCACCGACCGCGCTGAGCATTTCAGCGATCTCGCTGTCGCGAGGGCCGATGTGTCGCATAGCGAACTGTGCCTGCGCTTCGATATCAGCGGGTGTGATCGGCGAGTATGGATCGTGCGTGCCGGAGTCGGTGTTGCTCATGGCGTTTCGGCCTCTGGATTCGATGGTGCTCATGCGGTTCGGTCTCGAAAAAGTGCCTTCCCGCCGTGCAATCGCGGGGTTTGTGGAGGGAGCTCAATGATAGCGCCCCGCCCCGGCTTTCTCGCTTGGCGAACAGCACAGTCCAGTCGCGAAAGCTTTTCATCAGTCGTACTTGAGCACGGAGTGGACCTCCCCGAGGCCGGAGAGTTTCTCTCGCCCGTGCAGGAAGTTGAGCTCGATGAGGACCGTGATCCCGGCGATCTCGGCGCCGGTCTTCTGGACGAGCTCACAGCTCGCCTTCATCGTGCCTCCCGTGGCCAGCAGATCGTCCACGAGCAGGACCCTGTGACCGCGCATGAGCGCATCGGTGTGCAGCTCGAGGCGGTCGGTCCCGTACTCCAGGTCATAGTCGACCCCGTGGACCATGCGCGGCAGCTTGCCCGGTTTGCGTACGGGCACGAACCCCGCGGAGAGGGCCTGTGCGATCGCGATACCGAAGATGAACCCTCGGCTCTCCGCACCGACCACCAGATCGATCCCCTTGCCACGGTACGGGTTGGCCATCAGTTCGACCGCCAGCGCGAGGGCTGCGGGGTCAGCGAGCAACGGGGTGAAATCCTTGAACACCACGCCCGCCTTGGGAAAGTCGGGGACCTCTTCGATCAGGGCGTTGAGTTTGTCGTGCGCTTCGGTGCTGTGCATGGACCCATCATACGCGTTCGCGGACGATCTGCAGATTGGAGATCGATATATCCGGATCTGAAACAATCTGGTATGCTGGGGTGCGAAGCAAGGAGCCCACGTGCAGATCCCACCCATGCGACCCAGTTTTTCGATCGAGTTCCCGCTCGATCCGAACACGACAATCGATCGGCTGGCACGCCTCGTTGATGACCGCGATTTCCCGATCGATGGGCGGATCGCTGGGAACCACCTGCTCCTGGTGATCCCCCCGTCCCGGCGTCACTTCTGGTCGCCGTGGCTCCATCTCGAAGTCCATGAGCATGGATCTGGTGCGCTGGTCAAGGGGCGGTTCAGCCCGAACCCGAGTGTGTGGACCGGGTTCATGCTTGGCTACATCGCGCTGGCAACCCTGGTGCTGTTCGCGGTCATCTTCGGGTTTTCGCAGTGGATGCTCAATACGCCGCCGGGAGCGCTCTCGCTCGCCCCGATCCCGATCGCCATCGGTGTGCTCATGTACTGGGCGTCACTCGTGGGACAACGCATCGCGCACGAGCAGATGAGCGAGCTGTACGACGCATCCATGCATGCGATTACCGGTGATATGATCGACGAGCACGGGCACGCGGCAACTGGCGTCGCCAGCTGATTCCGCCATCCCATGAGGAGGAGCCCAGATGAAACACGCCAAAGCACACGGCACGGGCCTGCTGATCTGCCTGAGCATGCTCACCGCCTGCACCACCGACAAGGCCGAGGAACAACCCACGGTCGACACGCGCCCGATGGTGTCCGAGATCCGGCAGGCCGAGCAGGACTGGGCCTGGGTCTCGGGCGAGCGCTGGGTGCTGAGCACGATCGAGGGGCAGGCGCCGATCGCCAGGACCGAGCTGACCCTGAACTTCCGTGAGCACACATGGCTCGAGGGCAGCTCCGGGTGCAACCGCTACACCGCGAGCTACATCCGCAAGGCGGAGGCGGGGCTGAATATCTCCGAGATCATCTCGACCCGCATGTTCTGCACCCAGCCCGGCGGGATCATGCAGCAGGAATCCCGATTCTTCCATCTCCTGCAGCAGATCGATGCGTACCACGCAGAACCACACCGCCTGGATCTGCTCAGCGACGGTGCGGTTGTGCTCTCCTTCGGTATTCATTCTGCCCCCGCCGACGAAGGCACCGAGTCCCCGTGATCGATGAACTCTGCAACGTTGGAGACCTGACCTAGGCGGGCACCAGAGCAATGAAAAAAGAACCCCCGATCATTGCTGACCGGGGGTCTTTGATTTGCGTTTCAGCTAGATGCTAGCTGAGGTGCGGTCGTTGTCGCTGATTAGCGGCGACGACGGCCTGCCGCGATACCACCGAGGCCGAGCAGTGCGAGTGCCGACGGAGCGGGGGTAACGGTGACGCTCGCGGAGCCGAGCGAGAGCTGGCCGTTGCGGTCGTCGTAGAGGTCACCCGTGACCGAGTCAACGGTCTGGAGGGTGAAGTCACCAGCACCAGCGTTGAGCTGGAAGTCGATGACGCCGGTGCCGGCTGCTGCCAGGTTGACCTGGAAGGTACCGATCAGTGCGCCGTTCTCCGAACCGGGTGCGGGCGGGAAGATGCCGGGGATGACGAGCTGGCCGAAGATGACG
>CAXREY010000023.1:0-151163 GCA_964229845.1 Phycisphaerales bacterium UBA1924
GCTGAGCAGCGCCTTGTATTCCTTGTTCGATGTCGAGTTGTTCATCTTCTCGCGGAGCTCATCGATGTGCCCCTTGATCCGCTCGCTCTCGCCCTCCGCGTTCGCGGTGGACGCCTTGAGCTGGCGGATCTGGGTGTTCAAGGACTCCGCCTGAGCACCGATCTCCGCGAGCTTACGCGTCTGCTCTGTGAGGAATCGCTCCGACGCGGTGAGTCGGCTCTGGAGCCCGCTGATTTCTTTGTCGACACGGAAGACGGCGAGCAACTGATGGGTGACGGACATGCAGCCCTCCTGAACTGGCGCTTCGTTCATAACAGGAGTGTAGCCACTCAGACGCTCACAGTGGACCAGAACCCCAGATTGTGTGTCATCTCAAGCCCCCAATACGCCAACGGCGCAACAAGAATCGGAGAATCAATCAGATCCATCGCACCACCGAATCCGGGCAGACTCGTCCCGGAGTCCTTCACGCCCGCATCACGCTTGAGCAGACTCGCAGCGAGATCACCCAGCTGCCCGAACCCGCCCATCACCGCACCCATCACGCACGCCGAGACATACCCAGGCGCACCGATCCCATTGCGGGCAAGCAGCCAAGAGCCAACAAACGCCACGAGCGCTGATGTCACCAAACCGCCGACCAGCCCCTCCCAGGTCTTGCCCGGGCTCAGCCACGGGATCATCTTGTGCTTGCCGATCGCCGTCCCCGTAAAGAACGCACCGATATCGCACGCCTTCACGCTCGCCAGCACCCAGATCAGCAGCCAGATCGAGTGCTCACGACGGATCAGCAGCAGGAAGCCGAACATGATCCCCATATACACATGGATCATCAGCACCCCGGCGCCGATCGAGATCGCGCCGTCAACGCTCCGATCACGAACCGCGTAGACCACCCCGATCATGTACGCCAGCACGCCGCTGCTCAGCCCCGCCGCGAGCCCGAGCGTCGCCTCCGGACCCGCGGGCACCAGGGCCACAACCAGCAGCCCCATCATCTGCACACCCACCGCCACGCCCGTGCCGATCTCGATCCCCTTGGCACGCAGGATCCGCGCCACCTCGCGGGCACCCATGCCCCCCAGCACCGCGAGCACAACAAACACGCCGATCCCCGGCGGGAGCGTCTCTCGCCCAACAAACGACGGAGCCGGCTGCATATCCAGCCACGCATCAAGCCAGGCAAGCAGCCCGGCGAGCAGGATGAACAGGGGTCCAAATGTGAGTCGATGTTTCAGCACGAGCAGAGGATAGGTTTATTCCGCCGACGAATCGCCCCCCGGCTCGTCGTCCACATTCAACGCACCAAACCGCCGCTGCCGCTGCGCAAACGCCCGGACGGCCTCATACCAGCAGGACTCGTCGAAGTCCGGCCAGTACGTCTGGGTCACGTAGATCTCGCTGTAGCTGATCTGCCACAGCAGGTAGTTGCTCACCCGCAGGTCACCGCCCGTCCGGATCAGCATGTCCGGGTCGGGCAATCCACGCGTAAACAGAGAATCCGAGACAACCTCTTGATCGATCTGGTCCGCCGAGAGCTCCCCCGACTGCACCCGATCGACAATCGAACGGACGGCATCGACGATCTCGTCACGCGCGCCGTAGTTGATCGCCAGACACAGCGTCAGCCCAGTGCAACCCGCGGTCTCCCGCTCGAGCGTGTCCAGCGCCCCGACAACATCCTCGGGCATGCCCGCGCGACGCCCGATCACACGCACACGCACGTTGTGCGCTCGCAGCGCCTCACGCTCGCCCTCGCAATAGTCAACGCACAGCGACATCAGCGCCTGCACCTCTTCGCTCGGGCGGGCCCAGTTCTCGCTGCTGAACGAATACAGCGTGAGCACCTCAATGCCCAGACTGGCGCAGGTCTCGATCGCCGTGCGGACCGCCGCCGCGCCGTTGCGGTGCCCGAAGATCCGCGGGAAGCCCCGCTCCTTCGCCCACCGCCCGTTGCCATCCATAATCACCGCAACATGACGGGGTATACGCGTCGGGTGAACATCCGGAACATGCTCCTCGGGGCGGGCGTCCGGGTAACGACCACGGATACGCGCATACGCAGCGAGCGCTTCCGGATCATCAAACCGCGATGCCACGGCATGTGTTTCGCTCACCGCTTCACTCGACACGACGCATCACCCCCGCTGCCAGAACACAAACCAACACTACCGGATGATCGTCTGCTCACGGTCCGGACCAACAGAAACGATCCCGATCCGCACGCCAACAAACGCCTCAATGCGGTTCAGGTACGCCCTCGCCGCATCCGGGAGTTCGTCAAAACTCCGAACGCCGGTGATATCTTGGGAAAAGCCCGCCATGGTTTCATACACCGGCGTAACACCGCTCAGCGCGTACCCGTCGGCGATAAACCGGTCCGTCTCGCCCTCGCTCGTCCGATACCCCGTCGCGAGCTTCAGCTCCTCCTCACCAGAGAGCACATCAAGCAGCGTCACACACAGCTCGGTCGCGCCCGAGATCATCGCCGCGTACCGCAGCGCCACCAGGTCGAGCCAGCCGACCCGCCGCGGACGCCCCGTCGTGGTCCCGAACTCACGGCCACGCTCACGGATCGCATCGCCGGTCGCATCGAACAACTCGGTCGGCATCGGCCCCCCGCCGACACGCGTCGAGTACGCCTTCACGACACCGATGATGCGATCGATGCACTGCGGCGGCACACCGGAGCCCGCGCCGATCCCCAGGGCCGAGGCGTTCGAGCTCGTCACATACGGATACGTGCCGTGATCCACATCCAGCATCGTCGCGTTCGCCCCCTCGAAGAGGATGCTCCCCTGACCCTTGCGGATGTCGTCGAGCAGGTACGCGGTATCCCGGATCATCGGCTCAAGCTTCCTGCCCAGCGCCGCGTACTCATCCGCGAGCGCGTACGCATCGAACGGCTCGACACCCTCCGGGTGCAGCGCCGAGAACACCGCGTTCTTCATCGAGCAGATCAGCTCAAGCTTCTCACGCAGCACGTCCGGGCGGAGCAGATCACCGATCCGCACCGCGGTCGCACGCTGCACCTTGTCCGCGTACGCCGGCCCGATCCCCCGCTTCGTCGTACCGATCGCGTTCACGACACCCTTGCTTTGCGTCTGCTCATCACGCACAGACCCGCTCAGCAGCTGCTCCCGCAGCTCGTCCTCCGCCTTGTGGTACGGCATGACCACATGCGCACGGTCAGAGATCACCAGCTGATCAGTATCAACGCCGCGCTCCCCCAGCGTCGCGATCTCCTCGAGCAAACGCTGCGGATCAACCACAACCCCGTTGCCGATAACCGCCTTGACACCCGGCGAGAGGATCCCCGAAGGCACGAGGTGAAGCGCATACCGCTGCCCCCCCACCACAACAGAGTGCCCAGCGTTCGCGCCGCCGTTATAGCGCACAACCGCGTCGAATCGCCCCGCAAGCAGGTCGACGAGCTTGCCCTTGCCCTCGTCGCCCCACTGCAAGCCAACAACCGCCGTGGCACCCTTCATATCACCTGTCATATCGAGCAGCCCTTCGCTGAGGTCCGGGAAACCGCTCCGCGGAGCGGCTGGTTATCGGCCAGTACGATAGCCCGCCCGGCCTACATCGCCCAACCAGAACACCCCTTCCGGGCTGGGATAGAACGACTAACCCGCCCAGGCTGCCGAACGAGCCCTCACAATCACGATCTTGATCAAAACTGGCTTGCATGGATCGCCGATGATCAGACTCATCGCCGGAGGAGAACCAATGTCAGACCAGAAAATGGTCCGAATCATGTGCCCGAACCTGACCTGCAGAAAGGTTCTCTCGATCCCAGAGATCGCACGCGGTCGGACCGTACGCTGCAAGACATGCGGCACAAACATCCGCGTACCCCAGAACGGCACCAAACCCAAGCCGTCCGAGCAGCAGAACCAGGAGTAATCCCGGATTCACGCCTTACAGCGGCGGCTGCTCTTCCTCATCGTCATCAAACTCAAAGTCGAAATCCATCATGCTGGAATCTTCGTTGACCAACGACGCGGGCACCGCCTTCGGCTCCGCCTTCTCCGCGGCCGCCTGCGGTGCCGCCGATGCCTCGCCCACATCGGGCAGGCCATCCTCATACATCATCGCCGCCTGAATACTGCCCGGCTCACCATTCACCCGAACAACAAAAACAAGCCCGCCCACCGAGATCAGGTCACCCGCCGAGATCGACTGAGACTCGACACGGTCCTGGTTCACATAGGTCCCGTTGCTCGATCCAAGGTCATTGATCGTGATCGAGCCATCCGAAACGACGATCTCGCAGTGCTTCCGCGATACACCCGCGATCGGGATACGGATATGGCAATCGTCCAGCCGACCGATGATGGTCTTCTTCCGTGAGAGCGGCACGGGCTGCTGCTCCCCACTTTCCGTCACGCGAATCAAGACGATTTCCAAAGCGTACCTATCCTTCCCGGCCAGACCTCAACGCAAACAACCCACGGAGGCAATGCCCTATGGCGGACGATACCGCCTTTTCGCTGCTTAAGCAACGCTCGATCGGGACATCACGCGCGGTATTTCAGCACGCGAGCGACCCAGATCACACCGAGACCGGCCCCCAAGCCGCCCGGTCCCTCTACATACACATCCCATTCTGCACCCATAAGTGCCACTATTGCGACTTCTACTCCATCGTCGACACCCGGGATCGTCAGGACGCGTTCGCATCGCGTTTGGTCCGAGAAATCGTCGCACAGTCACCACACGCACAAGCCCCACTCGAAACCATCTTCGTGGGAGGCGGCACCCCATCCCTGCTCCGACCCGACCTCTGGCAGAACGTACTCAAAGCACTCCACGACCACTTCGATATGTCACAAATCTCCGCAGGGCTGGGCGAGTTCAGCGTCGAGTGCAACCCCGAGACGGTCACCCCCGAGCTCGCATCCGTCCTCCACGCCGGCGGCGTCAACCGGGCTTCGCTCGGCGCCCAGTCATTCAACACAACCCACCTCAAAACCCTCGAACGCTGGCACGCCCCGGAAAAAGTCGCCACCGCCATCGGCACCATCCAGCAGGCCGGCATCAAACGCTGCTCGCTCGACCTCATCTACGCCATCCCCGACCAGTCCATGCAGGAGTGGGACCAAGACCTGAACACCGCGCTGGCAATGCCCATCGAGCACATCTCCGCATACGCACTCACCTACGAACCCGGGACAGCGATGACCGCCCGCCTCGTTCGCGGCGAGTTCCACCGCACCGAGGACGACCTCGAGGCGGACATGTACCGCCACAGCATCGACACACTCCGCGCACGCGGCTTCGAGCGCTACGAGGTCTCCAACCACGCAAAGCCCAGCGCGATGTGCCGCCACAACCTCGCGTACTGGCGGCAGCACGACTGGCTCGCCATCGGCCCCAGCGCCTCCGGCCACTACAAGGGCCACCGCTGGAAGAACACGCCACGCCTCGACGACTACCTCAACATGGACGACCACGGGTTCGCACCCATGTGCGAGCACGAGCCACCCGACACCCGCAGAGAACTCATGGACCTGCTCATGACAGGAATCCGCCTGAGCGAAGGCATCAACGCCCAATCTGCGCTGCAAACAGCGGCCCCGCTCGGCGCATCCGACAAACTCCGGACCGCCGCGATCATGTGCGCCGATCAGGGATGGATCGAAGACGCCAGCAGCAACACATGGGCCCTGACCGAAGACGGCTTCCTCTTCGCCGACCGCGTCGCACGCGAGTTCATCGGCGCGCTGATCGAGGACTAATCGTCCTTCACCGCCCTCGCCTCCTCAGGCCCGGGCAGACGCAGCTTGTTGAGCGTGCCCTTGAGATCGCGCGGGAACCGCGTCTGGATATCAATCTTCTCGCCCGTGACCGGGTGATCGAACGCCAGCCGGTGCGCGTGCAGCGCCAAACGCGGCGACGCCCTTCGGACCAGGTGCGGCCCGTACTGCGGATCACCAAGCACGGCGCTCCCGATCAGATCCAGGTGCACACGCACCTGATGCAAACGACCCGTGACCGGCCTCGCCTCGATCAACGCCCCCAGCTCGCTGCTCGCGAGCACCCGGTACGCGGTCACCGCGGGCTTGCCCGCGTTCGAGATCTTCGCGAACTTGATCGAGGTGTACCGATCCTTCCGCTTCACCTCTTCCGCGATCGCCTTCTTGATCACGCCCTGCGGGTCACGCGGCGCCTTGTGGCAGATCGCCCAGTAGTACTTGCTGACCTTGCGACGCTCGAAGAGCGCCCGCATCGCGTCATACCCGTTCGATGTCAGCGCAACGACCAGCAACCCGGACGTTTCACGATCCAGCCGATGCACGAGCCCAAAGTCCCGCGCAGCGCCCAGCTGCTGCAACCGATCACCAAAGGTAGAAAAAAGCCCGTTGAGCAGCGTGTCGTGCTCGTGGCCCACCCCCGGCTGCGTCACAACCCGAGACGGCTTCTCTACCACCAACAGATCATCGTCCTGATACCGGATCGAATACGTCACGCGATCGTTGGCCTGAATGATACCGCTGGGCTTGTTCAATGGGGCTCCTCTTCCGTGCAGCGACAAGCATACGCATCGAGGTACCACCTCATCGTGCCACCGTCCGGACGCAGACGAATCTTCCCATGATCCCCGCGCACATCGTCCACCATGCCCCGCCCCACAGCGCCCAGACCGAGGATCGCGATCGTGCGCGAAGCGTTGATCAGCCGCCTCGAGAGCATCACCCGCTCATGCTCGTCGCTCACACCCACGAGCCGGTCGAGCGGGTCATCAATCCCGCCCAGCACCCCCAGGTCCTCCCCCAGCACGACAAAGTCCAGCCGGTCATGGCCCCGCACACGCCACTCAAGGTGCTCGATCAGCTCCCGGTGATACCGCTCAGCCCCATCGGGACGGTGCGCCAGAATACTGTGGAACTGGTCCGCCGGGATCTCACCGGGCCCCGCCGCCAGCTCGCGCCAGTGCGTCATCGAGTGGTCCGGGTGCCCCGGCTCGACAAACCGCTCAGCGATCGACCAGATATGAGTCCGATCCCACGGGATAGAGCGGTACTTCGGGTCCGTCATAAGCTTCATGATCAGCCGCTCCTGGCTCCGACCATGCGACAACGCGAGGTGAAAATGACCAAAGCTTGATACGCAGTTCGCGGACTGCACAAACAGATCCGCGGCCAGCATGTCCAGCGCACCCTCCACATCCTCCCCCATGCGGACACTCCCCGGAAGATCCGGGACCTCCGGCACGGGTTCGATGTCATAGGATGTGTGCTCGTCATCACTCACGCCTTCTATTGTGCGCGCACAGAACAGGTTTCGCCACCCAACACACCCAACGATGCCACCATTTGACGATTCCATCCTGCGCATGATCGACGCAAACCTCAACAGATGCCGCGAGGGCATGCGGGTGCTCGAGGACTGCGCACGCTTCGCACTCGACGATCAACCGCTCTCCGAACGCATCAAATCCGCCCGCCACGCGCTCAGGCAAGCCGTCGCGGAACTCCCCATCCGCCCCGAGTCCATCATCGCCGCACGCGACACCGCCGGCGACGTCGGCACCACGATCAGCACCGACGCCGAGCAAAACCGCTCCGGAACCCGCGACATCGTCCACGCCGCCGCGAAGCGAACCACCGAAGCCCTCCGCGTCATCGAGGAATCCACCAAGGCACTCGGCTCGCACGCATCCGCCTTCGAGTCCATCCGCTATTCAACCTACGACATTGAGCGCGACCTGCTCGCCAAGCTCCACCCCGCATGCCCGCAGTGGGCCCTCTGCGTGCTCATCACACGCGACCTCTGCACGCACCACACCCCAGAAGAAGTCGTAAAACGCGCGGCCCAGGGCGGCGCGGGCTGCATCCAGATCCGCGAGAAGCACATGCCGGACGCACAGCTGCTCACGCACGCGGCGATGCTCACACAGATCGCTCACGCCGCTGGCATGCACGTCATGATCAACGACCGCCCGCACATCGCCCGCCTCGTCGGCGCAGACGGCGTGCACCTCGGCCAGGACGACCTGCCCACACACGCGGCCCGAACCCTGCTCGGCCCCGCGTGCTGGATCGGGCGGACCTGCCCCACCATCGATCACGCCACCGAGGCCATCGCCAGCGGAGCGGATACATGCGGGCTCGGCCCCGTCTTCCCATCAACCACCAAAGCCAAGCCCGAACTCGCCGGCACCCGCCTCATCGAATCCTACCTCGAAGACCCCCGCACCCGATCCACACCGATGCTCGCCATCTCGGGCATCAACGAGCACAACATCACCCAGCTCGCGCGCATCCGGTGCCCCGGCGTCGCCGTCAGCAGCGCCGTGTGCTCCAGCCATTCCCCCGAAAGAGTCTGCCAGACAATCGTGCAATCACTCCGGGGCAGCGGGTAACCCCGCCCCTACGATCCCCGCATGAGCATCCAGTATCATCAGACAACCCTCGACAACGGCATGACCATCATCGCGGAAACTGACGACGACGCGCACTCGTCCGCCGCCGGCTTCTTCGTCAAGGCCGGCGCCCGCGACGAAGCCACGCAGATCATGGGCGTCTCGCACTTCCTCGAGCACATGATGTTCAAGGGAACCGAGGACCTCTCCGCCGAACAGATCAACCAGGGCTTCGACGATCTGGGCGCAAACAACAACGCCTACACATCCCGCGAACTCACCTGCTTCTACGCCAGCGTCCTCCCAGAACACTTCCGCGCAGCCCAGACACTGCTCGCAAAGATGATGCGCCCCGCCCTGCGCCAGGACGACTTCGACACAGAGAAGGGCGTCATCCTCGAAGAGATCGCGATGTACGCAGACAACCCGTTCTGGGTGCTCTACGAGGAAGCCATCGCACGCCACTACGCCGCACACGGGCTCGGCCACCGCGTGCTCGGCACCAACGAGTCCATCACCGCCCTGACGCGAGACCAGATGGCCTCATACTTCAACGAACGATACGCGGCGGACAAAACCGTCGTCGCGCTCGCGGGCAAGGTGGACTTCGACGAAGCCGTGTCACAGATCGGCGAGCTCTGCTCGCAGTGGCAGCAGAGCGTCGGCGAACGCCAGACCCAGCTGCCGAGCGTCGGGAGCGAAGCGTTCACGCTCCAGGACGAACGCGTCAACCGCGGCTACCTCATCGGCATCGCCCAGGCCCCCGCGGCCAACGACGACGAACGCTACGCCGCAGCCCTCCTCGCACAGATGCTCGGCGGCGTCGATAACTCAAAGCTCCACTGGGCACTCATCGAGACCGGCATCGCGGAAGAGGCACAATCCGGCTACGACGGGCTCGACGGCACCGGCGACTACTTCGTCTACGCGTCCGGCGACCCGGGCAAGCTCGACCAGATCTGGGACGTCATGAGCAACGAAATCCGTGGGCTCAAGGACTCCATCACCCAGGACGAACTCGTCTCACTCCGGTCCAAGATGGCCACCGCCGCCATGATCGCCGCCGAACGCCCCGGCGACCGCATGCAGCGCCTCGGACGACTCTGGACCATGACAGGCCAGTACATGCCATTGGAAGAAGAACTCGACAAAATCGAGTCCATCACCATCGATTCGCTCAGAGAACTCTGCGACCGATACCCGATCGACCGCTGCACGCTCGGCAGGATCATCCCCGCGAACGTACCCGCCGGCTAAGCCGCCTTCATCCGGGGCACGAACGCCCGCGCAGCCGCCCCATTGCTCGCCTTCGCAGCAAGAACCGCCTGGCTCGCGGCCTTCACGAGCAGGTCCGCGGTCGTCAGCGCCACGCGCGATTCCTCATCGATCGCGGCAACGCCCATCGCGATCGAAACCAGACCATCAATCTCCGGCGAGTCCGGAATCCACATGCCGATCCTGCTCGCGAACTCCTGGCAGCTCAGGTTCGCTTCGTGCATCGCCTCGCTCCGCGCAATGCCCGGCAGCACGACAGAGAAGATCGAATCCGCCAGCCGACAGACAACCCCACCCATCGGCTCAAAGTGCTTGCGGAGAAGCACCACCGTGCTCAGCACAACCTCGTCCATCGCCTGCTCGCCGATGCTCGACGCCAGCTCATCCAGCGGGTAGATCATGACCTGCACGATGCTCAGCGGGTACTCACCAGAGTACGCCGCCGGGAACGATTCCTTGAGCGCCTGCGCGAACCCCTCACGCATCAGCGTCCCCGTCAACGCGTCGGTCCCATCCTCAGAGAGCACAAGCTCCGCGAACTGCTTCGCGGCATAGCCCTCGATCTGCTGGTTCCGAGCCATCTCGATCAGCTGCCGGTCCGCCTTCGCCAGAACCGCCTCGGGGTCCTCCACCGAGCCCACATCGACGCTGAACAGACTCGCCAGCTCCTTCGTGGACGCACCGGTCTCCTTGATGACCTGATCGATCTGGGACTCGGTCAGCCCCAGCCAGCTCATGCCCTTCCGGTACGCGATCCGCAGCGACTCGGTCGGATCTTCAGCACCAAGCACGTCGTGGATCAGGTTCCCGATCGCGACACACCGAGCAACCTGCCCATACTCCGTAGGACACGCCGTCGCCCGGTCGTGATACCGCACAGGGATCGTGATCTCATACGGCATCTTCCACTTCTCACAGAGCATCGCCCCGACCGTGGAATGCTGGATCTCAAGCTCATCGAGCTCCAGCTTCGCGAGCGAGGCATGCTCACCCCCGGCTCCGCCCACGATCTCCATATAGCGATCGCCAAGCGTGCGATGCAACGCGATCATCCCGACATCCTGGAACAAGCCGGCCAGGAAAACCTCATCAATGATCGTGTTGTTCTCAACATGAACCGCGGCATACTTCCCCGCGATCGCGCTGGTCAGTGCCCGCTTCCAGTATGACTGATAATCAAACGTATCGCCCTCTTCACCCTTGATCGTGCTCACCAGCGAGAACCCGAGAACGAGCGACTTCACCGGGCCCAGCCCGAGCATCACCAACGCGTGCTCGATCGAAGAACAGCGCCGCCGTAGACCGAAGAAGCTCGAGTTCACCGTCCGCAGGATCTTCGCCGCGATACCCTGATCGTACTGGATCTCACGCGCCAGCTCATCCATCTCGACATCAGGATCAGAAGTCAACTCCAGCACGCGAACCGCCACGGATGGCAGCGTCGGAAGTGTGGGGCAACTCAGGATGTCATCGAGCAGCTGCGTGTCCATGCGCAAGTCGTCAGTTCTTCAGATGACATATACGTGCGGCGACCGGATCCATCCAGGCCGCCTCTCTAGAGACCAACATCGACCCGAACCACAACCCAGTTCATCGAATCCACGCCTTGGGGCTACATACTTGGCCGCGTTTGGGGATAGATCGGGTACGCCGAGCGGATTTCATGCCCCACCAACGTCCGGATATACATCGCCAGGAGCGCCCCGGCACGCGTCATCGCCCGCAATCCGCTGTCCACCATCGAATCCACGCCGCCCCCCTCATCCAGCCGCCGGAGCACCTCCAGCGTCTCGCTGCGCACACGCCACACGTCCGCCAGCTCCGCATTCCCCGGGTCACGCGTGAACCCGCCGTGCCGCGCGTCAAACCCGTACACCTCCTGCCCCGCCGCGAGCCGCCCCCCATCCGCGACGTCCGCCCGCAGCTCCGGCGCTGACCCGATGCTCCCCAGCAGCACCCACTGATACCATGCCAGCAGCCGCGCCACTCGCACCTCCCCGCAGTCATGCTCAGATCCAAGCACCGAGAGCACCTCGCGGACCGCGTCGTACAACTCCGGGTGCGGGTCATGGTCATTGATTAGCCGCGGGATCAGATCGATCGCGTACATCGCGCCGTGATACCGCGCCAGATCCGTTCGCAGGAGATGAGCCGGATCCAGCAGGTCCCAGCTCGTCAGCAGGACCAGCTCCGAGTTCGGCCGCACGATCGAAACCATGTGCCCGATCGTCGCGATCTCCAGACCACCGGAAAACGGCGCCTTCTCCCGCTTGGAGCCCTTCGCAAGGCAACGCACGAGCCCGTGATCACGCGTAATCAGCGACACCGTCTGGGAGGTCTCAGACCAGTCCCAGTGGCGGACACAGATGGCTTCACACTCGATCCTCGGCACAACACAGGGTAGGTCGACACGCACCACACGACCTATGCTCACCCCATGCACTTCAACCTCGTCGACCGCGTCATCGAACGCTCCGATTCACACATCGTCACGCTCAAGCACGTCAGCAGCGCCGAAGAGTACCTGCAGGACCACTTCCCGGGCTTCCCCGTCCTGCCCGGCGTCATGATGCTCGAGTCCATGACGCAGGCCGCCCGTGAGCTGATCGACCCGGACAACACGGCCGAGTCCCCGTGGGTCCTGACCCAGGCCAAGGCCCTCAAGTACGGCGCCTTCGTCCGCCCCGGAGCCACCATCCGCGTCACCATGACCCGCCACAAGGACAACGACGACGGCTCTATCGACTTCAAGGGCGACGTCCGCCTCATCGAGCCCGATGCAGAAATGGACAACCTGCCAGTCGCGTGCTCCGGCCGCATTACGATGCGTCCTGCCATGGTCAGCATCCCCGCCGCGACGGCCAGCCCATCATGACACAGATCTGCGTCCCCATCATGGTTGAGGAACACGCGTCGGCGATCCGCGACGCGACACTGGCCGCCGAGCACGGCGCGGACCTCGTCGAGTTCCGAATCGATGTGTTCTTCGAGGACAAGGAAGACTCCACCGATCTGCTGCAGGACCGGATCGACCGGGTGCTTGAGCTCGTCAAGGCCTCCCCGCTGCCGTGCATCGTCACCTGCCGACCCCACTGGGAGGGCGGCGAGTACCACGGCGACGACGACGAACGCGTCTCGCTCTACGAAGCCCTCGGCACGTCCGACCACCCGCCCGCCTACATCGATGTCGAGCTGGCGACCTACACCCGCTCGGCCAACATCCGCCAGAAGATCAACCTCGGCGTTAATCACCCCAAGCAGCAGCGCACCGTATCCACCCGCCTGATCCTCTCGACCCACGACTTCGAAGGCCGCCCATCGGACCTGACACGCAAAATCCTGCAGATGCAGGACGAGCCGGCGTGCAGCGTCATCAAGATCGCGTACCGCGCCCGCTCCATCCGCGACAACCTCGAACTCTTCGAGATCCTCCGCGACCAGACCAAGCCCACCATCGCCTTGGGCATGGGCGAGTTCGGCATCATGAGCCGCATCCTCGCCCCCAAGTTCGGCGGCTTCCTCACCTTCGCCTCCCTCCGCGACGAATCCACCACTGCCCCCGGCCAGATCACCATCGAAGACCTGCTCAAGCTCTACCGCTTCCGCTCGATCAAGCCCACCACCAAAATCTACGGCATCATCGGCTGGCCGGTGAAACAGTCGATGTCCCCACTCGTCCACAACGCGGGGTTCGAGCAGATTGGCTGGGACGGGGTGTATGTGCCGATGCCAGTCGCTGCTGATTCAAAGGATCAAGAGGCAAGCCTCACAAGCCTCAAAGCCACAATTGGTTCTTTACTTGAGAGCTACCTGAAGTTTGCAGGAGCAAGCGTCACGATTCCTCACAAAGAGAATCTCCAGAAAGCTACTACTACTGACTGGCAAACTGAATCATGCAAAGTGATAGGCGCAGCTAACACTCTAAGAGTTGATCTATCGTACGATTCAAGAAGCGGATGGGACAATCTGGGCTATGGCATCATGAATACAGATGCAATAGCAATAGCGAGTCTTCTCTTAACTGAAGTAGGCACTCTGAAGAATCGAAGAGTTTGCGTCATCGGCGCAGGTGGCGTCGCTCGCGCGTGTGCCTACGCCTGCCTGAAAGCCGAAGCAAGAGTAACCATCGCGAACCGAACACAGTTAAATGCTGATGAGCTTGTTCACAGTTTCACATCTCAAGTAGGTGAAGGTTGGACAAGATCGGTAGCATCAGCTAATTTGAGCGAAATCAAGAGCCAGAGGTTCGATGCGTTCATCAACTGCACACCAATCGGCATGATTGAAGGACCTGCCCCTGAGGCCATGTCCATCCCGATTGATGAGATGCCTCAGCTCGCACCCGAAACCGTCTTCTTCGACACCGTCTACAACCCCATCGAAACCCCCATGCTCAAAGCCGCCAAAGAACGCGGCTACCGCACCATCGACGGCGTCCAGATGTTCGTCAAACAAGCCGCCGCCCAGTTCGAGATCTGGACAGGCCACGCGGCCCCCGAAGACATCTTCGACCAACTCGTCCGTACAAAGCTGTCCGAGTGACTCCCCCTCCGGGTGCCCGTACTCGCCGTCTTCGGCGCAGTGCGGCCAAACTCCATCCATCTGATACACTCCACCCATGTCACGCACGCCGAAGATGAAGCGAATCGAAGCGCCCAACCACATCCGATTCCTCACTTTCTCCTGTTACCAACAACTCCCGCTCTTCAACAACGACCGCATCAAAGACGCGTTTGTCGATCACATACACAACACACGCATAAACACGAACTTCCATCTCATTTCCTGGGTCATCATGCCCGAACATGTGCACATGCTCATCTGGCCTGACATCGAGAGAGCACCAGTCTCGAAGGTCGTCTGGCACCTCAAGCGAGAGTTTGCAAAAATGGTCATCGGCAGATGGAATGAACTCGATGCCCCGATCCTGACAAAGCTCCGCACGACGCAAGGCAAGATTCGTTTTTGGCAGCACGGCGGTGGATACGACCGCAACATCATTTCCCAGCTTGAGCTGGAAGAAAAACTTCACTACATTCATCAAAACCCGGTCAAACGCGGACTCGCACCGACCCAGACCGACTGGCCATGGTCATCGGCAAGCTGGTACGCAGGATGCAGAGAGCACACGATCCCGATCGACCCGCCCACAAAGCCAAAGTCACACAATCAGTGATTTCGCCCGACTGCGCCGAAGACGGCGAGTCGGGGCACCCAAACACCAAACTCCCCCCCTCTGGGTGCCCGTAATCGCCGTCATCGGCGCATTGCGGCGAATACCCAACCCCACCGACAAACACAAGCCGCCCAAACGCGCTCTTCCGGGTGCCCGAAATCGCCGTCTCCGGCGCAATGTGGCCTGTCACCAACCCCAAAATCTCACGCGCATCTCACGCTCTGTGCGCAGAATCATGTCACTACCCCACTTCCCGCTTGTGCCACGCAAACACACGCATACATTCGTCGCATGACACACACGCAACTCACAACCGAACTCGTCCACGACCTCGTCGTCGAACCCATCCCAACCCTCGACATCTGCGCCAAGCACGAGCTCAACCTTACGCAACTCCGACAACTCCTCGAGTCCGAAGAGTTCGCGGCCATCATCACCGAGCTCGAAACGATCGACCGCCTCCGCACGCCAATCTTCCGAAGACGCGCCACCAGCACGCTCGAAGCCATCATGCTCCAGCAACCCACAGGCCCGACCCACGCCGAAACCGTCCGCAAGGCCGCCGCACTCTACCTCCGCAGCACCGCGCCCATCGAACCAACACTCACGGAACCAGAGGACGAATCAACCCCACAACCCGAGCCCGATCCCGCGCAAAGCCCACCATCGCACAGAGCACCACCATCTGATGACACCGTCACATCCGACACCCAAGCCAACACTATCAGGAACGCCGCAGGCCAACCAACAGCGCATCACCCACCACCGACCAGACGACAGAGCGCATGAAAAAGGGCTCCGGTTTGGAGCCCTTCGGGATTCGCATTGCGTTGCGCTTACTGGTCCTGCTTCTCGATCTGGCGGTCGTAGACCTTGCGGCCGATCGGGTAGAAGAAGGTGTTCCACTCGGCGTCGTGGTGCTCGTACTCGTGCAGGTCGCGGTACTCTTCCTGGTTTTTCAGGGCGAGCTTGGGGGAGGGCTTGCGCATTTCCTTGTCGGTGTACGCGGCCATGAAGTCCTCGTCCTCGGGGTAGAGGGTGAGGAACCTGTCCCAGTAGCGGTCCATCTCGGTGCGGTGCCAGGTCATCCGCTGGAGGTTCGCCAGGCACCACTCGATGTCGTCGCTGAACTCGGCGAGGTCGGCAGCGAGTTCCTGGGCCTCGAGCAGTGTGTCCGGGTCCACGGTGCCGGCGTCGCGGAGGGCCTTGGCGTAGCGGTCGGCGCGGTAGGTGAGGTTGTTGGCTTCGTTGTAGGTCAGGACCAGACGCTTGAACGCGGGGCCGCGCATCGCGGTGTGCGGGCGTCGCTCGGTGCGGTCGATCTCGCGGACAGTGCCGCAGCCGGTCAGGACCACGGCGACAAGCGAGCAGGCAATCAGGGATTTCATCATCTTCGGCATGGTTCGATCTCCACCTCGGTTCAGGGGGGTGTCTCTACGCAGTATACGGCGAAACCGGGGTTCCTTGTTCAGAAATCCGCCTCGATCCCGCTTGTCTGCATCAGCGTTTTGAATGATTCGCTGAAGACGAAGTTCTCTTCGGGGTACTGGACGCCGCCCATGTTGTTGTCCAGGTGCGAGAAAAGCAGGTCGATATGCCCGATAACTTCCACCTCGCCAACGCCCTTTGCTGCCGGCTCGATCAGTTCCACGACACCCTTGGTGGAGGCACCGGCGGGCGTGAACTGGTCGATCGTTGCGGTGTAGCGCAGGGTGCAGCCGGGGGTGGCCTCGCGGGTGACCTGCGCCTTGGAGACCTTGGCGAGCACGACCTTCTGCTTGAAGCCCTCGGCGTGCCCGACGAGCACGCCGGCGGTCTGGGCCATGCCCTCGACGATCAGCGACATGGGCATGATCGGCATCGCCTTGCGTGTGGGCGTGCTGGGGAAGTGGTCGTGGACGTGCTCTTCGGCCATCGAGACGTGCTTGATGGCGACCATGCGCTCACGCGGCACGAGCTCAACGATGCGATCGATCCACATCCAACGCATGCGCAAATCCCCCGTCTGGTTGGAGTCCGTATCAGGCCGTCTGGAGCTTCTGCTCGCAGAACGTCACCAGCGCATCCACGGTGAAGATCTTTGAGACGTTCTCGACGCTCGGGTCCTGCTCGAGCTGCTCGAAGTTGAAGTGCGGCACGCGCTCCTTGAGCGTCGCCAGCCCCTTCTCGGTGACCTTGCCGTCCTGCACGAACTCGGGATCCTGCGTCACGCCCTCGGGGAACAACTCACCCTGAGCGATCTTGAACCCGAACTCCTGCTCGAGCTTGAACGAGATGTCCAGGATGTCGATCGACTCGGCACCCAGATCCCCGATCAGCTTCGCGTCGGGCGTGACCTCGTCGTCATCGACCGCGAGGGCGTCGACAAGGATTTCCTGGATCTTCTCAAAGATTTCGCTTCGTTCCATAGATGCAGCTGCCTGTCCTCAGGGGGTGCGTGCGGTATTCGTGATACAGGGGCAAGTATAGCGGCCCGACGCTCAGGTGAACACCGATGGGTCCGGTTCGATTCCGCCCCGTCTGGGGGAGTTTCCGGCTCACAACGATGCGAGGCGGCGGGCGGTCTCCTGCTCGATCAGGGCGTCGAACATCGGCCCCAGATCGGCCTCGTCGATGACCTTGCTCTTGTTGAACTTCTGATCCAGTCGCTGGTCCGCGACGATGTTGTCCTGATAGCGGTATACCCGGATCTTCTCCGATCGCGCCCCCGATCCGATCTGGGCGTTGCGGTCTTTGGCCCGCTCGGCCTCGATCTTCTGGCGTTCGATCTCGTAAACCCGCGCCAGCAGCAGGCGCCGGGCTTTTTCGCGGTTCTGGGCCTGCGACTTGGTCTCCTGCATCCGTACTTCGACGCCCGTGGGCTTGTGGATCAGGTGCACCGCTGTCGCGACCTTGTTTACGTTCTGACCGCCGGGGCCCTGGGCCGTGGTGATGTGCTCTTCGACATCGCTGCCCCAGTCGATCGCGACCTCGACCTCCTCGGGCTCGGGCAGCACCGCGACGGTGCAGGTGCTCGTGTGCACCCGCCCCTGCGTCTCGGTCTCGGGGACCCGCTTGACCGAGTGCACGCCCGACTCGAAGTTGAGCTGATGCCAGACGCCCTCGCCCTTGAAGTTGAGCACGGCGTGCTTTATCCCGCCCAGGCTCGGGTCCGTGGTCATGTCGAGCTCCTCGACGCTCCAGCCCTTCTCGCTTGCGTAGCGGGTGTAAACGCTCAGCAGGTCCCGGGCCCACAGCGCGGCCTCGTCGCCGCCGGTCCCGGCGCGGATCTCGAGGATGACCGACCCGATCGCCAGGTCGTCGCTTGTGACAAGGGTCTGCTTGATCCGCTCGATCATCTCGCTGGCGCGATCGACGACGGTCTGCAGCTCGTCGCGTGCGAACTCCGCGAGTTCCTCGTCGTCGCCCGCGATCGCTGCCTCGAGCTCCTCGGCCTCGGCCGCGAGGGCGAGGTAGGCGCGGTAGCCCTCGACGACCGGCTCGATCGCCGCCCGCTTGATCGAGAGCGATGCGACCTGGCGGTGGTCGGCGAGGACCGCGGGGTCCTGCAGCTGTTCGCCGAGTTTGGTGAACTGGCCGTCAAGCTCTGCGAGCTTCTGTTTCAATACCGGATCGATATGCAATCGCGACATACACACAAGCGTATGCGCGTGCATCACATGACCGCCGGATCAATCCTCAAGTTGGTCGTAGACATCGATGGAGTTAAAATGCGGAAGCTTGATCGACTCGGGCATCAGGCGACCATTGACCGCGGCACCGGCATCGAGCGGGGTGTAGAGCTCGATCGAGATCTGCGACGCCGGGATCGGCCCCGGGATGACCTGCTCGCCACCGATGGTGATCGAGGCCATGACCATCACCGGGATGTTCTCGTCCTTGACATGAGCCATGGGCTTCTTCTCATTCGGGTCTGAACCGACCATCCGGACGAAACGCGTGTGGGTCGGCGAGTGGTACCAGCGTTCCACGGCGGCCTTGTTCTCGAACCACGCGATGATCGTGTTTGTACCTTCAGATGTGTCCGCGGTGATGACCTTGAGGCAGCCCTCGGTGTCCTGAAGACCGCGAATCAGTGTTTCTCCGACGGCGTCGACCGCATCGGGACCGCCGCGGGCTTGGGGCTGGGCCGGCTGGGTGAGGCCCGCTGCGAAGATGGCACCAGCGCAGAGGAGGGCACCGATCGTGGCCGATGCGATGGTCGAAGGATTGCGTTTCATGACGATTGTTCCCCAAGTACGAGATATCCGGGCCCAGGAAGGGCCACCTGGAATCATCGATTGGGATTTCGGAATACCCTCTTTCACAGGCATTCCGGGCTCGTGATATTCGTTTTTGAAGCAGCCCGCTGCTTATACTCGTGCACGATTCACACAGGGGAACTCATGTCTCAAGCAGTATCGATGCAGGGCGTCCGGAAGACTTTCGGGCCCAAGGTGGCCGTCGAGGGGATCGACCTCTCGATCCCCGAGGGCGCGATCTATGGGTTCATCGGTCCCAACGGCGCGGGCAAGACCACCACCATCCGCATGATTATGTCGATCCTGTTCCCGGACCGCGGCGAGCTGTCCGTGCTGGGCAAGAAGTCGGCGGTCGAGTCCAAGGACCGGATCGGGTACCTGCCCGAGGAGCGTGGGATCTATAAGAAGATGAAGGTCGGCTCGTTCCTGATGCACATGGGGCGGCTTAAGGGGCTTGATCGCAGCGGGCTCAAGCCGCGTGTGATGGAGTGGCTCGATCGCGTGGACCTCGCGGAGGTGTACAAGAAGAAGTGCGAGGAGCTGTCCAAGGGCATGCAGCAGAAGGTGCAGTTTGTGGCCTCGGTGCTGCACGACCCGGACCTGATCATCCTCGACGAGCCGTTCTCCGGGCTGGACCCAGTGAACATGCGTCTGCTGCGGAGTCTGATCGACGAGGAGCACGGGCGGGGCAAGACGGTGATCTTCTCGACGCACGTGATGCACCAGGCCGAGCAGAACTGCGACCACATCGTGATGATCCACCAGGGCAAGAAGGTCCTTGACGACACGCTCGACGACATTCGCAAACGCTTTGATCCGAGGGCGCTGCATGTGGACCCGATCGGTGGCATTGATCAGGCGGACGCGGTTCGGCGTGTGGAGGGCGTGGCGCATGTCACGCCGATCGAGGGTGTGCTTGAGGTGGTCATGCGTGAGGGCATCGACCCGCAGTTGGCGATGCGCTCGCTGCTGGAATCGATGCCGATGAACCGGGTCGAGATCAAACGCCCGACGCTTGAGGATGTGTTTATTGAGATCGTGACTGGCGGAAAGCGGGGCGAGGATGCTGAGCAGCTTCGTGCCGAGTTGCTGGCTGACAACCAGGATGCCGAGGAGGTGGAAGCATGAAACTCTCGAAGGTTTCCAGAGTTGCTGGCCGCGAGTTTGCCTCGACCGCGATGACCAAGGGGTTCATCATTGGTGCGCTGGTCATGCCTGCGGCGATCGGTGCGTTGATGCCGCTGATTATCCTGCTGACGATGAAGGCGCAGCCACCGGCTGATACCGGCACGGTGTACATCCTTGATCGCTCTGCCGATGTGTCGCCGACGATTGAGAACCGCCTGTCTCCTGAGAATGTTGAGGCGAGGTGGAAGGAGCGGTTCGGCAATGTGAAGGAAATCGCGCAGAACGCGATTCCGCTGGGCGAAGATCAGAAGAAGCAGATCGGCGATCGCATCGACAAGGCATCGGACTCGATCCGCTACCCTGAGCTGCGTGTGATCCCGGCTGGGCCTGATACGGATATCGAAGAACTCAAGGCCGAGATGCAGGAGCAGGTCGCTGCTTACGGTAAAGCAACCGGCGATCTTGAATCCATCCTGGCCATTGTCGATATCGATGCGGATGCGTCGCAGAAGGTAAACGAGGAAGAAGGTTACGGCGGGTTCCAGGTGTTCCTTCGTCCGAAGCTCAATGAAGAAACGATCGGCGAGATCAAGGACAGTGTCCGTTGGTCTATCCGTGAGCGTCGCTATGTGAATGCGGGGATCAACCGTGATCAGGTGGGTGAGATCCATGAGATCAGCGAGCGGGCGAGCCAGGAGATCACTGAGGAGGGCGAGAAGAAGGCCTCTTCCGCGATCACGACTTTCATTATCCCAATGGCATCGATGATTCTGCTTCTCATTGCCTCGATGACCGGTGGGCAGTACCTGCTGACCACGACGGTTGAAGAGAAATCGAACCGTGTAGTTGAGGTGATCCTTTCGGCGTGCTCTCCGATGGAGTTGATGACGGGGAAGATCCTGGGTCAGATGTTCGTGGGGCTCTCGCTGCTGGTGGTGTACAGCTGGCTGGGGATCTTCGCGCTGATCTTCATGGAGCGGTTTGATCTGATCGAATGGTCGACGATCGTGCTGATCTTTGTGTTCTTCATCTTGGCGTACTTCATGTTCGCGTCGCTTATGGCGGCGATCGGCTCGGCGGTGAATGAGATGCGTGAGGCGCAGTCGCTGATGACCCCGGTCATCCTGCTGATGATGGTGCCCTACTTCTTCTTTATGCCGGTGATCCGGGCCCCCAACTCGATGCTCTCGACCGTGACGAGTTTTATCCCGCCGATCTCGCCGTTCATCATGATCATGCGTGTGGCGTCCAATGACCCGCCGCCGGTCTGGCAGACGGGGCTGGTGATCCTTGTGAACGCGATCGCCGTGGTGATCTTCCTGTGGCTGGCGGCCAAGGTGTTCCGTGTCGGGCTGCTGATGTTCGGCAAGCCGCCGAACGTGCGGACGCTCATTAAGTGGATCAGGATGGCCTGAGGCGAACTGGGGTATACTCCGCGTATGGATCAAGAACAGGTACCACAGCAGCGTCAGTACGTGGCTCAGCCCCAGCAATCCAGCGGGATGGCGATCGCGTCAATGGTTCTCGGGATCTGCTCGATCGTGACGTGCATGGCGTACGGCATCGTCGGGCTGGTGTGCGGCATCCTCGCGCTGCATTTCGCGAAGAAGGGCGAGGCCGCCATCTACGCGGGCACCGCCCCGGAGACGTCCCGCGGGATGCTCAACGCCGGGCGGACGTGCGGGTGGATCGGGCTGAGTCTGTCGATCCTGATGCTTCTGTTCGCGGTGATCTACATCATCTTCATCATCGGGATCGTGGCGGCCGGTGCCGCGGGCGCGGCCGGCTCGGGCAGCGTCCCGACGCTGCTCCCGTTCGTGTCGCAGCTATTCTGAGCGATGGATTACAACAAGCATGACCTGTATGAGCTGTGTGTCCAGTCCCCGAAGGATCTGGTGCCGCTGCTCCGCGCGATCCACGGCGACAGCCCTGCGGTGCTCGGCGAGGACTTCGCGGGGACGGCGGCTGTCTCGCACCTGTGGGTGGAGCATGATGGGTGCAGCGCCGTGGCGGTGGACTTCGACGAGGAGACGCTGGCGCGACGCGGCGAGCACGAGCGGATCGTGAAGCACCTGTGCGATGTGCGTGAGGTCAGCGACCCGTGTGACCTGCTGTTCGTGGGCAACTTCTCGATCGGGTACCTGCACACCCGCGCCGAGCTCGTCGAGTATCTGATGCATGTCCGCGAGCGACTCGAAACTTCTAAGGGCGTGTTCGTCTGCGACACCTATGGCGGCGATACGGCGTACACGCTGGGCGGCGTGCATCGGGCGCACCCGATGCCGGGCGGGAAGCTGTGCCGCTACACCTGGGAGCAGCACGCGGCCGACCCCACCACCGGGATGGTCACCAACCTGATCCATTTCCGCGTGGAGCGAGCGGGCGTGATCGAGTTCGAGCTTGAGGACGCGTTCGTGTATGAGTGGCGTCTGTGGTCGATCCCGGAGCTGCGCGACGCGATGGAGGACGCCGGGTTCTCGCAGACGAAGGTGTATACGAAGCTCGCGGACGCCGTCGATGATGAGGGCAACGCGTATGTCATGCCGGTTGAAGACGGCGAGGAGGAGCTTGAGGAGAGCTTCATTGTGCTGGTTGCCGGGCGGGTGTGACCAGTGAGCCCCTCGACTACACAACTCACTTGCAACCACTGCGGCTATGACATGCGTGAGCGTCAACAAGGGGACTTGTGCCCAGAGTGTGGTCACCCGCTTGATACTCGACCCGATGACACAAACGCACATGCTGCCTTCAAAATCGCCGCTTCGCTGCTTCTCATCGCTGTGATTCTGCAGATTGTGCTCGCACCAGTTGCCATCATCTTCGCTGTGATAGCGTCATTTCAGCTCTCAAGGCGAGCCTCCGAGGACCAATATCGTTTGAGTTATCGCGCATGGAAACAACGCCGGCTCGCAACCGTGTTGTTCTGCATCTGGTTCTGTGAACTTGCTGCAATGATCGTGATTTCTGCGTTCTGGCCGAACTGGCAGTTCTGGTTGGACTGAGGCGACGCCGCTACCATTGCACATGACCACCCTGAATACCCCCACCGCGACCGACACCCTCAGCTCCTACAACCCCTCCACCGGCGAAATCGTCGGCAGCGTGCCCGTCACGCCCGCCGATCGGGTCGATGCCGTCATCGCCAAGGCCCGGGCGGCTCAGCCGGCTTGGGCTGCGTTGAGTGCCCAGGAGCGGGCGGACATGCTCAAGCCCGCGGGCGAGGCGTTGGTGGCCAAGGCCGAGGAGCTGGGGCGGATCCTGTCGCTGGAGCAGGGCAAGCCGCTGGCCGAAGGGATCGGTGAAGTTAACGCGTGCGGCGCGGGGATGGCGGAGACCGCGGACGAGGTGGCGCAGGCCGTGCAGCCCGAAGTGCTGACTGGCGATGGGGCGAGGTCGATCCTGAACTATGACCCGTTCGGGGTGTGCGCGGCGATCACGCCGTGGAACTTCCCGATCCTGATGCCGCACTGGGCGGTGGTGCCGGCGCTGGTTGCGGGGAACACCTGCGTGCTCAAGCCGAGCGAGCAGACGCCGCTGATCGCGGACGCGTATGTGAAGGTGCTCAATGAGTTCCTGCCCGAGGGCGTGCTGCAGATCATCCACGGCGAGGATGATCAGGGCAAGGCGCTGGTGGCGGGCGATGTGGACATGATCGCGTTTACCGGGTCGAAGAACGCCGGGCAGCACATCATGGCGGCCGCGGCGCCGGGGCTGAAGCGGTTGATCCTTGAGCTGGGCTCGAAGGACCCGTGCATCGTGCTTGAGGGCGCGGACCTGGAGCAGGCGGCGGCGTTCGCGGCGCGGAACTCGTTCCGTAACTGCGGGCAGGTTTGTGTGTCGACCGAGCGGATCTACGTGCAGGACTCGATCAAGGACCAGTTTATGGACAAGCTGCTGGAGCAGACGAAGGAGTTCACGATCGGTGACTGCCTCGATGAGCACGCGAACATCGGGCCGATGGTCATGCGGGAGCAGAAGGAGCACGTGCTGCGGCAGGTCGAGGACGCGAAGACCAAGGGCGCGAAGGTGCTCTTCGGCGGCGGCGAGCACGAGGGCAACTTTGTTGAGCCCACGATCCTGGATGGTGTGAACCACGACATGGACATCATGGTCACCGAGACCTTTGGCCCGATCGCCTGTGTTGCCACGGTGAAGGATGCCGACGAGGCGGTCGAGCTGGCGAATGACACGGAGTATGGGCTCGGCGCGGTGGTCTTCGGCGAAGAAGAGGTCGCACGCAAGGTTGGGCGGCGATTGACCGCGGGCATGATCGGCGTGAATCGCTCGATGGGCGGGACGGGTGGTGCGCCGTGGGTGGGGGCACGCAAGTCCGGTATCGGGTACCATTCGGGTCCTCTGGGGCACCGTCAGTTCTGTCAGCTGCGTGTCGTGACGACAAACGAGCCGGGCGATTCCGAGTAAAGCGCTATGAACGACGACCGCCCCGCAGACCACCCGAACGATGAGCACATTCCACGCGACCCGGATCGGGGTGAAGAGATCGGGTCAGGGGCGGAAACCGTATTCGAGGGATCCGGGGCTGACCTTGTCGGTGCGGGTGGGGATGAGCCGGTGGCGGTTGACGTCGCTCGACCGCCGGACCCGAGGTGCTCGTTCTGTGGGTATGTGCTCAGCGGGCTGAGCGTGAATCAGAACTGCCCGGAGTGCGGCAAGCCGATCTGGGACTCGAACTCGCAGCTTCCGACCTCGGGCTTCGCGATCACGTCGATGGTGCTCGGGATCGTCAGCGTGGTCTCTTGCGTGTTTTATGGGTTGCCGAGCCTGGTGCTGGGGCCGCTCGCGCTTGTGTTCAGCCACCTTGGCAAGAATCAGCTGCGTGACGGTGTGCGTGCGGGGGCGACGCGTGGTTTTTGCATCGCGGGTTTCTGGACCGGGATCGGCGGGATCACTCTGGGCGCGGTGTATGTTGGGTTTTTCGTCGTGATCATCCTGTCACTTTGATCGTGTGTCAGGCTGGGGCACCTTGAACGCGATGGTGTACTGGAAGCCGAAGACCGGGTATTGCACGCGCAGGCGGTAGACGCGGATCGAATCGAACGGTCGGCAGTTCTTCTCGCACAGGTAGCGCACCATGTCGATGTATTTGGGGAAGTCGGAGACTTCGAGCTCGCTGAGGTCTTGGACCCTGATGAGCTCCTCGCTTGCGGGGACGCGGTCGATGTCGCGTTTGGGATCCTCGATGTCCGCGCCGCCGCGAGGCATGGTGTTGTAGACGAAGAGCTGGGGGTCGATTCCTTCGAAGATCCCGTCGCAGAGGACGACGTCGCTGACGAGTGTGACGACGGGGATGTCGGGGACGACGGTGGTGCCGCGCATGGTGCGTCCGTTGGTTGCGAAGCGGTTGGACCCGTTGGGGATGTAGACCTCGGAGAACATGTCGTACAACGCGTCCTTGCCGCCGATGGCGGGGTTGAAGTTGTTGATGATCTGGCCGTTCTCTTCCTCGACCTCGAGGGGGGCGGGCTCGTGGACCATGAACGAGGTGATGTCGAAGTCTTTGCGCTGGGGGGATTGTCGGCGGTCGGTGTATTCTGGGGGGATGCCGTAGACGAATCGGATGGGCGTGTCGGGGCGGAGGCGTCGGAGGCCGGATGTGCCGTGGATCGTGGAGATATCGATGCCGGATTCGTTTTCGGCGTTCTGGGTCATCATCATGCAGGTGACCCAGAGTGAGCTCTGGGCGCCGACGATCTGGCTCATGCCCTTGAAGACCTGGTAGCGGCTGGACTGCTCGAACTTTTCGAGTGTCTGCTCGTTCGCGCCGCTGAGGGCTGCGTTCATGGCGGTGCGTGTGCCGTACTGGTCGCGGATCAGGACGTCGAACGAGTCGACGAGGCGGAGGGCGATTTCGGCGTCGGCGATGGAGACGCCGGCGTTTGAGGCGGCGCGGACGATCGATCTGAGGGTCTCCGGGCCGGGGATTCGGGTGAGCGTCTCGATCGGATCGGGCTTCTTGATGGCGTTGATGAGACGCGAGACCATGACGCGCGAGACATCGAGCTTGCGGGCGATGTCGGTCGGCCGCATGGAGCACCCGTCGATGTTGCTGAGGACGCGTTCCAGTGCTGACTGGAGTTGTCGTCCGAGCGAACTGGGTTCATCGAGCTGTCTGTTTGTATCAGTCATGTCCCTCATGCGTTGCGGGCACCCCCCTCTTGCGTGCCCGGGAACAAGCTTAGGACGAGAATTTGGGGGATTCCCATAAAATTTCAGATTCGTTATTTATTACACTGGGGTTCTGGTGTACACTTGGTGAAGAGCCGCATGAACCCATGCGCTGAGGAGAACCACGATGAACCCGAATCTTTCTGTTCGAACCCTTGCGGTGTGCGCACCGCTGGTGCTTGCCGGTGCGGCGCAGGCGCAGTGGAGTGATGACTCGACGATGCATCAGGTGATTGCTGATGGGTCTGGTGAGCAGGTGCAGCCGAAGATCGTGCCGAGTGGCGACGGCGGCTGCTATATCAGCTGGTACACGAGCGATGCCGGCTACGACGTTCGGCTGCAGCGGCTGGATGCCGAGGGCAATCCGCTGTGGGGCGACAACGGGATTCTGATCGCGGATCGCGGGTACTCGTCGACGCAGGATTACGACCTTGATGTGGACACGAGCGGCCACGCCGTGCTCGCGTTCCGTGACGATCGGTTTGGGGGCGATCGTGTGACGGCGCAGCGTGTGTCTCCGGATGGTGTGGCGCAATGGGGTGCGGACGGCATCCAGTTCTCTGACGGCACGCTGTTTGTTGCCTCGCCAGATGTGGCGACGACGTCCGACGGGGCGAGCGTGGTTGCCTGGGGGAGCGAGTCGGAGACTCGGCTTGCGCGGATCAGCGCTGACGGGACGGTCGAGTGGGAGACCTCGGTGAGTGAGGCGGGCCTCACTACGCTGATCGCGTCGATGCACGGCACGGACAGCGGCTCGGTTGTTGTGTCGTGGATCCAGTACGCGTTCTTCCTCGGGCAGAAGACGCTGCACGCGCAGAAGTTCGACGCGAGCGGGAACGAGGCGTGGGCGAGCCGCGTGGCGGTGTATGACGGGGGCTCGCTGCAGTTCGGCAACTTCCCTGAGTTCGTTGCCTCGCCCGATGGCTCGACGACGTTCTCCTGGTACGACACGCAGAACAGCCTGAATGTGTACGTGCAGCGGCTGGGGAGCGATGGCAGCGAGCTCTTTGGCCACAACGGGGTTGCGGCCTCGGTTGCGCCGGGAGAGCGTGTCTCGCCCTCGGTGACGTTCGATCATCTGTTTGGGGAGACCTATGTCAGCTGGGTTGAGCTGGCGAACAACCAGGGTCACCAGGGCGTGTCCGCGCAGGCGTTTGACTCGAATGGCAGCCGGCTCTGGGGCGATTCGGGCGTTGCGCTTTCTGCGCCCGACGCCAACTCATCGGGCTCGATCAATGTGCAGGTGCTGGATGGCAACCTGGTCACGCTTTGGATCGAGGGCGGCGGCGGCATCGGCAGCGATGTGGTGAACTCGACGCGGCTGGATGACTCGGGGTCAGAGGTGTGGAGCACGCAGGTTGCTTCAGATCCGGCGTACCGTGCGCGGCTGGCCAGCGCGGTCTCCGGTGATCAGATCATCGGTGCTTGGCAGATCGGCGACTTTGGTGATGCGGACATCGAGGCGCACAACCTGAACCCGGACGGCTCGCTCGGGGTGGTCGTGGGCTGTCCCGCGGACCTCAATGGTGATGGCGTGGTCGACTTCTTCGATGTCAGCGTGTTTCTAAACGCGTTTAACGCGATGGATCCGGTAGCGGACTTTACCGGTGACGGCGTGCTGAACTTCTTTGATGTGTCGCTGTTCCTGCAGGCGTATGCCGCGGGTTGCCCGTGATGTGAGCGAGCATTTCGACTCCTAGTCCGGTTCGTGCACCCCTCGCACGATCGGTAGGCGCCCGGCGGATTCCCTCTTGCCGGGCGTTTTCGTGCGCGGGTGGGTTTGTAAAAAAGTCACGCCCCCCAGAGTGTTCCCTGGGGGGCGTGATCATGCGGCTGGACGCAGCTGGTAAGCCGAGTTCTGTCCGAGGCGTGGTTTCCATTCGCCTCCTTTTGACGGGGGCTCGCGATCGGACCTGCGCCTCTGGGCGGCTATTTCTCTGCCCACGCCGTTGCCGGCGTGGTGAGGAGCGTTTGCTCCCAGCACCCGACCCGAGCTCATCGTGCGGACCACACGAGCTCTGCTTGGGCTTGCACGCGATGGGGTTTACCGTGCCCCGTTTGTCACCAAACGGGCGGTGCGCTCTTACCGCACCTTTTCACCCTTACCTGTGCCCGGCGAGCCGGGCCATCGGCGGTTTGTTCTCTGTGGCACTGTCCCTCGCCCCCAGCCGGACCCTCGCGGGTGTGTTGGGGCGGGTGGGCGTTACCCACCATCGTGTCCTTTCGTGCTCGGACTTTCCTCCCATGGGCGTGTTGCCCATGAGCAGCCGCCTTGCTGCGTCTTGCTGAATAGTACGCTCGGGAAGGCGATCTGGATCGGTCGAGCAGAAAGCGGCGAAATCGCGTAGAATGCGCCCGTATGACGCGAGCCAGATGTGTGCTGTGGACCAACCCTGAGCAGGCGGGCTCGCTTGCCGGGGTTGTGCGTGGGGCGGGGATCGAGCTGATCGGCGCCGGCTGCCCGGACCCTGCCCGGACGGGGCAGGTTTCGACGGAGCTTGGCTGCGCGGCGGTTGACGACCTTCGTCAGGCGATGTCATCGATCGATATGGACATGCTGCTGCTGGGAAGTGCGGGCGCCTTTGGGGAGGAACCGCGGGACGCGGACCTTGAGGCGCTGCGGTCGGCGCACGCACGCAATGTGTGCGTCGCGACGCTGGACCCGATCCCGGCGACGGCTTCGGGGATCGCGGGGACGAGCTTCGCCGAGGCGCTGCACCAGGGGGTGCTCGGGTCTTTCGCGGGCTTTGTGCCGCTGATCCGGTATCGCCCGATCGTGGCGGAGCTTGCGAGCGTGCTTGAGACGTATGCGCCGGTGCGTTCGGCGATGCTTCGCTACACCGGGCCCGCGGCGCTGGGCTCGCTGGGTGCTCGTCTGTTCAACATGCTCGACCTGACGCGCTGGCTGATCGGGGTGCCGAGCGTGATCGAGGCGGCGTACGTTTCGCCGCGTGCGGGTCGCGGGATGCACCCGCTTCCGGGCGAGACGCTGCGGAACCTGCACGGCGAGATCACGATGAACCTTCGGTTCTCCGATGGTCGGTGCGCGGCGGTGTATCTTTCCGATCAGTTCCACGCGAGCGATGTGTCGATGATTCTTGCGAGCGCGGAGGGGCAGATCGCGCTGGATCAGCACGGGTTCCGCTGGCTCAACGCGACGGGGAACCAGGTGGATTCGCATGAATCGCCGGAGGCGGAACGCAACACGGATGGCGGTGCGCTGGAGGCGGGGCTTGCGGAGTTGTGCTCCGGGGTGTCGCCGTCGCGGCCGCCGATAGATTACACGAGTGTGCTGTCGATGACGCACGCGGCGCTGCTGAGCACGCGGACAGGGCAGGGTGAGTCGCCGCATGATGTTGAGCAGTTGATGTTGTCGATGTGAGGGAATGAGCGATTGATGGTGGGTGCCCGTACTCGCGACGGAGTCGCGCAGTGCGGTATCTTGGCCGCTATTGTTTCATTCAGAGCGCTCGAGAGACGGTCGTCATCGCCGCACTGCGCCGCTGCGCGGCGAGTACGGGTACCCCCAGATTACGACCACTTGGTCATGTGCCACTTCTTTTTGCCGCGGCGGATGGCGATGAAGCTGTCGTGGAGCAGGTGGTCTGCAGTAATACGGGTGTCGGCGTCGATCTTGTTGCCGTTGATGGAGACGGAGTTGCCGGAGAGGAACTCGCGGGCTTCGCGTTTGGATGAGGCGAGGTCGCAGGCGATGAGCAGGTCGACGGGGTCGGCGCCTTCGCCTTCGAGATCGGACTTGCTGTGCTCGGTG
Source organism: Phycisphaerales bacterium UBA1924 (assembly GCA_964229845.1). Classification (GTDB taxonomy): domain Bacteria; phylum Planctomycetota; class Phycisphaerae; order Phycisphaerales; family UBA1924; genus UBA1924. The sequence goes on from CAXREY010000023.1 coordinate 30,150, forward strand.
GTGGGCACGCTGGCGAAGACTTCGACGAGGGTGTCCTTGTCGAGGGTCCCCACTTCACCCGAGAAGAGGGCCTTGCCAGCGGCTTCGGCGGTTTCCATGGCGGCGGTGCCGTGGAGGATCTGGGTCGCGTTCTGGGCGAGGGTGCGCTGGAGTTCGCGTTTGCCGGGGTTCTCTTCGTGGCGGGCGATGAGGGCTTCGATCTCGGCTTGGGGGAGGAAGGTGAAGACCTTGATCCAGTTGCGGGCGTCCTCATCGCTGGCGTTGAGCCAGAACTGGTAGTAGGCGTAGGGGGAGGTGCGCGCGGCGGTGAGCCAGATGGCGCCGGTTTCGGTCTTGCCGAACTTGCCGCCGTCGGCTTTTTGAACGAGGGGGGCGGTGAGGCCGAACCATTCTTCATCGTACCCAATAAAGCTCGCATCTTCGCCAGCCTCTTCTTTTCTACGAAACTCCCGATCTTCGGTGTGACGACGAATCAGATCACATCCTGCGACGATGTTGCCGTACTGATCGCTGCCACCGAACTGGACCGTGATACCTTCATTTTCGAAGAGGTAATCGAAGTCATAGGCCTGAAGGATCATGTAGGAGAACTCGGTGTAGCTGATGCCCTGTTCGCGGTTGTTGAGGCGTTCCTTGACGGACTCCTTCTGCATCATCATGTTGACGGAGAAGTGCTTGCCGATGTCGCGGAGGGCTTCGATGTAGGAGATGCCGCCGAGCCAGTCGAGGTTGTTCTTGATGTGGTGCTCGGGGCCGTCGATCTGGCCGAGGACGTTCTCGAAGATGGGGCGCTGGCAGTTGACATGGTGCTCGACGGTTTCGGCGGTCATCATCTGGCGCTCGGCGGACTTGCCGGAGGGGTCGCCGATGAGGCCGGTGCCGCCGCCCATGACGACGACGGGCGTGTGGCCGGCGCGTTTGACGTGGGCGAGCATCATGATGGGGACGAGGTTGCCGATGGTGAGCGAGTCGGCGGTGGGATCGAAGCCGACGTAAACCTTGCGCTGCCCGCTGGCGAGGTGCGCGCGGAGGGCGTCCTTGTCGGTGGCGTCCTTGATGAGGCCGCGCCATTCGAGTTCGGCGACGAGGTCGGTGATCTGTGCTTTTTCGGTGTTCTCGCTCATAGACCCAGAGGATAGGTCGGGTGGGCGGTGGTGGCAGGGATTGCACAGGCGAGGTCCGCCAGTGGCGGGTGCCACCGGTAGTTGGTCGTTGGATAGGTTCTTGAGGTAGGAGACCAAGGAGTGACGGGCTGGAAGCCCGTCCCACGAGGGCTGCGAGATGTGCCCGTTCGTCAGGGCAGGTTGGGCTCGAGTACCCAGTCTTCCCGTGTCGCCTTGTCCGACCAGCGGCGCATGTCGTTGAACTCGTCCCAGCCCCACTGCTCGGCGTGGCCGTCGAGGAGGCCCGCGATGCCCTTGCCGTTGTAGCGAAGACTGATGCGACCGGAGTTCTGGTCTGGGGTCTCGGCGTATTCGTCGTAGTTGTTGGACCACTGACGCCCGGAGGTCGAGTAGAGGTATGGCGGCTTGATGATGAACGAGCCCTGGACGGTGCCGTAGCCGGGGAGGATGCTGGGCTCGGCCCGGTCGCGTGCGCTGGAGAAGACCATCTGGTTGCTGGGTCGGTTGATGGCGTAGAACTTGGTTGCGTAGAACTGGCCGAAGAGGCGGAGCCCGCTCTCGGAGAATGGGATGGAATCGCCGGGTGCGCCGCCGCCCATGAAGTATGAGTTGAGCCCGAAGGAGGGGTAGAGACTGATGACGTACTTCATGGCCTCGTTGGCGCCGGAGGCGACGGGTGCGTTAACGCCCTCGGAGAGCTGCTCGACGACGCGCTGGTCCTGGTAGAGGCCCTCGAAGTTGCCATCGAAGTAGGAGATGAGGCGCCATGGGTAACGCGAGCCAACGGTGCGGCCGAGTGTCTCGCCGTTGAAGTCGGTGGGCTCATCGCCTCGCTGGACCATGCGGTTCCAGATCTGCTGATCCGGGAACCCGATGAGGAGGTTGCCTCGGTTGTCATCGCTGTACATGGTGTAGGCGAGCATGGCCTGGCGCATGCCCGACTGCTCTTTGACGGCGGCGGCGGTCGTCTTCGCCTTGCCCAGCGCGGGCAGGAGGATGCCGATGAGCAGGGCGATGATGGCGATGACGACGAGCAGTTCGATGAGTGTGAAAGCTGCTCGGTTTATCCGGTATTGAGTTCTGGCGCTGTCCATGCTGCTGATCTCGTTCTCGGCTGCTTGGGCGTGAAAATCTTGCTGGATGGGATTCTATCTCGCATTGCCAAAATTGTCTGCAACTGAGACTCGATCTCATCGAATTCCGTGTGTATTCTTCCACAGCTGCGACTGATTCTCAACAAGGTCCGGCACGAATTATCTACCACTGCCCCAGTACGGGAGATCGAGAATATGAATCGCGCAACATTTGCTTCTCTGGCTCTGTCGATCGCCGCTGGCGGCGCTGCCGCTCAGTCGCAGACGGTCACTGTTGAGTACGACATGCCGACGCTTGATCGCTGGAACTACCCGTTCAACGGCTCGCCGGGCACGCGTCTGTCGGCGTCCACGTTCGGTGCCGTCGAGCTCGAGGGCTTTGATGATCACGATGCGCAGTTCATCGTTGGGTTTGAGACGCTCGGGGATGTGATGAGCGGGCTTGATGCATCCGAGTATCAGGTGCTCAGCGCCCGCGTGACGATCACGAACTCGAACGGCGATGAGTTCCGCTACGACCCGACGTATGACACGCACGACACGTACCTGTTCCTTGATGACTCGCTGGACACGGACGATGGGCGTCCGGTGCACATGTGGGCGATCGGCTACCGCGATGAGCAGAGCCAGGGGAGCTGGGGCGAGTACTCGGCGTTCGGGGGCATCCCGGATGTCGATCCGACGCAGGGCGCACGGTACGCGTACGCGGCGTACTTCCCGTTTGAGGGGAGCGTGGCGGTTGATGTCTCGAACAACCTGAAGGAAGAGTTCGATGCGACGCCGATGGCGATCGCGCAGACCGACGCGGTGGTGCCCGGCGGGTTCGTGCCGGCGGACTCGGACTTTTACTTTGATGTCGATCTGTGCCAGGCGGGCATCCGCGGGTATCTCGCCGAGGGGCTTTCGCAGGGTGAGGTTCGCTTCGCGATCACGTCGCTGCACGCCGCGAACGGCGGCGATGGCGGCGGGACCGGCGATATCACCTACCCGTTCTGGTACACGAAGGAGAACCCGATCGCGGCGATCTTCGGGTATGCGCCACGGCTTGAGCTGACGGTTCGGGTGGGCAACCCGGGCGACTTCAACTCCGACGGCGCGTTCGATTTCTTCGATGTGTCGGCGTTCCTGACCGCGTTCAACGCTGGCGACCTCAGCGCTGACCTGAACGGTGACTGTGCGCTGAACTTCTTCGACGTTTCCGCATTCCTTACGGCGTACAACGCCGGCTGAATATCGACCCCATCACTCACTCAGAGGAGCGAATTGAGATGAGCATCCGTACCCTTACCGCGATCGCGCTAACGGCTGGTCTGGCCAACGCAGGCGTGTCCACGTTCACCGAGACCTTCGAGGCCGGCGCCAATGGCTGGCTGCAGGGCAGTTTCAGCGCCCCCACCTACAACGCGACCGGCGCGCTCGATGGCAGCGCGTACATCACCTCGACCGCTGACCTGAACAGCGCGGGCCCGTTCGGTCTGACGATCTTCCGTGGGCAGGACGACTTCGACGCGTCGGGCGACGCGTTTGTTGGCGACTACCTCGCCGGCGGCATCGACCGCATCAGCTTCGACTTCCGCCACAACGCGGGCCAGGACCTGGGGATCGCGCTGCGTGTCGCGACCTCGAACAACTTCCCGGCGTTCGCGGTTGAGCTGGCGGAGCCCGTCGCCTCGGGCGAGTGGGTCACCCTCTCGTTCGACCTGAGCTTTTTCAACCCGCTGCTGACCATCGAGGGCGCCCCCACCCCTGACGCGTTCAACGCGATCATGCAGAGCGTGGGCAACATCCAGGTCTCGGCGGATCGGCCTGACGGGCTGAGCACGCCGCTGGTCGTTGATTTCGATCTCGACAACGTCTCGATCACGCCCGCGCCTGGCTCCCTCGCGCTGCTCGGGCTCAGCGGCATGGCGGCGGCTCGCCGGCGTCGATAAACCAGTACACCACAACCCGGCCCCCTCTCGCACTGGGCCCGAGTCTCTTATGAGCTCGGGCCTGGTGCTTTTTTGAGACGGTTCTGGGCGATTCGGATCGCGTCGGGGTTGATGTCGCACCCGATGCCGGTTCGCCCGAGGTTGTGGGCCGCGACGAGGGTGGTGCCGGAGCCGCAGCACGGGTCGAGAACCGTGCCGCCCGGCGGGCAGCAGGCGCGGATGAGCAGCTCGAGCAGGGCGAGCGGCTTCTGGGTTGGGTAGCCGACGCGTTCTGCTGCCATGTTGTTGAGGGTTGGGATGTCGAGGACGTCGGTGGCTTTTTTCAGCTGGCCCTTCATGCGATTGCTCGTGGCGGGGACCATGGGCGGCTCGAAGTAGTAGGCATTGGGATCGAGGCAATAGAAGAGGATGTCGTCGTGCTTGCGGGCGAAGCGGCGCGGTGATGAGCCGCCGAGCCCGTAACGCCAGACGAGGTGGTTGACGAAGCGGTCTTCGCCGAGCAGCTCGTCGAGGAGGACGCGGACGCGGTGGCTGGTCCGCCAGTCGGTGTGGATGAGGATGCTGGCGGTGGGTTTGAGCTTGGGGAGTGTGGCGGTGAGGCGTTCGCGGAGCCACGCGACCCAGTCGTCGGTGGTTGCCCATGCGTCAGGGTACGCGCCGGCGCGGGCGGCTTGTGTCTGGCCGGTGTTGAAGGGTGGATCGGCGTATATCAGGTCGATGGAGGCGTCGTCGAGGTGGGCGGTTGCGTCGAGCCAATCGCGCGGGATGACGCGGTGCGGGTCAGGCATGCGTGGCCCCTACGCGGTCGGCCTTCCACGCCGCGTTGCACTCTGGGCAGACGATGCAGGCGTCGTCCTCGATGGGGAGGTCTCGGAGTTCGTAGGCGCAGGCGGCGCAGTGCCCGTGCTTCAGGTGGATGCCTGCGATCTTTGAAAACTTGCGTTGTCGCACCCAGGAGAGCGTGACAAACCAGAGGATGGTTGAGACGACGATGGAGAGCACGAAGGGGATCACGAGGTGGCCCAGCATCGTGTTCTGCAGGTTTGTGAAGGGCATGATGACGCCCGTCCACAGGATCCAGCCGAGGACGCCTCCGAGCAGGGCGATGGCCACCTCTGTGTTGAGGGTGACCTGCTGCTCCTGCTTGATGAGCTCGTCCTTGGTCAGTGATTTGATGCCGATGGACCGCCACGCGAGCTGACGGTTGGTCAGTCTCGCGACGGCGCACGGTCGATCGCGGTCGTCCATTGGGATCGGCATGATTCCATGTTATACGTTTTCGATCAGGCGGGTTTCACCGGTGCTCGCCCGACGGAGTAGTAGTGGAATCCGAGCTCGTCGAGGTGCTGGCGGCGGTAGAGGTTGCGGCCGTCGAAGATGACCTTGCCCTTCATGACCTCCGCGAGCTTCTCGAAGTTGGGTGATTTGAACTCGGCCCAGTCGGTCGAGATGATGAGGGCGTCGGCGTCCTTTGCGCACTCGTACATGTCGTTGATGAGCTCGACGGTGGAGCCCATCTCCTTGGACACGTTCTCCGCGGCGACGGGGTCGAAGCCGGAGCAGCTTGCGCCGCAGCCGAGCGCCTTGCGGATCAGGGTGAGGGCGGGTGCCTTGCGGATGTCGTCGGTACGCGGCTTGAAGGCGAGGCCCCAGAACGCGAGCTTTTTGCCCTGGAGGCCGGACTCGCCGCCGAAGTGGCCGACGATTTTGTTGAAGAACAGGTTGCGCTGGCGTTCGTTTGTGCCGTGCACGGCGTTGGAGACTTGCATGGTGACGCCGGCTTTGTCGCCCATCATGATGCATGCGAGGGTGTCTTTGGGGAAGCACGATCCGCCGTAGCCCAGGCCGGGGTGGAGGAATGCGTGGCCGATGCGGCTGTCGGAGCACATGCCCTCGCGGACGCGGTTGATGTTGGCGCCGTATGCCTCGCAGAGGTTGGCCATCTCGTTGATGAACGAGATCTTGGTGGCGAGGAAGTTGTTGGAGGCGTACTTGACCATTTCCGCGGAGAGGACGTCCATGACAAAGATGGGGTGCCCGTTGCGGACAAAGGGGTCGTAGAGGTCGCGGAACATCTCGCCGACTTCTTCGTTCTCGACGCCGACCACGACGCGGTCGGGCTTGTTGAAGTCGTTGACGGCGTCGCCCTCCTTGAGGAACTCCGGGTTGTCTGCGACGTGGAAGCTGATGTCATCGCCGACGATGTCGCGGATGCGCTCTCTCACGCGGAATGTCGTCCCTACGGGGACGGTGGACTTGACGACGACGACCTTGGGCTTCTGGTCCGTGCCGAGATCCTTGATGGCGTGCCCGATGTCGTCGGCTGCGCCGTCGATGAAGGTCATGTCGGTGTGGCCCTTGTCATCGGAGGGGGTGCCGACACAGATGAAGATCATGTCGGCGGCCTGGTATGCTTTCTTTTTGTCGAGCGTGTAGGTCAGGCGTCCGGCTTTGCGGTTTTTGACCATGAGTTCGGTCAGGCCGGGCTCGTAGATTGGGCAGATGTCCTGCTCGAGCTTTTCGATCTTGTCCGGGTCAACGTCAAGACAGATGACGTCGTTGCCGGAGTTCGCGAGACAGACGCCGGTCACAAGCCCAACGTACCCAGTTCCTACCATGGTCAGTTGCATCGTTCCTATACCTCCTCAGGGACATCGAGTGTATGCATACGGGCCGGAAAGAGCGGAGTTCATCGGGCGTTGAAACGGATTGGAGGGCGTGAAGACTCTATTATTGAGCGAGTCCCCATCCTCGGCGTGAGCAGGACGCAAGCAGCATCCGATAACGGAAACCACAGCATGAGCACCGCAACCGTGCCCCACCGATCAGGTCGTCAGAAGAAGCTCGAATCCAAGGCCGCGAAGAAGGCGGCGAAGACGGGTGCCTTCACGGCCGCAACCGCCTGCAAGCACGAGCTCTACCAGCTCTCTGTGCAGAATGTCGAGGCGGAGATCGACTTCGTCGATGAGACGTTCGAGGAGATCCGCGGGCGCGAGGGCGTGCTGCTGCGTGAGGATTTCTGCGGCACGGGCAACACGAGCACGGAGTGGGTGAAGCGGCGTGAGACGAACCGGGCCATCGGGCTGGATATCGACCAGCCGACGCTGGACTGGGGCTTGGAGCACCATGTGCAGCCGCTCGATGAGGAAGTTCGATCGCGGATCCAGCTGGTCAATCGCAATGTGCTGGAGCCGGGCGACGCGAGTGGGGTCGACATCGTGCTGGCGATGAACTTCAGCTACTGGCTGTTCAAGACCCGCGAGGAGCTCTGCAACTACTTCCGGGCGGTGCGTGCGAGTCTGGGCGAGGATGGCGTGTTCTTCCTCGATCATTACGGCGGCTCGGAGGCGATGACGGAAACCAAAGAGTCGAAGAAGATTGAGGATGGGCCCGGGCGTCAGTTCACGTATGTCTGGGAGCAGAAGAAGTTCAACCCGATCACCAGCGACATGGAGTGCCGCATCCACTTCAAGTTCCCCGACAAGACGCGGATGAAGGACGCCTTCGTGTATCACTGGCGTCTCTGGTCGCTGGTCGAGATCCGCGAGCTGCTCAGCGAGGCCGGGTTCTCCGAGGTCCACGTCTACTGGGAAGGTGAGGACGACGAGGGTGAGGGCAACGGCGAGTATGAGCCGACGCTCGAGGGCGAGGCCGACCCGGCGTTCATCAACTACATCGTCGCGTACGACTGAGGTGGTGTTTCCCGTGCAAGGTGTGCTCAATATTCCCGCGGAGCTTGAGGGCGTTCAGGGCGTGCTGGCGGAGGCGTTCCCGGGTGTCATCGAGATCTTCGAGCGTCAGCTCGTGTCCGATCTGCCGCCGGTCGACGAGATGTGCCGGTACATCGAGCGTTACCGGGGGAAGATGCTGCGTCCGACGCTGGTGCTGCTGTGCGGCATCGCGAGCAATGACGAGCATGGATCGCTAATCGAATCGGGTCGTGTGGGGTCGCTCTGTGCCCGTGCGCATCAGGTGTGCGGCGCGGTGTGCGAGATGGTGCACATGGCGACGCTCGTGCATGACGACGTGCTGGATGAGGCGGAGATCCGCCGGCGTGGGCAGACGCTGAACATGCTCCACGGGAACGAGACCTCGGTGATCCTGGGGGACTACCTCATCGCTTCGGCGTACGAGCTGTGCTCGTCGCTGGACTCGCCTGTTCCTTCACGGATCGTGGGCAATGCGTCCGCGGTGATGTGCACAGGCGAGTTGCTGCAGCTGCACCACCGCAACAACCACTCGCTCGACGAGGCGACATATCTTGAGATCCTCGATCGCAAGACCGCGGCCCTCATCGGGGCGGCGTGCGAGCTCGGAGCGCTGTGCACGATGGGGTTCGACCAGCGTGAGCACCCGGTGGTTCAGGCGCTGCTGAGCTACGGCAAGGCGATGGGGATCGCGTTCCAGATCCAGGACGACGTGCTTGATCTCATGGGGTCCGAGGAGCAGGTCGGCAAGTCCGTGGGCAAGGATCTTGAGAAGGGCAAGCTGACGTACCCGCTGATCCACCACCTCGCGCAGGCGGATGGCGAGCAGACGCTGCGTTCGATCGGGCTGGTGCGGCTCGCTGAGGAGCAGGACCGCTCGGGGGTGCCCGAGCTGATCGAGGCGATCCGGCGGACCGGGTCGATCGAGGCGACCCAGTCGCTCGCTGCTTCGCATGTGGAGAAGGCGAAGGGGGCGTTGATCGAGCTTCCGGAGTCGCCCGGGCGGCGGATGCTTGAGCTCATGGCCGACGCGGTCATCCGCCGATCCTACTAATCGAGCACCCCGAGGACGGCCGACATGCCCCAACGCGTATTCAAGTTCTATCAGCGTAAGCGGGTGGTCAATATCAACCTCAATATCCTGGCCGCGGGTTTTCTGGCGATTGCGCTGGCGAAGTTCCCGGTGAAGTTCATCGGGGATTGGATCGGGCCTGAGCACAAGTTCATTATCGCGGCGATCGCGTATGTCGTGGATACGGTGTTCGATGTGATGGTCTACTACGCGCTGCACTGGATCGCGAACCACTGGAACCCGCAGGGGCACCTGCCCAAGCACGACGACCGCCCGAAGAGCCGGCGGTTTGTTCATGACGCGACGCGGATCCAGGCGGAACGGATGGCGCTCGTGCCGATCTTCATCCTGATCGGGCCGGGCGGGATGTGGGCGCTGCAGAAGTACGCGGATATCACCCACTCGTGGGCGTTCGTCATCGCGTTCGTGTCCGCGATCATCACGACACGGATCATCCACACGATCTGGGGTTTGCGGACGGGGACCTTCAAGGACACGGTGGACTTTGTGATCGATGATGATGTGCAGATCGGGCGTGACCTGAGCGCGGAGATTGAAGCAAAGGATCAGGCCGACTCCGATCAGCAGGACAAGGCGATCCTCTGATGTGCGGCATCGCGGGGGTTATCAAGGTCCATGATCCCGCGGACGGCCCCCCACCGCCGCCGCTGGAGGCGATCCCCGAGCAATGGCTCGACATCCTCGACGAATCCATCAAGCACCGCGGGCCCGACGGGCAGGGGCGGTTCCGCGACCGGGCTGTGCGGGAGGACGGGACGGTCGTTGATGTGGCGCTGGTGCACCGACGCTTGAGCATCATCGACCACGAGGGCGGGCACCAGCCGATGGTGCACGACGGCGAGCGGTTGCGGGCGGACCTGACCTACCAGCCGGGCGAGACGCCGATCATCGCGAGCGAGGTGGAGCCGGACAAGCCGCTGGTTGCAGTGGTGTTCAACGGGTGTATTTACAACCATCGGGAACTTCGGAAGGAACTCGAGGGGCAGGGGTGTGTGTTCGAGACGGATCACTCGGATACGGAGGTGCTGGTGCATGGGTGGCGGGCGTGGGGGCTTCGTCAACTCGACGAATTGGACGGGATGTATGCAGCACTGATTTGGGAGGGCAGTACAGGGCAACTTGCCTGGGGGCGTGATCTAACGGGTGAAAAACCGCTGTACCAATCTTGTGAGTTAGATCACACTAGGTGCTTCGCTTCAACTCCAACCGGCTTGGTCACACTAGGTCAGTTCGGGGATTCCAACTCACAGTCCGTATATACATGGAACTTCGAGTATTGGATCGCATTCGGTGCTGAATCTGTGCCTGCTGTCGTCTTGTACGAGATGCAGCAAAGTGAATGGTCTATTTGCCCGAGTGAGCCATTGAGGGGAGCGGCGAAAAGAACTACACGACTCAAGAAGAACTTGCTCAGTAGCGTTGATCGCAAGTATCAACTGCCGAAGAGAAATAGCACACCGGGCAGAAGATTTGTTACTGCAAAGAGCTCGATCGAACTATTCGAGCGTTGCGTCGCTGGCGAACTTGAGGCAGACGTACCGATCGGCGTTTTTCTCTCGGGCGGCATCGACTCAGCCCTGATCGCCTCGATCACGCACTCGCACCGCCCAGATGTGAAAGCCTTTACGGTTCGTATGCCCGATGTTGGTTTCGATGAGTCGCGGGCCGCGGGAGAAACCGCAAAGCATATCGGCATCCAGCATTACATTCTCGACTGCAATCCCAATCCTGCAGACGACCTCGTGTTGCTGATCGAACAACTCGGACTCCCCTTTGGCGACAGTTCGCTGCTCCCAACCTACTGGGTCTCAAAAGCCGCGCGCGAGCATGTCAAGGTTGCGTTGAGCGGCGACGGAGGGGATGAACTGTTCGGCGGATATCGACGCCACACCATTAATCCAATACTCAACCGCTGGCACCGACTTCTCAAGTACATACCTACATCGCTGCTCAATCAGCGACTGCCGAATACTCGCACGACATACCTCGCTCGTCTCGCGACTGCTGCTCGGTTCGGTGGATACCACGAGTTGCTCGCGATCTTCCCGACAAAGGACCTTCGCCAGCTCATCCCGATCATCGACGGAGAACCCACCGGCTACGACCGCTTTTACCGTGTCGAAGACCCACTACGGCATGACTTCAAGCATTATCTCCCAGATGACCTCCTCCGCAAGACCGACACCGCATCGATGGCCGTCGGGCTTGAAGTGCGTGCCCCGTTCCTCGCAAAGGAACTGGTCGACGCGGCCCTCCGCACGCCGCTGGACATCATCATGCCTAACGGTGAGCGTAAGGGCCTCCTCAAACAAGTCGCCCGCAAGTACCTCCCCGATCACATCGTCGATCGCCCCAAGCAGGGCTTCGCGATTCCCATCGGTGAGTGGTTCCGCAGCGACTACGGCGGGATGCGGCAGCTGCTCTACGACCACCTCCACTGCTCTGATCCGTTTCCGGGGCTGGCGGAGGCCGGGGTGGAGCTCAACATGAAGTTCGTCGAGCAGATGCTCAGAGAGCATGACGCGGCTGGGGAGAAGTCGATCAACCCGTGGCGTGGGCGGGACCACTCGCAGCGGCTGTACATGCTGCTGGTGCTGAGCATCTGGGCGAAGTGGCTGCAGCGGGTGCGCAAGGGCGAAGAAAAAGCCCACGCCTAAGCGTGGGTTTTTGAAAAAGCCAAGTTGCCGGTGGCACAGGCGTCCCGCCTGTGCAATCTCAAATAGCCCGAGCACACAGCGCACAGGCGGGACGCCTGTGCCACCGCTGCAAGACAACTCAGTCGCGCTTGACGGCACCGTCGATATGGACATCCATCTGCGGGAAGGGGATGCCGATCTCGGCTTCGTCGAGGGCGACCTTGACGTTGCGGGTGAGCTGGTCCATGACCGCCCAGTAGTCTGCGGCGTTGACCCAGACACGCACGGACCAGTCGATGGACGAGCCGCCGAGGCCGGTGAGCACGACCGCGGGGCCGGGGTCGGTGAGGACGTTCTCGGTGCCCGATGCGGCTGCGAGCATGACCTCGCGTGCCTTGTCGATGTCTGCGCCGTAGTCGGTGCCGACGTCGACCGAGACGCGTCGGGTGGCGTGGTGCGAGACGTTCTCGATGGTGCCCCCGAAGATCTCGTTGTTGGGCACGATGATGCGTCGGTTATCCGGTGTATCGAAGATGGTGGTGAAGAGGCCGATCTCGAAGACCTTGCCCGTAGTGCCGCCTGCGCTGACGACGTCGCCGACCTTGAACGGGCGGAAGAGCAGGAGCATGACGCCGGAGGCGATGTTGCCGAGCATGCCGGACATGGCCATGCCGATGGCGAAGCCGACCGCGGCGATCAGTGCCGCGAAGCTGGCTGTCGGGATCCCGAACACGCCGAGGATCGCGACGCCGCCCGCGATGAGGATGATGTAGCGTGCGAGGTTGGAGAGGAATCGTGCGAGGGTTTCCTCGACCTTGGCCTTGCGGACGGCCTTGCCTGTGATCTTGCTGACCCAGCTCGCGACGATCAGGACCAGGATAATAAGGATGATGGCCTTGGTGATCGGCCAGCCGACGGAATCCCAGAGCAGGATCCAAGTGTCGCTGCTGAAGTCGCCTTCCATCAGGCGGCTCGCGGCTTCAGTGCCTCCGCTGACGAGTTCGTTCGCGGGTTCAGCCGCGGTTTCGGCACCGTTCGCGACCTCGTTGGCCGCATCTTCTTGCATGAAAAGCATGTGTTTCCTCTCGTAGCTTCGTGGAGGGTGCCTGAGTCCCCGGGCCTGCTCGGCCGCGACACCCTCTAAGTGGATTATCGTACCCATGTTTGTCTGGGAAAGCGAAACAGATACACTCTGAATGATGTGGGGCGTGGGCGGCCCTGCGCAAATCGTGCCATTCGCCCGGATCTGACACAAAACAAACACACAGAATGGTTTAGATCCCGCCCATCTGCGATTTGAAGTGTGATAGGATTGCACCGAAGCACGGGGAATGACCGAAAGTGATTGTGTGACACACAAAGACACCACCTATCGTGAATCCGACCAGGCGACCGGATCTTCGGGCGTCTCTCGACGTCATGCGCTCGGCACGGCCGCGAAGGCAGGCGTGGCGCTGAGTGTTGTCGGCTCCCTCATCGGGTGCAGCTCCTCGGCGAAACGCCGGGTTGAGACCAAGGGCGGCTCCCTTGGGGACCCGATCCCCGCGGACCCGATCCTGCACTCTCGGACGCCGAGCCCGATCGATGTTGAATCCCACTCGCCGTCGATCAGCTCGAATGATTCGCTCTCGGCGATCCCGCCGTTCATCATCCCGCGTTCGAAGTGGACCAGCTCGGGGCCCAAGCGTTGGCTGGCGGACCCGATGCACTCGATCAACCGGATCACGGTTCATCACGACGCGATCATGCCCGTTCCCGGCGGGGCGTACGCGGAATCCCTGCGTCGTCTCCAGCTGATCCGCACCGGGCACCTGAACAACGGCTGGGCGGATATCGGGTATCACTTCGCGATCGACCCGAACGGGCGCATCTGGCAGGCGCGCCCGCTTGAGCTTCAGGGCGCCCACGTCAAGGACAACAACCCGAACAACCTCGGCATCGTCGTGTTTGGCAACTATGAGCAAATCCGCCCGACGGCGGCATCGCTCCGGGCGCTGGATCAGATGCTCGCGTATGGCATGCAGCGTTTCAACGTGCCGCTGAGCCGGGTGTACACCCACCAGGAGCTGCGCCCCACGGCTTGCCCCGGGCGGAACCTGCAGGCGCAGATGAACTCGACCCGCTCGAAGGGCGGACGCCTGTCTCGCATGATCAGCAGCGCTTCGCCGGTTCTCAATGCCTGAGCAGCGGCTGGGCGCGTGAACCGGTTTGGATCAGGATTCGGAAGCCCCGCTGATTGCGGAGGCTTCTTTTTCATTGGTCTGCTCGGGTTCGCCGAAGATGGCTGAACCGACCCGGACGATGTTGGCCCCCTCTTCGATGGCGACCTCGTAGTCGCCGCTCATGCCCATCGAGAGCAGGTCGAAGTGGCCCTCGCCGATGCCGACGCGGCGGATATCGTCGAAGAGCTCACGGCAGCGCGTGAAATGCGGGCGGGCGTCCTCGGGGTTCTCGCAGATGGGGGCCATGGTCATGAGCCCGCGGACGCGGACGTTGATCATGGTGTCGATCTGCTCGGCGATGGCCGCGGCGGCTGCGATGGGGACGCCGAACTTGGACTCTTCGCCTGAGACGTTGACCTGGAGGAGCACATCGATCTCGCGGTCGAGCTTGTTCGCGACCTGCTGGATTTCCTCGGCGAGTCGGAGGGAATCGACGGAGTGGACCAGGCGGACGATGTCGCCGATCTTGCGGACCTTGTTGCGCTGGAGGTGCCCGATCATGTGCCAGCGGACCGGGTCGGAGGGGTCGAAGCCTGCGTGCTCGCCTGCCACGCGCGGGTGCATGCGCATGCGCTCGAACCATTCGTTGATCACGCCCGCGCGCTGCGAGAGCTGCTGGACCTTATTCTCGCCGAAATCGCGGTGGCCGAGCTCGATCAGTTCCCGGATATCCTCGGGCTCGGCGAACTTGGTGACCGCGATGGTGTAAACGGCGCTGGGCGCCTGCCCGGACCGCTGAGCCGCCTCCGCGACCCGCTGCTTGACTTCCGTGTATCGCTGCTCGAGCGTGGACATATGACCTCCTGTCATCTCCTGTGAACGAACCGTGCTCAGGCATGATAGCGGGAAACCGCTGAGCGCGTGGGCGTCAGTTGTCGCCGGTGCCCCAGCTGGAACCGCGGCGCGTGGGGCTTGTGGGGGCCCGGGTGCCATCCGACTCGGGCTTGGCTTTCCACTTGCCGTAGCCGAGTTCCTTGTCTCGCTCGGTCGGGTCCTGCGCGTCTGCGGTCAGCCCGAAGCGGGAGTTGATATCTTCATCTGCGCCGCTGGGCTGATCGACATCGACCCGTCGCTGCTGCAACTCGCAGCCGGCTGCTGCGATGAGCGATGCACCGCACACGAGCACGGCGCAGAAGTGTCTGTATGATCTGGGTTTATTGGCTTGCATACCGAATTGTATCCGAGATCCAACGAAAAACATAGCGTATTCGCGTTCGGATCAGAGCGGTTCACGTGGCACGTCCGGACCGGCGCTGTGCGGGGGCGGGACCATCGGCGGCGCTTCCCCCACTTTGTCGCTGATCTCGGTCATGCGCGATTCGATCCGATCCATGCGACGGATCAGTCCTGATAGAGCGGTGTTGATCTGCGCGATCTCGTCTGAGAGCACTTCGATATGACGCTCGGCGTATCCGGCCGAGAGTTCGAGTTTCTCGAGTCGTTCTGGATGATCATGGTTTTCCGGGCTCATGCCCCGATTATAGGGGACGAATCAGGGGATTACCCGGCTTTGGCCAGTTGGATCGGTTGACCGTCGATCCCGGTAGTGACGACCATGTTGCGTCCCTGCTGCTTCGCTTTGTAGAGGTTTTTGTCCGCTGCTTCGACCCAACCCTCGGGGGTCATCGAGACGGTATCGCCGTCATGCACGCCAACGATGCCAACCGAGAGGGTCACGGAGCGGGCGGGGTGGCGCGACCAGGCGAGCTTCTCACAGCCCATCCGGATGCGTTCGCACACCTGCAGCGCCTGCTGTGGCTCGGTCTCGGGCATGATGAGGGAGAACTCTTCCCCGCCGTAGCGGCAGGAGATATCGAAGGAGCGTGTCTCCCGCATGATCAGGTTGGCGACACCGGAGATGACGGTGTCGCCCGCGGGGTGGCCGTATGTATCGTTGACCGACTTGAAATGGTCGATATCGATCATCGCGATGGACAGCGCCTGCCCGTGACGGACGGTCCGGTCGTACTCGGCCCGGAGCTTCTCGTCGAAGTATGGTCGGTTATAGAGCCCGCTGAGGCCGTCGATGTGGGCCTTCTGGGCGAGCATCCGCAGGAGCAGCGACATCTTGAGGGATGATCGCACGCGTGCGCGGAGTTCTGTGAGCTCGAACGGTTTGGTGACGAAGTCGATCGCGCCCAGGTCGAATGCGGCGACTTTGTCCTGAGACGAGTTCATGCCGGAGAGCACGATGACGGGGATGTCTTTTGTGCACGGGTCTTCTTTGAGTTCCCGGAGTGTCTCGAACCCGTCCATGACGGGCATGTCGAGGTCCAGCAGGATGAGTGAGGGCTGCTCGCCCCGCGCCACCTCGAGCCCCCGCTTCCCGTCTTCGGCGCTGAGGAGGACGATCGACTCGCTCCTAAGTCGCGCATCGAGCAGCCGATGGACGAACTGTGAGTCGTCGATCAGCAGGACCACCGGCGGTGTGTCCGTGTGCGGGTTGGGGTGAAGATCACTCATGTGTCCGATCGGTTCACCTGGCTGGGCTCATTCGAGCGATGGATGCGTGCGTGGGGAACTGGCGTTTTCAGGCGGGGTTGATGTACGAGTTGCAGAGCGAGACCAGCTGATCGACTTCTGATCGCAGTGTCTCAAGGGATTCGGTCGGATCGGCGACGCC
The DNA here is from genome assembly GCA_964229845.1 of Phycisphaerales bacterium UBA1924. GTDB lineage: Bacteria > Planctomycetota > Phycisphaerae > Phycisphaerales > UBA1924 > UBA1924. The sequence goes on from CAXREY010000023.1 coordinate 46,580, forward strand.
TTTGATCTGTTGTTCGAGCTTGGCGGCCTGGACCCCGATCTGCGGGAACCCGAAGCCGGGCGCTGCGCCCTTGAGCTGGTGGGCGATGCGAGCGAGCCCCTGGTAGTCATCGTTCGTGAATGCGGCCATGATCGTGTCGACCCTCGTTGGCAGTTCCGAGAGGAAGTACTCGATGAGTTCCGCGTCCTCGGGGTCGTTGATGTCCAGACTGAATGCGTTCGGATCGGGTGCGTTCATCGCATACCTCCACGTCCGTTCATCGGGCAATCCTCCTGCGCGGTTTATCGCATCCCGGAATCCCTTCTGCTCGGTAAGATGAATTCCCCATCTGAGGAGATATGATCCGGCTGATATGGGCTCAGGCGGCTCTGGCGAACGAATTATCGGAATCGCGCGGGCACCTGTTTCTGTGGCTGGAGCACGATAACCATGAGCACAAGCCCTCTGGAAACACCGATTACGAGCCAGCTGCCCGCGCTGGAGGGTGGGCGTCGGGTGCTGTTCTTTGGCGGGTCTTTCGATCCGCCGCACCTGGGGCACGCCGACTTGCCGCGCCGGGTTTGCGTGGCGCTGGGGGTTCCTGATGCGTTGATGGTGTATGTTCCCGCGGCTCGCTCTCCCTTAAAGGATGCGCGGCCGACTGCGGCCTCGCACCGGGTCGCGATGCTGGGGCTGCAGCTCGCGTCTGTGGCTGGTTCGATGGTCTGGACTGAGGAGATCGAGCGGGCGGCGCGTCACCCGGATCAGCCGAGTTACTGGACCGAGACATGGGAGACCGCGAGGGCGCATTTCGGTGCGCAGCAGGCGGGGTATCTGATCGGGGCGGATCAGGCGCTCTCGATGCATCGCTGGCGTGACTATGAGTCGATCTGGAAGGATGCGGTCGTCATGCTCCGTGATGAGCACGATGACCCGGAGCAGCTTATCGGGTCGTTGTCGCGGACTGGCGTGTGGTCGGATTCGGAACTCGGGCACTGGCGGTCACACATCGTGCGTTTCCCGATGATGGACATCAGTTCGACGCGGATCAGGCAGACGCTCGCAGACACGGCGACAAGAGAAAACCCGATCGCCGGGCTCGACGATCGGGTCCATGATTACATATTGCGTCACAAGCTCTACTTGGGCTGATCGGCTTGTTCTCAGACTGCGGCGGCCTGTGCCGAGTCGCACGCCTTGCGGAGCGCGTCTGCCTTGTCGGTCTTCTCCCAGGGGAAGAACTGGAGCCCGTCCTTCTCGTAAGGCTGACGCCCGAAGTGGCCGTGGCGTGCGCTGGGGCGGTAGATGGGCTTGCGGAGATCGAGCGTCTCGATGATGCCGCGGGGCGTGAGGGGGAAGACCTCACGCACGGCCTTTGCGATGGTGGCCTCGTCGACCTTCGAGGTCCCGAAGGTCTCGACGTAGACGCTGGTGGGCTCGACCACGCCGATCGCGTAGGAGAGCTGGATCTCGCACTCGTCCGCGAGGTCCGCCGCGACGATGTTCTTGGCGATGTATCGGGCCATGTAGGCGGCCGAGCGGTCGACCTTGGTCGGGTCTTTGCCGCTGAAAGCGCCGCCGCCGTGGCGGCCGCGACCGCCGTAGGTGTCGACGATGATCTTTCGGCCCGTGAGGCCGGCGTCGCCGTGAGGACCGCCGATCTCGAAGCGTCCAGTCGGGTTGACGTGGACGGTGATCCCGGGGTTCCACCATTCGCCGAGCACGGGCTTAATGATGTGGTCGATGACCTCACGCTTGAGCTGGTCCTGTTTGTCGTTCCAGGACTTGTCGTGCTGGGTCGAGATCACGACGGTGTCGACGCGGACGGGCTTGCGTCCGTCGTACTCAACGGTGACCTGGCTCTTCGCGTCCGGGCGCAGTCCGGGCACGCCGCCGTTCTCACGCACGTGTGCCTGCTGGGCCACGAGCTTGTGGCTGAGCATGAGGGGGAGGGGCATCAGCTCTTCGGTTTCCTTGCACGCGAAGCCGAACATCATGCCCTGGTCGCCGGCGCCTTCTTTGTTGACGCCCTGCGCGATGTCCGGGGACTGCTGGTTGATGGATACGAGGACGGCGCAGGATTCGTCGTCGAACCGCATGTCGCCGTCGGTGTAGCCGATCTCGCGGATCACACCCCGCACGACGTCGGGGATGTCGACATAGCCTTCGGTGGTGACTTCGCCTGCGATCACGGCCATGCCGGTCGAGACGAGGGTCTCGACCGCAACGCGTGAGTATGGGTCGTTGGTTAGCATCGCGTCGAGGATCGCGTCGGAGATCTGGTCGGACACCTTGTCGGGGTGCCCCATCGACACGGACTCAGAGGTAAAGAGCTGGGTCTCACTCATGTGCTTTTCCTTCCGTGGCACTTGGATTCAGCCGTTCTTGCGGATTTGTGGATTATACCCGTCCGCCCCGCCCTTCTGTACACAAGAACAGCGATTCCTGTGCACACGCGTGCGAACACGAACCTATCGTCTGGCATGAGCACCACGCGCACGCGTTCGACCAAGCGGAAGAAAGGGCTTACTTACGCTGATTCAGGGGTCAGCATCGAAGCGGGCGACAAGTTCGTCGGCTCGATCGGCTCGCTGTTGCGCCGGACGCACGGGCAGCGCGTGATTGACAACCCGGGCGGCTTCGCCGGGCTTCTGCGTCTTGATTACAACGAGCAGCTGTTTAAGCACAACTTCAAGGACCCGGTCCTGGTGGCGTGTGCCGACGGCGTCGGGACGAAGGTGCATCTCGCGATTGAGATGAAGAAGCATGACACGGTCGGGATTGATCTGGTCGCGATGAACGTGAACGACCTGATCGTTCAGGGCGCGGAGCCGCTGCTGTTCCTCGATTACATCGCTGTGAACTCGGTGGATCAGCAGGTGCTTTACGACATCGTGAAGGGCATCAGCGAGGGGTGCAAGCAGGCCGGGTGCGCGCTGATCGGCGGCGAGACGGCGGAGATGAATGACCTCTACAAGCCGAACGACTACGACCTCGCCGGGTTCAGCGTCGGCGTAGTTGAGCTCAAGAAGGCGACGAACCCGCTGCGGGTCGAAGCTGGCGATGTGGTGCTCGGGCTGGAGAGCTCGGGCGTGCATTCCAACGGCTACTCGCTTGTGCGCAAGGTCCTCAAGCACGCGAAGCTCAAGCTCGACAGGTCGTATCCAGAGCTCGAGACCGACCGCACGCTCGGCGAGGTCCTGCTGGAGCCGACCCGGATCTACGCGGCTTCGATCGTGAAGCTGCTTCGCGCGTACAAGGTGAAAAAAGTGATCTCGGGGATGGCGCACATCACCGGCGGCGGCATGGAGGGCAACCTCAACCGCTCGCTGCACGACGGTGTGGACGCGGTGATCGACGAGTCGTCCTGGGAGGTCCCGCCGGTGTTCCGCTTCCTGCAGGAGCAGGGCGGGATCGATGAGGACGAGATGCGCCGCGTGTTCAATATGGGCATCGGGTACACGCTCATCGTCCGGCCGAGCTTTGTGGACGGCGTGACGCGTCGCCTTGAGAAGTATGGCGAGCGGGTCCATGTGATCGGGAAGATCACGAAGGGCAAGGGGCGTGTGCGGGTCCGCAACCGCACCAGGTGATTCAGTCTGGCTGATACAGTGTGTCCGATTGGACCTGGACCGCGGCATGAAGCCCTGTTTCATGCTGAGCCAGTACACTGCTTGTGATGGCGGCGTGTGCCGCGTATTGCAAGGAGCTTTCCCATGGGGCTGATCAAAGAGTTTAAAGAGTTCGCGGTGCGTGGCAGCGTGATGGATATGGCCATCGGCATCATCATCGGCGGGGCGTTCAGCGTGATCATCCGGTCCGTGATCGATGACCTCGTGATGCCGATCGTGGGCATCGCGGGCAAGGCGGAGTTCCAGAACTTCTATCTCGGGCTCACGGAGAATGTCCACGTTGGGGTTCAGAACTACGAGAACGCCAACAACGGTGCCCCCATGCCCCTTGACGATGCCCGGGCGCTCGGGCCGGTCCTGGCGTGGGGCAACTTCATCTCGGTGGCGATCAACTTCCTGATCCTCGCCTTTGTCATCTTCATCATGGTGAAGCTCGTGAACACGGCCAAGAAGCGATTTGAGGAGGAGAAGAAGGCGGAGCCCGCGAAGGCCCCGGCCGCGGATGTCGTGCTGCTGGGTGAGATACGGGATCTACTCAGAGCGCAGAGCCAGGTCTGAGCATCGTTCCCCCATAGCAGGGGCATGCTTCGCATGCCTTGTCGAGCATCTGAAATCAGTTGCGGTTGTTGATTGAACTCATGGGGCGGGGGAGACGAGACAGATTTCGTAGATTACACAACGGACACCTACGGGATCTCACTCATGCTCAACTCTCTCTCGATCTCCACGAAAATCTGGGGCCTCTCTGCCATTCTCTTCGGGATGACGCTGCTTTCGATCGGCGGTGCGGTCCTGCTGAACCATGAGATCACGCGGTACAGTCTCACCGAGACGCGCTCCGCGATGATGGAGGGGCACGAGAGCAAGCTCCGCCTGATTATCCAGTCGCATCTGGACGATCTCGCGGCGGAGCTGGTGGGTGTCGGCGACCCAGATGAGCGGGCAGACATCATCCAGCGTCGCCTGGGCAACTCGACCTTCAGGATCAACGAGGCCGATACGACGGACACAGGCTACATCTTCGCGTACGACCTCAAGGGCTTCAATGTTGCGGACGGTCTGAAGCCGGACAAGCGGGGCAAGGCGTACTGGGATTTTCAGGACCCAAATGGGAAGTATCTGTTCCGTGAGTTCACGACGGCGGTGCGGAACGGCGGCGGCATTGTCGACTCCGTCTGGCCGAAGCCGGGCACGCAGGACGAGCTGCTCCCCAAGCTCTCGTATGTCGAGCTGATCCCCGGCACCGAGGTATACATCGGGACGGGCATCTATATCGATGATGTGGACGCGAAGGCCGCGAGCATCGAGGCGCAGATCGATTCGAAGGCGACCTCGTACGGTTTCTATATCGGCGCGGGCATCGTGGCGTACTTCGTGCTGATTGTTGTGCCGGCTTCATGGCTGATCACGCAGCGGTCGATCGTTCGCCCCATCAAGCGTGCCTCGAGCGTGATGATGGGTATGGAGGGCGACCTGACAAAGCGGATCGATATCGATTCGCGCGATGAGATCGGCGAGATCGCTCGGGCGTTCAACGGGTTCACGGAGAACGTGCAGACCCTGGTGCGGCAGGTGATCTCCGCGACGCACGATGTCGCGGGTGCGGCGACGGAGATCGCGGCATCGAGCGAGAACATGGCGCAGGGTATGGAGTCGCAGAAGGATCAGACGATGCAGATCTCTGCTGCGATCGAGGAGCTCAGCGCGAGCGTGAACGAGGTCGCTTCGCAGTCGATCGAGGCCGCCGAGAATGCGAAGAACTCGGGCGAGGTCGCCCAGCAGGGCGGCGAAGTCGTCAACGAAACCATCGAAGCGATGAGCACGATCCGTGATTCGGTGATCGCTTCGCTCGAGCTCGTGAGCGAGCTCGGTCGGCGTGGCGATGAGATCGGTGAGATCATCGCGGTGATCAACGACATCGCGGACCAGACGAACCTGCTGGCGCTGAACGCGGCGATCGAGGCCGCGCGAGCCGGCGAGCACGGTCGTGGGTTTGCCGTCGTCGCGGACGAGGTGCGCAAGCTCGCAGATCGGACCACGGACGCGACGGAGCAGGTCTCCAACACAATCCGCGCGATCCAGGATGAGACGAAGCTCGCTGTTGATCGTATGAACACCGGGAGCGAGCAGGTCGAGCACGGCGTCGAGCGTGCACGCAACGCCGGCTCGAGCCTTGAGCAGATCGTGTGCCGCACGGGTGAGGTTTCCCAGCTGATAACGTCGATCGCCGCGGCCGCGGAAGAGCAGTCGGCCGCGAGCTGTGAGATCAGCAGGGGCGTTGAGAGCATCAGCGAGGTCAGCGTCCACTCGGCCAGCGGTGCCAGTGAAGCGGCGGACGCGGCGAACGTGCTCTCGCGTCATGCCGAGGGCCTGCAGGCGCTGGTCAGTCAGTTCCGCGTGGAATAACCCACCACCGGGCCGCTCACGAAATCTTTACACGAACGGCGCCCGCGTGGAATCACGCGGCTTTCGCCGGCGGCTATACTGGCGTCATGGCGTCAGTATTCCAGCATTCAAAGACCCCCAAGCAGGCGGCTCGCAAGCGTGCGGCCTTCGATCGGTTGCTCGAACCCGAGATGCTCAAGGCCCTCGCGGAGCCGACGCGGGCGCGTCTGCTCTCGTGCCTGCTCAAGTGCGGGCGGCCGTGCTCGGTGACCGAGGTGGCGGAGTGCTGCTCGATTGATTTCTCCATGGTTGCACGCCACCTGGGCACGCTCGCCCGCGCGGGCCTGCTGACGAGCGAGAAGAAGGGGCGCACCGTGTGGTACAGCGCGAACTCGCAATCGCTCGCGACGCACTTCCGCGATCTGGCGGATGCGATCGACGAGCTCGCGCCACAAGATGGATGCGTCAGCGAAGGTGATTGCGGGTGCTGCGGCCCGGAGGGAGTTTCTTTATGACGAGCGAACGAACCAGCGTCCTGTTTCTCTGCACTGGGAACTCCTGCCGGAGCCAGATGGCCGAGGGGTGGGCAAGGCACCTGCATGAGGGCACGATCGAAGCGCACTCCGCCGGGATCGAGAAGCACGGCCTGAACCCCAACGCGGTCAGGGTGATGGGCGAGATCGGCATCGACATCTCTGGTCACTTCTCAAAGACCCTTGAGGACCTCGCGGGCGTCGAGTTTGACCTCGTTATCACCGTGTGCGGGCACGCCCACGAGACCTGCCCGGTCTTCCCGGGGAACGCTCGCGTGGTCCACCATGGCTTCGATGACCCGCCGAAGCTCGCGCTGAACGCGAAGGACGAAGAAGAGGCGCTCTCCCACTACCGGCGAGTTCGTGATGAGATCGGCGCGTTTATGAGGACGCTGCCCGAGGTGCTTCGCTCACAGCCCAGCAGCTAAACCGGATTGGATGACATGACCACTGCCCCCACCACCGCCGACCAGCCCGCCTGCCTGAGCACCAAGCCCAAGCGGCTCGGGCTGCTCGATCGCTTCCTGACACTCTGGATCTTCCTCGCGATGGCCGTCGGTGTCATCCTGGGTAGGGCCGTGCCGGGTATCTCCGAGCAGCTCGATCGGATGTCGATCGGGACGACGAACATCCCCATCGCGATCGGGCTGATCCTGATGATGTACCCTCCGTTGGCGAAGGTGCGCTACGAGAAGCTGCCCGAGGTCTTCCGCGACTGGAAGGTCCTGGTCCTCTCGCTCGTGCAGAACTGGGTCGTCGGGCCAGCGCTGATGTTCGGGCTCGCGGTGCTGTTCTTGCGGGATCAGCCCGAGTACATGACCGGGCTGATCCTGGTTGGGCTGGCGCGATGCATCGCGATGGTGCTTGTCTGGAACGATCTTGCGCGGGGCAGCAACGATTACGCCGCGGGGCTCGTCGCGTTCAACAGCATCTTCCAGGTCCTCTTCTTCGGCGTCTACGCGTGGATCTTCATCACCTTCCTCCCGCCGCTGATGGGGCTCGAGGGCGCGGTCGTCGATGTGTCCATCGCCGAGGTGTTCATCAGCGTGATGATCTATCTCGGGATCCCGTTCTTTGCGGGGATGATCACCAGCCTTGTGCTCCGCCCCCTCAAGGGCGACGAGTGGTACACGAAGTCCTTCCTACCCAAGATCGGCCCGATCACGCTGATCGCGCTGTTACTGACGATCATCCTGATGTTCAGCATGCAGGGCGATCGGATCGTCGAGCTCCCCCTCGACATCCTGCGCATCGCGATCCCGCTGACGATCTACTTCGTGGTGATGTTCTTCGTGAGCTTCCTGATGGCCAAGAAGGTCGGTGCGGACTATGAGCGATCCGCGACCCTCGCGTTCACCGCGTCGGGGAACAACTTCGAGCTGGCGATCGCGGTGGCCATCGCGGTCTTCGGGATCGGCTCGGGCGTCGCCTTCGCAACCGTGGTCGGGCCGCTCGTCGAGGTCCCGGTCCTGGTTACCCTCGTGAGCGTGTCACTCTGGCTCGGGCGTCGGCTCTATCCACAGGACACAACCGGAACAGAGAAGGCGTAAGCACGCGAACTGGTGCGTTCGGCGCGGTACACTTCACCGCAGGCACTATTGCTGAGAGGAGCACCACCATGCCATCACTGTACACAGCGCGCGTCGCATCAACCGGCGGACGGAACGGGCACGCCAAGAGCGAGGACGGCCTCATCGATATGGACATGACCGTCCCACCGAGCCTTGGCGGGAAGGGCGACAAGCCCAACCCGGAGGTTCTCTTCGCGGCCGGCTACGCCGCGTGCTTCGGCAACGCCGTGATCTTCGTTGCCAAGGACAAGGGCATCGAGCTGGCACCTGAGGACGTGAAGACGACCGCAGAGGTGGAACTGTTCTCGACCGACGCGGGCGAGTTCCGGCTCCGTGTGCATCTTGAGAATGAGATCAAGGGTGTTGATCAGTCGCAGGCGGATGAGCTCGTGAAGATCGGGCACGAGGTCTGCCCGTACTCGAACGCGACTCGTGGCAACATCGAGGTCAAACTGAGCGCCAAAGCGGTCTGATTGCCGCTTATTTCGCGAGCGTCATGATTCGAGGTGCGCGCCTTGAGTCCGCGCTGATCGCCTTGTCGAACCGGATTGGTACCTATGAACCTGACGCGTAAAGGGGACCAATCTGTACGGAAGTTGAGCGATTGCCCGATGCAACTCCGAGCGCCCCGTCCGGTGTATGCTTCTGTGATGCGCGGCTTCGGAGTGGTCTCACAGCTCGGTGTTCAGCGGTTGGCGTCCTTGCGGGCATTGCTGCTCGGGCTGTTCGTCAGCGGCTCCCTGCTCGGGGGTGGGTGCCAGCAGCGCCGTGATGCCACGCCCATCCCGTTCGAGGATGCGCCCCCATTCAGTTCGGGCGGGAGCATCGAGCTGGCCGACGCGTGGTGGACCTCGTTCAATGATCCGGTGCTCGATGAGCGGGTTGATCGGGCGCTGCGTGAGAACTTCACGTTGGCCGCGGCCTGGGAGCGGCTTCGCCAGGCGGACGCCATCGCTCGCCGGGCTCGATCGGATCGCTCGATCAAGCTGGATGGCACCGCGGGGGTCGAACGGACAGAGCGGGACGATGGTGCCGACGATGCCACGCGGTTCTCGCTCGGGCTGGAGGCCTCGTACGAGGTTGATCTCTGGGGGCGGATTGGCTCGGCGATCGAAGCGGAGCGGCTCCGCGCTTTCGCGAGCGAGGCCGACTACAAGGCGGCTGCGTTGACGCTCTCGGGCGAAGTGGCGACGAACTGGTACACGCTGGTGGTTGCACGCCATCAGGTTCAGCTGATCCGATCGCAGCTGGAAACGAACGAGAAGGTGCTGGAGGTTCTCGAAAGGCGATTCGCTGTGGGTCAGTCGGGGAGCGCGGACGTGCTGCGACAGCGCCAGCTTGTCGAGTCGACCCGCGAGCAGATCATGATCGCCGAGTCGCTGGCTGAGGTGCTCGGGCACCAGCAGGCGATCCTTGAGGGCCGCGCTCCGCAGCAGATGTTCGCGTATCCGGAGTCGTCGCTGCCGCGGGTGCCCTCGGCGCCGTCGACTGGCCTGCCCGCCGAGTTGCTCCGGCGACGCCCTGATGTGCTCGGGGCGATGTATACGTTGCGAGCCGCGGATGAGGATGTCGCGGCGGCGGTTGCCGATACGTACCCCCGGATCAATCTGAGCGCTTCGCTCTCGACCGCCGCCGAGAACCCTTCCGCCCTGTTCAGCGATTGGATCGCGAGCATCGCGGCGGATGCGGTGATGCCGATCCTGGATGGGGGCGAGCGTGCTTCGGAGGTCGAGCGGGCGCGGGCCGAGCGTGACGAGCTGCTCGCTGACTATGCCCAGACGGTGCTGGACGCGTTCGGCGAGGTGGAGATCGCGCTCACGCGTGAGCGGGAGCAGGCGCGGCGTCTGGCGAGTCTTGAGGCACAGCTCGATCTCGCGGGGGAGACGTATAAACAGCTTCGGACGCAGTACCTTAACGGGGCGGCTGATTTTATCGATGTGCTGACTTCGCTGCGTGAGCAGCAGCAGATCGAGCGTGATCTGCTCGATGCCCGGCTCAGTCTGATCACGTTCAGGATCGCGCTCTACCGTGCACTCGCTGGCGGGTTCGAGACCCCGCGCGAGGCCGCTGCTACAGACGATGAACACAAAAACGGAGACGAATCGCGTGGCTGACCGAACCAGTTCAAAGCGGGCCCGGATGTGGGTGCGAATCGTGCTCTCTGTGATCATCTGCGTGCTGCTGATCGGGGGAGCCGGCGCGGCGACGTACCTCATCTATTCCACAGAGCCGGTCGCGCAGAGCGAGGCGGCGACGAGGAAGAGCGCCGCGTTGGTCGAGGTCACGCGTGTGGAGCGGGGCGACTTCCGGCCACGGCTGGAGGTGCTCGGGCTGGTGGAGCCGGCGCGCGAGCTCATGCTCAGGCCGAGGGTAAGCGGTCAGGTCGTGCGCATGGAAACCGGGTTCATGCCTGGTGGGCTCGTGGAGGAGGGGCAGGAGCTGGTGGGCATCGATCCTGCAGACTATGAGCAGACGCTCACGATGATGCGGAGCGAGCACCGACAGGTGCAGGCGGAGCTGGCCATCGAGGAGGGGCGTCAGGCGGTGGCTCGGCAGGAGTTCGAGCTGCTCGGTGAAGAGATCGACGACGACAACCGCTCACTCGTGCTGCGTGAGCCGCAGATCGAGGCGATCCGCGCCCGCCTCTCCGCAACGGAGGCCGCGGTCCGTCAGGCCGAGCTCGATCTTGAGCGCACGAGCGTGCGCGTTCCATTCGATGCGCAGGTCATGACGCGCGACGTCAATCTCGGATCGCAGATCAGTTCTTCGGACGAGATCGCCCACCTCGTGGGGACGGAAGAGTACTGGGTCATGGCGAGCGTGCCGCTGCGCGATCTCCCGTGGATCCGTATTCATAACACGGGCAGGGGCGGAGCCAGCGTCCGTGTGCATCACAAGGCCGCCTGGCGCGCGGGGGAGTACCGCGAGGGCAGCGTATCGCGCCTGATCGGCACGGTGGATACCCAATCCCGTCTCGCCAAAGTGCTCGTCTCGATCCCGGACCCGCTGGCGATGGAGGCAGATGGGCCGAGGATGATCCTCGGCACGATCGTGGAGCTTGAGATCGAGGGTGAGCAGATCCGGGACGTTGTGCGCCTCGACCGCCAATACCTCCGCCAGAACGACACGGTGTGGGTCAAGTCTGATGGGCAGCTCGATATCCGCCAAGCCGAGGTGGTGTACCGGGATGCGCAGTACGCGTACGTCCGGAGCGGGCTGGAAGCCGGCGACGAGGTTGTGACGACCTCGCTGGCCACGGTGTCTCAGGGGCTCGCGTTGCGGCTTGAGGGCGAATCTGGAGAGAATGAAAGCGGGCAGTCCGGGGATGACACGCCATGAGCGATACCCCCAACGAAACGAAGGACTCCGCCAATGCGATGCGCGGGCCGATCGCGTGGATGGCGCAGAACTCTATCGCGGCGAACCTGCTGATGGTCATCCTGCTGGTCGGCGGCGTCTGGTCCGCGTTCTCGATCCAGAAGGAAGTCTTCCCGGAGTTCCAGCTCGATATCGTCGAGGTCGACGTTGGCTACCCCGGCGCCGCGCCCGCCGAGGTTGAGCAGGGCATCCTTCGCCCGGTCGAGGAAGCGATCCGCGGCATCGATGGCATCCGCGAGATCACGTCTCAGGCCCGCGAGGGCAACGGGTCGGTCAGCATCGAGCTGGTGCCGGACACCGAGCGGATGAAGGCGTTCCAGGACATCGATCAGGCGGTCAGCCGCATCCGGACGTTCCCTGATGACATCGAGCAGCCGGAGGTCCGCCTTCAATCGCGCAGGACCGAGGTCATGTCTCTTGGGCTCTACGGCGATATTGACATCTGGACCCTGCGGAAGCTCGCGGAGCAGCTGCGTGACACGCTGCTCGCAGACCCCGAGATCACGCAGGTTGAGCTCGGCCGGGTGCCCGACTACATCACCCATGTTGAGATCCCGCGGAACCGGCTGCGCGAGTACGGGCTGACGCTGCCTGACGTAGCTCGCCTGATTGAGGACTCGAGCGAGGACATCGCGGCGGGGTCGGTGCAGACCAGCGCCGGGGAGATCCTCCTACGCGTCTCGGCGCGAAAGCAGTGGTCCGAGCAGTTCGCCCTGATCGAGGTCGTTGCGAGCGACGAGGGGGCGATCGTCACCCTCGGCGATATCGCGACGATCCGCGACGGGTTCGAGGAGGGCAACTTCCACTCACAGTTCAACAGGACGCCGTCGGTCGAGATCGAGATCTACCGGGTCGGGTCTCAATCCCCCACCGATATCGCGGACGCGGTTGATCGGGTCATGGCGGGCTACGAGCAGACGCTGCCCAAGGGGGTGACCTGGCGGATCGACAACAACAACGCCGAGGATTTCCGCCGACGCCTCTCGCTCGTTATGGAGAACGGGATCATCGCGGTGGTGATCGTGCTGCTCATCCTGGCGTTGTTCCTCGAGCTGCGGCTCGCGTTCTGGGTCATGATGGGGATGACGATCTCGTTCATCGGTGGGATCATGTTCATGCCCGCCTCCGGGCTGAGCATCAACATGATCTCGCTCTTCGGGTTCCTAGTCGTGCTGGGCATCGTGGTGGATGACGCGGTCGTCGTGGGCGAGAATGTGTACGAGAACCGCCAGCTCGGTATGGGCCACCTGAAAGCCGCGGTCTTGGGTGCCCGTGAGATCGCCGGCCCGGTGACGTTCAGCATCCTGACAAACATCGTCGCGTTCATCCCGCTGCTGTTCATCCCCGGCGAGACGGGCAAGTTCTGGAAGCCGCTGCCCGTGGTTGTCATCATCGTGCTGGCGGTCTCGCTGTTCGAGGCGCTCTTTATCCTGCCGGCTCACCTCGCGCACGCGAAGGAGGCCAAGGGCAAGCTCTGGGTCGCCCGGAAGCTGCACGGGGCGCAACAGTCGTTCTCGCGTCTTTTCTCTAAGCTGATCGATCTGATCTATCGACCGCTGCTACGTGTGGCGCTGCGGTTCCGCTATGTGACCGCGACGGCCGCGCTCGCGTTGTTCTGGGTAGTGGGCAGCTACTCACTCAGCGCGCACATGGGCATGATCCTCATGCCCGAGGTTTCTGCGGACGAGATCGAGGCGGGCGTGCGTCTGCCCGTGGGGACGACCCCCGATCAGGCGGCCCGTGTCGCGGAGATCGTGACCACCGCGAGCATCGAGATGTTCGAGGAGCACAACCTCTACGAGGTTGCCGAGGGCATCAAGACCAATGTGCGTGGGCAGAACTTCATCGATGTCGAGATCGTGATGAAGCCGCCGGAGGAGCGGGACATGACCGCGCGTGAAGTGATCCAGCTCTGGCGTGACTCCATCAGCGATTTGCCGGGCATTGACCAGATTACCTTCGAGGCCGAGCGGGGCCCCGGGGGGCATCGTCCCGATGTCAGCGTGGACCTGAGCCACAGCGATATTGATACGCTTGAGCAGGCGGCGATGGCGCTGGTCGCCCGGGCGGAGCAGTTCAGCAACACCCGCGATGTGAGCGATAACTACAACCGCGGGAAGACCCAGTTCGACTTCCGCCTCAAGCCCGAGGGCCGCGCTCTGGGGCTGACACCCGCGGAGATCGGCGGGCAGCTGCGTGGCGCCTTTTATGGCTCACTCGCGTTGCGGCTGCTGCGGGGCACAAACGAGATCGAGGTTCGGGTCAAGCTGCCGGAGGATGAGCGCAAGGACATCCATCACCTGGAAGACTATGTCGTCCAGACCCCGAGCGGCGCGGAGGTGCCGCTGCTCGATGTCGTGGAGATCACGCAGGGCGAGGCGTTCACGAGCATCAACCGGCGTGACGGTCGGCGTGTGGTGAATGTTTCGATGGACGTCGAACCGGCCCGCACAACCGGGCAGATCATCACCGCGCTCAACCGGGAGGTGCTGCCGGAACTGCGGGCAAGCTACCCCGGGCTCACGTGGACCTTCGAGGGCAGCGACGCGGAGATGCGTGAGGCGACCTCCGCCCTCTGGAGCGGGTTCGGGCTGGCGATGTTCGTGATCTACGCGCTCCTCGCGATCGCGTTCCGGAGCTACATCCAGCCGCTGATCGTTCTGTCGGCGATCCCGTTCGGCATCATCGGCGCGGTGATCGGGCACATGCTGCTGGGGTATGACCTCTCGCTTGTCAGTCTCATGGGCGTGATCGCACTCTCTGGGGTGGTCGTGAACGATTCGCTGATCATGATCGATTACGCGAACCGCAAGCGCGGGGACGACACGCCGTTCGACGCGATCCTCAAGGCGGGTGTGCGGAGATTCCGACCGATCTTCCTGACCACGGCCACGACGTTCTTCGGCCTGACCCCGATCATCATGGAGACCTCGCTGCAGGCGCAGTACATCGTCCCCATGGCGATCTCGCTCGGGTTCGGGATCGTCTTCGCGACCGCGATCATCCTGCTGCTTGTCCCGTGCCTCTACCTCATCATCGAGGACGGTAAGCGGCTGATTGAGATCGGCTTTGGCTCACCGGAGCGGTCAGATGAATCGACGGAGCAAGCCGCTCACTGATTCGATGCGCGCGATCAAAAATCAAAGAGGCACCCACTCGGGTGGGTGCCTCCGGTGTGCGGTCAACATGCAGAGTTGAAGATCAGCGCCGGCGACGGGCCGCGGCGAGCCCACCGAAGCCCAGGATCGCGAGCGAGCCGGGGGTCGGCGTGACCACGATGTCGAAGGAGTATGCCTGGCCGGCGGTGAACTCCGCGAGTACGACGCCGTAGTTTCCGGGGCCGAGCGGTGCGGATCCGCCGACGTCCGTGAGATCCCAGACATTCAGGAAGTTGGTGCCGACATCGCCGGGCACCATGCTGCCGGAAGATGCCTGGAACCAGCCGCCGCCCTGATCGGTGTAGAGACGGAACCCGGTCGAGGTGTTGCCACCGGCCGTGACGAAGCTGGTCAGCGTGATCGCGGTCAGCTGTTCGCCCGCACCGATGGTGAAGCCGACAAAGTCCTCAAAATCGGTATCGCCGACTGTGCCGATGACGGTATTGGTGCCGACGCTGAGATCGAACATGGTTGGTCCGCCTGCAACGCTGGCGAGATCACCATCGATCGATTCGTCGTAGATATCCGCGGTTGCGATCCCCGCGGCCGTAACGATCGTGGCGAGTGTCGTGAAACGATGAATACGTGTGTGCTTCTGCATCAATCTCTCCCTCTGTCGAGAATGTACACAAAGATGTCCCTCTCATCTGAGAGGTCAAACCCATTCGGTGTGAGGCCCCCCTCACTGCCGAAAACAACTTTCAACAACGACCTCGCCCAAGTATCCGATGCGACCCAGGTTTGCTTGCCGAGTATTGCTCAGCAACGTGGCCGTCGCATCAGCACGGTCTGACTCGAATTTACAGCTTGCGTGAACTCGGACCAAATGAAAAATGGCCTCAGCGGAACATTTCCCTGCATGAGGTTTGCAAACTTGCGCGTTTGGATTACGTCTCGGTTGTGTGTAATGGGCACGAAGTGTCGCATGAAGATCGCCCAGTTGAAAACAGATAGGGGTGCCCATTTCGGCATTCAACTCCTCCGGCTGGACTCGAACCAGCAACGGAGCGGTTAATCCGCCTTCGGCGGACTCGCTCTACCATAACCCTGGGCATCGAGCCACGCACGTCCCTGCCCTGATTTCAGCCACTTCTCGCGGCGCATCGCTTCGGACCGAGTCTCGAACTGTTCAGAATGAACAAGCACCCACGGGCCGGGGTGCTTTGAGGTGAACTTCATGGAGTTGTGACTTGGGTCGTTGTGCTCTCGCACGCGACGGTCCAGGTCGTCGGTCTGGCCGACGTACCGCTTCTGAGCGGTCTCACTGAACAGGACGTAGACCCAGAAAATCAAACTCCTCCGGCTGGACTCGAACCAGCAACCTAGCGGTTAATCCGCCTCCGGCGGACTCGCTCGACCATAACCCTGGGCATCGAGCCACGCACGTCCTTGGCCGGACTTGAGCCAGCGTTCACGCTTCATGGCCTCGGACCGTGTCTTGAACTGTTCGGAATGAACAAGCACCCAAGGGCCCGGGTGCTTTGAGGTGAACTTCATGGAGTTGTGACTTGGGTCGTTGTGCTCTCGCACGCGACGGTCCAGGTCATCGGTCTGGCCGACATACCGCTTCTGAGCGGCTTCGCTGAACAGGACATAGACCCAGAAAATCAAACTCCTCCGGCTGGACTCGAACCAGCAACCTAGCGGTTAACAGCCGCTCGCTCTACCATTGAGCTACGGAGGATCAGTTGAGGGATAAGACTATCCCCGAACTTTGTTCGGTCAAGCCTGACCCTGCCTTCGATTTTCCTTTCGAAACCCGTCAAGATGGCTCATCCGATGCCCGGCAGGACCGTATAACGGGTCATGCGACGCTCATCCTGCGGAATCGGTGCGATACTCGTTCTCTGGCTCCTGCCTGTGGCGTTGGGGATGGCCCGGGCCCATGCTCAGCCATCGATCCCGAGCGATGAAAAACCGCTGCAGATCGATGGGCGGCTGGCTCAGACTGGCGTGCTGACACGCGGTGCTGAGCCGATCCCGGCTGATATTGCCGAGGTTGCCATGCTGCAGGACCGGCTCGGGGTGCTCAAGACGCTCGATGCCCGGGCGATCTCGTCCATCAATCGGCTCTCGCGGATCAGCGAGGACGCGCATGAGTTGGATGGGCAGGGCTTGTACCTTCACTTTTCACGCGGCACCGACCAGGGGGTGCTTGAGATCCATCCCGAGGCAGACACGGTCCTGCTCCGGGATCCGGATGCCCCCGAGAAGATCTGGACCATCCGGCGCGAGGCCTTCGATCGCCTCAATATCCCGCTGAGCCAGGAGCGGCCTGCCGGACGATCGCTGCTTGAGCCGTCGCCAACCCCCGTGGAGTTGACACTGCCCGCGCCGCACACCGAGTCTGAGATCGTTCTTGATCGGCGGACGGTTCGTGCTCGGATCAGGTCGAACTTCCCCACGCTCTCACGCACGCTCGGTGAGGAGACGTTCCATGCCCGCCTGCCGAGGGGCTTCGACCCCCGGAAGCCGAGCGGCGTGCTGGTCTGGATCAGCCCGACGCCCAGCGGTCAGATCCCGGAAATTTTCGGGCCGGTCTGCGATTCGCTCGGGCTGATCGCGATCGGTGTCGACAACAACGGCAATCAGCGTGAGATCACCGATCGGCTCCAGAACCATCTCGATTCGATCGAGACGCTCGCGCAGCGTGCCCGCATCGATCGGGAGCGGATCTATCTCACGGGCATGTCCGGGGGCGGGCGCTGCTCGGGCATCCTGCTGCTGGCGTTCCCGGATGTGTTTGCCGGCGCTGTGCCCATCGTTGGGCTGGACACGTATCACAACGCGCCCACCGGGAGGCGGGGGCAGTACTGGCCCAGCGCGGTGGGCAAGCCGGCGGGGAAGTGGATGCGTCTGCTCCGTACACGGCGTATCCGCTCGATCACGGGCAGCGCTGATTTCAATGAGCCCGAGATGGTTGTCCGCACTGGCTTGCTGCAGGAAGACGGATGCGACGCGGAGATCGACGTCATCGAGGGCATGGCCCACACGATGCCCAACGCGTCGCAGTTTGAGCGTGCGCTGGACTGGGTTGACGAGCCACGCCGCGAATCGATGAGCGACGCGGAGCAGGCGGCAGACAAGCTACTGGGTGAACTGGAGGGCAGGGATCCGGCTGAGGTTGCGGTTCGGCGGCAGCTCATCGAGATCATGAACAGCATGGCGTTTACCGCTCAGGCCTGGGAGGCCGCCTCCCGCCTTGGGTACCCGCGTGAGTGATCCCTGCGACGGCGGCTTGTGGCCGATATGCTCTTGGCATGAGTACACGAACCCAGTTCCCCATCGCGGAACGGTTTTCCCCGTTCGGAACCACCATCTTCGCTGAGATGACGGCGCTCGCCCAGCGGCACCAGGCGGTGAATCTCTCGCAGGGGTTCCCGGATTTCGATGGGCCAGACCTTGGAAAGCAGGCAGCGATCGAGGCGATGCGCACCGGTCACAACCAGTATGCCCCGCTTCCCGGGACGCCGGTGCTTCGTGAGGCCATCGCGGGATGGGCCTCGCGGGTCGGCGGGATCGATTGCGACCCGGATCGTGAGATCACGGTCACCAGCGGGTGCACCGAGGCGATCGCCGCGACGATGCTCGGGCTGCTCAACCCCGGGGACGAGGTTGTCGTGTTTGAGCCCTACTACGACTCGTACCGCGCGTGCCTGGCGATGGCGGACGCGAAGCCCAGGTTTGTCACGATGCGACGGACCACGGACGGTTTCGGGTACGACTCGGGAGACCTCCGCAACGCGTTCAATGAACACACGCGGGCCGTGCTGATCAACACCCCCCACAACCCGACCGGTGCGGTGTTCTCCGAGCAGCAGCTCAAAGAGATCGCGGACCTGTGCATCGCGCACGACGCGATCGCGATCAGCGATGAGGTCTATGAGCGCCTCGTCTACGACGGGAGCACGCACCGCTCGATCGCGACGCTGCCCGGGATGCGCGAGCGGTCCGTGGTGCTATCCAGCTCGGGAAAATCGTTCTCGCTCACGGGGTGGAAGATCGGATGGGCGATCGCACCGTCCGACCTTACCGCGGGGATCCGCTCTGCGCACCAGTTCCTGACATTCGCCGTGGCCACACCGCTGCAGCACGGCGTGGCGGCGTTGCTCAGCGAGGGCGAGCGAGAGATCCGTTCGCTTGTCGACCACTACACCCATACGAGATCGCAGCTTGGCGAGGCACTCCGCGAGCTGGGGTTTGATCTCACGCTTCCGCAGGGGTCGTACTTCATCCTCGCGGACCATTCGCGCGTGACCGAGAAGCTCGGGCTTCGCACCGATGTGGATCTGTGCCGATGGCTGCCCGAGCACGCCGGGGTGGCGGCGATCCCGCCGAGCGCGTTCTATTCCACAGCGGAGGAAGGATCACGGCTTGTGCGTTTCGCGTTCTGCAAGAAGACCGAGACGATCGACGAGGCCATCCGCCGGCTCCGGGGAGCGCTGAGCCACGCATGATACCGATCCGGTTCCAGAGCGGATTGCCCGAGCGGGAGCGGCGGGTCGCGACGGAGATCATCCGCGCGGTGCTGCGGGCGGTGGACCCAGAGCGTGCGATGCGGGCGCACCTCTCGCACATGCCAAAGGACACCCCGACCCACATAATTGCCTTCGGGAAAGCTTCGATCGCGATGTGCGCCGGTGCGATCGAGGCCCTGGGTTCGACGTTCGCCCGGGCGAGCGTGCTCGCACCGGAAGCCAACGCCCTCGATGCGCAGTTCAAGAGCAGGCTGGTCGCTGTGTACCCGTGCGATCACCCGCTCCCGACCGAACGCAACATCGAGGCCACCAGGCACCTGCTCGATCACGCCCGCTCGATCCCTGAGGACCACCGCGTGCTGGTACTCATCTCGGGCGGCGCATCCGCCATGCTCTGCCACCCAAGGCCACGCGTGTCACTCGGGCAGATCCGCCAGATGACCAAGGACATGCTCTCGAGCGGGGCAGGCATACAGGAGATCAACGCGGCGCGTTCGCAGCTGGAGACGCTCAAGGCGGGCGGGCTCGCGCAGGAGCTCGCGCGTGTGCAGGACCGCTACTGCTTCCTGCTCTCCGATGTCATCGGCGACGACCCGAGCGTGATCGGATCGGGCCCGATGCACGACGCGTTCCCGCCACGCACACCGCACGTGATCGTCGCGAGCAACGCCAGCGCACTCGATGCGCTGGCCGCCTGGTGTGCCGGTGCCCCGATCGACTGCTTCCATACCGAGCGCGGGGTGACATCGGCCTCCGCCGATGCGGGGCGTGCCCTCGCCCGGCGCTTGGCACGCTCGTCCTTCGAGCACCCGGCCGCCGTCGCGCTCGGCGGTGAAACGACCGTCGACACCCGCCACGCGGACGGGATCGGCGGCCCGACCCTGGAGCTCGCCCTGAGTGCCTCGCTCGAGCTCGCCGGGCATGACTTTGACTGGAGCATCATCGGGCTCACGACCGACGGCGTCGACGGCCCCAGCGGGGTGGCGGGGTGCGTGCTCACGTCCTCCATGCTCGGCGCCCCGATCAAGCGTCAGGGCATCGAGTCGGCGCTGGCGCACCACGACACCCTCTCGATCTGTGATACACTCGGGGCCACGATCAGCACGGGCCCGACGGGCACGAATGTGAACGATATCGCGATCGCGATCCGCTGGGACTGAACCAACCGCATTGAGGACACCATGACGATCTCTCTCTGGCAGCGCACACCGACACATGAAACCGAACAGTGCGATGTCGCGATCATCGGCGCGGGCATCACGGGCTTATCCGCGGCGATCGAGCTCGAATCGCGTGGGATCAGGTGCATCGTGCTTGAGGCGGACTACGCGGGATCCAAGGCATCGGGGCGCAACGCCGGCTACCTGATCAGGGGAGCCGCCGAGAACTACGCGCTCGCGTCCAGGAACCTCGGTCGAGATACGGCGCGGTTTCTGTGGGAGTGGACACAGCAGAATCTGATCGGGCTCAGGCAGCTCGGGCTCGAGTCGACGCCCGGCTTCGCGCAGCGTCCCTCTTGCGTCGTCGCGCTCGGTGAACCCGAGCACGACGAGCTGGTCGAGTCGCACAAGCTCATGACGCAGGATGGGCTCCATGTCTCGCTGATCGAGAAGCACGATGCGCCCGACGACGCGCTCTGGCGATCGGGCAAGCCCACCATCGGGCTGCTGAACCCCGCAGACGCGGTCTGCTCACCGATCGATCTGGTGCAGCTTCTCGCCGCTTCGCTGACCTCCACCCCCGTCTTCGAGCACGCCGAGGTGTACCGCATCGAGGACGACGGGAACCGCATCCGGATCCGGACGCGCCCGGTGGATGTGGTCTGCTCCCGCGTGCTTGTGTGCACGAACGCGTACGCGTCGCAGCTGCTGAGAGACCTTGAGGGGGTCATCACCCCCAACCGGGGCCAGATGCTCGCGATCAGGCCAGACGACCCGCGCGATGCGAACCTGGAGTTCGCGTACTACCTCAACCATGGGTCCGAGTATGTCCGCGCCGCGCCCGATGGGCAGATCATCTTCGGTGGGGCGCGCACGTACCACGCCGACCACGAGCGGACGAGCGCCGACGACATCAGCGACGAGGTTCAGGAGCACCTGGAACGGTTTGTCCGCGATCTGATCACCGAGGACTACCGGGTCACCGCCCGGTGGTCGGGGATCATGGGGTTCTCACCCGATGGGATGCCGGTGATCACGCGGTCGCGTGTCCACACCCTCGAGAATCCGAACGTGTGGTTCTGCGGCGGGCTGACGGGCCACGGCATGTCGATGGGCTACCAGACCGGCCGCCACGCTGCCCGGGTCATGCTTGAGGATGAGCCCACCCGGTTCGGGCTCGATCGCTTCGCTCGCGCGTAATGGCTGAGAATCATGGTTCCGGGCATGAAATTTGAACTGCGCACGGTCGGATTGGGTGGCTTCGACGCCGGGTTGCCCTATTCTTGAAGTCCCCAGAGACTGGTAGATACTCGCCGCGTTCGGCGTGCTGGGGATCAACGGAGAAGACTTTGGCCAAGCAAGACGACAAGTTCACCATGGATGCGATTGTGCTCGAAGCACTGCCCAACGCGATGTTCAAGCTCCGCCTGCCCAACGAGCAGCAATCCGAGATCATCGGGTACGTCTCGGGCAAGATGCGCAAGCACTATATCCGAATCCTTCCCGGTGATACCGTCACGGTCGAGATCTCCCCCTATGATCTGAGTCGCGCACGGATCACGTACCGGCGCTGATCCGGTGGGCATCGTCGGCATCCAATAACTGGATCCACCACATGCCCAACCCGCCCGCACAACTCAAACGAGAGCTCGGCCTGTTCGGTGCCGTCATGTTGGGGCTCGGCTCCATTGTCGGGACCGGTGTCTTTGTCAGCATCGTCATCGGGGCGCAGACCACCGGCGCATCGGTCATTGTCGCGATCGCGATCGCCGGTGTCGTCGCGGCTTGCAACGCGCTGAGCAGCGCCCAGCTCGCCGCGAGCCACCCCACGAGCGGCGGCACCTACGAGTACGGCTACGTGTACCTCAGCCCCGCCATGGGATTCAGCGCCGGATGGATGTTTCTGTGCGCGAAGTCCGCGTCCGCCGCGACGGCGGCGCTCGGGTTCGCTGGTTACACACTCTCGCTCGCGGATACCTCTTCGAATCATCTGACTACGCTGGTCGCGGTTCTCGCGGTCATGGCCCTCGGTGGCGTTGTCCTCGCGGGGATGCGTCGGTCCAGCTCCACGAACGTGGTGATCGTTGCCGTGACCCTGATCGCGCTCTTGGTGTTCTGCATCGCGGGCCTGCCCGGGCTGATCGCTGAGGGCCGCGAGACCTTCGAGCCGTTCCTGAACTCCGAGCGCCCGCTCCTGGGCCTGCTCGAGGCCACGGCGCTCATGTTCGTGGCGTACACGGGTTACGGGCGGATCGCAACACTTGGAGAGGAGGTCCGCGAGCCGCGGCGCACCATCCCCCGGGCCATCATCATGACGCTTTCGGTCTCCATGGTGCTCTATATCGCGGTCGGGGTGGTGGCGACCGCTGGTATAGGTGGTTTGTTGCGGGAAGGTGCAGACCAGGGCCTGGCTGCGCCGTTGAGCACGATCGCGGAGGGGTTCGGGGTGCCCGGCGTTGGAGTGATCGTGTCGGTCGGTGCGATCACGGCGATGCTCGGGGTGCTTCTGAACCTGATTCTCGGGCTCTCGCGGATCGCGTTGGCGATGGGACGGCGAGGGGACCTCCCGGCGTCGCTGGCCCGGATCAACGCACGCGGGACGGCCCCGACGACGGCCGTCGTGTTTGTCCTGGTGATCATTCTTGCGTTGACCGCGATCGGGAGCATCCGCCTTGCATGGTCATTCAGCGCGTTCACGGTGCTGATCTATTACGCGATCACGAATCTCGCATCGATCAGGCTGCCGAGGGACGCTCGCCTGTACCCCGTGGCGGTATCCTGGTGCGGGCTGTTCGGGTGCCTGATGCTGGCGTTCTTTGTCGAGCCGCGGATCTGGGTGAGCGGGCTGGGCATACTCGCAGGCGGGTTGCTGTGGCGGTATGTCTGGCGGCGGCTGAACGCGCCAGCCGCGTCATGAGGACTCAGGCCTTCATCGCGATCAGACGATCCGCTGCCGCACCAAGATCAGGGACATCGATCTCGGGCTCCGGGGCGAGCGGGTAGAGCTGCGCCCCCGGGCGCGAGAGAAAAGCCCCGCGCCACCCCGCCCACAACGCGCCCGCGATATCCCACCCGTGCGCAGCGACCAGCATGCATTCACGCGGCTCGAACCCGAGTCTCCGGGCGGCCCACGCGTACACGTGCTGATGGGGCTTGTACATCTGGACATCCTCGACGCTCAGGCGGGTCTCGAACATGTCCGTGAGACCCGCGTTGCGCATCTGGGCCTCAACACCGCCATTCGATGAGTTGGTCAGGGTGACCATCCGGTAGCCGGCCGCTTTGATTCGTTCGAGCCCATCGCGGACGTCGGGGTGCGGCGGAAGCGAACGGATCGGCATGATGGCGTTTTTCGCGTCGGACTCGTCGAGATCGATCCCGTTGTTCCGTGCGACCATGCGCAATGTCGCGGCGCCGATGACACCGAAGTCTTCGTACTGCCCTCCCGCGGACGAGACGAGCGAGTACTGGAGCATCGTCGTAAACCACAATGAGAGAAGATCATCTCGCCCCCCGAGGGCGCTCGCCACACTCCGCTTCATGGCGGTCAGGTCGAGCAGGGTTTCATTGACATCGAAGAAGATTGCCTTTGGTCGTGCCATCTGGCTTCCCTTTGGTTGAAGCTCGCTGCCCCATTTTCCCTGGGCGAGTCCTGCCGTAGACGTGATTGCGGCTCCGGCCGCCGAATAGGCGAGGAAGTTGCGTCGGTTGATCTGATCAGTACTCATGGATCTTGCTCTCGGGTGCGTGCGGGCGGTGGATACACCAGCAACCCGGGCAGAGCGAAAGCTATTTCCTGAGTCTCTCATTTTCTCTGTCTTGAGCCTGAGACTCGAACGGATAACGAGGCCGCCGGACCATTGTCTTGGGTCGTCTGTCCTGGGTTGTCGAGGCATTGAGTACTCAATGTTGCTCAGAAGCCTGATCCATGCGTGCTATTCTTAGGTGCGCGTGCATCTTGATCATCGCTGCTCATGAGCTTTGAGCATCCGTATGCCATGTTTGCGCGATTTCCAGCCACACCTCCACCTAAACAGGGGGTGTAAAGAACTCGCCAATAAAGCTTTATGGCACATGGGGGTGAAATCCACTTTGCTGCGGGCATGTGAACTGGTAGTTTATACCTAGGCGTTAGCTTCACTCGTCGGGGCTTTCTGCTCGCTTCATTGTTTGGGTAAGAAGCACACACACTTCAGAGAGAAGTAGAAAGAGAGAGGATGATGAATAAGGCAGTTGTCTTTACTGCGGCCATCGCCGCGGCTTCCATGACCGCGAACGCGGAACTCGTGATCGACGTCGTCGGGTCATCCGGCAGCGGTTTCACCACGTGGACCTTCTCGGGCTCGAGCACCACCAACACGGCCGGCAGCATGCGCACGAACGCGGATAACACGTTCAACGCGGGCGATACCGGGCAGTTCCCGTTCGGTCTGGACACGATTCTCAACACCTCATACCAGGACATGGTCTTCGCCTTCTCGGGCGCGGCTTCCGTGACCATCGGTGGAACCACCGAGAGCATCAGCGGGATCTTCCTGGATGACGACGGCGGCAGCGCCGACGACTTGGGTGTCCGCCTCATGAACGAGCTCGCATACGATGTTGGCGTCGCCGCATCGTGGTCCGGCTCGGGCACCGTGAACGTCGATATCGACGACTTCGCGCTCGGCACATGGTCGATGAACAGCGCCGAAGGTCAGGCCATGTTCATCAGCGATCCGATCATTGTCAACTTCCGCGTCCCGGCGCCCGGCTCACTGGCCGTGCTCGGGCTCGGTGGTCTGGTCATGACTCGTCGCCGCCGCTGATCAACGATCTCAGTTCTCACTGAATCTGGCACCCGCTCTTCCCGAGCGGGTGTTTTTTCATCCGATCATTGGTGGGCGCGGTTCGGCGGGGTCGATTAGTACGGCATGACCACCCAGACTCCGCAGCGAACACACCGAGCGCAAGCCAGCAACCCGAGGCACGCGACGTCGATTGACCAGCGTATGTTTGCGGAGTGGATCGGGGGTCAGCAGATGCTGGAACAGATGGGCAAGGTCTTCGTGGTCGGCTGCTACAAGTCCGGCACGACATGGCTCCAACGCTCGCTCGATTCGCACCCAGAGATGGTCGTGAAAGGCGAGGGCTGCGCCGCATGGAAGCTCGTACCGATGTTGAACCAGGCCCTGGTGGATTTCAACACGCACCAGAAGCAACACAACCACGCGGCAATCACCCAGTTGCAGAACCTCGACTGCCTCGCCCTCTACCGCTCGATCATCAACGCACAGCTTCTCAACTACCTGAACGCAGCAGAGCAGTCCTCGCGAGAGATCCGGGTCGTTGGTGACAAAACACCTCAGCACACGGTTGGGATCGGGATCCTCTCGGGCATCTATCCGGAAGCCAAGTTTGTGCACATCGTCCGCGATCCACGGGATGCGGCTGTGAGCGCGTGGTTCCACGGCGAGCCGCTCCGCTTCGGTCCAACCATCGAGGAGCACACCCAGACGTTCCTGCACAAGAACTGGCCGGTCAACGTCCGCAACGCGGCTCAATCTGGGGATGCCCTCGGGCACGACCGATACTGTGAGATCCGCTACGAGGACCTGCTGGAAGATCCTGTCCCCACCCTCCAGCGTCTATTCGCGTTCTGCGGCGTGGGCGATGATGAGCGGGTCGCGTCCGACGTGGCAAGCCGATGCTCATTTTCGGCGTTTACGAATGGGCGAACCAACGGCCAGGAAGCACGCGGCCAGTTCTACCGCAAGGGCATCGCGGGAGACTGGAAGAACCACCTCGATCCGCACGAGGTCCGGGGATGGTGCGCTGGGATCAGCGATCTGATGGACCGGTATGGGTATGCCATTTGAAGCGGATTGAGAGGGCGGAGGCGAACCGCAAAAACAAAGACGGAAGTGCTTCTTTGAAGAGCACTTCCGTCAGA
This sequence comes from Phycisphaerales bacterium UBA1924, assembly GCA_964229845.1. Classification (GTDB taxonomy): domain Bacteria; phylum Planctomycetota; class Phycisphaerae; order Phycisphaerales; family UBA1924; genus UBA1924. Next base: position 72,786 of record CAXREY010000023.1, read on the forward strand.
ATCGGGGTGAGAGGATTCGAACCTCCGACCTTTTGACCCCCAGTCAAACGCGCTAACCAAGCTGCGCTACACCCCGGGTGACCTGATCAGATCAGGCAGGTGTCAAGCATAGCGCGTATCCGCCGGGTTGCCAAGCGAAATAGGCACTCCCGAAGCACAATCCGCATATGCTCATCCGTATGAGTGACACCACCCCCGCAACCGCCTACGAGTCGACCCTGATCCAGTCCGCCCGCGTGATAGACCCCTTATCGGGTCTGGACGCGACCCGAGATATACTGATCCGCGACGGGCGGATCGCCGCGATCGAGGAGTCCATCTCGGAGCAGGCGGACCGTGTCATCGACGCCGATGGCAAGGTGCTCACGCCGGGCCTGATCGACCCGCACGTGCATCTGCGTGATCCCGGGCAGACCCACAAAGAGGACATCGAGAGCGGCACCCGTGCCGCCGTCGCGGGTGGGTTCAGCACGGTCTGCTGCATGCCCAACACCAGCCCGTGCCTGGATACACCCGAGATCGTGGAGTACATCGCCGCCAAGGCCGCCCGCGAGGGGCACTGCCGGGTCTTCAGCGTCGCCGCGGCCACGCAGGGGCGCAAGGGCGAGCGTCTCGCGGAGATCGAGCTGTGCGACCGCGCGGGGGCCGTGGGCTTCTCCGACGACGGCGACGTGATCGAGTCCGCATCGATGATGAGAACCGTCCTGCAGACCGTCAAGCTCACGGGCAAGGCGTTCATGCAGCACTGCCAGGAGCTGACACTGACCCGAGGTGCGACCATGCACGCCGGGTCGGTCTCCACGAAGCTCGGCGAGAAGGGCTGGCCTCGTGAGGCCGAAGAGCTGATCATCGAGCGCGACATCCGCCTGAACAAGGCCATCGGCTGCCGCTACCACATCCAGCACATGAGCTCGGGCAACTCCGTTGATATCGTCGCCAGGGCGCAGGCCGAGGGCATCCCGGTCACGGCGGAGGCCTCCCCCCACCACCTGCACCTCACGCACGAGGCGATCGAGACCCACGGGACCATGGCCAAGATGAACCCGCCCCTGCGTGAGCAGTCCGACGTGGACGCGCTCCGCCGGGGCGTCGCGGACGGGACGATCACGATCCTCGCGACCGACCACGCGCCACACCACGCGGACGAGAAGCGCAACCCGATGTCCGACGCCCCGTTCGGGATCATCGGGCTCGAATCCGCGTTCTCGCTCTACCACAAGGCGCTGGTCGAAACTGGCCATATCGACCTGCCCAAGCTCATTGAGCTGATGACGATCAACCCGGCAAGACTCTGCAACCTCGACGAGTGCGGGATCGGCTCGATCAGCGTCGGCGGCATCGCGGATCTGACGCTGATCGACCCGGATCACACGTGGACGCTCGCAGAGGAGCACCTCGCGGGCAAGTCCAAGAACATCCCGTTCATCGGGTGGGAGCTCGGTGCCCGCCCGGTCATGACCATAGTCGGCGGGAGCGTCCGCTGGGAGGCGTGAGTAGCAAATGAGCATCATCAGGGCCATGTGGGACAAGCGTGAGATCCTGATCGCGATCCTCGCGATCGCGACAATCGGTGCCCACCTGGTCATGCGCTTCGGCATGGACTCCGACCCGGACGCCGCGCGCGTCCCGCTGCTCATCTGCCTCTTCGTCGGGGGGACGCCGCTGGTGTTCGAGCTGGCGATGAAGGCCTTCCGGCGTGAGTTCGGCTCGGACCTGTTGGCGGGGATCTCGATCGTCACATCCGTGCTGCTGGATGAGTATCTGGCGGGTTCGATCGTCGTCCTCATGCTCTCTGGCGGGGAAGCGCTCGAGGAGTACGCCGTCGCGAACGCGTCGAGCGTGCTCAAAGCCCTCGCCAAACGCATGCCCTCCGTGGCCCATGTGCGGCGGGACGGCACGCTCGAGGACGTGCCGCTGGATGAGGTCCGAGTCGGCGATCACGTCACGATCTTCCCGCATGAGACCTCGCCGGTGGACGGCGTGGTCATCGACGGGCACGGTGTGATGGACGAGTCGTTCCTCACGGGCGAGCCGTACATGATGTCCAAGGCGCCCGGATCGTCGGTCATCTCAGGTTCGATCAATGGCGAGTCCGCGATCACGATCGAGACGACCCGCCCGGCGCAGGACTCGCGCTACGCCAAGATCATGCAGGTGATGCGGGATACCGAGCAGCGCCGCCCGAAGATGCGCCGCATGGGGGACCAGCTCGGCGCGATCTACACCCCCATCGCCGTGGCCCTCGCGCTCATCGCGTGGTTTATCTCCGGAGACCCGACCCGGTTCCTCGCGGTCCTCGTGGTCGCGACGCCCTGCCCGCTGCTGATCGGGATCCCCGTCGCGATCATCGGCTCGATCTCGCTCTCTGCGAAGCGTGGCATCGTCATCAAGGACCCCGGGGCACTCGAGGTCATCAATACCTGCAAGACGATTATCTTCGATAAGACCGGCACGCTGACGTATGGCACGCCGATCATCACGGACATACTCACCGCCCCGGGGATCGACGAACGGACGCTGCTCTCCCAGATCGTGTCGCTTGAGCGGTACTCCAAGCACCCGCTCGCGGATGCCGTTGTCAACCTCGGCGAGGAGCGGGGCGTCTCGATCTCCGAACCCAAGGAGGTGTCCGAGAAGCCCGGGCAAGGGCTGCGTGGGCTGATCGGGAATCAGGAGATCCTGATCACCGGGCGCAAAGCCATCGCGGATATCGACCCGAAGGGCGCCGGGCTGCTCCCGGAGCGGACCGCCGGGCTTGAGTGCGTGGTTGCCATTGACGGCAAATATGCGGCGACGGTGCAGTTCCGCGACGAGCCCCGCAAGGACGGGCGCCTCTTCATCGAGCACCTCTCCCGCAAGCACGGGTATGAGCGGGTCATGCTCGTCTCCGGCGATCGCCAGAGCGAGGCGGACTACCTCGGTGAGAAGGTCGGGATCCGAGAGATCATCGCGGATCAGACGCCCGAGCAGAAGGTCGAGATCGTCCGCAAAGAATCAGCGCACGCGCGGACCTGCTTCGTTGGGGACGGGATCAACGACGCCCCCGCGCTCTCGCTGGCGACCGTGGGGATCGCGTTCGGGCAGGCTTCCGACATCACAACAGAGGCGGCGGGCGTGGTCATCATGGACTCGTCGCTGGAGCGGGTGGATGAGTTCTTCCACATCTCCAAGCACATGCGCCGCATCGCGTTACAGTCGGCGATCGGCGGCATGATCCTGAGCATCGTCGGGATGATCCTGGCGGCGATGGGCCACCTGCCCCCGGTCGCCGGTGCGATCACCCAGGAGGTGATCGACGTGTTCGCGGTTGTCAATGCGCTGCGGGCCGCCTGGCCACCGAGGGTCATTTCTGATATTCGTGATCGCTAGCAGGAACATCATGCCTACCCAGGGAAGTTCTACAGTGGTAGACCTAGGATGCGCCTAGGCAAGTTCTTTCGGGTTCGATGAGCCCGCATCAGCGACCAACTATCAGTCAGGACGGAACCAGATATGAGCGTGAAAATCGGAATCAACGGCTTCGGCCGCATCGGGCGTCTCGTCTACCGCATCGCCGCCAACACCCCCGGCATCGAGGTCGTCGCGATCAACGACCTCGTCGGCGCGGACAACCTCGCGTACCTGCTCAAGTACGACACGATGCACGGGCGTTTCATGATCGACGGCAAGCCCGCGGACATCTCCGTGAGCGATGACGGCTTCACCGTCAACGGCCACAAGACGCTCACCACCGCCGAGCGTGACCCGTCCAATCTCAAGTGGGGCGACATGGGCGTCGATTACGTCCTCGAATCCACCGGCCTCTTCACCACCGGTGAGGCGGCGCAGAAGCACATCGACAACAACGGCTGCAAGCGTGTGGTCATTTCCGCCCCGACCAAGAGCCCGGACACCGTCCCCACTTATGTCCACAAGGTGAACTGCGCCAAGTACAACCCGGACACGGACACGATCATCTCCAACGCGAGCTGTACCACCAACTGCCTGGCTCCGATCACCAAGGTGATCATGGACAACTTCGGGCTCGTCGAGGGGCTGATGACCACGGTCCACGCGGCGACCGCGACCCAGCCCACGCAGGACGGCCCGTCCAAGAAGGACTGGCGCGGCGGGCGCAACGCCTACCAGAACATCATCCCCGCGAGCACCGGCGCCGCCAAGGCCGTCGGGCTCTGCCTCCCCGAGACGGTCGGCAAGCTCACCGGCATGGCCTTCCGCGTCCCGACCGCGGATGTTTCCTGCGTGGACCTGACCTTCCGCACCGAGAAGGCAACCTCACTCGCGGACATCAACGCCGCGATGAAGGCGGCCTCCGAAGGCCCGATGAAGGGCGTGCTGGGCTACACCGAGGAAGACGTGGTTTCCAGCGACTTCATCGGCGATCCGCACTCGTCGATCTACGACGCGGGCGCGTGCATCGAGCTCAACAGTAACTTCTTCAAGGTCGTCTCGTGGTACGACAACGAGGCCGGTTACGCGAACCGGTGCGTTGACATGCTCAAGATGATGGCGGAGAAGGACGGCCTCTAAGCCATCGCTTTCAACAACCTGATCAGGGCACCAGCTCCAGCAGTTCAAGCTGGAGCTGTCCTTGTTGCGCACTGACCAGATTAATCTCTTCGATGTAGGCGTTGTACTGGTTGAGCACCTCGTCGGGCATGTCCTCGCCGAACATGATCGATCCGTCGCTGAGCACCTCGATGCCGTCGCCATACTCGCTGAGGATCCCGAAGACGCCACGCATGGCGGCGAAGAGATCGCGGTCGGTCTGACGGATCTTCCTGTGGTAGACGAGCTGCTTTTCAATCAGTGATGATGTGTTCTCGATCTCGCCCATCCGGCGGAGGATGCGAGGCTGCTCGATCGCCAGGCGCTCGTTCTCGGCTTCGAGCCGACCGATGATCTCAAGGCGGTTCTCGATGTCCTCGGGACCGGTCACACTCGATGCGTCGATTCCGCCCGCGGCGATCAGCTCGTTGAGGATCGCGTCGTACTTGTCCAGGTTGGCCTGCATCTCGCGGACAAGGGAAGCCTGTTCCCTGAGGACCTGGGCCTGTTCGCCGGTCGCGTTCGCGGCCGCGTTCTCGAGCGCCGATCCCATCTGATCGAGGTGTTCTGTCCCGACGTCCGCGACCCCCTCTTCCTCGATCTGACGACGCTGCTCCTCGCGGCTTGCCCGGTTGATCTCCTCGATCTCATCGTTGATCGATTTCTCGTTCGAGGCGTTGCCGTCGCACGCGGGCAGACTCAGGAAAACGGTAGCGCAGAGCAGTATCAGCAGGATGGATCGCGGATTCATTATGGGGAACTCCTCATGTCAGGACCGGGCCCCATCTCGCGAACGACGCAAGGCCGAGGCTACCGAACCAGTTTATGCCCCGGAATCGCTTATCCTGCGGTTCAGCTCGTCAGAGTTTGGCACAAAGTTGCCGCTGTTTGCGGAGCTCCTGAAGTTGATCACAGGGAGCATCGGGTCGAAGCTGGCGCGCACCCACCCGTCGTTGACCATGGACTCCAGGCACTGAAAACACAGCATCATGTGCAGCGGTGCGCTCTGCGGGTAGTGTTTCTGGCAGATCCTCGCCACCGAGGTGCGGATGTCGTGGATGATGCTCTTCTTCTCGAGCACCTGCTGCATGATGCTGAACATCCCCACCGTCGGCAAGCGCTTGCCGTTGCGGCGATACTCCAGCGTGACCCGGATCTGCCCCTGATACAGGAACGAGGCCGGCACTTTTTCGGCACCCGTCACATCGAGCTCGAAGATATTCGAGCCGCTGATTTCCCACTCGAGGTCCTCCTCGCCGGTGAATCGCGCCGCGAGCGACTTCACACCTCCGAGGTCGACGCCGCCCAGCCCGACGGCCCCCTGCAGGTCGTCCGTGAATCCTCCGGTCGACAACCAGCGGAACGCGTCCCTCGGGTTCATCTCGAGCCCGGCTTCTCTGGCGATGCTGGCCGAGTGCTCTTCAAGATCGGTGAACTGCCCGTTGCCCGCGTACCAGAAGTCAGCGAAGCGGATGTGCTGCCTGATGCGCCGGCTCTGCGTGTGCTCATAATCGCTCTTGAGCCAATCGGCGTTGTGCCTTCCCCGCTCGAGTTCCAGGATGACGTACGCGGCGTGGCGAGCGCAGGTGTGCGTCAGCATCATGCCGCCCGCGAGGATCGGATCTGCGAAGCCGGCGCTCTCGCCCACCAGCATCCAGTTCGGGCCGACAAGTCTTTGGGCGAGGAACGACCAGTCCTTTGTTCCCTCGACCTTCCCCCTGGGTGTCGCGTTCCTGATGAGTTCTCGAACGCGTGGTTCCTGCTCGACGGCCCAGCGGTACAGCTCATCGGGTGATTGCCCGGATTCTTTGTAGAACGCCGCGGGGCAGACGAAGCCGATGCTCGTCCGCGTGGGGCCGAGCGGGATGAACCACAACCAGCCGGCACCGATCGAGAGTACCTGCACACGGGTCCCCCCCACTCCGATCTCGACGGCCCACTCTGCGTTTTCCCAGTAGTCCCAGAATGCGACATTCTGCAGCGACGCAGGCTGATCGATCGCAACGTTCATCGCCTTGCGGATCACCGCCGCGTTCCCCGACGCGTCGATGTAGTGCCTGGCCCTGATTTCGTGCTCATGCCCCGATGCGTCCCGGACGACGACATGGCCGATGCGGTCTGGATCGGCCTCATCCGCAACAACCCGGCAGACCTGGGTCTCCTGATGCACTTCGCACCCCAGCTCGGAGGCATGATCGAGCAGGATCTGGTCGTACACCGCCCGATCGACCTGCCATGCGGTATTGAGGCGGACACCCTCGTACTGTCCCGGCCGCGTTTGCCCATTGAGCTGATCGGGGTTTACGAAGTTGAAATCCCACAGCTCGTCCGAGCTGCCCCATCGGTACGTCGCCCCGACCTTGACCGGGAAGTTCGCCGCCTCACATTTTTCCCAGCACCCCATCTCGTTGAGCACGCGGCTGATGAGCGGGAGCTGGCTCTCGCCCACGTGGTCACGCGGAAACCGCTCCCGCTCGATGATCGTCACCGAGAGATCGGGCATGTACTTACGGACTAAGGACCCCGAGGTGGACCCACCGGGACCACCGCCGATGATCACGACATCGGATACGTCAAGCATGTTGTAGAACTCCCCACGAGCTTGAACCAGTATCGCAGAATTCGCGCAGAACCACAAGCGCATTCCCGGCGGGCGTGAATCCCACCTGAGCACGCCCTACCCTTGATCAATGCGATACAAATGGACCCTACTCCGTGCCAGCCAGTTCCTCCTCGATGGGGGCGGGATGTTCGGCATCATCCCCCGCGTCGTTTGGGAGCGCGCTGTCACCCCAGACGACAAGCACCGGGTACGCCTGATGCACAACTGCCTGCTGCTCGAATCCGTCGAGGCGGACCCGGCCACCGGCAAGCCCCGCAGGTATGTCATCGAGGCGGGCACGGGCGACAAGCTCGATGAGAAGATGAGCACCATCTTCGGGCTCGACGGGCGGACGATCGAGTCCGAGGTCGTGCGGGCGGGTGTTGATGTGAATGACATCGACGCGACGATCGTCACCCACCTTCACTTCGATCATGCCGGGGGGCTGACCCGGCGGGCACGCGAGGGCGAAGAGGCGGATTGGGTCGCGAGCAAGCCGGGGGCGGCCTCGGGCGATTGCAACGACATCAAGTTCACCTTCCCCAACGCGGAACTCATCACGCAGCGCCGGGAGTGGGTCGATGCACGCAACAACGACGCCGTGATGACCCGGACCTACTACCGCGACCACCTGCTCCCGTTCGAGGATGAGCGCCTGCCGCTCGAAGGCGACCGTCCACGTTTACGCCTGATCGATTCGCCGCGCCCATTCCCGCTGAACCGCAAGCCCTCACGCGAGGAGCTTCCCAAGAACCCGCTCGAAGAGCGCCTGACGGAAGTCCTGCCCGGCATCAGCGTCTTCCTGGTTCCCGGCCATACATGGGGTCAGCAGGCGATCCGGTTCGAGGATGAAGCGGGAAGAACGCTCGTGTTTACTTCGGACCTGATGCCGACGCACTACCACATCGGTCAGCCGTACTCGCTCGGCTACGACGTAGAGCCGTACACCTCGATGGTGACCAAGCACTGGTTCCTGCGTGAAGCCGCTGAGCGGGACTGGGTGCTCATCCTCGATCACGACCCGGGGAACCCCTGTTTCCGTGTCAGGGCAAACGACAATGGGTGGTTTGATCTTGTCGAGGAAGACTGCGGCATCGCACCCGCCTGAGACCCCGACCACTGGCCTTGATCGCCTATAATCGTGCCGCGGATGAGTACCGATACGCACCCCATATCGAGCGATGAGCAGGACGTCCAAACCGGATCGCCGGATGTCCGAGTCACTTCTGCGGACGAGCAGACGAAGCGTTCGGATCAGCCCAAGGACAAAAAGCCCCCGAAGCCACCCAAAAAGACGCTCTTTGAGCGTGTCGAGGCCTTTGTATCCAAGCTCTCGACCCGGAACAAGTTCTGGAACCGGGTCTGCTCCATGATCTGGCTGCCATACGCGTACCGCTCGGGCATCACGATGTCCGGCGACGAGAACACCTACCGCGCCACGCTCCCTTTCCGCCGATTCAATAAGAACTGGTACAACGCCATGGCCGGCGCGGCGCTGCTTGGGAACTCCGAGATCGCCGGCGGGAACTACGTCTTCTCTGTGTGCGGCGGCGACTACACGGTTGTGTGCAAGCACCTGGAATACAAGTTCTTACGCCCGTGCCACGGCCCTGCCGAGTACCGCATGACGCCGCTCGACGACATCCACGCCCTCGTCGAGAGCGGGGAAGAGTTCAACATCGCAATCCGGATGGACATCGTGCAGGTCCTCGTCCCGATGAGCGAGCAGCGCCTCAAGGAAGAGGTCGAGGACGCCGGCACCAGCGCTCCGAAGCCCAAGCGTGTCGGGCGTTGCACCGCGACATTCCATGTCACGCCCAAGGCCCACCATAAAGCCAAGAAGCAGCGTGGGACCGGCAAGGCATGAACGCGCACGAGCACGCGATCGCACCCGACCACAAGCCATCGAACCCCATCGTCTGGGGCGCGTACCTCGCGTGTTCCTGGACGTGGTGCATCGGGATGTTCATGCCCGCGCTGCTCCTGCGCGACTTCGGCTGGCTCGGGTTTATCGTCTTCGCTGTCCCCAACGTGCTCGGCGCTGCTGCGATGGGCTGGGTGCTGACATCACGCAAGCAGTCAGAGGATTTCGTTGCGCGGCACCCGCAGGCGATCTGGTGGTTCTCGGTCGTCACGATCGCGTTCCACGTGTTCTGGGTCCTGTGGGTGTTTGAGTATCTCCGCATGGCGCTGCCGATGACGAAGAACACGAGCTACGGGCTCATTGCGTCGTTCATCGCGTTCTGGCTGGTCTCCAAGCGTTCGAGCTACTTCAACCGGATGCCCCAGCTGGGAACAGTCCTCTGGATCCTGAGCTTCCTCGTGCTCGTCGCCACATTCGTGCTGCCCGACCTGCAACCGATCTCGGATCGATTCCATGAGGCGCACCCGAGCACCCCCAACGCGCTGTTCCTCCTGCCCCTGAGCGTGTTCGGCTTCCTGCTCTGCCCGTACCTCGATATCACGTTCCACCACGCACGACAGCAGCTCGACACCAAGGCCAGGGGACGCATTGGGTTTACCGTCGGGTTCGGGATCATGTTCGCCGCGATGATCCTCCTCACGACCCGCTACGCCCCGATGACCGTCGATGCGCTGAGCAGCGGGATCATCGCGAACCAGACCCAGACGCCGTGGATCGGCGCGGCCCTGCTTGGGCACATCCTGTTCCAGTGGGTCTTTACGGTGCAGGTGCACATGGACCGGGTCAAATCGCTCCCGATCGAGCGTGTGCCGGCATACCGCTACCTGATCGGGCTCGGGCTGCTGGCTGGCTTGGTGGGCTTCTACGCCAACAAGCTCCCGGATTACGCCGGTATGAACGCGGGCGAGATCGTCTACCGCTGCTTCATGGGCGCGTACGGGCTGGTGTTCCCGACCTACGTCCTGTACCGTTCGGTGCTCGCACGCAGGGGTGCAAAGCCCATGTCGATGGGCGCCGTGTGGGGCGCGATCATCCTTGCAACCCCGATGTTCTGGATGGGATTCATCGAGGGCGACCTACCCTGGCTCATCACCGGGATGGGCGTTGTCCTGATGATCGCTGGCGTCGGGATGGTCAATCGCCGCCAGAGCATCGCGAGCGGCTCGGCCGGCAAGTGATTCCGCCGATTGCTGCTCGGCAACACGCCGCAGCTCGCTTCTTGCGGCCGCTTGCTGATCGACACTGAGCAGATCGAACTGATTCGCAATCCCGATCGCCGCGTTCCGCTGCATCATCCCGAGCTTGGCCCGCTTCATTGCCGAGCCCTCAAAGGCCTCGCGCCGGTCATCCTCGTCCCAGCCCAGCACCTGGAGCAGGTCGAAGCGGTGACGATCGGATCGGTAGGCCCGGTTGGCATCCTCCTCCAGCAGCGCCATTGGCTTGGGGGAGTTGTGCGGGCACACCTCTTGGCACACGTCGCACCCGTACACCCAATCGCCCATCTCCGATGCCAGCTGCGGATCGATCTCGCTGCGGTGCTCGATCGTCAGGTAGCTGATGCACCGGCGAGCATCCACGCGGTATGGCGTAATGGCCCGCGTCGGGCACGCGTCGATGCACCGGGTGCACGTGCCGCAGTGATCCGCGACGCGCTCCGCGCTGGGCGGGTTGTCGGCTTCGATCGTCATCACGATCCCACCGAGGAACATATAGCTACCCAATCGCGGGTGGATGATCAGCGTGTGCTTGCCGACCCAGCCGATCCCGGCACGGTTCGCGAGCTCACGCTCGGGGAGCGGGGCGGTATCCACGAAGGCCTTGAACTCCGCGTGGGGGTGCTCCTGCTGCAGCTCGAGCAGCAGCTTCACGAGCCGCTTCTTGATGAGCTTGTGGTAGTCCCTGCCCCGGGCGTAGCGAGCGATCCGGCCCTGCCCGGGCTGCATCGGCGGGTCCGCGTCGTCCGAGCGGGACGCGTAGAGGTCCCCCACCACGAGTGCGCACCGGGCTCCATCGAGGATGGCGCTGGGTTCGGTGCGTTTGTCGTTGTTCGTGGCAAGATACCCCATCTCGCCGTGCATGCCCGCATCGATCCACTCGCGGAGCGCGCCCGGGTGCTCGATCGGTTCGAGTGAAGCGATCCCAGCGCACGCGAAACCGAGCGACTTTGCTCGTTCGATGAGCTGTGCTCCGAGCTGTTGGGTTTGGTATCGCGTCGTCACACTCGATCGTAGCGGCGATCAGACACCCGCTGGCTGCGCGATCCATGAGTACATGAGATCTGCCGCGTCCTTGAGGACCTGCTCCGCGTCGTCCCGCAGGCCTGGGCACCAGTGCTTGGGATACTCGTAGACGATCCAGCCGCTGTAGTCCATGCCCTGCAGTGTTTGGAAGAGCTTCTGGAGCGGGTAGACACCCTTGCCGAGCTCGACGGGGTTCCCGTCCTCGTCGACATCCATGACGCGGACAACCCTGAGGGCATCACCCAGCACACCGATCTCTTCGATGGGGCACGCGCCGGAGTTGACGCCCGCCTGCACGTTGTACGAAGCGCCGAGCCACTGGAGATTGACGCGGTCGATCAGGTCGCGCAGCGCGGCCGTGCGTGCGAACGAACCCGCGTTCTCGATCAGCAAGCGCACGTCGGTGTTCCGGCAGGTCTGGGCCGCGAGTGCGAGACGCTCGGTGACGCGCCGCATGCCCCAAGTGCGTGGCTCGGTCGCGGGGAGCTCGCAGCCGAAGACCCGCACGAACTTGACGCCGGCACGATCCGCCAGATCAACGAACGCCTTGGTCTCGGGCACGCCCGTTTCCTCGTTCACCCACACCCTGCCGATCAGTGGCGGGTCGATCTGCGTGTCGTACTTGACGCCCGTCGAGAGGCAGAGCGGGATGATCCCCGCGTCGTCGAAGATCGAGTCGACCCGATCGGGCCCGAGGGACATGGGATCGCTCTTGAGCCGGTCGGATTCGTCGAGGAAGCTCCGCATGTCCACCCCCAGGTAGCCGCAGCTCGATGCGAGCGAGGCGACCTGGTCGAGGGGCATGGTCGGGCAGGCGAGGGTGGAGAACGCGATCTTCATGACGTTTTGATCCTGTGTGACGAGTCAGCTTGAACGCCCATCCCGGGCCCCACAAGTGTATGTCAGGCGACCGGTCGCTGCACACCCGATCGGGTACGCGTAGACTCTGTGACGCACCTTTCCCACCCTCCAGGAGCGATCGCATGAGCTGCCCCCGCGATATTGAGTCCACGATCCACACGGATCTGGGCGACAAGATGACCTACTCCCGCTTTCTCCGCCTCGACAAGCTGCTGGACTGCCAGGAGATCCACTCCGACCCGCCGCACCACGACGAGATGCTCTTCATCATCCAGCACCAGACGAGCGAGCTGTGGCTCAAGCTCATGATCCATGAGATGCGCGAGGCGCTGGAGTACATCAAATCCGACAGGCTCGCCCCGGCGTTCAAGATCATGAGCCGCATCAAGCACATCCAGTCGCAGCTGCTCAGCCAGTGGGATGTCCTCGCGACACTGACACCATCGGAATACACCCAGTTCCGCTACGCGCTGGGGACCGGGTCCGGGTTCCAGAGTGTGCAGTACCGCATCATCGAGTTCTTGATGGGCAACAAGGACGCGAAGATGATTCCTGTTCATGCGCACGACCAGGAGCATGTGGAGCAGCTCACGGCGGCGCTCAATACACCAAGTGTGTACGACGAGTTCATCCGCTACCTCGCCCGGAACGGCTTCGATATCCCGGCCGAGGTCTCCGAACGGGATATCACCGTCCCGCACCAGTCCAACCCGGACGTGCTCCAGGCGTTCGTCAAGGTCTATCAGCACCCCAAGGAGTACTGGGAGGCCTACGAAATGGCGGAGAAGCTTGTTGATATCGAGGAAATATTCTCGCACTGGCGTTTCCGCCATATGAAGGTCGTTGAGCGTGTCATCGGGTATAAAACGGGCACGGGCGGCTCCTCGGGCGTGTCGTTTCTCCGCAAGATGATCGACCACCGTTTCTTCCCGGAGCTCTGGGAAGTCCGCACGCACCTCTGAGCCATACAAATGAAGCTATCAGACGCCAAGACCACCGTTGAATCCACCGTCGCCAAGCTTGGCCGGGGGGCACTCACCGAGTCCGCGATCGTCGAGCACGTCCACCCGCTCTTCTCGCGTGCTCTGGAGCGGAACGAGCGATCAGGCGAGATCTACCTCGCCAACCACTCGCTCGGCCGGCCTCTTGATATGGTCGCCCATGTCATCCAGGGCGCGCTCGACGGGTGGTACACCGAGCTCGATGGCGTGTGGGGCTCCTGGCTCGGCGCCCGAGAGTTGTACAGGGCGCAGGTCGCGGGGCTGCTGAACTGGGGCGATCCCAAGGGCGTCGTGCCCAAGACGAGCGCTGCGCAGGGGCTCCGCGCGGTCATCAACGCGCTCCCAACGAGCCGCCCGAAGATCGTCAGCAGCCGCTGCGAGTTCGATTCGATCGACTTTGTGCTCAAGGGGTACGCGCACAAGGCACGGGCCGCTGTGCGATGGATCGAACCCGACGAGCAGGACCTTCTGCGAGTGGATGACATCATCGACGCGATCGATGACTCAACCGATCTCGTCGTGGTGTCCGCGGTGTGCTTCGTGACCGGGCAGCAGGTTGAGGATCTCGGGCGTCTGATCCAGCACGCACACAAGCACGGGGGCCTCGTGCTGCTCGACACCTACCACGCGATGGGTGTGCTCGATCTGGACTACCTGTCGCTGGGCGCGGACTTCCTGATCGGGGGCAACTACAAGTACACCCGCGGCGGGGCCGGCGCGTGCTTCCTGGCCATCAACCCCCGGCATCTGAACGCCGCGGGCGGCGTGCCCGATCGCGATTCGGTTTTCTCGATCGATACCGGCTGGTTCGCGAAGCAGGATCCCTTCGCGTACAAGCGATCGGATGAGCCGGCGTACGCCCCGGGTGGCGATGCGTGGCTCGAGGCGACCCCACCCGTTCTCACCTACTACCAGGCGCTCCCGGGCCTGATGCTGACCAGCTCGATCGGGGTGGATCGACTGCGGGCGTATTCTCTGGACCAGCAGCGGCTGCTCGCGGGCGCGCTCGAAGAGAACGGCGTCTCACCCCGGCTGCTCGAGCACCGTGGCGCGTACCTGCTCGTCGAGCACGATGACGGGCGCGGGGCGATGGCCGACCTGAAGCAGGCGGGGATCAATGTGGATGCGCGTCCGCTCCCACGATCCGGACGATGGGTCGTCCGCTTCTGCCCCGATATCCTGAACACCCGCGATGAGCTGATCGAAGCTGCGCGACGCGTGGGCCGCGTGCTCGGATCAGACTGATTCCGGGTCTGTACCGGGGAGCACGATCACGAAGTCTGTGCCCTTGCCGACCTCGGAGTGCAGCTCGAGGTGCCCTTGGTGCGCTTCGATGATCCTGCGAGCTGTCGGCAGACCCAGCCCTGTCCCCCCGGATCTGGTTGTAAAGTACGGGCGGAAGATCTTGGAACGGGTCTCACCGTCGATCCCCGGGCCCGTATCGGTGACATGGATCGAAACACACGGCTGGTCGTGATCATCCACGCCGCTCGTCACCCGCAGGATCAGGTCCTTCGTCCCCGTATCCTGCTGCTCCATCGCGTTGACGGCATTGAGCATCAGGTTTAGGAGCGCCTGCTTGAGGTGGTACGCGTCGATATTGAGTATGGGCGAAACCGGAGGGATCTCGATGCGGAGGCGGACCCCCGCGCTCTCGGCCGTTGGTGCGAAGAAATCCGTCAGTTCCTGGACGAGCTGGTTGATCGAAGCGTTCGCCAGACTCAGACGCAGCTCGCCCGCGTATTCCAGGAAGTCCTCCAGGATACCACGCAGGCGCTCTGTTTCCCGCGCGAGCGCCTCGATGCGGCGCACGAGTCGCTGTTTCTCGCCTTGCTCGATCGCGGAGTCCTCGATCGCCTCTTTGAGGAGTTGTGCGTTGAGCCCGATGGTTGAGAGTGGGTTCTTGATCTCGTGGGCGAGCCCGCCGGTCATGGATCCGATTTCCGCGAGGTGCTCGGCCGCCTGCGCACGGCGCTGGGCGACCTGCTCCCTGGCCACCGAGAGTCGGACGCGTCTGGCCGCGAGGATATACGCTACCGCGCCTCCGATGAACGCCCCGCAGAGCACCAGCATGATTCCGAGCGTCAAGCCCATCCGATCCCCCGAGTGGTCGAAAGAAAAACCGAGACGAGCGGACGCTCATCCCGGATCAACTTTACGCAGCACATGATGGGCCGATCAGCGTCTGGGTGTGCGAGAATAGGTTCGGCGTGGGACAACCACCTCGGGAGTGTCCGTTTCCTCGCCCTCCGGCACTTCACGGTGAACGCGTGTCGCTCGCCATCCCTTCTCGTTCTGTTCCGCGTCATAGGTAACGCTGGACCCATCCTTGAGCACACGGAACCCTTCGCCCTCGATCACGGTGAAGTGGACAAAGATATCCTGACCCTCGGGGCCGATGATGAAGCCGAACCCTTTTCGTGGGTCGAACCACTTCACATTCCCGGTGACACCGTGCAGGGCGTTGGATGATCCGCCTTCTGCATTCGGTCTTGTTTCATTCTCCGACATGGCGTTCCCCCGGGGATGTCCCGATCCCCAATCACATCTCAGCATACCCCGGGGATGGTGGTGATCCCTGAAGTAAAACGGACAGCCTTGACGCATGCTTAGGTATGCGTAATGCCTATACAACCCGGCCTACCACCCTCTCAGCATACCAAATTCGGAGCGTGCGTCAAATAGCCCGCTGGGACACGCGTTCCCAGCGGGCTCATTTTTAAGTCGGATCCACCGATTCCGGGCTTCGGAAGGGGTTTTTACTCGGCAGATGCCGCTTCCTGCTTGTCCTCATCCTTGCGGCGGGGCTTGCGGCGGCGGCGCTTCTTCTTGGATTTCTGCTCGCCGTCGTCCGATCCCTCGGCCTCGGAGTCGCCCTCGGAATCATCCGAGCGCTTCTCGCGGCGTGACTTCTTCTCGGCGTCTGCCTTACCCTCGTCCCACTCGGGATCAGCACGCTTGATCGAGAGCTTGATGCGTCCCTGATCATCAACGAGCATGACCTTCACCTTGACGATATCGCCGACGCTGACCACGTCCGAGACGCTCTCGACGTAGCCGTCGGCAAGCTCGGAGATGTGGCACATGCCGTCGGTGCCCGGCGCGATCTCGATGAAGGCACCGAAGTCCTTGGTCGAGACGACCTTGCCCTCGTAGATCGTGCCCGGTCGAACGTCCTCGCACAGCGCACCGATCTCGGCCTCGGCGTTCTCCACGTTCTCGCGGTTGGTCGACGAGACCATGACGGTGCCGTCGTCCTCGACGTCGATGTTGACGTCGTACTTGTCCTGGAGGGCGCGGATGGTCTTGCCGCCCGGGCCGATGAGCTTGCCGATCTTCTCGACATCGATGTTGAGCTGGATCATCATCGGTGCGTACTTGCTGGTCTTCTCACGCGGAGCGGGGATGACCTCTTCCATCGCCTCGATCAGGTCGATGCGGCCCTTGTTCGCCTGCGCGAAGATGGTCTCGATCTGATCGAAGTTCAGCCCGCGTGCCTTGAGGTCGAGCTGGATGCCCGTGATGCCCTCACGCGTGCCCGAGACCTTGAAGTCCATATCACCGAAGAAGTCTTCCTCACCGATGATGTCGGTCACAAAGACCTCGTTCTCGTCGTTGTCGTCGGTGAAGCGGCCAACGGAGATGCCGGCACAGGTGTTGGTGATCGGGACGCCCGCGTCCATGAGTGCGAGACAGCCGCCACAGACGGATGCCATCGAGGACGAGCCGTTGGACTCGGTGATGTCCGAGACAATGCGGATGGTGTAGGGGAAGTCCTCTGCGCTGGGCAGCACGCCCAGAAGCGAACGCTCCGCGAGTGCACCGTGACCGACTTCACGACGGCCCGGGCCCATGATGCGCCCTGCTTCACCAACACAGAAGGGCGGGAAGTTATAGTGGAGGTAGAACTTCTTGGAGTACTCGGGCATGAGCCCGTCGACCACCTGCTCGTCGCGGCCGGTGCCGAGCGTGCAGGAGACCAGCGACTGGGTCTCGCCGCGCTGGAACATGGCCGAGCCGTGGGTGCGGGGGAACTTGGAGACCTCCATCTCGAGGGGGCGGATCTCGTCGAACCCGCGACCGTCGGCGCGGGTGCCCTCCTGGATGATCAGGCGGCGGGTGATCTTCTTCTCGAGCTTGCGGAACGCCTCGCCCGCCTGGCTGCGGCGCTTCTTGCTCGCCTCCCACTCGCCGGGCGTGCCAGACTCGTTGACCTGGAAGTGCTCTTCAAGCATCGCCTTCTTGAGCTGCCCGACCTTGTCGCCACGCTCGTTCTTGCTCTTGATCTTGCGGGCCTCGGTGAGGTCCTTCTCGACCAACTTGGTGACCTCGGCCATGACATCGTCGGGGACGAGGTTCATGTGATCGCCGAGTCGCTTCTCCTTGCCGACCTTGGAGACGAGCTCGTCGATCAGCTCGAGGATGGGCTGCACGCCGTGCTCGTAGCCGAACTTGACGGCCTCGAGGACCTCCTCGTCGGGGACCTCAGCGGCGCCGACCTCGATCATGTTGATGCCGTCCTTGTGGCCGGCGATGACGAGGTCGATATCCGAGAACTCGAGCTGGGCGTTGGTCGGGTTGATGATGTGGACGATGCCGTCCTCGGTGTGGATGCGGCCGACGCGGACCGTCGCGGTCGGGCCCTCGAAGGGGGCGTCAGAGATCGCGAGGACCGCGGAGGCGGCCGAGCCGGCGATGACGTCGGCGTCGTTCTCGCCGTCGTGGCTCATGACCCAGCACTGGATCTGGATCTCTTCGATGAACCCCTCGGGGAAGAGCGGGCGGATCGGGCGGTCGATCATCCGCATGGTGAGGACTTCCTTCTCGTTGGGAGCGCCCTCACGCTTGCGGAAGCCGCCGGGGAACTTGCCACCGGCCGAGAGCTTCTCGCGGTAGTCGACCTGCATGGGGAAGAAGTCCAGGCCGGGTCGCGGATCAGCGCGGACGAGCGAGGCGCCGACGGCGGTCTCGCCGTGCGACATGAGGACGTAGCCGGATGCGAGCTTGGCGATCTGCCCGGTCTCGATCCGCATCGTGCGTCCGCCGATTTCTTTTTCGACGACGACAGCTTTTGAGGTGGTGGTCATGTGTGATATGCCTTCCAAATGGTGGCGCGATGATTGCGCCGGGCTCGGCCGTGAGGTTGCCGAATAATGATGCGCCCCGGATCACCGATTGATCCGCGCACGCATCGCCAACATGCGGACCCATCCTCACGCATTTGAGAGGCAGAAGACGAGAAACAGTCGCACGCGCGTGTCGGACTGTCCGTCGTCTGCTGCCACTCTCAATGGGTCCGGGTCTATTTCCAATCGGCTCGGTTGAGCCGGTTACAACAAAGCCCCGCGTGCACTCTCGTACACGCGGGGCGATTCGTATCTCGTTTTACTTCCGCAGGCCGAGCTTCTTGATGAGCTCAAGGTAGGCCCCGTGGTCTTTCTTGGACAGGTAGCGGAGCAGGCGGTTCCGCTTGGAAACCATCATGACGAGCCCGCGTCGGTTGTGGACATCGCCCTTGTTCTCACGCAGGTGCGTCGCGACCTGCTTGATGCGTGCGGTCAGCAGCGCGATCTGCACCTCGGGGCTCCCCGAGTCGCCCTCTTTGCGGGCGAAGTCCTTGATGATCTGCTGCTTCTCTTCAACTGGCAATGGCATGGATTCGTTCTTCCTTCCGTCGCGTACGCAGCCGTGGATCGGTTCGCCTTAGAACCTGTCTTTCCACCACTTACGCCGCCGTTGCGTGTAATGACCCACTGCATGCGGGTCGGTATCAATACTAGGCCTACTTGGCAGGATCGCCAATGCACTCGCAGGAGTGAAATTGGGCGTTTTCTGCCTTGGATCAATCCTCGACCCGAGTGTGCAGGTTCCCCTGCTCACTTTCGAGGTGCCCGCCGCGTCCCATGATGTCGTCGATCACGCCCTTGTACTGCCCGTCGGGCATCGGGGGCTCCTTGCCGAGCAGCTCGCGGAACAGGTCATCGGAGATGCCGAGGTACCGCCGCATCGCGTAGTCGTAGACCGCGTCGTGATCGTCGCGTGACAGATCGAGGCGGAGCTCGTTGATGATCTTGGTCCCCATGCCGATCCACTCGTCGAAGGTCTGCTTGGAGATGTTGTTCTGGATCCACTCGCCCAGCGCGTTGCGGAACGGCGGGCGCGGGAGCTGGGTGCCCATCTGGCCGGTCTTCTGGCATTGAAAGTCCCCCGCGGGTTCGGGGGCCTTCTTGGGCTCGTCCTTGACCTCGGGGATGGGCTCGTTGATTGAGGCGAGCAGGTCCGCGATCGCGTTCTTGGGCATCAGGTCGCCGCGGGTCGTGGCTTCGATGTAGCCCTTGGTGAGGACCACCTTCGCGAGATCGACCTTGCCGGCCTTGATGTAGGCATCACCAGCGAGCTGGTAGGCCTTGGTCATCGCCTCGTTGATCTCGGCGCACTTGGCGAAGGTCTCCCCCGCTTCCTCGAACTGCTCGTTCTGCAAGAACGCGTTGCCGAGCGAGAAGTAGGCCATGTCGTTGTTGGGGTCGTCCGCGATGAGGCGCTGGAACTGGGTGATGCGGGTCTGGGGGTCCATACGGGCTCCTCAGGTGTATAGATATGGGGTGCGAGATCACTCGGGTTACGAGCTTGTGCGATCCACCACGCGGTAGGACTCTCGCTCGCCGCGCCCACGCAGGGGGTAGTCCTTGCGGAGCGGGTGCGCGGGGTAATCCTCCCAGAGGAGGATGCGGCGAAGGTCCGGGTGGTTGTTGAACCGGATCCCGAACATGTCGAAGACCTCACGCTCGGTCCACTCGGCGCCGGGCCACAGGTCGCACACGGAATCGACGGCGAGTGCCGGGTCCGCTTCGATCCCGTCGGTTGGCAGCGATGGGTCGAGGAACACCTTGACGAAGAATCGATCGTTCCGCTCGGTCGAGCACAGGTTGTAGACCACCGCGAAACGCCCGAGCGTCTTGGCCGGGTAGTTCAGGTAATCGATCCCGATGACATCGGAGAGGAAGTTGTAGCTGCTCGACTCGTCGTCGCGGAGGAACTTCATAACCCGGTGCAGGTCCTCGGGCTCGACTACGAGGGTGGCCTGCCCGCGGAACTCGCTCGCGCGAAACTTGGCATTGGAAAACTGGCTCTTTACGCGCTGGAATGTCGGGTGGTTGACTGTGCCCATGATGCTCCTCAATCACTCAGAATCGGCGTCCCTGCGCCCTGCATCTATGGTAGCAGCGTGCTCGCCACCGGTCAGGCATTGCCCGTCGGGCGGCCGCTGATCCGGGCGATATCCGATGGGTCAGAGACGATCACCCGCTCGCACGCGTCGATCAGCCCGCTGAGCTTCTCCAGCACCATTTCGCTGGCCGGCTCGCCCTCGTCGAGCGGGCACGGGACGAGCGACGACTGATCCTCCGACGGGGCCATCGATCGAACGAGAACCCCCCAGACCCGCCCGTGCGACTGGAGCTCGAGTGTCAGCTCCGCGATGCGATCGAGGTGATCCTCAAGATCACGCATCATGGAAGGGACGATCCAGCCCATCGGGTCGAGCAGGATGCGGGCCTGCTTTCCGCCCCCCCGGATGCACCAGTTGAGTGTGCTCACGGCATCGCTGAGCATCCCCCCGGCGCTGGGGCGGAGCACGACTCGCGCGTTCATCAGTTCGGCCTTGGTCAACGCGACCCGGTAGCCCGCGTCGAAGCGTTCCCAGCCGGTCTGGGACCAGCTGCTCAGCCACGACTGCGGATCCTCATCCGGTGCCCCCACCCTCCTGGGGTCGTGATCCTGGAGAATGACGAAGTCCGAGCTCAGGGGCATAGATTCCGAATCGTCGGCCCAGTCGGTGATGTACTGGTTGAGCTCGATCGCGACGACACGCCCGCCCTCATCCACGGTGTAAGGGGACAGGAACTCGTTCTCTTCGCGGATCAGCAGCATGGTCAACCCTATCCACAAGGCAATCACAATCACGCGAATCCTGCGCTCCGGGCGCAGTTTTTTGATGCCCTGCTTGGTCCGCGACGGTTATCCACTCCGCGATCGCGCAGGAACCTCCCGATATCGAGCGGGCACCCATGAGGGAGCAAGGCTGCTCCCGGGTGCGATGAAGTGAACTGCGTGAGTACGGAGACTCGCCATGCCCGATCTGTTTTCATGGACCCGTTCCAACACCAAGCGTGACCTGAACCGCGAGGCAGCACCCCGTGCGGAGCTCTCGATCGAGCAGGTTGTCGATCAGATCATCACGATCAACCGATCCGCGACGGTGGAGTACCTCAAGCAGTTCAAACGCGAATCGCTCGACAAGTACCTCGATCACCTGCTGGAAACCCAGAAGCCCCGCGGGCGCGAGTCGCGCTGGGATCGCCCGGGCGATGCACCGGCGATCATGGTGCGTCGACGCGTAGCCTGACGCGAATACATCGATTCATACCGGGCGTGCAACAAACGCTCTCTCCCTTGTCGGGCGGATCTGTGGTGGGGTCCGCCCGACTTCTTTTTTGGTCCTACCCGAAAATTTTGGTCCCGGTCCGGTTATCGAGTCTCAAGGTTCGATCGCGACTCGTCCGATAAGGGAACTTGAACGGGCCGTGCACGGCCGCGGGCGGAGCCCCGCACGCACGACGCCCCGGTGTCCGCCACCACGCCCTACGGATGAACGGGCAACGGACACCCAGATACGGTTCGATCGGGCGGAGCCCGCCGACCACGGACGATCACCCCGCGGAGATGGGTCGGGGATCAGCGCCGGTTTCTGACCGACGCGCGTCAGCGGAGTGCCGTCATGCGCCACGCATCGAATACATCAGGGAAGACCATGAACACCAAGAACCGCCGCTCGTTGCTGTGTCCTGTTCTCATGATCGCGTGCGCCGGCTCGCTCGCGACGATGCCCGCGTGCGGTGCGAAGCGCACGGGGTTCTGGAACAAGAACAAGCAGTCACAGATCGAATCCCAGCAGGCCCGCCAGAGCAGCTACTTTGTCGCGAAGGAAGAGGTCGCGCAGGGCGAGCCTCAGCTCGGCGGCTCGCTCAAGAGCAACTCGAGCGCAAGCATCGATGCGATGAGCGTGGAGGGCAAGCAGGCCGAGAAGACCTACCCGAAGCCGGAACCGCTCGAGAACACCCAGCCCGCAACCAGCGTTGCCGTGCAGGAATCGAGCACCGTGGGCTTTGAGGATGATTCGCTCGGCGGGAGCGCCGAACAGCAGAACATGCGACTCGGCACCGCCGACGCCCCCACGCCTGTCGAGCGTGACCCGTACTTCACAGACTCCACAGAATCACCCGCCGCGCTGCGTTCGGGCGACATCAGCGCCTTCGTGTACGCCAACGCCATGGGCATCGAGCTGCCCAGCGAGACGAACTCGGATGCGGTGCGTGCGACCATCAATGTGCGACAGGTCACCAGCTCCTACGCCGGATCCGACTTCGATCCGACAGTCTCTCCTGACGGGCGTTACCTCGTCTTCGCGAGCACCCAGCACCGACCGACCGCTGATATCTACGTCAAGAGCAACAGCGGCTCGGTCGTGACCCGCCTGACCGATGACCCGGCCCAGGACGTCATGCCAACGGTCTCGCCGGACGGCGGCTACATCGCGTTCGCCTCGGACCGGACCGGCTCGTGGGACCTCTTTGTCATGCCTTTCGAGGGCGGCAAGGTTGTCCAGCTGACGGCGGAGAGCGCTCACGATCTGCACCCGACCTGGTCGCCCGACGGGCGTCAGATCGCGTTCTGCCGCCTCGGTCAGCAGTCTGGCCGCTGGGAGATCTGGGTCAAGGACGTCATGAGCGACGCGGGGCCACAGTTCGTTGGCTTCGGGCTCTTCCCCGAATGGTGCCCCGTCTCAGGGACCGGCATCGCCGGTGCGGACCAGATCCTCTTCCAGCGCTCGCGTGAGCGTGGCGATCGGGCGTTCTCGGTCTGGACACTGGATTACAACCCGGTCCCGGGCACCGCGGGCCGCGAGACCGAGATCGCCGCCGGGCCAAACCAGGCCCTGATCAACCCGTCCTGGTCCCCGGATGGCAAGTTCATCACCTTCGCCGCGGTCCCCAACTCGCAGTCCTGGTCGCAGGGCGGCACCGCCCGCCCCGAGTCCTCCACCATCTGGATGGTCTCCACGGAGGGCACGGGCAAGATCAAGCTCACCGACGGTGACACGATCGATCTCATGCCCGTGTGGGGGCGCAACAACGACATCTTCTTTGTCTCGAATATGGATGGGCAGGACCATCTTTGGTCGATGGAACTATCACCGGCTATCCGCGCCGCGAGCGTGACCATGCCCGATATCGCCAACTCCTTCGCCACGGTCCCGACCGATGGCGAGAACGAATAACCCACCCACCCGCTCGGCGTGACGAGAGTCACGCCCGGCGTTTCCGGGGCCGATCAAGCCCCACGATTGACTCGGACGGGAACGGACGCCCGTCTCAGACTCCGGCAGGACGCCATGACAAGTGCACAGACCATGCTCAATCGGGTGATCACGCTCTCGATGCTTGCTTCGATGCTCGCGGTTCTGACCGCGTGTTCGATGACGAAGGAGCGCGATCCCCTCACCCCCCCCGGCGTAATCGTGTCGCCCTATGACGCGACACAGGGCGACGTCCTCTGGGCGGTCATCCCGCCGCTGAACGAGTCGGGGACCTCGATCGCGGATTCTGCCCGCATCGGTGACGCGATCATCGCCGCGGTGCAGGAGGCGAGGGGCATCCGCTGCCTCCCGCTCAACCGAAGCATCGACGCGATGCGTTCGCTCGGATTTGTCAACGGCATCGAGACCTCAAGCGATGCGCACCAGATCGCGGAGTTCCTCGGCGCGGACGCGATCGTCGTCGGTTCGATCACGGCGTATGACCCGTACGACCCACCCGTTTTAGGGTTGGCGCTCGCCCTGTACGCCCGCCCCGGCGCGATGGCCCAGGCATCCAAGACATCCTTGGACACCCGGATGCTCACGAGTGCGTTCACCGACTTCGGCACCACGTCCGGGCTGCACTTTGCTGGCGAACCCGTGTCGGTCGTCAGCGAGCACCTCGACGGGCGGAACCATGAGGTGCAGTACGCCGCACGCACCTACGCGCAGGGCCGGAGCGAACGACAGAGCGCGATGCAGTGGCGCATCTACCTCGCGAGCATGGATCTGTACACCGAGTTTGCGGCCCACCATACGGTCGGGCGGCTGATCGACGAGGAATGGCTCCGGCTCTCACGGCAACCCGTGAGCATCGGGGCGTACGACTGAGCGGGGCGTGAGCTCCGGGAACGGAGCACGCGGTGAACCCAGATCAGTCCCCAACCAATACACCAGAGTCATCTCACAGCGATCGGGCGCATGACGACCTTGTCTGTGTCACGCTGCAGCGTCCCCCCCACTTCTGGCGTTTCGCGTGCCCGTCTGAGGGAGCCGCGGAGCTGCTCGAGCGAATCGCGGACCTGGCGGACAGCCCGAACACGCCCTTGACATGGGATGACGCGGAACGCATCGCGTCCGAAATTGTTGTGCATCATCATCTTGATCCGCCTTCAGCGGGTTCTTCGAAAGCCCGATAGCACGACAGACAGTTCACACAATGCCCTTTTCAGACCGCGGATGCGGATCGCCGGAGCAAACGCATGACCACGCTGCCAATCACTGATGAGTTCGCGAGCTACCTGACTGACGAGCGTCATTTTTCACCGTACACCGCCCGCTGCTACGGCGCGGACCTCCGTCAGTTCATCGATTACATCGTGAACGACACCGGGGTGCAGGTTGATCAGGACGCCGAACGCCTCGCGTTCACGTCCCGCAGCAACCCGGGTGGCGATGTCGCCGGCCAGATCGATCGCCCAACGGTGACCAACGTCATCTGTGACGCGGACGCGGACCTGATCCGTGCG
This sequence comes from Phycisphaerales bacterium UBA1924, assembly GCA_964229845.1. Lineage (GTDB taxonomy): Bacteria > Planctomycetota > Phycisphaerae > Phycisphaerales > UBA1924 > UBA1924. The sequence goes on from CAXREY010000023.1 coordinate 97,845, forward strand.
TACCTCGGATTCCTCGGTGAGCAGAGCTATTCGCCGGCGACGATGGCCCGCAAGATCGCAACCCTGCGTTCGTTCTACAAGTGGGGCAACCGTCACGGCTACACCAAGACCAACCCGATGACCCTGATCCGCACGCCGCGTCAGTCCAAGCGCCTCCCCAAGGCCATCACGATCGAACAGATCGAGCGCCTGCTCGCGGCTCCCAACGAGCACGACGTTCTTGGCCGCCGCGATCGGGCCATGCTCGAGACCCTGTACTCGACGGGCATCCGCGTTTCCGAGCTGGTCGGCCTGAACCACGACGACCTCGACTTCGAGAACGAAGCGATGCACGTGCGCGGTAAGGGACGCAAGGAGCGCATCGTGCCGCTCGGCTCGCACGCACTCAACGCGATCCGCCGCTACATCGAGCTGATGAGCAACGACCCCAAGTTCGGGCAGATCTGGGCCAACCGACACGGTGCGGCAGAAACGCTGCCCCTGTTCCTGAACAAGCACGGCAAGCGGCTCTCCTCGCGGAGCGTTCGCCGGAAGCTCGACAAGTACCTGCGTGCGGTCGGCCTTGATCCGACGATCTCGCCGCACACCCTGCGCCACTCCTTCGCCACCCACCTGCTGGACAACGGCGCGGACCTTCGCAGCGTGCAGGAGCTGCTCGGGCACCAGTCGCTCTCGACGACCCAGGTCTACACGCACCTGTCCACTTCGCGTGTCGAGGACGCGTACAAGGACGCGCACCCTCGCGCGGAAGCGGGCTGAGCCACGCGACCAGTCAGTGATTTACCAACGCCCTGAGCATCGCTCGGGGTGTTTTTTCATGCATGGGGATGTTGAGGTCCGGAGCGATCTCTGCCAGCGGGACAAGCACGAAGAGACGATCGTGAAGGCGCGGGTGCGGGACATTGAGCCCCTGCTCTTCGATGATCATGTCCTCATAGACCAGCACATCGAGATCGAGTGTGCGCGGGCCCCACCGCTGCTGCTCAGCGCGTTCCCGCCCGAAGTCTTGCTCAATGCGGAGCAGTTCGTCGAGCAGATCCCTCGGGGCCAGCGTGGTCTGGATGTGGATCACGGCGTTGAGGTACGGGCCCTGCCCATCAGGCCCGACCGGATCCGTCTCGATCACGCTCGACTGGGCCACGACATCCGTGCCCTCAAGCCCACCCACGGCTTCGATCGCGCCGCGTATATAAGACTCCCGGTCGCCGAGGTTCGATCCCAGCGCGATGTACGCATTCTGCGGCATACTGCAGTGAATGCCCGCGGGCGCATGAGTTCAAGTGCCTCGCGGGCATGAAAAAACCGGCCATACGGACGGCCGGTCGAGAGAATCTGCTGGGCGATCGTGATCAGGACCGCATGGGCTCGAGCTCACGCATCCGGTGCTGCATCTGCGCCTTGAGGCGGGCGAGGATCGAGGAGTGCATCTGGGAGACGCGCGACTCGGAGAGGTCCAGCGTGGTGCCGATCTCTTTCATGGTCATGCCCTCGTAGTAGTAGAGCACGATGATGAGGCGTTCCGCGCGGGTCAGCCCCTTGGTCATCAGTTCCTTGAGGTCCTGACGCTGGATCAGCTTGACGGGGCTCTCCTGCGCCTCGTCCTTGATGACGTCGATCTCGCGCAGCTCGCGGGATCCCTCGGACTGGTAGCACTTGCGGGTGATGCTCGTGACGGCGACCGCCGACGAGTCCCGCTTGTACTTGATGAACTCGTTCTTATCGATTTCCAGGCGCTTGGCGACTTCCTGGTCCGTGGGCTTGCGACCGAGTTCCATCTGGATCTGCTGCTTGGCGGCCTCGACCTTGGAGGTGCGGTGGCGGACGAGGCGTGGGACCCAGTCCATGGAGCGCAGCTCATCGAGGATGGCCCCGCGGATACGCGGAGCGCAGTAGGTCTCGAACTTCACGCCGCGTTCGAGGTCGTACGCGTCGATCGCGTCCATGAGCCCGAACAGGCCCGCGGACATCAGGTCCTCGAGATCAACCTCGTCGGGGAGACGCTGGTAGATCCGCTCCGCGTTGTAGCGGACGAGGTGGAGGAACTTTTCAATCAGGAAGTTCCGCAGATCCTCGCCTGGATCACTCTGGTAGAGCACCCAGACATCGACCATCTCCATATCGTCGAAGCGCGTAGGGAGATTGCTTGAGGTTGCGTGTTGCGCGCTGTGACGCGCTGAAAACTTGGATCTCACGGCTGTCATCGGTCGGCTCCTTGACCATTGACACACACGGGGAACCGTGTAGTGCGCCCTCCCTTTGAATCATGTCCGATAGCACAACGCTGAACAGGGGAGGAATTTTGAGTTGTCTGCACGGGCGATCCTTGCCCATAGCCGACAAGAGTATATCTATTACCGACTTGCGTTGTGCTTGCCAACGCTTACTTTTCTCCGCTTTTTTTCATGTGCCGGACCGCGCGATCGTGCTCGCGTTGCTCGGCTTCGAGGGTGAGGAGTTCCTGGGGCTTTCTGGGGCGTGGACGGGTGGATTTATACTTCGACACGAACTCGCGGATACAGATCTCACCCGCGATGCCCAGGATCCTGCCGACGATCGCGCACGCCAGCATCGCGAGCATCGCGCGAAGCAATATAACGTGGCCCGGGTTTCCGGCGAGCAGCCCAACGAAGCAGGTCAGCATAAACGCGGTGAGCCCGAAGACACCCGAAATCAGGGTTGCCGGTATGTCCGCGAGATACTCACTGGGATCAACGAGCCCTTCGTCCTCGACTATCTCGATGTCCTCATAGACCTCAGCCATTGGTGCATCCCATCATCGACGCATTCACGCCGCCAGTTGAGCCCAACGGGGCGCTTGGCCTTGTGCGTACGCGCAGCAGATGACAGGGATGCACGCAAAATACGAGCCAGCTTGATCAATTCTCGGCGGATTTTCAGCGGAAAGGTGCGATCAGCGCCCGAAGAAGCGACGCTTCGGGGACGCGGTGGCACGCCCCTCGATCCCGAGCCAGTCGATCAGGGAAGCGGCGAGCTCGGCCATATCGCGTGAAGCGCTGCTCTTGGGCGACTCGATCATGTACGGCGAGCGGGCCTTGATGGCCTTCACGACCTTTTTGTCCTTGTGGATGTACCCGATCATCGGGAGCCCGTAGCCCAGGAACCGGTCGCACACGCCCGAGATCCGTGCGTGCACGGTGTTCGCTTCCTTCTCGTTGATCGCCTGGTTGACGATCAGCGCCAGGGTCGGGACATGCGCATCGGGGTCCTCGTGCTGACGCGTAACGAGCACCTTGATCAGGGCGTAGGCATCTGCGATCGAGGTCGGCTCGGGAGTCGCGACGATCAGGCACGCGTCCGCGGCGTCGATGAACGCGGTCACGCTGGGGCCGAGCCCGGCGCTCGTGTCGATCATGATCACGTCGTTGGACTCATGGAGATCGTTCAGGCGGTTGAGCAGCACGCGTCGTTCCGCGTCATCGAGTTCCCCGACGCGTCCGATGCCCACGGAGCCGGGTATCAGTCGGAAACCGCCCGGGGCGTCGATGGCGAGATCCTCAAGCGAGAAATCCTCTCCGACCGCGGATTCGAGGCGTGCCTTGGGCATGAGCCCGCAGAGCACGTCCGCGTTCGCGAGCCCAAGATCGGCGTCGAGCAGGATGGCACGCCGGTTGTGTTTGGCGAGTGCGATCGAGAGATTGACCGAGGTCGTCGTCTTGCCGACCCCGCCCTTGCCGGAAGCGATCGCGACGACCGGGATTCTTCTCGAGGGGGGTGTGAAGCGGCGATCCGAGGGATCGATCTCGCTGCTGGTGTGCTGCTCGCTCTGCTCGAGCGAGCTCACGAGATCGCGCAGGCGCGAGGCCTGGTCCTCTGCGCCGCTGCTCTGCTGCGATGGGTTATTCGAGTCCTGTGCCGACACAACCTGGCTCATCCGATTCCCTCGTCTCTGCGGAGCACGGCGTCCGGGCCGTCGAGCACGCACCGCGCCAGCCGATCGGCGCGAGCGGGCTCTAGATCATCGGGGACCTCCTGTCCCACGGTCACGAAGCTCAACGGGAGACCGATGCGGTCACACAGTCCCGCGATCGGGCCGGTGGTGACTGCCTCATCGAGCTTGGTAAGGATACACCTGTCGGGGCCCAGAGCGCGGAATCTCTCCGCGGTCTTTCTCATCACATTTTCGCCAACCGTCGTTGAGAGCACCAGATGCGTCTCATCGGGCGAGGCAATCTGGGCAAACCCAGCCAGTTCTTCGATCCGCTTGGCGTTGTTCTGCGAGCGCCCCGCCGTGTCGATGATGATGATGTCCCGGTGGTGGAGCTCATCGATCGCGGCTTTCATCTCATCCGGGGTGTTGGCGACCCGCAGGGGCAGCCCGATGATGCCCGCGTAGGTCCTGAGCTGGTCGACGGCCGCGATCCGGTAGGTGTCCGAGGTGATCAGCCCGACCTTCTTGTGGTGGCGGAGCTTGTAGGTCGCAGCGAGCTTGGCGACCGTGGTGGTCTTCCCGACCCCGGTTGGCCCGACCAGCGCGATGATCCGCGGGCGCGAGCTCGCGGCGTGATGATCGATGTTGAGCAGCGACTCCGAGCGGGTGCGGATGGTCTGCTCAATCTCGCGCAGCAGCGCCTGACGAACCACGATCGGGTCATGCAGCTCGAACTTATCGAGCCGATCACGGACCGCACCAACGAGGTGGTCGGCCATCTCCGCGGAGACGTCGTTGTCCATCAACTTTTTATAGAGGTCGAACAACGGGGCGGGCATCTCACCCGAAGGAAGCGTGCCCGATCCGGTTCCGGTGTTCACCGCGACAGCGGTCTTGCGGGTGGATTCGAGCACCTGCCCCATCATCTTCTGCATCGATTCCAGCTGCGCGCGAAGTTCCGCGTTCTCGTCTTTGTGCGACTGGGTCGGTTCGGGCTTCGGCTTTGGCTGGGCAGGTACCTTCGGGGCCGTTGATGGCTCGCGATCGACCTTGGGTGGTCTTTGCAATCGCGGTTCCGGCGAGGATGATCTGGGTGCGCGTGGCGGCTCGTCCCCGAAGAGTGCATCGCGCCCGTTGAGACCACGATCGTCTTCGTGTTTTTCTGCTGGCGGTGCGCTCGTCATGACGCTCGCGCGATCGGGCTCGCTGCTCGCGCCGAGGCGTTGTCGAGTGAGCGTGCGCCCGCGCCGGACCACGATTTCGGGCTCCTGCTCCGCGCTGGCACGCTGCGGTGCGGCCTGGACCTGCGGCGCGGGGCGTTGCGTGCGTGGCTTTGGGGCCTGGGCGGGCGATGACGCGGTGATTTCCACCATGTTCTTGCCACCGAGGCCGAGCCAAGAGCCGACGCGGTAGCTGCGGGTGTGCAGGATCATCGCATCTTTGCCGAGATCCTTGCGGACCTGCGCGAGCGCCTGTGCCATTGTTTCAGCGGTATAGGTCTTGAGTTTCATGAGCCGTCCTGGCGTTTGCTCAACGGGGTCCACGAGTGGGCGGTTTCACCCATGGTCGGGTGTCGCAGTTTAACGGTATCACTTTACCCTCCATCGCAGGGCGATACCACCACCTGTGGGGCTGTGCATAAGCTGTGTATGAAGATGTCGTGTCAGGATGCGGCCGCGCTCATCTCGCCCTGCTGCTGTCTCTGCCCCCCCAGTTGACCGATCGGTTCGATCAGGGCGAGCGACTCGACATCGATCCCGGGAACGATCTCGTTGTACCCAAGTACAGCTACCGCAGGGACATGCGGCTCGATGATCTGCCAGACTGCCTGGCGGACCTGCGGCGAGGCGATTACGACCGGAAGCCCCCCCGCCATCGTCACCTGGCTGAGCCCGTTGCTGATCTGCGTCGCGATCTCTCTGGCCACCCGGGCGGGCATGTTCATCGTGGTTCCCTGAGCGCCGCGGTCAATATACGCGTTGATCTGGTCTTCCAGGTTCGGGTCCAGGGTCACGCAGAGAAGGCGGTGGTTGCCTTCCTCATCTGGCGTGGAGTACATCGCGCAGATGGTTCGTCGCAGACCGTTGCGGACGTATTCGACGAGCACGTCGAGATCCTTGGTCTTCGTTCCCCAGTCCGCGAGGGTTTCGAGCACGCATTCCATATCGCGGATGGGGACGCGTTCGCGGAGGAGCGATTGGAGGATCTTCTGGAGTTCCCCTGTTTTGATGACGGCGGGGATCGTTTCCTCGACGAGCTTGCCCGCCTTCTCCTTGAGCCCCTCGAGCAGGTTGTTCACTTCTTCTCGGGTGAGCAGCTCGTCGGCGTAGGTCTTCACGAGCTCGGTGATGTGTGTCGCAAGCACGCTCGTTGGATCGACGACCGTGTAGTTGAGTGCTTCGGCGCGCTGTCGTTGCTGCGAATCGATCCACATGGCGTCCAGACCGAACGCGGGCTCACGCGTCGGCACGCCATCGATCTGCTCGGTAACAAGCCCGGAATCCATGGCGAGGAGCTTGCCCGGCTCGATCGCGCCGTGCGCGACGGTGTTCCCTCGGATCTTGACGTTGTACTCACCCGGCGCGAGCTGCATGTTGTCGCGGATGCGCACCGGTGGCATAACGAGCCCGAGCTCGACCGCCAGCTGACGGCGGACCGCGCTGATCCGATCGAGCAGATCGCCACCCTGGCTTGTGTCGATCAGCGGCACCAGCCCGTAGCCAACCTCGAGCTCGAGCACGTCCACCTTGAGCAGGTCTTCGATGGGTGGCGGCTCGGGCGCCCCCGGCTGGGCGCTGGTGATCTCTTCTTCGATCGCTCGCTGCTTCGTTGTGCGGGCGGTGCGGAGCAGGCCGAAGCCGACTGCGCCGATGCCCACGCCGGTGACGAGGAGCGGGAGCGTGGGCAACGGCGTGAACGCGAGCACGCACAGGAAGCCGGATGTGATCATGAGCCCCGTCGGCTGCGCGGTGAGCTGAGAGGTCAGCTCGGAACCGAGGTTGTTCTTGTCGCCGGAGCGTGTCACGATCAGTGCAGCGGCCATAGAGATGATGAAGCTGGGCACCTGCGAGGTCAGGCCGTCGCCGATGGTCAGACGGGTGAAGACCTCCGCGGTCTGTCCTGCCGGCCAGCCGCGGTCGACCGTGCCGACCGCGAAGCCGCCGAGGATGTTGACCGCGGTGATGATGATGCCGGCGATCGCATCGCCCTTGACAAACTTCGAGGCACCGTCCATGGCCCCGTAGAAGTCCGCCTCGCGACCGATCTCGTCGCGTCTTGTGCGGGCCTGCTCTTCGCTGATCATCCCGTTCGCGAGTTCGGCATCGATCGCCATCTGCTTGCCTGGCATGGCATCGAGCGTGAAGCGGGCGGCCACTTCCGCGATGCGTCCCGCGCCCTTGGTGATGACCATGAACTGCACGATCATGAGGATTGAGAAGATGATGACGCCGACGAAGAGCGAATCACCGGCCACGAAGCTGCCGAAGGCGCTGATGACACGCCCGGCGACACCCATCGCCTCCTCGGGGCTCGACGCGTCCGCGGTCAGGATGAGGCGAGTGGACGCGATATTGAGCACGAGGCGTAGGAGCGTCGTTGCCAGAAGCAGCGAGGGGAACACGGAGAACTCGAGCGGGCGACGCATGTAGAGCGTCGTGAGGAGGACGATCACCCCGAGGGAGATGTTGATCGAGATCATCACATCCAGCATCGCCGGTGGCAGCGGCACGAGCAGCACACCGAGCAGCAGGACGAAGCCGACGGGCACGATGAAGGCACGCAACTCGGCGATGCGCAGGAGCCATGCTGGCATGGTGATCGAGTTGGGCTGTTTCTCAGCCACGTGCTGGTGCCTCCTGCACCTTTGAAATCTGGTGACATCCTGTCACCGATAGGTTACACCCCAACGGGTTCCTTTGCTCGTGTTTGGTCGCGGGTTTGTCGCTTGAACTTCTGTTCGGCTCGGGTATCGATGCGGTACACATAGGCGAGGAGCTCCGCGACGGCCTCGTAGTGCTCGAGCGGGATCTCCTGCCCTACGTCCGTGCCCCAGTACAGCGCCCGGGCGAGCGGCGGGCGTTCGACGATCGGGACCTCGTTCTGACGAGCGAGCTGGCGGATCCGCAGCGCGATCAGGTCAGCGCCCTTGGCGGTCACGCGAGGCGCCCCCATCGTGTCGGGGTCGTAGCGGATCGCGACGGAAAAGTGGGTCGGGTTGGTCACGATGACGTCCGCCTCGGGGACCGCCTTGCCCACCTGCTGCATCAGGATCTCGCGGGCCATCTGGCGGTGCTTGCCCTTGATCAGCGGGTCGCCCTCCATCGTTTTCCGCTCGTCCTTCACCTCCTGCTTGCTCATGCGCAGGTCCTTGGTGTGTTGCCAGCGTTGATAGATGTAGTCGATGAGCGCGATGAAGATCAGCAGCACCACCAGGATCAGCGCGAGCAGGAAGATCAGGCGGAGCACCTGCGTGAGCGCCATGAGGGGCGTGAGGCGGGGGAGCGAGGCGATCGCGTCCATGTTCGCGATGATGAAGAGCGTCGACACGACCACCATCGCGATGAGCTTGAGCGTGTTGACAAAGGTCTTGACGATCGCCCTGATCCCGAAGATCCGCTTGATCCCGGCGATGGGCGAGAGCTTGCTGAGCTTCGGGCGGATGGGGTCTCCCGAGATCAGCCAGCCGACCTGCACGAAGCCGGAGATATACGCGACGATCGCGGAGAGCACCATGATCGGGAGCAGGACGGTGAACGCGTCGTACGCCACGATCTTCGCCGCCGCCGCCATGCTCTCCGTGGAACGGATATCGGCGCTGATCTCTCCGCCGAGCGCACGCCGGAGTATCCGGATGAACATCGCCGCCACGCTTGAGCCCAGCACTACGAAGATCAGCAGCGCACCGAGCAGCGTGATCGCGCCCGAGAGATCCTGGCTCTTGGGCACCTGCCCCTTCTGGCGCGCCTGCTCGAGCTTGCGCGCGGTTGGCTGCTCTGTGCGCTCGCCGAGGTCATCCATCGCTGGCTCCCGGGAATGCGGCGATCCATTCCTGCAGCAGGGTGAGCACGCGCAGCACCTCGTCGCCCGCGACCATCCCGATGATGCCGATGAGGAGCATGAGCGTCGTGAGCCCGACGATGATCTGGATCGAGAAGCCGATGCTCATGATGTTGATCTGTGGCATGGTCTTCATGATGAAGCCCATCGCGATGAGCAGCATGGAGATGACGCCGAGGATCGGCGAGGCAACGCGGATCGCGAGCTCGAAGCCGGAGTTGATCACGTCGAGCAGCAGTGTGAGCGGGGTGTCCGCGATGGCGAACGTCCCCGACCCGATGTGATAGAACGAATCGGCGAGCGTCACGAAGATGATCTCGAAGCCGCCGATACCGATGTAGATGAAGATCGAGAGGTAGAACAGCAGCTGCCCGATGACGCTGGAGTTCGTGTCAAGCTCGGGGTTGAACGACTCCGCGAGGGAGAGGCCCATCTGGTAGCCCATCATGTACCCGCCCATCTGGATCGCGACCATGGGGATGCCCATGATCAGCCCCATGATGATGCCGATGAACAGCTCCGAGAACATCAGCGGCACGAGCTGTGCGAGGGTGATATCCGCTGGCAGGGCGGCGGGTGGAACAAACGGATAGATCGCCATGGCGAACGCGAAGGCGAGCAGCGTCTTGAACGACCGGGGGATCGAGTTGCTGGTGAGCAGGGGCGTGAACAGGAACACGCCCGTGATGCGGGTCAGCACCAGCATGAACGGCATCGCGTGCACCAGGATGGGTGAGAAATCGGGCATCACCCACCTCGCGTTCAGAAGAGCTGGAGCATCTCGGCGGTGAACACGACGATGGATCCGATGATCCAGGGGAGCAGCAGGATCGCGACCGCGATGACGCCGACGATTTTGGGCACAAACGTGAGCGTCTGATCCTGAATCGATGTGATGGACTGGATCAGGCTGATAAGCAGACCGATCAGCATGCCCGACACGAGCAGGGGCACCGCGATCTTGAGCGTGACCAGCAGGGTCTCGCGGATCAGTTCGATCGATGACTCGTCATACTGCATCGCCATCTCCAGGGGTTGGTGTTTGTGGGTGTGAGCCCGTGCTGCGGGGCGGGCTCGCGGACACGGACAAAGAGCAGGATCGGGAGCATCATGGCGGTCGTCGCGCTCGCGCGGACAGCGTCCCCCTCCTGAACGAAGCTCTCGAGCAGCGAGCCGACAATCAGCGACCAGCCGTCAACCATGACGAAGAGCATGAGCTTGAACGGCAGTGAGATCAGCACGGGGGGGAGCATCATCATGCTCATCGAGATCAGCAGCGATGCGATGACCATATCGATCACGAGGAAGGGCAGATACACCCTGAACCCCATCAGGAACGACACCTTGAGCTCTGAGAGCATGTACGCGGGGATCAGCGACATCGTTGAAACGTCCGCTCGCTTGATCTTCTCCGGCTCGCTCGTGTCGATGCCCTGGTAGTTGAGCACCATGAACAGGCTAGACCAGTTGTCGGTCGCTTCGATCTGATCGAACATGTAGTCGCGCATCGGGGTAGATGCGCGCTCCCAGAGCACATCAACATCGGAGATCTCGCCGTTCTGATACGGCACGACGGCCTCATCCCATATGCGGTCGATCGTGGGTTTCATCACCAGCGCTGTCATGAAGAGCGCGAGCCCGGTGACCACCTGGGCTGGGGGCAGCGATTGCGTGCCCATCGCCTGCCTCAGCAGCGCGAGGACGACCATGATGCGGACGAAGCACGTCGTCATCAGCATGATGGACGGCACCATCGCAACGACGGTCAGCAGGAGCATGATGTTGAGCGCGACGGAGATCCCCCCGTCGCTGCCCGATGAGCCGGCACCGGAAATCGCGCCGCCGGTATTGCTGGCGCCGTTGATCATGTTCCCCGCATCCCGGAGCACGTCCAGCGGGTTGATCTGTGTGACAGACCCGACCGGGCTGCCAGAGCCGAAAGAGGGCTGGGCATCCTGCACGCCGGGGATCATCGGACCGTACCCCTGCGCGAAAGCGACACCGCTGAAGATCAGCATCGCCAAGCACGCGAACAAGATGCGATGCGATCCGCTCATCCCGCGCGTTGCCCCTGACGCATGGAAGCCAGACGCTGGCGGAGCACCTTGGCCGCGGCAAGGCCGTCGCCCTGATCCGACCACAACTCCGCACGATCGCCCTCGTCGCTCGTGATGGTTCGCTTTGGTTGCGTCCGCTGCTGCGGTGTGTGCCGGGGCTTCTGGACCGGCTCGTCGTACCTGTAGATCGAGTCGTCGGTGAAGTCGTCGGCGTCCTGCAGCGCCCTCTGGAACGATTGCGCGATGCTGTCACCGTCCGCGGTCCTGGCCTTCATCAGGATCGAGGCAACGTCCTCGGGGTCGGAGAGCTCGCAGAGCGTCTGCATGCTCGCGTTCTTCGCGTGCTTACCCCGGGTTGCCGAGCTGCTCGCGACGAGGAGCACACGCCGATCGAACTTCAGGACCACGAGCGTCATGCCCGTCGTGATCGGGTATCGCCCGATGACTTCGAGGATCCCTGTGGGGGCGGAGCCGCCAGCGCCGAGCTGCCCGACGAGCCCCCCCTGCGAGCGGGAGAGTTTCTTGAAGAACTGCGCCACGCCGAAGATCAGCAGGATCACCCCGCCCAGTGCGATGATCGTCTGCCCCCAGCCATCACCGAGCGATGGGAGCGATGACCTGCCTGTCAGCGTTGCGTTCTCGCCCGATAGCTGCTCCTGCGCCTCACCGCCCCCGAGGCGGGGCTCGCTGATCAGCAACTCTTCACGGAGCTGGGAAACCGGCTGGTACTGCCCGGATGCCGCATCCTGTGACGCGTCGATCGTGGTCGGCTGAGCCGATTTCGCCCTGGCGCTGAGCATCTCGTCGATGGCTGGCCGAGCCCGGGCACTGTCGGACACGCCCGCATCGAGCGATGGCGTTGCGGCCGGCGATGCGGGTATCTCGCTGGGTGTTGGCCCGAGCTGAGCCGAGGCGGCTGTCGCCACCAATGAACAGAGAATAATCGCGGTTGTGCGCGTGGTGTTCTGCATGTCGCCATCCTGGCTGCTGCCGAGCGGGTCCCCCGCTCTTGTTTACGGATCTGTCCGGGTCAGTCGTCGCTCTGCGTGATGTCGATCACCTCGTTGATACGCACGCAGAACATGTCGTTGAGCACGAGCACTTCCCCGCACGCCACCCGGCGGTCGTTGACATACACGTCCACCGGGTCACCGGCGAGCTTGTCGAGTTCTACGACCGCGCCGTCATTGAGCTTGAGGACGTCCTCGACGTACATACGGGTCCGACCAAGCTCGATCCGGACATCCATGTGGACGTCGGAGAGCATGTCGATGGCGTTCTTCGCCCCTTCCGAGCCCGCGTCGCCGAACTCTGGCGCAGCGTACGGCGATGCGTCCTGCCCGGGGCCCGTTTCACCGCTCCCGGCAGAATCTGCCACGCCCTGGACCTGATTGATCGCCTGCATCGCCGCGGCAAGGGCGGACGCCTCGGTCTCATTCATTTCCTCTGATTCGTCTCCCGCGGTGTCCTCGGCAGCGTCCGCCTGCGGCTCAGACTCGCCAGAAGGCTCCTCTTGCGGGTTCTGATCCTCAGGCGTCGGGTTTTCCTGCTCGTCTGGCATCGCGGGTCCAATCCTTGGGTGCGCATCGCGATCACTCCGATCGCTGGTAGCCCGGTTATCGGCCCGTAGATGGGTGAGCATTCACAAATTGCGCGTGCCGCGCAGAAGAATCCGATTTGCGCAGCTGTTGCGCGTGTCAGCATCACGCGTTCGCACCAGCCGCCGGATCAGCTGTCCGCGGGGAAGCCCTTGAGCTCAGGAATCAGCACGCGGTCGATGAGCGGCAGCTCGTCCGCGTCGTAGCCGAAGACCTCGTTGAGGTAGGTCGTCAGCTGTCGCGTGACCGTCTCTCGCCCGGGCTCGCGCAGGTGCCTGTCCTGTGCCCGGCTGAAGATCATCGAGATGCCCTCTTTGAGCATCGCCGCGTCTCGCTCCATGATCGCGCGGATCTCATCGACGTTCTTCTGGCGGACTCGGAGGTAGATCTGGGCACGCCATTCCCATACACGCCCGGTCTGCATGTTCTGGAACTGATCAGAGACCAGCTCGATCTCGACCGGTGCTTCCGCGCCGGTGCCCTCGAGCCCCTGGAGCTCTGACGCGTCAACGGCGCTCGGTCCACCCATGGCGTTGATGAGCACGAAAAGCCCCCCGGCCTCTACGATCATCAGGACCGCAACGATCAGGATGGTCTTGAAGCCACCGCCCTTCTTGGCCTCGCTCTCCTGCGATTCGCCCTTGGTTTCTTCATCAGCCATGACTGGCTCCCTTCCGTTAACCGCCTGCGCCCGTGAAGTTTGGGTCTGGGTGGGTCTGCTCCACCGTACGCCCGGTCTGGAATACCTGAACTCGGCGATTCGAGTCGCCGCCTTGTCCACCGCTGCCGCCAAGCTCCATCGGTTCGGTCGTGCCTGCCGATTCAACCCGCAAGATCGATGGCTCCACGCCGCCTTCTCGGACCAGGAAGTCCTTTACGGCCTGGGCCCGCTTGTACGCCAGCTCGTCGAAGCTGTAGCCCGTCGTTTTCTCTTCGATGCCCCACGCGTGTCCGACGATCGGGCAGATGTAGTTGAGCCCGCGGATCTTCGGGGCGATCTGGTCGCGGATGAGGTCCTGCGCCCGCTTGCTCAGCTCCCAGCTGCCGGGCTCGAACTCGATGCTCGCCCCGATCGAGTGGCGCGCCCCCTCCTGCACGACGGTTGTTTTCGTCTCCCGCCCGGGGACGCTGGGGTTGGTGTTCTCGTTGGTGTTCCGCTTGTTATCGTCCCGCTTGGCCTTGCTGTCCTTGTAGCTCACCATCGAGTTGTCGACCTTCTCGAGGAGCGCGGCGAGCCCGAGCCCACCGCTGGCGCCCATCGCGTCGTTGATCGAATCGATGATCTCCTTGTACTCGCGCGGCTTTTTGATCTCAGAGAACGCGGCGAGCAGGATGAAGAAACACAGCAGCAGCGACATCATGTCGCCGAATGTCAGGACCCACTCCGGGATCTCCGCCTTGGGTGCGGCTTTTTTCTTCTTGCCCATCGCTCACCTCAATCCTTCAAAGGGGTCAGGCCGCATCCGCGTCCTCGAAGGCCCCTCGCGATGATGGCGGGAGGTAGGTCAGCAGCTTGCTCTCGACCACGCGGGGGTTATCGCCCGACTGGATCGCCATGACGCCGGCGATGATGACGGTCTTCATCAGCACCTCGGACTGGTCGTTCTGGTAGAGCTTGTCCGCGAGCGGCCCCGCGAACACGTTGGCAACGACGGCGCCGTAGAGCGTGGTGATCAGCGCGACGGCCATGCTGGGACCGATCGCGGAAGGATCTTCCATCGACCCGAGCATGAAGATCAGGCCGAGCAGCGTCCCGATCATGCCGAACGCCGGGGCGTACTTTGCGAACAGATCGAGGATCATCTTGCCCTGGATATGGCGTTCCATCAGCCCTTCAAGCTCGGTCTCCATGATGACACGGATGAGCTCGGGGTCGGTCCCGTCGACGGCCATCTTGATGCCCCGGACGACGAACTCTTCTTTCATATCACCGATGTGGTTCTCGAGGCTGAGGATGCCCTCGCGGCGAGCGATTTCGGCGAACTTGACGAGGTCCTTGATCACGCCCTCGATATCCGGCGGGTCGTTGAAAACCGCCTTCATGATGACGGTGTGGGCCTTGGTCATTTTGGACAGGGGGAAGGCGCAGAGGACCGCACCCGTGGCGCCACCGATCACCACCACCAGCGATGGGATGTTGATGAGTGCGAGCGGATCCCCGCCCAGGACGATCGCGAGACCGACCGAGGCGAATGCAAGCACAAGTCCGATGATCGTACCGATATCCACCAGTGTCCTCCGTGCGACGAGGTAAGCATCCGAGCGGTCGTCACACCGGAGAGGTATCGTCGAGGAAGGCACGCCCCTTGATGCGCATGGGCAATCTTCGCCCGAATCCGGGCATCCCCGCTGGATTATCAGACGTCGACCGGCGGGTTATGCCGGTGTGCTGAGGCGCCGCAGATGGCGGTTATACTCGATGACGCGGCGCACGATCTCCTTCGAGTCCTCGCGCACCACGAGGTGCTCACCGCTGATGAGGGTGATGATCGTGTCCGGGTTTTCCTCGATTGTCCGGATGAGCTCGGCGTTGAGCACGAACTGGCGGCCGTTCAACCGGGTCACGCTGATCATCGGCGAGCTCCCTGTTCACCGTCTGTCTGCTTCATTATCGGCCCAGCACCAGGAGCTGCTGCATCAGCTCGTCCGCGGTCCTGATGACCCGGGACGATGCGGAGTAGCCGGTGGAAGTGAGGATCATGTTGGTGAACTCCTCACCGAGATCCACGTTCGATTCTTCGAGTGCGCCCGAGACCAGCGACCCGATCCCGAGCGTGCCGGGGGGGGCGACGGACGCCGGTCCTGAGTTGGGCCCGGTTGAGAAGAGGTTCCCGCCTTCATCGATCAGGCCGGCGGGGTTGGTGAAGTTCGCGAGCACGACCTGGCCCATGGTCTTGACGGCCCCGTTCGAGAATCGCCCGAAGATGACGCCGTCCTCTCCGGCCGCGAACGACTCGAGCGTTCCCGGGGGGAGCCCGTCGATCGTGAGCCCGATCATGCTCGATGGCGATGCGGCGAGCGAGGTCGTGTTCCCGCTCTCGGAATCGAACTGGAGCGTCCAGCTGAGCAGCGGGTCAGCGCCCGTGTCGCTGCGGTCGATGGTGAGCGAGATCTCGGCGCTGTCCGGGTCGATCTGCCCGTTGTTGTCGAACTGAAGGGTGCCGGTCCCCAGCGCCATCCCCGCGCCGGCATCGTCTTCCGAGTCGATGTAGTAACGCCAGATCGGGCCGGTGTCCGGAGTGGAATCGAGCACCATGGTCACGTTCGCGGTCACCTCGGCACCCAGCGAGTCGTAGCCGACGACCGTGGTGCGGACGCTCTCGCCGTCTGCCGTCGCGGTCTTGTCGGTTGTGAAGGGTGCGCCCAGTGAGCTTCCGTCGGTGTCGAGCAGTTCGAGGTCACCGTTGGCGATCGTGAGATCATTGACCTCACCCGTGTTGCCCACGATCGTGATGATGCCGGTCGTGGCATCAACGGTGACGCCGGGCGTGTTGCCGTCGGGGTTGGCGCTGCCGGTCGTCTGGATGCCCAGGCTCTGAGTCAGGAAATCCATGAAGTCCTGCACCGTTGTGGTGGCGGTGATGGTGAAATCCGAATCCGGAAGGTCCGTCCCGCCACGCGCGGCACCGTTGGTGCCCCGGAGACGGATCGTCTGATCCGCGGCGAACGCGGGCGTGCCCGAGCCGGGGAGATCGGGGTCCTCGATGCTCGTCATGAGCGTTGTCGATCCGATGAACGCACCACCGGTCGTGAGCAAGCCGCTGGTCGCGGATGCCAGCAGATCGATGATCGAGCCCTGTGTCGGCATCTCGCCGTCCTTGTTCAGGTTCCCCACGATCGCGATGTTGCTGGTCGCTTCAGCGATGGTCTGCTTGCCGACCGGTATGTTGATCGGGACGAGCTGTCCGGTCAGGATATTGAACTCGTCATCGACGGCGTACCCGAGAAGCTTCTCGCCAGTGACGGTGGCCAGGTTGTCGTCCGAGTCCTGCCGGAACGTGCCCGCCCGTGTGTAGAACGTCGATCCGCCCCGCTGAACGAGGAAGAAGCCCTGCCCGTCGACGGCCATGTCACGCAGATCACCGGTCCCTGTGAAACTGGAAGGCGCGAAGTTGCGCTGGATGCCCGCGATACCGACGCCGTTGCCGATCTGCTTTGGGTTGACACCGCCCCGGATCTCGCTCGGGCTCGTTCCGAAGCCGAGGTTCTGGGAGAACAGCGATTCGAACATCATCCTGGAGCTTTTGAACGCCGTCGTGTTCACGTTTGCGACGTTGTTGCCGATGACGTCGAGGCGTGCGGAGTGAGCGTTGAGTCCGGTCAGCCCGGTGAAGAGCGCGCTAGAGAGAGCCATACAGAGTCCTTCCTCAAACCGGGCGAGGCATGTATCTGCCCGGGATCACTTTGTCTCTTGTGCGGATTCCTGGAGGGCGATCGTCCGCACCAGCGATGCGTTTCGCACACCGCGTGCCGGATGGAACCCGCCCGAGCGCATGGGCGGGGTATCTGCCTCCATGTCGCCGCTGACAGGCGATTGCGCGGCGACAAACGCATCGATCCCCTGAATCACCTCAGAATCACTCAACCGGGGGGCATCCGTGACGACCCGATTGCGCACATCAACGCGCAGCGAATGCTCATCATGCAGGATCAGCGCGTGCTCGCTGCCCGCGGCCGCTGCGAGATCGACCGCCCTGGCGATGTGCCCCTGCTGAACCTGATCGAACAGCCCGGCCGCGCTGGGCGCAAACGTGACGCCCAGCTCGGTTTTGGCGTGGCCATCGATCGCCTCGCGCAGTAGCCCCTGAAACCGGTCATGCTCGGCGGGCGCCGTTTCGCCCAGATCAACCGGGCGGACTCCGCTCCCCAGCGCATTCAGGAGATGGATCTGGTTCGATTCCATGGCGGATTCAATCAGACATCGTTCGAAACTGTTTTCTGGACCGGCGTGGTGCCGTTGCCACCCGGCACGCTGTCGTGATTCAGATCATCGGTGCTCAGATCACCCATGTTCGGCGGCAGCGTTGTGTCGCCCCCACCGTTGTTGTTCCCGTTGTTGTCGTCATCGGAATCGTCATCGTCGTCATCGTTGTTGTTGTCGTCATCGTTGTTGATGTCGTCGATCGGGCCGATGATCTCAGAGACGTTGCTGAAGAACATCTGCGAGCCGTCAAAGAGGTTCAGCACCGGACCGTCTTCGGTGTTAATCACCGAGATGACGAGATCCGCGACATTGCGGTTATCGACGGTCAGGCCCGATACGAGCGATCCGATGAGCGATGCCGCGGCCGCGAACTCGCTCTGGTTGACGAGCGACGAGAGCGAGTCCACCATCTGCGTATCGGCCTCGATCGACCGCAGGGTCGAGAGCTGGTTGAGCATGGCCGACGTGTCGTTGGGCTCCAGCGGGTCCTGGTTCTGGAGTTCGGTGAAGATGATCTGGAGAAACTCCCCGCTCGTGAGCGCGCTGAACGCGTCCGCCGAGTTGGTCTGGTTCGTCGATGTGCCGAGGCCGCTGATACTGCTCATGGTTCAGTCCTTCCAACTACGCGGTGGCGTCGAGCCCCAGCTCGGTCCAGATCGTGTCCGACCGCTCAGGAGTTGTGTCAGTGATTTCTTCCTCGCCGTTCCCAGTGGGCACGGGCCTTTGCTGGCCGGGCGTGGTGTCTTCATCGTGCGCATCGCTCTGATGATCGAAATCAGAAGCAGCGCCCTGCCCGTCAGGCGGCGACTGCTGCAGTTCGATATGGACGCGCTCGATATCGATGCCCTTGCCACGCAGCAGCTGCGTGAGTTCGCCCGATCCGGCACGCAGGAGTTCGCTCGCCTCGCTGCTCTGCGTGGTCAGTCGAACCGAGAGCTGGTCGCCCGATCTCTTGATCTCGATCTTGAGCTCTCCCAATCGCTCGGGTGTGAGCCGCAGGGTCATCTCGCCACTCGCCGAACGCATGAGCGATGCAAGCCCGCGCTGGACCTGCGCAACAACCTTGGACTGCATCGCCTGCTGACCGTCACCCATGGGGCGGGGCGCTTGGCCGGCTCGCGATGTCGCGGTTTCGACCCCGTTCTGGTTTGCCCCGGCTTCAGTCCCGCTGATCGCGCGGTTGGTCAGCGCCCCCTCGACCCGCGCATTGAGGTCGTTGCGCGAGATGACTGTGTGGGCCTCATTGCGGATCGCCTCTGTGCCCTGCCTGAGCGGCTGAGTCATGGAGGCAACCTCAGCACGGGCTGAGCGGCTCTGCTGCACATCGACCCGCGCCTGCTCCGTCGGGGCGTCCTTCGCCGGCTGGAGGTGCGCACCGGGCACGCTCGGGGTCCGCTTGGATTCCCCGCCCGCCTTGCCCGACTCAGGCGGCGTGTCGCTGAGCGCGTCGCCAGGGTTGCGTGCTGAGTCCGCCTGTGCGTGTTCCCTGTTGGTCACACCTGGCTGGACCTGATCGGGTGATCTCTGTGGGCGCTGGCCCTGGTTCTGTACGCCAGCTCCGTCCTGCGATTCACCTAGGCGGGTCTGCACCGCGACAGTGGTTGAATCTGGAGACGCATCCGCGCGGATCGCCTTCACGTACCCACGGATGCTCAGCTTGGCCTGATCGCTCTTGTTCTGAAGCGGATCCAGCCCCGACTCGTTCTGGATCGATGCGGTCTTCGCCTGCCCCTCGGCCTGAGTCGTGCCCGGCGTGACCCCCGCCTGTTCAGACGCCTGCGCATCGTCGCCGCCTGCTGCCTTTGGCTGTGCTTCCGACTTCGCCTCGCCCTGCGAGCCGGACTCATCATCACTGCTCGATGTGCCCGCCGTATCCTCTGGCTCCGTGTCGTCGGGGGCCCCCTGGACCTCCTCGGTCACGGCGGGTTCGCTCCGATCCTCAAGCGTGTCGGCCAGCGTCGATGATTCATCCTGATCGAATGCCTGCATAACCTGCGCGAAGCCCGGCGCACCGGCTGCGCTGCCCTGGCGCAGAATCGACGCACTCGGTTTCTGCGCGGTCGGATCAGATGTTGAGAAAAGCGTGCTGCTGAGTGTGCTCATGGTGTTGTTCCGTCGGCGGTCGTGGTTTCAAGACCACGCAGCCGAACGGATTCGAGCAAATCTGCTGCCAACTGTTCCTCGCCCGCGTTGAGGAACTCCGTGAGGATCGCGGTCCGAGCGCGTTCGTCCATGGCGCTGAGGTACGAGACCACCTCCTCGTACTTGCCTTCACGCGGATCGAGGAGTTCGTTGTCTCGACCGAGCAGCCTGGACAGCACGGTCATCGCGTCCGGGGGATCCATGGTCACGAGTGTTGCGAGGGCTTTCTTAAACTGCTTGCCGCCCTCGAGTTCCATCAGGCGGGCCCGCATGGCAGCAAACTCGGCTTTTTCCAGTTCCAGCTGGTCGCGATCCTCTGCCAGCCCTGCGCGTTCCTGGCGCAGGATGGCCTGCAGATCCTCGACCTCCCGCTTCATGCGCTCCAGGCGGGCCATATCCACCTGTGTGAGTTCGACACGGACCAGGTTGCGTTCATCGCTGTTGAGCGCCAGATCGGGGAGCGGCTTGGGCTTGGCGGCCTCCGCCTCGGCGGCCGCCTTCTCCTCAGCGATCAGTCGCGCCTGCTCAATCGCGACCGGCTCGTCAAAGAGCTGCGTCAGCTCCAGCACGCGGTCTTTGTTCACACGGCCCGAGCTGAACAGCCACCCGATGCCTGCGAGCATGGCGATCAGGTTCAGGACCAGGAGGAACAGGATGGCTCTCTTCATGTTCTTCATGCGACATTTCCTCTACCGCGCGCGTGACGCATGACGCTGATCTCGTCGAGTTCGTGTGTCTCCCGCCGATCGAGCTCCTTCTCAAACGCCTTGCGTTGCTGGTCTCGGAGCATTTCAACGGCTTTCCTTTTCGCAGAGCACCGGGCGAGCTCCGCCCTGGCCGATTCGAGCTTCTTGAAGATCCCCGCGAGTTCCAGGACCGCTCGCTGGGCATCGAAGTTGTGCCTGAGCGATGCGCCCGCCTGCATTTTGACGGCCTGCAAATCAACCCGTCTGCCGACACCGAGTGCCTCTGAGAGCTCGCGACGCTCATCGCTCATCATCTGCTGGCACCCTCGGATACGCGATTCCAATGCCAAACGCTCCCGCTCGAGCTCGGAAACCACGAGCATCTGGTCGCGCTCTTCGCGGGCGCGCTGATCGAGGACTGGCTGGAGTTTGAAGACGAATCGTGGCATGCTGCGTGACTACTCCCCTGAACAGGTGTCAACGACGCGCGGTCTGCTGTGACTGCTGCTGAGCTCCCGCGAGCACCTTGCGCGGCTGGATCATCTCCCCGGCCTGGAGCGCCAGCTTCACCATGAGCCCCTTGGCCTGGTCGAAGTTGCCCTGCTCACTTGTTCCCTGCTCGAGCAGCTCATTGATCGGATCCATGAGGTCGATCGCGGTGTCCGCAACGGGGCTGGAGCCGGGCGCGTAGGCCCCGATCTGGAGCAGGTCCTCGATCTCCCGGTACTCGGCGATGAGCTTGGTCAGCTGCATGCGGGCCGCGAGCTGGGCGTTGTCGGACACGTCGCTCGTGACACGCGATACCGAATCGAGCACATCGATCGCGGGGAAGTGTCCCTTGTGCGCAAGCGAGCGCGCCAGGACGATGTGACCGTCGAGGATGCCCCTGGCCGCGTCGGCGATCGGCTCGCTCATATCGTCGCCCTCGACGAGGATCGTGTACAGCCCGGTGATGGAACCGGTCCTCCCCTGCCCCAGGTTGACCCGCCCCGCGCGCTCGAGGAGCGTCGCGAGCATCGAGAACACCGATGGTGTGTAGCCCTTGGTCGCGGGCGGCTCGCCCACACTCAGCCCCACCTGACGCTGAGCGTGCGCGAAGCGTGTCACCGAATCCATCATGAGCATCACGTCCAGGCCGCGGTCACGGAAGTACTCGGCCGCGGTTGTCGCCAGCTTCGCGGCTCGGACCCGCAGCAGCGGCGACTCGTCGCTGGTCGCGACAACCACAAGCGAGCGTGAAAGCCCCTCGGGACCGAGGGCGTGATGGATGAAATCCAGCACCTCACGTCCCCGCTCGCCGATCAACGCGATGACGTTGACGTCCGCCTCCGTATTCCGGGCGATCTGGCCCAGCAGCGTGGATTTGCCGACGCCGGGGCCGGCGAAGATGCCCATCCGTTGCCCGCGCCCCATGGGTGTCATGAGATCGATCGCGCGGACCCCGGTCCGCAACGCCTCATCGATCCGCTTGCGCCGCATCGGGCCGATGGGCACCGGGTTGATCGCGCAGTTCACGCACTCGCCGATTGGCCCGAGATCATCGATCGGCTGACCGAGGCCGTTCACGACGCGCCCGAGCATGCGATGCGAGATCGGAGCGGCCTGAAACACCTGATCGAGGCGGACGACCGCCCCCGGGATGATCCCGGTCGTGTCCGCGAGCAGCATGATGATGGTGTGCCGACCCTCGAAACCGACCACTTCGCCGGTGACGGCGCCACCGGGCACGGGCGCATCGATCTGCACGAGCGACCCGATCGGAACGGGGAGGTCTGTCGCCAGGAGCGTCAGCCCGCGCACGCTCGCCACCCGCCCGGAGATCCCGCGGGTCTCGAGCTGATCGAGGGTGCTGAGCTCAGACGAGAAGATACTCAAGCGGCGTCTTCCTGCTGGGTGGACGAATCATCATCGTTTACCTCATCCATCGGGAGCTCGAGGATCTGGCCACGCTTCTGACCTTTGGGGAGCAGCGCATCGATGATCCGATTGAGCTGGGTGCTGACCGACGCATCGAGGCGCCCACCGCCTGGGGTCTGGGCGACGCACGATCCCCGCGGGAGCGAGGGGTCGGTCGTGATCTGGGCGTGCTCGCAGTTCGCGAAGCGTTCGATCATCGACGGGAGTTCCTGCCTGGCGAGTTCGGCGTCGTCGGGGTGGACGGCGATGACCAAACGCGAGGGCTCGGTCACGGCGGAGAGAACGGATTCGATCTCACCGGTCACGATGCTTGGGTCCAGCTCGATGGTGCGTCGCACCACACGCGACGCGATCGCTGCGGCGAGCTCGACGGCCTGAACACGCGACGACTCGAGCATCTCGTCCCGTTGCTGCTCGAAGGCACCCAGCTGATCGCCCCACATGGTCATCAGCTGCTGGAGGACCTCGGCGTGCTCCTGCCTCGCCTGCTCGATCCCTTCCTGACGCCCCTGCTCGAACCCTTCCTGGTAGCCGGCGTCACGCCCCTCTGCCTGCCCCTCCTCGCTGGCGGAACCGATCAGCCGTTCCCGCTCCTGCTTGGCATCGCGGACGATCTCGAATGCCTTCTTGTTCGCGGATTCGATGAGCAGCTTGCCTCGTTTTTCGAGATCCCCCAGGTCCATGACATACGCATCGCGCGTGAATCGTTCGAGATCGGCGCGTTTGATCATGCCCATAACAAATCTCCCCGGTGCGTGATGCCCTGCGGCCGGTTAAACAATCATTTCCGAATCGCCGCCGCGGCCCTCGATCATCAGATCGCCAGATTCTTCCAGACGCCTGACGATGTCCACGATCCGCTGCTGCGTCGATTCCACATCGGACACGCGGACCGGGCCCATGAACTCCATGTCTTCCCTGACCATCGCCGCCGCACGCTCCGACATGTTGGAGAAGATCTTCTCCTTGAGCTGCTCGCTCGCGGTCTTGAGGGCCAGCGAGAGCTCGTCGTTCTCGACCTCCTTGAGCACCGCCTGGATGCCCTTGTCGTTGACGAGCTTGATGTCCTCGAAGACGAACATGAGGCGACGGATCTCTTCGACCAGGTCCGGGTCGTCGGCCTCGAGACCCTCCATGATCGTCTTCTCGGTCGCCCGGTCGGTGAGGTTGAGGATCTCGGAGACCGTCGGAACGCCACCCGCCTTCTCCATGCTCTGCATGAGCATGTTGCTCAGTCGTGACTCGAGACCGCGCTCGACCTCCCGGATCACCTCCGGGTTCGTCTGCTCCATGTTGGCGATACGCTTGATCACCTCGAGCTGCTTCTCCATCGCAAGCCCGCCGAGGATCTCGGATGCCTTGTGGTGCGAGAGGTGGCACAGGATCAGCGCGATCGTCTGCGGGTGCTCGTCCTGGATGAAGGTCAGGAGGTTGTCGCTCTCGGCCCGCTGGAGGAAGCTGAACGGCGTCTTCTGCACCTGCGTCTGGATCTGCGAGAGCATCCGCTGGGCGATCGTTGGGTCCAGCGAGTTCTGAAGCACCATTTTGGCGTACGCGAGCGAACCCTCGTTGGCGTACTGCGAAGCGATCGAGATGCTGTAGAACTCTTCGACGACCTCGTTCTGGACACGGTCAGGAACCCGCCCGAGACTCGCGAGCGAGCGCGTCACTTCCTCGACACGCTCCTGAGGGAGGTGCTTGAGCAGACCTGAGGCGGCATCTGGACCGATGGCCAGGAGCAGGATCGCGGCCTTGTCTACGCCGCTGATCTCGGAGAGGTCCTCAGGGAATGGTTCGTTGGGTCTGCGTGCCACCGGCGCCTCACTCCTGAATCAGCGATCCATGCCCTGCTCCGCCCAACGCTCGACGAGCGCTGCCGCGGATTCTGGGTCCTTGTTGACGAGTTCGGAAACCTGCTGACGCAGCTGCTGGATCTCGACGAGCTCGTCGTCGACCTCGATGCCGGTCATGACGTGCTCACCCTCGCCCGCCTCGCCGACCAGGTCGTCGCCGGATTCGAGCTCGGGCGTGACGCCCACAAGCTGCTCGGCGCTGGGCAGCTCGATCTTCTTGCTCGAACGCTTCACCATCATGAGCATCATGCCGAGCGCCACGACCGCGAGAACCCCGACCAGTACCGTTTCAACGAGGCGCCCGCCGTTGGCGAGCATGCCGCCGGGGCTCGTGAGCGACCCGAGCATGCCTGCACTCGCAGCGTTCCCAGAGCTGACCATGAGCCCGCCCATCGGCGCCATCTGCAGCGACAGCTCACCCTGCGAGACCAATCCATCGCCCCCCATGCTCACGAGGTGCGGGCGGACGAGCTCTTCGAACGCAACCTTCGACTGATCAAAGAACGCCCGGGCTTCATCCGGAGTCACCGGCGTGGGCTCCTCACCCTCGGCCGCGGGCCGGCTCTGCTCGATGATCTTGACGATGTACTCCTGCGGGATGATCACCGAGGCGCTCAGGTGCGTGGGCATGCCGCGAGGATCGACGACGGTCTTCGACTTGTTCCCGATCGCGTTGGTGAACTCGGTATCTGTCGAGTCCTGCTCGGAGCTTGAGCCGGTGTTGGTATTGCCCGCGTTGATGGCGACCGCCTGATTCGAGCGGACCCCCGACTCAGCACCCCTGTTCGCCTGACGCGAGGTCGAGCCCGTCTTCGTCTCGCTCTGAAGCAGCGAAACCGTCCCCTCGTCCTTGGGCGTGTACAGGTTTTCGGTAGACTGCACGCTGGTGATGTCCACGTGCGCCGTGACGGAGACGATGACGTTGGGGATGTGCCCGAAGAGCTCCTCGATCTTGCCACGCGTGTGCTTCTCGACTTGTGCGGCGTACTCGAGGTAGCGCCCGGATGACGTCGCGCTGTCGTCGCTGGTGGTCCGCGCCCGCCCGGTCGAGCCGTCGATGACCTTGACGCCGCTGGGGTCGAGCCCGGAGACCGCCCCGGAGACCATCTGGGCCACGGCGTCGACCATATCCTGCGACAAGCCACCCGTCCCGGACGTGAAGACCGTCACCGAGGCCGTTGCGGGGCGGGCGGCACGCCCGAGCCCGGTTGTCTGGGGAACATCGAGGATGACGCTCGCCTTGGAGACATTGCGGAAGTAGGTGATCTGCGCCGCGAGTTCGTTCTGCAGCGCGATGAAGAACTGCTGGCGGTGCTGGGCGCTCGACGCCTTCCAGTCCTGGCTGCCGATCAGGTTGGAGAACAGGAGCGTGGTGTCGTCTGGGAGCTGCCCGCTCTGGGCGAGGTACGCGACCGCTGCCCGCTGCTGCCCTTCTGGCACGACGACCCGCCCATCGACGACCTCGGCCCGGTACCCGGCACTCTGCAGGGCGCTGACCGTGTCAACCTCACCGCTCGCGGGAACGAGATCGACCATCGCCGGCTTGGCGGCGTACTGCGAAACGAGGAAGAGGGTCATGGTCGCGATCACGGCCAATGACGCGAGCAGGAGCTTCTGCGACGCTCCCATCTTCGCGAACTGCGACTGAATCTGCGCAATGACCTGTCGGATCTGATCCATTCCTGCTCGGCCTCCTGCCACGCGGGGCGCAATCCTTGCTCCCCATGAGCGCGAGATACGCGCCATTGATCGGCATCATCGGCCGAAGCGCGCGCGCGGCTTGATAACCCAGGCGGACTTCCTGCATCATTTTTTCCGGGGAGCATGTCTTGCGCACAAGGGTGAGCCGCACGCGGCATCAGACACGCATCTGCTTGATCTCGTCGTAGGCTTCCATGACCTGATTCCGCATGGCCTGGAGCATCTTGAACGCGGTTTCCGCCTTCTCCGTGGCGGCGACGACGCCCTCGAGATCGTTCCGCTTGCCCGTCACAAGGTCCTGCGCCGCGTCCGAAGCGTCCTTCTGGAGCGAGTTGACCTCGTTGAGATTCTTCATGAGCATGTTCTTGAAGTCCGGACCGTTCCCACCACCCTGCTTCTGGCGAAGGGCCTGACTGGGCAGCTGCGGTGTGCCGCCGGTGTTCTGGATGAGTCCGAGTGGATCGCTCATGGTCTATCTTCGTGCCTGCAGTACAGTGTATCAGGCAAGCAGTCGCAATGCCTGTGCCACCATGGTCTTCATAGTCTCCGCCGCCGCGACATTCGCCTCGTAGGCACGGGAGGCCTGCAGGCCGTTCACCCATTCCGAGGTCGAATCGATATCAGGGACCATCACGTACCCGTTCTCGTCGGCGAACTTGTGCCCGGGCATCTTCTTGGCCCGCAACGCGCCCTCCTGGATATCGATATCCGCGACACGCACACCCTGAGGGTTCTCCGGGTTGCCCGCGGGCTCGAGCATCGCGGCCCGTCGCAGATAGGGGTCGTACTCCCCCCTCGAGTTCTCAAGGGTGTTCATGTTCGCGATGTTCGCGGCGATGACCTGCATGCGGGTCCGCTGAGCGATCATGCCGGAGGTTGAGATATCGAGTGAGCCGTACATGGTTACCTCTTTCAGATCACACGCTGAGCGATCGCGCCGCGGATCATGGACTGGTTCTTCCGCATCAGATCGCCCGCGACCCGGAACATCGTGGCGTTTTCCACCATGTCCTGCAGGAGCTGCTCCAGATCACGCTGGTTGCGATCCTGAAAAAGCACCCCCCCGATCGGGGTTGTTGGGTTGAGCTCCATACGCCCCCCCACCATCCGGACCTCGTTCGCCCCGGAGAGATCCAGCTCTCCCGAAACGCCACCGTTGGTGTCTCTGCGACGCTCGATCGCGTCGCTCAGTGCCCGCTGAAAAGCACGGGGGTCCGCATCCACGCCCTGATAGTTGGGCGTGTCGATGTTCGCGATGTTCTGCGAGATCAAACGCTGACGCTGCCCCGAGAAGAGGAACATCTTCTCGAGTGCGGGCAGTGCGCCGGCTGTTGATAGGTCGCTGATCATCGGATGCTCCGTCCGTTATGCACGCAACCGGCGTGCCGGATCCTTTTCTTTAGAGACTCTGTGAGACGAGACTCTCTTCCTTCCATTTCTTGAGCTTGAGCCCGAGTGTTCGCACACCGATCCCGAGCGCCTTGGCGGTCTTCTGGCGGTGGCCGTTGAACCGCTGCAGGGTGGCCACGATGGTCTCTCGCTCAAGATCGGCCAGCGTTCGATCACCCGGAAGCCCACGCGGGGCGGCCTGGGGCTGCGGAGCCTCTTCGGCATGCACCATCATCGACGCCTGCATGGGCTTTGGTTCGGTGATCGTGCTCGCGTGTGTCCCGTTCATGCTCGTGGCACGCAGCGGTGTCGCCTTCGGGGTCGGACGCGAGGCCATCAGCCACGGCTCCACGAGTGAAGCGGGGATCGTTGGCGACTTGGGATCGCTGAGCACCACGGCACGCTCACAGATATTCTGCAGCTCGCGCACGTTGCCCGGCCAGGTGTAGGCATCCATCAGACGGCGTGCATCATCATCGAAGGCCATCGCGCGGCGACCGTCACGCTTGGCGATCTGATCGACGAAGTGCTGCGAGAGCACCGCGACATCTCCGGCACGATCGCGCAACGGAGGAATGTTCACCGGGAGCACGTTCAGGCGGTAGAAGAGGTCCTGGCGGAACTCACCCATGGACGCGGCATGCGGGAGGTCCCGGTTACTCGTCGCGACGATGCGCACATCCACCCCGATCGTGGTGCTCGAGCCAACTCGCTCGAACGCTCGCTCCTGCAGCACTCGAAGGAGCTTGGCCTGGATCTGCGGGGATACCTCGCTGACCTCGTCGAGCAGCAGGGTTCCGTCGTTCGCCAGCTCGAAGCGTCCCTTGCGGAGCTTGTCGGCACCGGTGAACGCGCCCTTCTCGTGCCCGAAGAGCTCGGATTCGAGAAGACTCTCATTGAGCGCAGCGCAGTTGACCGCAAGAAACGGGCTGGTCGCACGCGGGCTCAGATCGTGCACGGCTCGCGCAACAACCTCCTTGCCCACACCGCTCTCGCCCGTGACCAGCACGGTGCCGTGGCTCGAGGCCACCGCACGCACCTGTTCGCGGACCTTCCGCATCGCGTCGGACTCTCCGACGAGCCGGTCGAGCCCCGATCGCTGCTCTCCGCTTTCTGCGCCCGCCCTGAGGATCGCGTTCTCCTTGACGATGGCCGCGTGCTGGATGGCTCGTTTCACAGAGATGATGAGCTCATCGCCCTCGAAGGGCTTGGTGATAAAGTCGTACGCGCCGTTCTTCATCGCCTGGACCGCGATCTCGATCGAGCCGTAGGCCGTCATCAGGATCACGGGGAGCTCGTCATCGTGCCCGTTGATCTGCGCGGCGAGCTCGATGCCGCTCATCCCGGGCATGTTCTGATCGGTCACGACGCAGTCCGGCCTGCGGGACGCGATCTCGGTGAGTGCGCTGCGTGCGTCGTTTGCCGTCCGAACACTGAAGCCCGCACGGGTCAGTGTGGAGCCAACGGAGTCACGCATCATCTCTTTGTCATCAACGACGAGAACGGTACGGGTCATTATCTCACCTCATCATCACGCTCGGAGAAGCGCCGGCGTTGGGCGCGTACTCCCGGATATCTGCTCTTTGATTACCAGCGGCCTGCACCACGACAAGGGGCTGGGACACTGGTATGCGGATCTGCACCCAGGCCCCGGGGGCGTGGGCGTGGTTCCCGACCTCGACATCGCCCCGGTGCGCATCCACGATCCTGTGCACAATCGCAAGCCCGAGCCCCGTCCCCGCCTCACGCGTGGTGAAGAACGGGTTGAACATGCGTTCGATGACCCGCTCAGGTATGCCGTCGCCGCGATCGGATACCGTGATCGAAACCGCGGGCTCGTCACGCTCATCGCGCTCGATGGTGGCGTGCCCGCATGAGATCACGATCTCATCGCCAGCGGCGACGCGGTTCGCCTCGCCGGCGTTGCGAAGGATATTGACGAGTGCCTGCTGGATCAGCGAGCTATCGCATTCCAGCTCGATCGAGCCGTCGGGCTCCTCGATGCGGACCGCGCCGACGATCTCGGCACAGCACGCGTCCAGGGCCTGCTCGATCATCGGGCGGGTCTCGCAGGGGGCGAACCGGGCGTTGGTTTCACGGGCAAAGCTCAGCACATCGCCCACGATCTCGTCGAGCCCCCTGACCGCGCGGCCGATCTTCCCGACGATCTGCTGCTGCTCCGGGCGTTCTGCGAGGTCCTCTTCGAGCATGCTGGCGTAGAGCTTGATCGAGCCCAGCGGGTTGCGGATCTCGTGTGAGATGCCCGCTGCCATCTCGCCGAGCGCCGCCAGGCGGCGGGACCGCTGGAGCGCCTCGTTGGCATCCCTGAGCTCCGCGTTGAGCCGGGCGACCTCGCCGCGGAGCTGCGCGTGGGTGTGCTCGAGCTTTGTGGTCACCTCGGTGAACGCGGACATCAGCTCCGCGAGATCCGTCGGCGAGAGAGAACCCCCGCTCTGATCGGCGAGCTCCGGCGCGAGTTGCATCATCCGCTCGCTCATGCTTACCCCCGCTTGTCCTGCATTGTCGGGTTCGGCGACTTGGGACGCGTTGAGTATGCACGCAGGGCGTGCTGCCCCGACCCCATGCCGCTCAGCTGTGAGGCGAGCTTGTCACGGGTCTGCTCCATGACCTGCTGGTCCTGCGCGTCCTGCTCACGCAGACGCTTCATGGTGTGCTCATAGCCCGCGATGCGGAGCAGAGCAGCGTTGAGGACGCGCGGATTGATCGCAGCCTTGGTCTCGGGGTCTTCGATGAACGCACCGAGTTCTTCACCGACGCGGATGATCGACTGGACCAGCGGGTCTCGCTTCGCAACAACCTCGACGATCTGCTGGACCTGACCGGACTCAACGGCGTGACGCTGCTCGGCGCCAACGGCTTCGAGCTGCTCAACGAGTGTCCCCGTCTCCTCGAGCAACGCGTCCAGACGCGACTCAAGCAGGGCGAGCTCACCTTGTGTGCGATTGTGCGATTCCGGCGCGGCCATCCGTGACCCTCACTGTCAGAAACGCCCGGGGGACTCCGTTCCCCGTCCCGGCGTTGAGTGAGTTATCGGCCTGTGGCGCGGATTTCTCCACACTGAGCGCAAAAAACACGCTCAGGGGTTCGCGGTTGCCAGCAGCTCGGTGCTCGAGGCGAGCCAGTCCTCCCAATCCGCCCGATCCATGGGCAGGGTGGGATCGTCCCAGACCTCGTCGGGCATCATCGCGTAGAAGCGTTTCGCACGCTCGTTCGCGGTCCGGGCACGCCCGATCTGACCGGTCTGGATGTAGGCGTTCACGATCTGGACCATCGCAACCAGCGACGCGGGGTCTTCCCCGTAGCGGTCGCGGGCCAGGTCGTAGAAGTTGATGGCCCGGTTGTACTCGCCCAGATCGAAAGCGCAATCCCCGAGGTAGAAATGGGCGTTCCGCAGCGCGATGGTCTCAAATATACCCAAGGCGGAGGGCGGCTTGCGGTCGAGCCGCTCGATCGCATCTGAGTATCGGGTGATCGCATCGCGGCGGTGCTGGTTCAGCTCCAGGGTCCTGCGGTTGCGCTCCGCAGCCGGCATCGGGTTCTGGAGCGATTGCTCGATCGAATCCGCGAGGCGGCGGTGCGCATCGGCCAAGCGAAAAACGACGGCCGCCGTCTCCGGATCGTCCTCGTACCTGCTGCGGAACTCCTCATACCGCTCGATGGCCCGCTCGGGGCGATCGGTCCGGTCGTAGAGCCCGGCGAGTTCGAGGAGCGCATCGCGGAAGAGCTGGGTATCGGTCGAGCCCATGGAGCCGTCGATCGCGCTCGCGAGCAGCGTTTCCGCCTGCGCATCGTTCTCTGGGTCTTCGTCATAGAGGTACGCCTGAGCGAGCGGGACGCGGCTCGCATCGGCGAGTGCGCCGATATCGGTGCCCCCGCCCTCTTCCTTCGCTTCGATGAGCCCCTTGTAGACGTCCGCGGCCGCAGAGAAGTCGCCCATGGCACGCAGCGCCTCTGCCAAACGGAAGAGCGCCTCGGCGTGCCTGGGATCGGAGGGCATGGATTCGGCGTAGTTCTGGAACGCGCTGATCGCCTCGGGCTGGTCGCCAGCCCGGTCGAACAGGTCCGCGGATCGCCAGAGGGAATCCGCGAACACGGGGAGGTTGGTGACCACGTGCCGCTCCGCGTGAAGGCTGTAGTTCGACGCGGCGATGATCATGTGGCGCTGCACCTCCGCGCGGGCAGAGGGATCAAGCCCAAGGAGCGTGCGGGCATCGTCGATGGGCTTCCCGAGCAACGCTTCCGCTGCCCCCTCGTGGGCCCGGGCCAGCGCGAGGAAGACCTCGCTCGGGGTCTGCTGCTCGTCAAAGAGCATCGCCCCGAGACGCGCATATTCGGCGGCATCGAACGGCTCGCCCAGCGAGAGCGCCTCGCCGGATCGGGCGAGGAGCGAGTCGAGCACCTGATCGCGTGACGGGTAGGACTCGATCTCGTAGGTGTCGTAGTCACGCACGAGGCGCGCGTACGCCTCGAGCGAGAGCACGGGTTCGCCGAGCACGGCTTCTGTTTCGCCCACACCGAGCAGCGCCAGGGGAAGCGCGTCGGAGTTGGCGTGGTTCTGAACGATTTCGTCGTAGAGGTTCCGGGCCTCGGCGGTGTGGCCCCGCTCGTCCTCGACCATGGCCTTCATCAGGAGGACCTTGGGATAGTGCGGGTCACCCGCGGCAGCGAGGTCCTTGGCGATGCGGACCTGCTCGTCGGCCTGCTCGACTGCCCCTTGCGCGACGTACGCCTGCGCGAGGATCAGGCGGAGGCGGGACCGGTCGAACGCGTTGGCGTTCTCCAGACGGGGCAGCTCGCGGAGCATTCGCGTGATGACCAGATCCGCGTGTCCCTGATCGAGCTGCACCCGCCCCTGGGTTTCCATCGCCCAGATGCGCTGCTCGATGGGGAGGTTGGGGTCCAGCAGGAACTCCGCGACGAGCTCCATCGCGGGCTCGACCATCGGCCTCGGGCGATCGAGCAGGGTTTCGATGGCCCGCTGGAAGACCGCGTCGCGGAGGTAGCGTTTGGACTCTGGGATGTCGCGGGCGTACTGCATCGCGATCTTGTACTGCTCACGCGAGATGTGCGTGTTGGCGAGCGCCGCCATGTCGCGTGGCTCGAGCACGCCACCCACACGCTGGGCCTCCTCATACTCGCGGATGACGGCGATGTCGTTTCGCTCGTCCTGAATGCGGAGCTTGCGCTGCCCGTAATAGATAGAACGCGCCTTGGCGAGGTGGTATGCCGCCCGTGCTTCGACGGGCGTGTCCGCCTGTGAGACCCAGGGGTAGACCTCGGTGTTGAGCAGCTCGATCGCTTCCTGGTACTGCTCGCTCTCGATCAGGCGGTTCGCCGTGGTGAGCAGCGGGGCCATATCCGGCTCGGGCTTCGTCGAGAGCCCATACGCCACGCCCAGCATCAGCAGCCCGCCAGCGACAAGCATCGTCGGGATCTGCCAAGCGTCGCGCCAGTTACCCCGGAGCAGCGCGACCGGGTCCGAATCCTGCGCGTCATCCAGTTCACCCGACATGTCGGACTCGACCTCGACAGGGGCATCTTCGGGGAGCCCGCTCTCGTTCAGGTTGTCCAGATCTTCGCTCATCGTCATCCCGGTTGGCTTCAGACCGATCGGCGCACGCGCACCGACGCCGTGTTCTCGGCTGATAACCAGTATCGGACATACGAGCGGGGGGACTTCAGCGTGACTCGGGATCGGACGCCGGGCGGGGCATGACGACGAGGGACCTGGAGACGCGGTCGCCGCGGTGCATGGCTTCGGGATCGATCAGCGCCAGGGCCGCAACTGGGGGCAGGACCCATTTAATGACGTTGCGGACCAGGATGGACCACAGCCTCGGGCGGTGCGGAAGCCCCGGCTCGGCCGAGACGACCCGGACCCTGGCGAGCAGCTTGCCGGGGGTGCCTGCGAGCAGGAACTCCGTCAGCGTGGAGTAGATGATCCCAGAGATGATGGTGAGCGGGAAGACGGACCACGAGTTGTCGGGCTGGACGATCACCGCGAGGGTCAGGATGTCCGCTGCGGACACGCCCACCACCGCACCGACCGCGGACGCCACAATGACCGCGTCGAGCATGGTCGCGATCAGCCGTCTCCCCGGGTCTGCGAGCACGACGCCCTCGGGAAGGTGCATGGAATCTGACCGGTCCGGCAGGATGACCACGACAAGCACGCCGGACATCACGAGCATCATCATGACGACGAGGAAGCGGAACTCCTCCGCGCTGACCGGCGGCGTCACGGATGGCGCCCCGCTATATCGCACGGACGCGTCGCGAGAGTTAATCTCGATGATCTCGATCGGGTCGGCGTCCTGCTCGCCAATGTTTTCTCTGAGACCGAGCAGCGTGGAACTCGAGGGCAGCACGGCGAACGAAGCGTCACCGGGGAGTTCGGCGTCGCTCGCAAGGACAAATATCCCGTCGTTGGACCAGAGTCGCAGGCGGGTGGCACCCTCGTCATCCTCATCGAGCACCAGCAGCGCGTTGCGCCCCGAGATCAGCTGCGTTTCTCTGGCGATCGGCAGGCGGTAGGGAATCGTGGTCCACAGCATGCTCTCAGGGTCGAGACGGTAGCCGATGAACTCAAGCCCGCTGCGATCGACCAGCACCGGGCTGGAACCGATCGCGTGCAGTTCGAGGCGTCGGGTGCTGATGGTTTCGGGGACCGGGACATCCACCCAGCCCTGCGGGGCCAGCCGGCGCAGCTCGACGCCCTGCTCGCTCCTGAGCAGCGCCCAGACCGACTCGGTGGTGGCCTGAAACCCGATGAGCGTCGCGTCGCTGATGATGGGAGCCTCGACATCGAATCGCTCCGTCGGCTCTAGCATCCACAGCCCCCCCACCGTGCTGGGGATCGCGCGGAGGTTGTAGACCCGCATGAGGCGTTTGCCGTCGGATCGCACGGGCGGGAACACGACGTAGCCGCGATCGCCGAGGGCGCCGATCGCGATGGGCAGTCGGCTGCCCAGCATACGCACGGCCTGGATCTGCCCGAGCGTGGATGCGCCGCCTGATGCATCGAGATCGGCGTCACGCGGCGCGAAGTAGACAAGCAAGTTCTCGCGATCGCTGTTTTGGTAGACGCCCCACGCACGCGAAGGGCTGTCGTCGAGGTTCGATGCCACGAGGATTCGATCCGAGGCCTGCGCGAACGGCGCGAGCAACAACATCGCGATGATGATCGGGAAGATTCGGTGCATGCTGGATCAGGGAGCCGTCGGCTGTTCTTGAGCTGGCGAATCGTTGATGGGTTCGTCGAGGTCGATCACCTCGTCGACGCGATAGCCGCGCTGGAGGCGTTCGGGCTGGAAGACCATCGATCGGATCTCGCGTGCTTCCGGACCGGAGGTCTCGATGCGGACGAAGCCGTCGTCGTTGGGGGTGGTGATCTCGATCTTCCCGGGGACCTGAACGGGGGATTCGCCGGGGATCGAAGCGTCCTTGTAGCGTGAGAGCTCGGCGGTCGCGATCAGCTCGCCGTACTCGTCGAAGGCCTGGGTCTGGACGACGAGACCGGTGCTCGGGTCGAACCAGGTCGCCGTGGTCCCCCAGCTCGCGGGGGTAGTGAAGCCCACCGCCTTGCCGTCGTCGCGCCAGCGGGTGCCGCCGGCCTGTGCGAGCTCGATGCGCGAGAGCCCGGAGAGCGGGATGAGCTCGGATGGGTGCACGGGCAGCCCGAGGGCGGCGGCTTTGCCACGCGTCACCTGATCCATCGAACCGATAAGCATGACCTTTCGGTCCGCGTCGGCGAGGTTGAACGACCAGTACTGCGATTCGGACGCGCCGAAGACGAAGTAGGTCTCGCCGAGCTTGCCGATGGAGAGCGAGACGCGGTCGGGGCGGACGATCTGCAGGTGCCCTTCGCCCTGCTCTTCGTAGGTGGTGCCGTCGTCGTAGGCCCCCTTGGCGCGGACGCTGACGCGTGCCCAGAGCGTATCGAGATGCTCGAGACGCTGGTTATGATCGTCCACGAGCGTCTTGGTGCTGGGCGGTTCGGGGAGCTTGCTGATGTCCACCTTGCCCGTGCTTGAGCAACCAAGCGTGGCCAGAAGCGAGGCGATGATCAGCAGCAGACCAGTTGTCGATCGCATCATGCGTTCACCTCGTCCAGGTTCATGACCTGCCCGATCTCTTCGCTGGCCTGCGCGATGGTCTCGTCATCGAGCCCGGGGTCGGTAACCTCGAAGAGCGGGCCGTCGCCGCCCTTGACGCGCTGGCGGAGGATGAGCATGCCGGGCGTGCCGTCGTGCGCGGGCGTGCCCCGCTCGTAGAGCAGGACCTTCTTACGCATCAGGATGAGCGCGAGCAGGTAGCGGAAGGTCAGCTGACGGTGGTCGGTGGCCTCGGCGAGCTGCTCGAACAGGTCGAGCATCTCGTCGGGGGAGACGAGCTGCTTGGGGGCCTCGTCCTTCTCGGGGAGGGTGCGCTTCCAGAAGCCGAAGAGCGCCGCATCGGGCGGGAGGTTGGGGCCTTTGCCCCACGCCTGCATGGAGTAGGTGACGCGGACGAGCGCCTCCTCCTCAGGGGTCTCGATCAGCGCGGCGATGTGCTCCTCGCCGACCTCGATGTGGCGCCCGGTCTGAGCGCAGACGTCCTGTGTCTTGATGATGTCGTATGGGGCGGACATGGGTTGAGTGTATGCGGGATGTCGATCGCGTGCGGAGTTCTTGTGCCTCTCCCGCTCCTGCGTGTGCGTCCCCTCTTGTGCCTCCCCCGCTTCTGGCGGGGGAGGTGGGTCCGCCGAAGGCGGAGTCGGAGGGGGTCTTGGGACAGGTGCGCTTCACAAGACCCCTCCGTCACGCTGCGCGTGACACCTCCCCCGTCCCGCCTCAGGCGGATCTGCGACCGACGGGGGAGGCACATCAGAAATCAGACTGGGTTGACAATTACCACCCCGACTCGACGCGGTCGCGGTGCAGCAGCTTGTAGGCGGCTTCGAGCAGTTGCTGGCAGCCGATGCCGGTGGCACCGCTGATCGGATAGATCTCGGTGGCGGCGTCGAGCTGGAGCGCGGTCCGCAGATCGTCCATGGCTTCCTGCTGGTCCTCGTCGGTCATCAGGTCGAGCTTGTTGAGGGCGATCAGCTCGGGCTTCTCGGCCAGCTCGGACGAATACCCCGCCAGCTCGTCGCGAATGGCCCGGTAGTTCTCCGCGGGCGTCATCGCGTTGTCGGGCTCGACGTCCAGCACGTGGATGATCACCTTGGTCCGCTCGATGTGGCGGAGGAAGTCGTGGCCAAGCCCGGCCCCGCCCGAGGCGCCCTGGATCAGCCCGGGGATGTCCGCGATGACCAAGCGGCGCGACTGGTCAACCGTCGCGATGCCCAGCTGGGGCGAGAGCGTGGTGAACGGGTAGTCGGCGATCTTGGGGTCGGCGCGGGTCACGGACTTGAGGAAGGTGCTCTTGCCCGCGTTGGGCAGACCCACCAGCCCGACCTCCGCGATGACCTTGAGCTCGAGGCGCAGTGGGAAGACCTCGCCCTCTTCGCCGGGGGTGGCCTTGCGGGGGGTCTGGTTGACGGCAGACTTGAAATGCTCGTTGCCGAAGCCGCCCTTGCCGCCCTTGGCGATGATGATCGAATCGCCAGGCCCGAGGTCGGCCAGCTCGTCGCCGGTCTCCTCGTTGTAGACCACGGTGCCCGCGGGGACGCGGATGACCAGGTCGTCGGCGTCGGCACCGGTGCACTGCTTCTTGCCCCCGCCCTCGCCGTCGGCGGCCTTCCACTCATAGATGCCGCGGAAATCGACGAGTGTGTTGAGCCCCTCGTCGACCCTGAGGATGACATCACCGCCCCGCCCGCCGTCGCCGCCGTTGGGCCCGCCCTTGGGCAGCCCTTTGGCGCGTCGGAAGGCGACCTTCCCGTCGCCGCCCTTGCCGGCAAAGACCATGATGCGTGCTCGATCGATGAACATGGGGGGATGGTAGGTCCGCGGGGGCAGCGAAGAGAGATGATTCCTCCATCCCCAAGGAATCCAAACACCCTCGCTTTCTCCACAGAGACGCTGTTTCCGCGCCCAAAGTATGTCGATAGAAGGGAAGGACAGGCGCCCCCTCGGGTTCCGGCCTTTCCCCCCCTTTATGGTCTCTCTGTGTGTCCCTTGTGCTGAAGGTACGATGGAGCGATGCGGTCATTCACCTATGTCAAGCGCTCCATGCTCGTCGCGCACGGCTCCGATCCGTGCGAGACCCGGACCGTGGTCAATACGCTCACGTCCTTCCACAACGCCCTCCGCGGGGCCCTCGGTCGCCACTGCCGCGTGCATGCAACGATCAATAAGGAGGACGTGCCCGGCCTGTGCACACTGGAGGAGATGGACGAGCGGTTCCATCGCTCGCTGCTCGATCGGTACCCGCCCTACGAGGGGCAGGCACTGCTCAACGCGACGCTGAGCTACGAGACACGCACGCGTGTGGCGCAGGCCACGTTCAACTTCGATCACACGATCGAGTCCGTGCATCTCTCGGTCACCATGCCCGTGAGCGGGCTGGCGCGTCGCCACATGATCGCGCTGGCCGAGTCGATCATCGGCCCGCTGGGGCCGCAGTGGCTGACGTACAACAACCGGGCGCTCGTCGATTCGCTCTACGGGCTGTATCCCAACTTCTTCCGCACCGCCTGGCTCACCTACCACGCGGGCTTCCCGACCGAGCTCCCCCGCTATCGCACGCTCGAGGAGATCCAGACGACGCGAGGCCCGATGATGGTCGCCAAGCCCCGCTGGTTCGCACGGACCGACGAGTCGCTGCTGGAGGACCTCGTCGAGCTTGATGCGCAGATCGAGGGCGAGTCACCGTACGGGTCGTGAGGACAACGCAGAATGAGGGAAACATACGGCCCACCCTAGAGGCGCGTATCTTCCACCCTCACCCCGGCGGCTTCCCGATCGACCAATCGCTCGTCACCAGCACCAGCCACTCCGGGTTCCCCTTGCCCTTCTTCTTCCGCTTCTTGCCCACGGCCCCGCCCAGCACCGGGCTCTTGACCCAGCCGTGCACCGTGTATCCCAGATCGGGCAGCCCGTCGCGCACGCGCTCGGCGATCTCTTCCGCCCGCTCCGGGTCCAGCACGCCGCCCTCGCCCAGGTCGTCCTTGGCCGCCTCGTAGTGCGGCTTCACCAGCGAGATGATGTGCCCGCCCGGCTTGAGCCATTTCGCGGCCGCGTGCAGGGCGCGGTCCTGCCTGGTCCAGCCAAGATCGATCACGCCCAGGTCGATCCCGCCCGCATCGACCACCTCCTGCGGCGGGTCGAGGTGCAGCGCGTTGGAACGCTCGTGCACCGTCACGCGATCGTCCGTGCGCAGCTTCCAGGCGAACTCGCCGTAGGCCGTGTCGATGGAATGCACGTGGCTCGCGCCGTGCTGGAGCAGGCAGTCGGTGAACCCGCCCGTCGAGCAGCCGAAGTCGGCGCAGAGCATGCCGGTGGGGTCGAACGGGAGCTCGTTGAGGGCGCGATGGAGCTTGAGCCCGCCACGCGAGACGAAGGTCGGCTCGGTATCCGGCTCGCCCTGCGCATTGTCCGCCGCCTCAGTCATCGTTGTTGCGTGCCGCGGGCTCGGGCGACTCGGCCTGGTTGGGCGTGAAGGCCCGCTCGAAGTGGGCCGGCGTCATCGCGGGCGCATCGCTCGGGGGCACCGGGGCGTGCGACACCGGGACACCCACGATCGAGATCCCCAGCTCGTCGGCCCGCTCGAGCATCGCGAACCGGTCGAGCATGATCACATCGCCCGCCGCGATCGCCAGGCAGGTGCCGCCGTGCTTGTGCATGTTCTCCAGCGTCTGGATGCCCACCGTGGGCACGTCCGATCGCCGGTCGTGCTGGGCGCGGGCGCCCTTGACCAGCGTCCAGCCGCCCCGCCGGCACAGCTCGCCTGTGCGGACGATCATCTTGTCGGTGCCCTCGACGGCCTCGACGCTGATCACGTCGCGGTCACGCACCGTGAGCGACTGCCCGATGTCCAGGCGCAGCAGTTCGGTGAGCAACGGCCACACGAACTCGACATCCGCCCGCTGGTTCGCGGTGGGCTTGGTCGAGGTCATCACGCCTGGTTCGGAGAGCTGGTCCATAATCGGGAAGGTCGAGTCGATGAGCGAGACGCCGCTGTTGTCCAGTTCGTCGGCGATCACACGCAATACGGCGTGCGATCGGCGGTCGTGCCTCAGGTGCTTGTACCACGCGACGGCCGTGGTGAGGTCGGGGATGTTCCGCACCAGCTTCCACCGCTGGTGCATGAGCTTGGCCTTATCCACTTTACCCACCATGATGGCGTGATGCACGCCCCGCTTGCGTAAACGCTTGCCCCACGACCGCATACGCAGCAGCCCGACGTCCGTGAACGTGTCGCACATAGCGGGCAGCTCGTCCTCATACTGGGCGTGGAGACCGATGCCGTGCACCTGATAGCCCATCCGCTTGAGCCCCCGAGCGACGAAAATGGGCAGATCCCCGCCCCCGGCGATCACGCCGATCGGCGCGGGTGCCCGCGGTGGGTCTGGGAGGATGGAAAGCACGCCGGCCATGGGAGGATTGTACGCGATGCGGGGCGGCGGTGGTTCACGCTCTGATCCGGCGCTCCTTCCCCGCCCCAGCGGGGGAGGTGCCGAGTCTCCGAGGCGGAGGGGGTCTTCAGAACAACCCACGACCAACAAGACCCCATCCGACTCCGCCTGCGGCGGACCCACCTTCCCCGCAAGGGCGGGGAAGGAGCGCAAGAGAATCCAAACGAAGGAAGCGTCCGCTCCCACCCCCAGGGCAGACGCTTCCTTCCTTCAATCTTTCAGTCTTGGTCACATCGCCGTAATCCGGCGCTCCTTCCCCGCCCCAGCGGGGGAGGTGCCGAGTCTGCGAGGCGGAGGGGGTCTTCTGAGCAATGCACGATGAACAAGACCCCATCCGTCACGCGAAGACGCGTGACACCTTCCCCGCAAGAGCTTTATGCACGAATGCTCTGATTCCTGACGACCCTTGCGGCGTTGATGATGACCTTTGCGTCGATCCAGCAGCGTACGCGGTGCAGCCTTCGCGCCCAGGGCGGCAGGTTCCCGCCGCTCACCACCCCGCTGCTCAGGCCCGCGAAGTACCGCTCCACGCCCGTGCGAAGACCAAAGAGCATCCGCCCCATCCACCCGCCTCGCTGCTCAATCAGACGCATGCTCGACAAGCGATCGCGATCGTGCTTCCGCCAGCCAAGCCCCGTACTGGGCTTGCACCGCGGCGCGAGCAGACGCAGCCCCGCTCCGCGGGCCGCGGCAAACAGCCGGTTGGAGTTGTAGCCCGCGTCACCCAGCAGCAGGCGACGCCCACCACGACGCTCGCCACGCAGCTCGCCCAGCAGCGCACGCGTCTGGCACTGCTCGGCGTGATTCAAAGGCATCACGCCCCAGGCGCACACCCGGTGCTGATCGTCCACGATCGCGTGCAGCTTGTAGCCCCGGGCGAAGCGGCCGCTGCCGCGTCCCACCGACGCGTCGCGGTCGTGCGTGCGGTCTTCGAGCATGAAGGCCTTGCCGTCGGTCATGAGCACCCGCCCGGGCGGCAGGTCCCTCTGGATGCGCTGGGCGAGGCGGCGCATGAGCCCGGGGATCACGGGATCACGCAGGCGTCGGCTCATGGTGGACTGGTCGGGGAGCTGGCGTCTCCACGCCTGCACGGGCCAGCTCGAGCGTTTGCACGCCCAGCTCACGGGCCGCTGGTGCAGTGCGGCCCAGAGCAGCACGGCGAGCACCTGCTCGTCGGTGTATACTGCGTTACGCACCCGCCTACGCGGCAGGGCGCGAAGCCCCCGCCTGATCACAATCCAAAGCTCGCGTTCCATCGTGTACTCCCTGGTAAGAGCACATTGTGGACGCGGGCTGCGCAAAGCGCAAGTGCCGAACAAGCGCCGAATGGCGCATAAAGCTCATGCGGGGGAGGTGTCGATCCGCCAGAGGCGGAGCGACGGAGGGGGTCACCCAACCATCATATGCTCCCGCGCTTCCTCCCCAGGTCACCCGACGGAGGAGATCCGCCGAAGGCCGAACGGCAGAGGAATCTTCTCACCCCTCCCCCGCCCCAACGGGGCGAAGGCCTGTAGCCACGGGTAAAGCGAAGCGCCACCCGTGGACCCCATCGCCCACCCCACAACACACCGCCCCGGAGGGGCGGAGGAAGCACTTATGGTGTAGAGTTTGTCGTGGCGCTATCAAGTCGAGTAATAAGATATGAAACTAAGCTAAGTATATTTAGGCAATCGAGCTCAGAAAAAATTGTGGGTACCATGTTGTCCATAGGCCTGTGCATGATAGGGTTGCGAAATCCTGTTACAAGCCCTCGCGAGAGGTGTGATTGTCCTTCTTGAATATTATAGTCAGATTCTGTCTGGAGTGAGCCAAGCTGAAGCTGTGGGAGTTGTGGAGGTGTGGAGTTTGGCCTATAAGTGAATACGCTATCTACTAGGGACCGTCCGTCATCGGTTCTTCCTGTTAGGTTGCGAATAATGTCACAGTAGATTAGAGTCGCTTGACTTGCGGCTTCTCCGAACTGTCCTTGCTCATAGTATGTGCGCACTCGTTCTTTGAGACCGTCGTGTAAATGCCGCCAGTGTAGAAGTGGATACTCTGGGACTAGTTCGTGCAGTGCCTTGATGACTGGAGTGTATTTTTCGAGCGAGTCTTCTCCGCCAAGCGAATCGATGATGGACTTGGTAGTGTTCTTTACATCGTCAGGCATGGTGCTAAGCCACGCGTCAGTGTCGATGCCAGTGGTCTCGCTTAACTCTCTTTGTTTCTCTTCTTTGCGCTTGCGTCGCCATTCCGCATTGGTCTGTGCAATAATTCCTGACAGAAACTTTCTGAGGTTGGCTGTTTCTGGATGCTCCCAATCGAGAGACTGTCTATTAGTGGAAATGACATCTTCTTCGATGTCGTCGATGAAATCAACATTAATCCATCCGGTGAGATATTGATAGAAGTTGCTCGAGGTACTGGAGGAGAAAAACTCGGGAGCATTAACGAGTTTCTGGCGAGAGAACAGTGTTACCCCTCGGAGTCCGGATGCTGGTGTGATGGGGGTCTTCGCCGTTAGGAGCTTGCCTGAGATCTTTCCCGCGTACGCAGAATTTTCCGGCACGAATATTGTGTCTGCCACATCCCATTCGAACTGCACATTGAGCGAGCGATATCGGCGGCCGTTGTCTATCGCGATTCGATCACCCTTCGAGGTTTGAATGATCAACTGAAATGTGGGGTCAACGATGAACAGTCGGGAAAGACTATCAGCTAGTCCTTCCGCATCGAATGGCGACTTGCGCT
Source organism: Phycisphaerales bacterium UBA1924 (assembly GCA_964229845.1). GTDB lineage: Bacteria > Planctomycetota > Phycisphaerae > Phycisphaerales > UBA1924 > UBA1924. Next base: position 140,369 of record CAXREY010000023.1, read on the forward strand.
TCAGCCCTTCTAGGCTGACCACTGTACCGTCAGGCTGATCGGTTTCGATGTCGATTTCGATCGCGTCAGGCTTGTATTGGCCTCTGGCGGCATTGAGTTTGTCCCAATCGAGAACAAATTTATTCTGCTTTCCGTTGTGGCAAGTGCAAATCGTAATACGTGTAGCCAATCCGAATAATGCAAGCTTGCCTAGACCTTTCTTCCCAATCGGCTTTCGATCGAATTTGAGGGATGGGTTGTCCCCTTCATCCTCGCGGCGATTTCTGCCGATCACTAGGAACTTGTTGTTGATCTCATCTTTTGTTAACCCATGCCCGTCGTCGGAGACGACAATGCTCGTTGGCTTACCGTTTGCCTCGTTCAATGTGACAATTACCTCTGAGGCGTCGGCGTCGTAAGAGTTTGCCACGATTTCCGCAATCGCAGGCGGAAGTGTCGCGTACATGCGGACACCCAAGTGTTTGATCGTCCCAGGATCAAACCGCATCTCGAAGGGGGAGTCAGGCATAATTTTCCTAAATCAAGGCGCGAGCGTGTCGGCTAATAAACATGGGTGGCAACGCATTGCCGATCATGGTTGCCACTTTAACTTTACCGTACTCGGCCGGGAATTCATAGCCCTTTGGGAAAGATTGCAACAGCGCTGCCTCGCGCATAGTAATTGCCCTGTGTTCCATAGGGTGGAGATATCGTCCCTTGGAGGGGTTGAAACATCCGGTGGTGATAGTCGGCGCTGGCTGATCCCAAGCCATTCGGCCGTAGACATCCTTGAAACCGTTTGAAGTTCTGTGGCAGTCCAGAACCAGACGGTCAGGCAAGGCCGAGCGGCTGCCGCCATCTTGTGGTATGCTGCGGATACGGTCCATTACCTGAGGTCGACGATTCTCAGGAATGTCATGAAGGGGGTCTCCGCTCCTGCCAGCTTTGGGTAGCCCGCCGATGGCGTCGCGTACAGTTCGCCGCTTGGCTGTTGGAGTGGCGAAGCGTACTGGCCCGTCCATGGCTGCTAGGAAGACCATTCGCCGGCGCCGCTGTGGAACGCCGTAATCAGCTACATCCAATACCCGGGCCTCAGTGTGATAGCCCACGGCCTCGAGGGCTTGAGTGAACTCTGTCAAGCGTCGGTTCTCGAACAGCCCAGGAACATTCTCCATCATGACCCTGCGGGGAAGCATGCCTAGCACAAGGCGCTGGAACTCGAAGATCAATTCATTTTGTTTGTCGCGGACGCGACGACCACCGTTGAGGGTCCGCAAGGTGGAGAAGCCCTGACATGGGGGGCAACCGCCCAGCAAGTCCAGCTCACCTTTGCGCAAGCCGAGAGTCTTGAGCATTGTTCGGACAGTCAAATTGCGAATGTCTTCAACCCAGACATGAGTGTCAGGATGGTTGAGGCGGTAGACAGAGGCTGCATCCGGATCAAGTTCTATCCCTCCGACGACGCGATACCCCGCGTCGCGCAGCCCTTGCGTCATGCCGCCGCAGCCGGCGAAGCAATCGACAGCAGTATGAATTCGAGCTCTCGTCCGGTGTGCTGATCGCGACATTTGAAATCATTCGGCTATAGCTGGGTGAGAAGGCACCTATTACTTTTGTCGAGGCATAAACCATTCTACCGAGTCGTGGTATTGTGGTAAACAAGTATCGGCCTCCTTGGGAAAGCTTCTTCAACTTGGGCTAATGGCTACACCACGTGCCGTCCCCGGCTCCTGCATGTCCTTCCGTCTTGTAGGAACATGCAGGAGACTCCGTCATCTGCATGTCGTAGATCCGTCTGGGTGGGCTACCCACCAAGGCCCCATCCGACCCCGCCTACGCCGGGCCCACCTTCCCCGCTCCGCCAGAGGCGGACAGGGAAGGCACAAAGACCCACCCCCAAAAACAAAGAACGCCCCGCACCGCGAGACGCCCCCAAAAACTCTTCCCTAGTGGCTAGTGGCTAGTGGCCAGTCCCTTCTTCACTCCCACTCAATCGTCGCCGGCGGCTTGCTCGAGATGTCGTACACCACACGGTTCACACCACGCACCTCATTGATGATCCGCGTCGAGATCCGCGCCAGAACGTCGAACGGGATCCGCGCCCAGTCAGCCGTCATGAAGTCCTGCGTCTCCACCGCCCGCAGCGCCACCGCACGCTCGTAGGTCCGACCGTCGCCCATAACGCCCACGCTCTGCACCGGCAGCAGCACCGCGAACACCTGGCTCGTCTTGCGATACAAACCCGCGGCCACGATCTCCTCGAGCAGGATCTCGTCCGCCTCGCGCACGATGTCCAGCTTTTCTTCCGTGATCTCGCCCAGCACACGCACCGCAAGCCCCGGCCCGGGGAACGGGTGACGCCACACGATCTGGTCCGGCACGCCCAGCACCGATCCCAGCCGCCGCACCTCGTCCTTGAACAGCTCCCGCAGCGGCTCGATCAGCTCGAACCCGAGCTCTTCCGGAAGACCACCGACGTTGTGGTGCAGCTTGATGTTCGCGCTGTTCCCGCTGTGCCCATGACCCGACTCGATCACGTCCGGGTACAGCGTCCCCTGCGCCAGGAAGTCCGCGTGCTCGATCGTCTCCGCGGCCTCCTTGAACACCTCAATAAACCGATGCCCGATCCGCTTGCGCTTCACCTGCGGATCGTCAACGCCCTCGAGGTCGCCGAGGAACTCCTTCGATGCATCCACGACACGCAGGTCGATCTGGAAGTGGTCCTTGAACGTGTGCTCCACCAGCTCGCGCTCCTTCTTTCGCAGCAAGCCGTTGTCCACGAACACACAGGTCAGCTGATCGCCGATCGCCTTGTGCAGCAGCGCCGCCACGACCGACGAGTCCACGCCGCCCGAGAGGCCGCAGATCACCCGCCGATCGCCGACGAGTTCCTTGATGCGTGCCGCTTCCTCTTCCGCGTACGCGCTCATCTTCCATGTGCCGGCGCAGCAGCAGGTCTCGTACAGGAAGTTGCGGAACAGATCCACACCATGCGGCGTGTGCGTCACCTCGGGGTGAAACTGCACGCCGACGAAGTTGTGCTTCGGGTCCACCGTCCGCACCGCCGCGTACGGGCATGTATCGGTCGACGCGATCGGCACCATGTGCGCCGCACCAAGGTCCTCGATCTGATCGCCGTGCGACATCCACACCTGCGTCTGCTGCGGCACCGCATCAAACAGATCATCCGTCTTGCCATCGATGGTGCCGATGCTCAGCTGCGCCCGCCCGTACTCGCGGTGGGGGGCCTTGGTCACCGTCGCGCCCAGCAGGTGGCACGTCAGCTGCATCCCGTAGCAGATCCCCAGGATCGGGATCCCCAGCTCCAGGATCTTCGGGTCCATCGTCGGCGCGCCCTCGTCGGTCACGCTCGACGGCCCGCCCGACAGGATGATCCCCTTGGGGTTCATCGCCGCCAGCTCCTCGGCGCTGATACTGGGCGAAACGAGCACCGAGAACACGCCCGCGTCACGGACCCGCCGGCAGATCAGCTGGGCCGTCTGCGAGCCAAAGTCCAAAACCGGGACAACCTCATGGTCGATATGCGAAGCGGGAGACTGCGACATGTCTGATTCTCACGGGCAGGGATGGGTGCGGCCGCTGCAGCCGATGCTCGGCTGCGTCCGATAAACCCGGAGATGTCGTCCAGCCCCGGGTGAGAGTGTAGTCACCGGGTCACAAAAGGCGAGAATCTGGAGCAACCTCTTGTCAGCAAACCCGAATACAAACGGTGCAAACCCAGACGCCTACAGTTCTTGCATGCCGCGGGGACGGGCAATCACGACGCAGGAGACGCGTTACGCACACGCCGGCACCGGATCCAGAATCCACCGAACGGGCTTGACAGCATCGCTGCTCTGCGGGATGCTCATCGCCGGGTGCCTCCCGGACCCCAAAGTCGGGTTTGACTCACCGGCACCATCCAAACGCCTCGACGCCATCGTCCAGGCATCCGAGTTGGAGGACGACGAATCGTTAGTCAAACTGGTCGAGAAGCTCCGATCGCACGCGCCCGCAGAGCGGATGTTCGCGATACGCTCCCTCGAGAAAAGGACCGGAACCACGCTGGAATACGAGCACGCCGCACCGCACTGGCAGCGGGTTGAGGCGTACAACCGCTGGCTCGAATGGCTCGAAACACGCGGCATCACCCTCCCCGAGGACATGGAGCCGATCGAGACTCCCGAGCGCAAGCCAGAACCCACGCCTGAAGGATCGGGCGACGAACAGCCGATGGAGATGGAACAACCCGAGGGCTGACCCCTGAAGCCCCCTTCTGAAACGACCCTATGGATCAGCGACCCGAGATCGAACTGCGACTGACCTCCGACCCCATGTACCTGTGCGGTGCGCGGGAGCTGGTGGGGTGCATCGCGAGGCGGATCGGGTTCAGCGACATCGACTGCTCCAAGATCGCGCTGGCCGTCGATGAGGCGCTGTCCAACATCATCCGCCACGGCTACGACCGGGCGTTCGACAAGCCGATCTGGCTCGGGCTGAGCCCGATCAAGCCCAGCCCCGACTCGATCGGTGGGATCGTGATCACGCTCGAGGACGAGGCCAAGCAGGTCGACCCGTGCAATATGAAGGGGCGCGACCTCGAGGACATCAAGCCCGGCGGGCTGGGGGTCCACATCATCCAGGAGGTGATGGACGATGTCTCGTACGAGAAGCGGGCCGGGCGGGGGATGCGTCTGGTGATGACAAAGCTTGCGCCCCGCCCCGACGAGTCCCCCCGATTGAGCGATAAAGCGCCCGGATGCACGGTCACGCTTAACGATCGATCCCCATCACGCCGATGAAATCGCTATACTCGAATATTGTTCGGGCATGATGCGCCGGGCAGTTGAGGGAGAGTCATGGCGAACCCACAGTCAACATACATCGGCGTCGAGCGCCCCGAGCAGGGCGTGGTTGTGCTGGCGCCGAACTCCGACATCGACATGAGCCGCTCGCCCGAGCTGCGCTCGGTGCTCCGCCAGGAGATGGGCGGCGACACCCACAAGGTGGTGATCGATCTGGACGCGGTGGAGTACATGGACTCGTCCGGGCTCGCGACGCTCGTTGAGGCGATGCGCAACGCGGGCAACTCGAGCGCGAAGCTCGTGATCTGCAACATGAACCCGAAGGTGAGCGCGATCTTCGAGATCGCGCGGCTGGATTCGTTCTTCTCGATCGTCGACTCCCGGGATGAGGCCATCTCGCTCTGAAGGACCGGAGCACCCCCCGCATGGCGGACACGCCGAACCAAGAACAGAAGAATGGCGGCGGCGGCGTGCCGGTGGTGCTGCTGCCGATCCTTGTGCCCATCGCGATCGTCGGCCGGCGGGCCATCGGTGTGTTCGATCACACGGGCGATGTGTTCTACCTGCTGACGGACACCGTGAAGTGGTTCCTGCGCGGGCTGTTCTCCCGCAAGTACCGCCTGGGCAAGAGCGCGATCGTGTCGCAGGTCGTGCGTGTCGGTGTGGAGTCGATCTTTATTGTGTCGCTCGTGTCTGGGGCTGTGGGTCTGATCCTGGCCTTGCAGCTCTCGCCGCCGCTGGATGACTTCGGGCAGCGGGACAAGGTGGCGAACATCATCTCGGTCGCGGTGCTGCGCGAGCTGGGGCCGCTGATCGGGGCGATCGTGCTGACCGGGTTCGCCGGGGCTTCTATTGCGGCGGAGATCGGCACGATGGTCGTGAGCGAGGAGATCGAGGCGCTGGAGGCGAGCGCGCTCAACCCGATCCGGTTCCTGGTTGTGCCGCGGCTGCTGGCTTCGACGATCTCGATGACGTGCCTGGGGGTGATCAGCAGCTTCTGCGCCATTGTCGCGGCGATGCTGATCTCGATCACCATGCTCGGGATCCCCTACGAGACGTATATGGACAACATGCTCACGCAGGCCAAGCAGGTCGACTTCTGGACCGGTGTGGCCAAGGGCGGCGTGTTCGGGACGCTGATCGGCATCATCGCGTGTTCCAATGGGCTGCGGGTGACCGGCGGGGCGGCCGGCGTCGGTCGGGCGACGACGTACACGGTTGTTGAGTGTGTGGTCGCGATCGTTGTGGCGGACCTTGTGTTCACGGCGATCTTCTTTGCGTTGGGGCTGTTCTAAGAAGCCACTAGCCACTAGGGACTGGCCACTCGGGGAAGAGTCTCTTGGTGGGTTGTTTTGTGCGCATGGGTTGGGTGGGGTGATGTGTTGTTCCTCCCCGCGAGGGCGCGGGGAGGTGGCACGCGCAGCGTGACGGAGGGGTCTTTGGAGTGCACGGTGCGTGGGTGGTTGTTGGGTGGTGTCAAAGACCCCTCCGGCTCCGCCTTCGGCGGACCCACCTCCCCGCGAGGGCGCGGGGAGGGGCAAGAGGCCCCCTCTGTCTTCGGCTTTGTCTCCGGATGGTGGTCCGAAGGTGATGGGGTTTCCTTCGGGAATGCTCGTTTGCGGGTGCCCTGCGTTGACCCGGAGGGCAAAGCAGGTTGTCGGGTGGCGTCCGTTCCTGCTTTGTCCCGCCAGAGGCGGGCTCAAAGCAGGGCACCCGGGGGTGGAAGGTTGTTGGGGGACCCCCTCCCCTTCGCGTTGCGAGGGACCTCCCGCGGAGGCCCGGGGGAGGAGAGAAGACCCCTCCGGCTCCGCCATTGGCGGATCCACCTCCCCGCGAGGGCGCGGGGAGGGGCAAGAGGCCCCCTCCGTCTTCGGCTGCGCCGAATCCACCTCATCCGCAGGTGCGGGGGAGGCCGCTGGGAGTCGCTTTGCGCAGGGGGCGTTGGGTTTGGGGGGGGGTTAGAGGAGGCGGGCGCGGGTGGAGGCGAGTTTGGGGTTTCGGGATGCGGTGGCTTCGTTGAGGTCGGCGGCGGCGAGGTAGGCGTCGCGGGCGATGTCCTGCTGGAGGGATCGGGCGCGGAGGGCCTCGTGGTTGGTGATGAGTGTGGTACGGTCGGTGGAGATCTGGGCGATTGCGGCCGCGGATTTGCGGTAGGCGTCGGTCTGCATGATGTCGGCGAGCTGGTCGAGGCGGAGGGCGTGGGCTTTGCAGATCTGGACGGGTGTGAGCGTGGGGTCGAGGAGGTCGTCCATGAGGTGGGAGGTGAGCGACGGGCTGCTGGCCTCAGGGGGATGGGGAGGAGAAGCGGGGGTGGCGAGCGCGGTGTCCCCAGGTTGTGCGGAGGGCACGGCTTGCCGCTGCGCGGGCAAGCCGTGGCACCCGGAGACGTGGTGGATGCTCGCGGATGGGTCGGCGAAGAGGGGGTGGGGCAGGAAAGTGGGGGCGGCGGGGGTTGGTGGGTTGCTCTTGCTCTTGTTCTTGGTTCTGGATTTGGTCGGCGCGTGCATGCGTTGCTCCCTTCGCGGCTGGTTGGTGTGCGCGATGGTGCTCAGCGGGGGCTTGCGTCTGGTTGTGTTTGTGTGTCACGCTCGGGGGGTGGGTGACGACTGGGGAATTGTAAACGCCCGGCGTGGGGATGCAAGGGGGATGTGGTGCAGTGACGGGATTTTGCGCACAGATTGGGAGATAGGGGGGAGTTTTTTGGGGGGAGGGGTAGGCGGAGGTGGCGGAGCCTGCTGCAATGTTTTGGAGATGCACGTAAGTCTACAGTGATCGGGAATATCGCGAAGATACGGTAGCTGCTACACTACATGTGCTGAGGTGCATCATGATGAAAAAGCAATTGCAAATATCTATGTCAACTTTCGCGGACTTCGCCTCTAAAAGTGGCCCTGCAAAGGCGACAGTTGTGCGGCAATGGAAAAACAAGCCGCCGTATTCGCCTGCTCTAGATTTTTACAAAGATATCCGTGAGGCATTGCCTGATTTCTGCAGGAAAAATATAACTGAAGAAAGGCTTGCTGAAATTGCGAGCGAGGCATCATCAAAAAAACGGAGCCATTATAAAGAAGTTTTGGAGGGATTTAGGTCTTGGAAAGAAGCAAAGTCAGGGACATGGAAAGAGCCTGTTAATGCAGACTGGACATGCGGCGATGTGGTCATAAAAACAAATCCAGAGATTGGATATGAAGAGGACGGGATTACGTACTACGTCAAGCTATACTTTAAGAGCCAAAAGATTAAAAAGTATCAGGCAGATGTGTATCTTGAGTTGATGGCTTCCGCCTTCATGTTGCAGCGTCGGAAAAATTCGGCAGTCGTCGTTCTTGATGTCAAGCGGGGGAGGGAGTATGTTGCAAGAAGTAGTAGGCCTGCAACGAATAGCCTGTTGAAAGCTGAAGCGGCTTACTGGGAAATTCTTTGGGATTCTCTGTAATGTTGACCACCTTGCCTTACGAGTTTGGAAAAACATCTGTAGTACTCGGTGCAGGAGCTACTGTTGGTACCACTCTTAGAGAAGCGGATGATCGACCAAGGCCGCCACTTGATACAGATTTTTTTACTCAAATACAACGGCTGAAGAATATTAAGCATGTTGAGTATGTCAATGCGTTGCTGAGATTTTGTCATGAAGAATTTGGGCCGGGCTGGTCGTTAGGTATGGAGCAGTTCTACAACCATGTCTGGTACGCTCAGAAGTTCCGTCCATCTCATGCTCTTGAGTTTCCTATTGAAGGTCGAAAGGCTCCTCTGTCACTTGAAGCTCTGTTTAAGCAGGTGTTGTTGGCAGTCTTTGAAGAGTCGCTTTATGGGCTTCATTCGCAGGATCCGCTGAAAAACACATGTGAATTGCATGATGAATTGGCGGTCAATCTTCAGAATGGAGATTCAGTTTTGAGCTTTAATTATGACTGTGTCATGGACTGTAGTTTGGTCAAAAAATGCCCTTATTGGCGCGTTGGCAAGTCGTATGCGGTGGCTCCCGTGATAAATAAAAATTCTGACTACTGGGCGGGGATTGACTTGGAAGATGAGGGTGTTGTGTACCACCATAAGCTACACGGTTCAGTAAACTGGCAATTGCAGGACGGTGAGACGCTGAAGCTAAAAGCAAGGCCATACACAAAGCAGAATGGCATATCAAACTATTTCATTGTGCCGCCAGTGATTAGTAAGGGATATATGCTCGATGACAGTGTGTTGGCAAAGGTGTGGAGTTCGGCATATTCTGAATTGTCAAGCGCAGATACGGCTTTGGTGGTCGGCTACTCAGTTCCTCCTGCTGACGCATTGGCAAATGCCATGCTTGCTTCCCGGGCGCACAGCGAGGAGCCGAAGGGAAGGCAGTATTTACGTGCACTTGTTATTGCTAATCCGGATCGTGAGGCTCGCCATCGAATAATTAGGATATTTCGCCAGTCAATCGGCAAGGACACTAAGGTACTTGTATTTGATAGTTTTTCAATGATGAACGAGTGTCTTTTTAAAGGTGAGACAGAGCTAAGCTGAGAATGGCTGTGTCACTCGGTCGCGTCATCGGGTATTGTGATGTCAATTTTGCTTACAGGGTAATGGCTTGAGCTTGTGCAGGGGAGGTTTCCCCTGCAACCCCTCTTTGGGATTATGGGGTTGGGGGTGGATGGTTGTTGGGGGTGCCCACACCGCCTTGCTTTGTGCGGGGCTGGCTTCGGTCTGTCTTTGGTGGATGGGGGAGGGAGGAAGAGCCGCGCTGTGCTGTTGGGTGGCGGGTACGGGTACCCAGAGGTGAAGGAAGGCCCTGTTCCGTCTTTGGCGGATCTGCGACGAGGCGGGGGGGCATGAAGACCCCTCCGAGTCCGCCTTCGGCGGACCCACCTCCCCGCGAGGGCGCGGGGAGGGACAAGAAAGGCCCCCTCCGCCGTCAGTACGAGGGAGGCACGAAGACCCCCTCCGTCCGCTCCGCCGTTGGCGGATCGGCACCTCCCCCGTTCCGCCTCTGGCGGATCTGCGACAAACGGGGGAGGCACAACACAAGAGGGTACGGGGAGGCGAGTTAGAGGCGGTAGCCGACGGGGTGTTCGATGAGGGCGTAGAGCTCTCGGAGGACGGTCATGACGAGGAAGCCGGTGATGGTGAGGGTGGCCATGATGGCGCAGGCGGTCCAGAGGCCGGCTCCGGCGAGCCAGCCGCAGGCGTAGAGGGCGGGCCAGATGGCGCCGTAGCGGGTGATCTTTTCGCCGAGCGCGGGGCCGAGCCCGACCTTTTTGTATCGTCGCCAGATCATGATGGCGAAGATGAGCACGAAGCCGAGGGGGTAGAGGACGGCGGTGTGGGGGACGAAGTTGGGCCAGAGGCCGTCTTCGGGGACGCGTCGTGACCAGGCGAGGGCGAAGAGGGCGATGGTGCAGCCCAGCCAGCCGAGGAGGGCGAAGACGGCCGCGCGCCTTGAGATGGGGGGTGAGCGTCGGCCGAGCTGCTGGGCGAGTGCGGCGACGATGAGGGCGTGGGTCATGACGAGCCAGACGGGGAGGAGGAAGCGGGTCCAGAGGTCTGGGATGAGCATGTGTCCGGCGTAGATGAGGGCGAGGAGGAGCATGCCGATGCCGGGGATGAACTTGCCGAGCGCGTTGAAGATGAGGATGGCGACGGCGAGGAGGAGGGTCATGAGGATGGCCTCGGTGCCGAAGGCGATGGAGCCGAGGATGGCGAGCATGAGGGTGGCGGCGACGAGGCATACGGCGAGTTCGATTGAGGCGGAGCCGTCGACGATCGGGGATGTTTGTTTGTTGAGGGCGCGGTCGCGGTGGACGTCGAGGAGGTCGTTGAGGGATGTGCCGAAGGCGTAGAGCCCGACGCCTGCGATGAGGCCTGCGGCGAGGAGGAGCGGGAGGGATGCGTCCTTGATTGGGTGGGGTGCGAGTTCTTCGGGGTTGAAGCGGGCCCAGAGGATGATGAACCAGAGGTTGGCGACGGCGCCGAACGCGGTGGTGACGCGTGTGAGCTTGAGGGTGGGCGCGATGGCGATGAGGGTT
>CAXREY010000024.1:0-35083 GCA_964229845.1 Phycisphaerales bacterium UBA1924
GCGAATTAATTACCACCCGACGCCCGGCGATGCGGGCACCCGCACCTACGATACCCGTGCCCGTGCGGGCGATGAAGACGCGAAATCTCGCGAGTTGACGACTGATTGAAAGGATCCGACGCGATGGCCAACGCGAATGTGAAGGAGTTCACCGACAGCAACTTCGAAGCCGAGGTCCTCGGCGCGAGCGAGCCCGTGCTGGTGGACTTCTGGGCGGAATGGTGCATGCCCTGCCGCATCCTCGCGCCCACGATCGACGAGGTCGCGGACGCCAACGAGGGCAAGGTCAAGGTCGGGAAGGTGGACATCGACAGCAACCAGGAAATCGCCACCAAGTACGGCATCAGCGCGATCCCGACCGTCGTGATCTTCAAGGGCGGCGAGGTCGCCAAAAAGTTCGTGGGTCTGACCAAGAAGGAAGACCTCGAAGCCGCGATCTCCGAGCTGAGCTGATCGCATCACCGAATACCAAAGCTGCTTCTGAAACGAGAATCAACATGAGTACTGAGTCTTCGAACCAACGCCCGCTCCGCTGTGGCGCGGTCGGTGTTGGTCGCATGGGTCGCCACCACGCACGCGTCTACGCCGAGATGCCCGGCGTCGAGCTCGTCGGCGTCGTCGACGCCAACCTCGAGCGGGCCCAGGAATACGCCAGCAAGTACAAGTGCAAGGCCTTCGCCACCGAAGCGGAACTCCTCGCCGAGGGCGTCGACGCGGTCTCGATCGCGGTCCCCACGACCTACCACCTCAAGAGCGCCGAGCCGTTCCTCAAGGCCGGCGTCGCCTGCCTGATCGAGAAGCCGCTCGCCCAGGGCGCGGACGAGGCCGAGAAGATCAAGAAGATGGCCGAGGAGCACAAGGCCTGCCTGATGGTCGGGCACATCGAGCGATTCAACCCGATCATGCGCGCCATGCAGCGTGCCTCGGAGGCATTCGGCGAGCCCATCACACCCCGCTTCATGGAGGTGCACCGCGTCTCGCCCATGACCTTCCGCTCCATCGACATCGGCGTGGTCATGGACATGATGATCCACGACCTCGACGTGGTCCTGATGCTCATGGGCGGGCGTGAGCCCGACGAGGTCACCGCCAGCGGCGTGGCCGTCGTCTCCGAGTTCGAGGACCTGTGCAACGCACGCCTCGTCTGGAACCTCACCGAGGAAGAGGGCGCAGGGCAGTGCGTGGCCAACATCACCGCCTCGCGCCTCGCGATGAAGACCGAACGCGTCACCCGCATCACCGGCGAGAACGGTTACATCAAGATCGACTACGCCGCCAAGACCGGCACCATGATCCGCCGCACCGCCAACGAGCTGCAGATGCGGGAAGTCCGCGAGCAGCTGCGTGCCGGCGCAGACCTCACGGACATGGACTGGACCGAGCTGGTCAACATCGAGCCCCTCGTGATCGACGACGGCGAGCCCATCGTCAAGGAGATCGAGGCCTTCCTCGACGCGGTCCGCACCGGCACCCAGCCCGCGATCGACGCCGAGGCCGGCTTCGTCAACGTCCGCACCGCCGAGCGGATCGTCGAGGCGATCCAGAAATCCGTCGGCGCTCAGCACGCCACGGCGCTCAGCTGACCACACCGTTCGACCGGTCTTCATATGCATACCCGGACCAGACACCCACGATCACACTCGGCACCACGCGGTGCCGGGTGTGTGTCATTGATGTGTTCAACTTCACATTGACCCTTGTACCCCCGCCCGTTCTGACTTACGATCGGGTTTTCACCCCTTTCCAGGGCGACGTTGCCCGACGACACCACAGGATTCGCGACACATGAGCGATCAGAACCAGACCAACCCCGACGCGCCACAGCCAACCAGCGTCACCCCGACGCCGACACCCGCAACGCCATCGAGCACCGCGACAACCGAGCTCGACGCGCAGACCACCGCCGAGATCGAGGCCGCGATGTCCGAGCTCGCCGAAGCGGGCGGGGCAGACGCGCCGGAGTCCGGATCCAAGTCGATCAAGGGGCCACGCGTCGTGCGCGGCGGGCGCGAGCACCGCACCGGCATGGTCGTCTCCGTCGGCGCGACCGACGTCTTCGTCGAGTTCGGCCCCAAGGAGCTGGGCGTCGTCGAGATCACCCAGTTCAAGGACACCCCCCCGACCGTGGGCGACCAGCTCGAGGTCGCCGTCCAGCGCTTCGACAGCGCCGAGTCGCTCTACATCTGCGCCCTGCCCGGCGCGGTGCAGAAGGCCGACTGGGAGATGCTCGAGCCGGGCCAGGTCGTCGAGGCGCGCGTCACCGGCACCAACAAGGGCGGGCTCGAGCTCGAGATCGCCAACCACCGCGCGTTCATGCCCGCGTCGCAGGTCGACATCGACCGCGTTCCGGACCTCTCGGTCTTCGTCGGCGAGAAGATGACCTGCGAGGTGCAGAAGGTCGACAAGCGCGGGCAGGGCAACATCGTCCTCTCCCGGCGCGACGTGCTCCAGAAGGAACGCGACAAGGCCGCCGAGTCGCTCCGCGAAGCCCTCAAGGAAGGCGACACCGTCACCGGCACCGTCCGCAAGATCATGGACTTCGGCGCCTTCGTCGACCTGGGCGGCGTGGACGGGCTCGTCCACCTCAACGACCTCTCCCACGAGCGTGTGAACCACGGCGCCAAGAACGTCGCCAGGCACGTCTCCGAGGGCCAGAAGGTCAGCGTCCAGATCCTCAAGCTCGACTGGGAGGGCAACCGCATCGGGCTCGGGCTCAAGCAGCTCCAGGCCGACCCGTTCGCGTCCGCGGCCGAGGAGGTCGTCGAGGGCGCGGAGCTCTCGGGCAAGGTCACCAAGATCCTCGACTTCGGCGCCTTCGTCGAGGTCGCGCCGGGCGTCGAGGGGCTCGTGCACATCTCCGAGCTCGACTGGCGACGCGTCAACGACGTCCACGAGGTCCTCAAGGAGAACGAGGTCGTGCAGGTCAAGGTCCTCAAGGTGGACCCCAGCGACCGCAAGATCTCGCTCTCGATCAAGCAGCTCAAGGACCGCCCCCAGCAGCAGGGCGGCGGCGGGCGCGGGCGTGGCGGCGGGCGTGGCGGTCGCGACGAGCGCAGCCCCGAGGAGATCCTCAAGGAAACCCCCGAGCTGCGCCGCCTCCGCGAGCAGGCCAAGAAGCAGCCCAAGAAGGGCGGCGGCGGCCTCGGCGACGCCGGCGGCATGGGCATGGGCCTGGGCGACCTCAAGCTCTAACCACCCGCCTCAATACTGAGTTCTACGCAACGCACCGGTTCTCATCGGTGCGTTGTTTGTTATGATCCACACCCGATGAAGTACCCCGCGAGCAAGCACTACAGCCACCTCGACCTCAGCGAGCCGATCCCGGAGATCGAGCCGCGGTACGACGAGTACAAACTGTATTCATCGCGTTTTCTTGTGCGTGCTGGTCCGTACATGATCGCCGCAGGGCTCGCGCTGTGTGTGCTGCTCTTCATGCTGTCTTTGCCGATGATGCTGCGATTGCTGGCGTTCATGTTCTATCTTGCATTATGCTGCGTGATGATATTTCGTCACGCAGCGAAGTATTCTACGAAGTGCAAGCGGAAGCTCTGGGGCCAATCAGGAGATACGTGGGGCATCCCCGTCGCGCTGCAGCTCAGGGCCCAGGCGTACTCGCTGGGCATCATCGTGGTGATGATGATCGCTACTTCCTCAAGCCCGGGGCCGATGGAAGCGGTGTTCTATATCGGGTTCTACACCCTGAGCGCCGGGGTGGTGATTGCGATCGCCAGCCGCATGTTCCGCGAGCCGGGGCAGATCTGTTGCGCCCGCTGCTCCTACCCACTTATCGGCCTAAGAGTCCCGTGTGAGTGCCCAGAGTGTGGTTCTCATATCACCACTCTGGCTGACGCGACAGATCGTCCACGCATCCGCGACAATCGTTACTTGTTCCTTGGGATTACGCTCGTTGTTCTCGGCAGCTTCGGTGTCTTTGTTCGAATAGCCACCCCGACATGGGCATATGGGCCGATTCCCAATGCGCTGCTCATCAAGCTGGCACCAAACGATACAAGCTCCTTTGATGCCCTATTGGCAAAGAGTCTGACTCCTGCAGAAGAGGACCAGCTCGAGGCGTCGCTGGTCGAGGCGATTCTCTCTGGAAACACCGCTGGCTTCTGGTCTCACGCACAAGGGGCTTGGCTAGCGAATCGCGCGTTTACCGGCGATCTCGTCGGTGAAGACCTCGATGCGTTGATGAAACGAGTCTCCGAGGTTCGGATCCAAGCTCCTGATTCCATCCCTGTTGGAACAGCGCTGAACATCCGACTCCGCGCAGATGAAACTTGGATACCGAGCACAGATCTCAACCCGGTCTACTTCTTTGGTGGCTATGTGGTTGGTCCTGACAACACGCATCGCATGCGTCAGTCATCTCCTAAGGGGCGCTTTGCCCTCGTGCGTGGTGAAGACACGACCGAGTCAAAGGGGATCGATGCGCCGCTGTACCGCTTCACTCCTGATCAGGCGGGAGAGCTGGTGGTGAGTGCGCGGATCGTCTGGGTGCTGTACCCGACCTTCCCAGAAGCACAACTCTGTGGCTTCGCCTGGCAGCCCGACGGCTCTTTCACGTTCGTCAACCCGCCCATCTGGTCCCGCGTCATCGACCTCGAGCACACCATCGAAGTAACCGAGTAGCCCTCAGCGAACGCCGGTCGACCCGAAGCCGCGATCGCCGCGCTCCGTGTCGTCGAGGTGGAGCACCTCACGCACCGCCGCGTGGGCCACCGGGGCGATGACCAGCTGCGCGATCCGGTCGCCGTGGCGGATGGTGTAGGGCTCGCGGCTCAGGTTGATCAGCGCGATGAACATCTCACCGCGGTAGTCGCTGTCGATCGTCCCCGGCGCGTTGGGCAGCGAGATGCCGTGCTTGGTCGAGAGCCCCGAGCGTGGCCGCACCTGCCCCTCGAACCCGACCGGGATCGCGCACGCGTAGCCAAGCGGGATCTTCACGATCTCCAGCGGCTCGATGGTCACCTCTTCGCCGAAGTCGTGGCGGGGAAGGCACGCGGCCAGGTCGAGCCCCGCCGCCTGCGACGACTTGTACTCGGGCAGGATCGCACGCTCGTCGAGCCGCTTGACCCGCAGCACCGCCGCGTTGACCCGCCCGCCGTTGGGCAGCTTGATCTCGGCATTGATGTCGGATCCGAACGGAGAAGAAGACCTTGCGACGGCGGATTGGGTTTCGGGCATGACCGATCATACACGCGTAAAAAAACACCCGCAACGGACGCGGGTGCTTGTCTTCGAATGTCAAGATCGTGTCAGACGCTCAGCGACGCCTCGAGCGGTCCGATCAGCGCGAGGTCCTCGTCGCTCAGGTTCCGCCGGAGATCGTCGAGCACGCGGTTGAACGAGTCGATCAGGCGGCGCGTGGACGCGATGGCGTTGTCCATGCTGGAGCGGCCGGTGACCTGCTTGATCAGGTCGGGCTGCTGCAGCTCCGCGAGGTTGCGCTCCGAGATCGATTTCGCATCGAGCAGGGACTTGAGCAGCGCCACCGCGTCGTCGCGGCGTTTGACGGTCTCCTCGATCATCCGTTGCTTGGCATTGTCGATCATGTGTTCGGCCTCCTCTGCCTTGTCTGTGCGTATGAGGAATCCAGTTTCCATCTCAATGGAATCGGACACATCGCAGGCGCGGGTCCTCCCGCAGGGTCGTAATTGTCCCATTCCCAACCCGTTCCGTCAAGTCGCCCCCATATCAGGGTATCGAACATGCGGGTTAATCCTCATCATCACCGTCGCCTGTTCGGGAGCCGTTCGCTCGTTTGGTGATGAATCCCAGCTGAATCATCAGCCCGATGCCGGTCAGCACCACCCAGATGATCGCGAGCACCGTCGCGGACTGGTTCAGGTACTCGGGACGCTCGCCGTTGCTCGCCGTGAGCAGGGCGCTGGTCGAGGCCATGCACACCGCGGAGCCGAACAGGCTCGTCACAAGGGCGGTGGTGCGTTTGGGGAGCACCACGCCGATCAGCAACCCGAACGCGAACCCGGCGAACCCGGCAGAGAACCCGATCATCTTGTCCCGCGTCGGGCGACGCTCGAGCTCGTCAGAGATGGTCTTGCCAAGCTCGCTGAGGAACTGGCGCGATCGCTCCGCGGCGTCCTTGAGCTGCTGCTTCGTATCCTCGTCGAGGATCTTCCCGTCGCGGTCCAGCATGTCCACGCTTCGTTCGGCGGCCTCACGCGTCACGTCATCGTTCAGCGAGTTCGCGAGCCCGGACACACCGCTCTCGCCCGATTCCACCAGGGCGGCCTCGGTATCGCTCGGGTCGCCGTCGCCAACGGTGGGGTTGTAGTGCAGGAAGATCAACGCCCCGACCACGCCCGCGACCGCGAACGCGCACGCCGAGGTCATCGCGATCACCAGGCGGAACATCGTCAGGGCACACAGCGCCCCGATGACCCCGCCGCAGACCAGCCCGATCACGCTCGGCGAGATGGTCACGCCACCGGCCTCGAAGCTCGGGAAACCGATCAGCGGCATCAGGGTTGTTCCCACGAACCCGCCGATCGCGAGCCCGAACAGGAAGAACACGGGCTTGATCACCCTGGCCCCCATGATCCACAAAAGGAGCCCGGCCAGCAGGGCCACGCCGAGCGGGACGGACCCGCCCTCGGGGAGCGACTGGGCGAGCGTGAATGGAGCGATAGTACTGATCATCACCGTATTGTTGGGATGCCGGGGGGTGGTTTTCAGGTAAACCCGTTGCGGATTCGTCAGAGCACTATCGGACAATCCTGCACGAAGTCCGCATACACGCTCAGCCCAACGCGTTTTCCGGGCGATAATGCGGTATGCCAGAGGATCAGCCACCAGCCCAGCCCGGCGCCGAACGCCCCGAAGATAGCGCCCAACTCGCCGAACTCCGCGACCGAATCGACCAGCTCGATCAGCAACTGGTCGATCTGCTCAACGCGCGTGCCAAGCTGGTCGTCGACGTGGGGTCCTTCAAGCGCGGCTCGAACACGCCGATCTACGCGCCCCACCGCGAAGCGCAGGTCCTCGCGAAAGCGCTCGAACGCAGCCACGGACCGCTGCCCGACCGCACGATCGAGGGCGTGTACCGCGAGCTCATGTCCGGCAGCTTCGCCCTCGAGCAGCCCCTGCGCATCGGCTTCCTCGGCCCCCCCGGCTCCTACTCGCACCAGGCGTCGGTCAAACAGTTCGGCTCCAGCGTCGATTACGAGGACCTCCAGCTCATCGGCGGGGTCTTCACCGAGGTCCGGCGCGGCCACGTCAACTACGGGCTCGTGCCCATCGAGAACTCCATCGGCGGCGGCATCACCGAGACCCTCGACGCGCTCGCCCAGAACGCCGGGCACGTCTGGGTCTACGCGGAGGTGCAGATCGAGATCAAGCACATGCTGCTCACGGACTGCAAACCGCACGACGTGCGCCGCATCCACTCCAAGCCCGAGGTCTTCGCCCAGTGCCGCAACTGGCTGACCACCCAGTACCCCAACGCCGCGCTGCTGCCCGACGCCTCCACCAGCCAGGCGGTGCAGACCGCGAAGAAGGAAAACCAGACCGCGCTCGGGATCGGCGCCGAGCCCGGGAGCGCCGCCATCGCGTCCGAGCTCGCGGGCGAGCTCTACGGCCTCCCCGTGCTCTTCAGCAACATCGCCGACAACCCGGACAACATCACCCGTTTCTACGTCATCTCCCGCGAGCAGGCGCTCCCCTCGGGCGACGACAAGACCGCCGTCACGTTCGCGACCGACGACAAGCACGGTGCGCTCGTCGAGGTCCTCCAGGCGTTCCACACGCAGGGCATCAACCTCAGCCACATCGACAAGCGCCCCAGCGGCCGGGAGAACTGGAGCTACACGTTCTACATCGATGCGCTCGGCCACAAGGACGACGAGAACATGCAGCGTGCCATCGCCCGGGCACGCGGCCACTGCAAGGAGCTCCACGTGCTGGGCTCCTTCCCGCGCAGCACACGGATTCTCTGATCCCTGATTCAAGCGGGGCGCAGGCATACGATTCGTGATGCCGCGCAAGCCAACCATCGCGATCTCGATGGGCGACCCCGGCGGGGTCGGGCCCGAGGTCCTCGTGCGCGCACTCAACGATAAAGCCCGCCGCAACAGCGCCCGCTTCATCATCCACGGCTCCTCCGCGGCCATGAACGACGCGGCGCACGCCTGCGATATCGACCCGTTCTGGTGGCGCGTCGACGCCCGATCCGAGCTCGTGGGCACCCTCGCCTCCCACGACGTCGTCCTCCTCGACGACGACCCACGACTCGCGGACGAGGGACGCTCGATCGAGTTCCCCCGCAGGCCCAACAAGCTCGCCGGATCGCTGAGCTTCGACTGGGTCCTGCGAGCGATCGACGATACGAAACGGCCCGAGGGCGATCCCCTCCACGCAGATGCCATCGTCACCGCCCCGATCAACAAGGAAGCGTGGTCGCTCGCCGGGCGGTCCAAGTACCCAGGGCACACCGAGCTGCTGGCCCAGCGGCTCAACGCCAAGCGCAGCGCCATGATGTTCGTGGGCGACAAGCTCCGCGTGATCCTCGCCACCGTCCACATCCCGCTCAACGAGATCCGTGACAAGCTCACCATCGGCGTCGTCCACAACGCCATCGACCTCGGGCACGAGGCGTGCCTCCAGCTCGGCATCGCCCGACCACGCATCGCCGTCTGCGGGCTCAACCCCCACGCCGGCGAGAACGGGCTCATGGGCGACGAGGAGCAGCGACTCATCGACCCCGCGATCGACCTGGCCGTCAACGCCGGCATGCGCGTCGAGGGCCCGGTCCCCGCGGACACGATCTACAACGCCGCCGTCGCCGGCAAGTACGACCTCGTCGTCGCCATGTACCACGATCAGGGCCTCATCCCGGTCAAGCTCCTCGAACGCGACCTCGCGGTCAATGTCACACTGGGGCTGCCCACCGTCAGGACCTCCCCCGATCACGGGACCGCGTTCGACATCGCCGGCAAGGGCGTCGCCCACCCCGGCTCCATGGGTAACGCGATCGACCTCGCCGTCCGCATGAGCGCCCACAGCCCGACCGATTCGCACCAAGTTTCACGCAACTAATGTCCGGTTGATGATCCGCGGTTGACTTGGACGCGGATCTATGCAAGACTGATCGCACTATGAAGACCCACAGCTGACAACAGACCGCTTCTTTCTGTTCGCAACTTGCGAACGAAATGAACAGTTATCGCATCTGCGACTCGATCGATGCGGTATCACTCCCCGGCATGACCGCCGGCTGCTTACGGGCTCATACCACAGGCACAACCAGATGACAGAACAAGGCAACCCCCTCGGGGTCGAGCGCCGGGACCCTGCTCACGCAGACACCATCCCCGCGTCCGCTCCCCCGGAACAACACGATTCCCCACCCGACACGCCGCCGGACACCTCGGCGCTCGCGGAGATGCTGCGCATCGCCATCCCCTCCGTGGCGACCATGGCGTCATACACCGTGATGCAGTTCGCCGACAAGCTCATGGTCTCGCGCATCGGCCCCGAGCCCGTCTACGTCTCCGCGCAGTCCAACGGCGGCATCCTGTCGTGGACCCTCATCGCCTTCGTGCTGGGCATGACCGGCGTTGTCAACTCGTTCGTGTCCCAGAACCTGGGCGCCAACAAGCCCGAACGCGGGGCCGCGTACGCGTGGAACGGGCTGTGGGTCTGCCTCGCCTACTACGTCCTGTTCATCGTCCCCGCGATCTTCGTCGTCCCGATGTACTTCCGCACGATCCACTCGGGCCCGATCATGAGCACGCTCGTCGAGCTGGAAACGGACTACGCCGTGATCATCCTCGCGGGCTCACTCGGGGTGATGTGCTCGCGCACGATCCATCACTACTTCTACGGGCTCCACCGCCCGTGGGTGGTGCTCATCAGCGCGCTGGCCGCGAACCTCGTCAACGTCGTCCTCAACCTGCTCTTCATCTTCGGCGATCAGCCCCTGACCTTCGAGGGCTGGGCCGGCGACATCGTCAACCCCGTCACCGGGGCCATCGCTTCGCTCGCCGCCTCGATGGGCCTCGAACCCATGGGCGTGATCGGCGCGGCCTACGCGACCGTCATCGGCGGGTTCGTCGAGTTCCTCATCCCGCTCGGGCTCTTCGTCTCACCGAGGTACGCCCGCAAGTTCGCCACGCTCAAGGCATGGAAGCTCAGCGCCGAGTGCCTCAAGGGGCTCTGGAAGGTGGGGCTCGCCCCGGGCCTGATGTTCGTCAACGAGATCGTCTGCTGGAACATCCTCATGGTCTGGCTCGTGCCCATCGGCGGCAAGGCCGCGGGCGACGACCCCGTCCTCCACAACACCACCGGCTGGATCGCGCTGCAGTACATGCACCTGAGCTTCATGCCGGCGGTGGGGCTGTCGATCGCCGCGCAGGCCATGGTCGGCAAGTGCATGGGCATGAAACGCCCCGACCTGGCGACCAAGCGGGCCCTGCTCGCGCTGAACATCACGCTGGGCTACATGGGCCTGTGCGCGCTGCTGTTCGTCATCTTCCGGGCAGAACTGATCGCGGTGTTCATCGACGACGCCACCCCGCCCGACCAGCGCGCCAAGCTCATCGAGATCGGGTCCGCCGTCATGATCGCCGCCGCGGTCTTCCAGCTGTTCGACGCCCTCGCCATCACCACGTCCGCGGCCCTGCGCGGCGCTGGCGATACGGTCTGGCCGGGTGTCGCCACGATCGTCCTCTCCTGGACCTGCATCATCGGTGTCGGCTACGGGCTGGTCCACTTCTTCCCCGGCCTGGGGTCGATGGGCCCCTGGATCGGCGCTTCGCTCTACATCGTCATGCTCGGGGTGGTGCTCGGCATCCGCTTCATGCAGGGCAAGTGGAAGACCCTCTCGCTCGTCGAGCCCGACACGCCCCCCGACCTGGACCCGATGGACGACCTGCTCCCCGATCCGACGATCGGGGCCGTCTAAGCACCGCTTTGGTATGGGTTTGGGGCGATTGTGCCGCCCCATGCCCACGCCCGCGGGGTGGAGCAGGCGTAGTTCTTTGCCTAGAATCTCATTCCGCCCGATCCGCCGGGCGGGCAACCGATCAGGAGAACTGAATGTCGAACGATCCCATGGACATGGTGGTCGGTGCCTCGGGCACCTCGACCGTTGATAGCAAAGCCGCGACCGAGATGCTCGATCAGGGTCAGAAGGCGTTTGAGGAAGGCGACCGCGACAGCGCGATCGAGGCCTTCCGCAAGGCGCTGGCCGCCGACCCCACCCACATGGACGCCGCGTTCAAGCTCGCGTACGTCCTCGATCTCTCGGGTGAGGAAGAGGAAGCGCTCGCCCTCTACGAGCGGGTCTGCGACAACTCCCCCGCGCCGATCAACGCGCTGATGAACCTCGCCGTCATGTACGAGGACCAGAGCGACTACGTCCGCGCCGAGCGTTGCCTCCGCCAGATCCTCGACACCAACCCCAGCCACACCCGCGCACGCCTGTTCATGCAGGACGTCATCGCCTCCAAGGGCATGATCATCGAGGAAGAGAACGAGCGCGACATCATGAAGCGCCGCGCACTGCTCGACACGCCGGTGACCGACTTCGAGCTCACCGTCCGCGCACGCACCTGCCTCAAGAAGATGAACATCCGCACCCTGGGCGACCTGATCCGCATCAACGAGGCGGAGCTGATGTCCTACAAAAACTTCGGCGAGTCCTCGCTCGACGAGATCAAGCGCATGCTCTCGGCCAAGGGGCTCCGCCTCGGACAGGGCCGCGAGGACGCCCACCGCGTCGCCCGCCGCCAGATCCTCGAGAAGCTCAAGGGCACCGGCAAGGAAGGGCTGCTCAACAAGCCCGTCTCCGAGCTCCAGCTCTCCGTGCGTGCACGAAAGGCCCTCCAGATGCTCAACATCCAGAGCATCGGCGACCTCTGCTCGCACACCGAGGCCGAGCTCATGGGCGTCAAGAACTTCGGCGCCACCTCGCTCGTCGAGATCAAGGAAAAGCTCGTCAACTGCGGGCTCTCCCTGCGAGACCTCGAAGACGGCGAATAAATCGCACCGCAAACCACGCCAAGCACCCGCCACCCCGGCGGGTGTTTTTCTTGCATCAACGCCGAATACGCTGTATGCTTCGGGCTGATGCAAGCACCCATTGCCTGAATCCCGATCCGAGTTGTTCTCAGTACTCGACGCGAGCCGGAGCGCTCGCCTGACCTTTGAGCGTTGCGCCCAAGCTAGCGCCAAAAGGGATTCTCCATTGAAACATCACGACAAGCACGCCCGCAACAGCGGCGGGTTCACATGCGTGCACTGCGGGTGCACCATCCCATACCAATCGTTCGGCACACGCCAACGCAACCACTGCCCGGCCTGCCTCTGGTCGCGCCACGTGGACGACAAGATCGGGGATCGAAGGTCCCCGTGCAGCCAGCCCATGGAGCCGATCTCGATCGCAACCCGATCAGACGGCGAGTGGTCCATCGTCCACAAGTGCACCGGCTGCGGCCAGCTCCGCGCCAACCGCATCGCGGGCGACGACGACGAGCTGGCGCTCCTCGCGCTCGCCCTGCGACCGATCAGCGCCCCGGCGTTCCCGCTGGACCAGTTCCCCCAGATGCGTATGCGCGGCCACTGACCGCGGAATCACAGCGCAATACCCACACGCCCGGAGACCCCGGGCTTTTCTCATGTGTCCCCCTCATCCCGCTCGCCGGTCTCGCGGAACTTCGCGCGCCCGCTCGCGTAGTCCTCGGCGCTGCCCCGGATATCCGGCTCCGCATCCCCCGCGCAGTGCTGCTTGTGCAGGTGCTTGAGGTACGGCACGCACCACCCGCAGCCCGTCCCCGCACCCAGGCACTCGCTGATCAGCGACGCGACCGGCGGGTCCTCACGGCGCAGGTAGTTCACGATCTTCCGCTTGGACACGCGGAAGCACAGGCACACATGGTCATCGGGCTGCATGCCCGATTCTACATCCAAACCCGCACCCCGACGCCGTTTACGGGCGAACAGCGGGGAAGTCGGCTACTGTATTCAATCAACGTTTCAAGCCTCCGGAGCCTGCATGGTCCTGATTTTCACACTCACCGTCTTCCTCTCCGCCTGCCTGCTCTTCTCGGTGCAGCCCATGGTGGCCAAGACCCTGCTCCCCGTTTTCGGTGGCGGCTCCTCGGTCTGGACCACCTGCATGCTCTTCTACCAGACCATTCTCCTTCTGGGCTACCTCTACGCCCACATCCTCATGACCCGCTTCGGCCGCACCGCCCAGATGCTGATCCACACCGGGGTGCTCGTGCTCGCGCTGGTGGCCGGGCTGATGTTCGACACCCCCTCCGCGCCGCCGGAGGCCTCGACCTTCCCCGTCCCCTGGCTCATCGGGCAGCTCCTGCTCGTCTCGGGTCTGCCGTTCTTCGCCATCTCCAGCGCCGGCCCCCTCATCCAGGGCTGGTTCGCCCGCACCGGGCACCACCGCGCCAACGATCCCTACTTCCTCTACGCCGCGAGCAACGCCGGCAGCCTCATCGGGCTCCTCGCCTACCCCCTCGTCATCGAGTGGACCCTGGGCGTCACCAAGCAGCGTGAGATGTGGCTCCTCGGCTTCGGGCTCTTCATCCTGCTCGCGATCTTCGCCGCCTCCCGCACACAGAAAGAAAAGAAGCTCACACAGAAGGAGGCAAAGCGCAAACGCAAGCTCGAGCAGCGGATGAAGAAAGAGGATCAGGAGATCGAGGCCCGCGGGGCCATGGTCACACCCACACCCGAGAGCGAAGAACACGCGCAGCGCAAGGACGCGCCAATCACCTGGGTGCGCCGACTCTACTGGGTCTACCTCGCCTTCGTGCCCAGCACCGTCCTGCTCGGTGTGACCAGCTACATCACAACCGACGTCATGTCGCTGCCGCTGCTCTGGGTGCTCCCGCTCGCGCTCTACCTCATCACCATGATCGTCGCCTTCGGCGCACACGTCGAGCGGGCCGTCAGGGACTTCACCCGGCCCATGGTCATCCTCATCATCGGCGCGATGGTCCTGCTCATGGCCAACCAGATGCACGCCGAGGGGCCGATGTACCTCATCGCCATCGTCGAGCTGCTCCTGCTCTTCGCCGTCGGTGTCGTCTGCCACGGTCGCCTCGCGATGGACCGCCCGGACGCCAAGCACCTGACCGAGTTCTACCTGCTCATGTCCGTCGGCGGCGCCATGGGCGGGCTCTTCAACGGCATCATCGCGCCGCTTGTGTTTTCGACGAACCTCGAGTACCCCATCGCGCTCGTCCTCGCGGTCGCCGTGCTCCCGTGGAGCACCGATCTCGTCAGCGTCACGGCTGAAAAGGCCAGAAAGATCCGCCTCACCCGGCGCGTCGTGCTGCCAGCGATCTCGCTGACATACGTCCTGTTCCTCGGCTTCTTCGGGGCGAAGCTCGTCGCCTTCACGCACGAGCTCATCACCGGCGAGGAATACGTCATCACGCCGGTCAACATGACCCTCGTCGCACTCACCACCGCGGTGCCACCCCTGCTCGTGTACCTCGCGTGGAAGGACGGCCTGGCCTGCGCGCTCACCCTGCTCTTCCCCATGGTGGCGATCCAGTACAGCGCCATCAGCGACATACGCACCATCTACCGCGCACGCACCTTCTACGGCATCCACGAGGTCACCAAACAGCTCGTCATCGATGACGTGAACGAACGCGTGGTCAGGATTCACGTCATCCACCACGGCACCACGATCCACGGCATCCAGTACCTCGAGGAAGACCTCGAGCTCCAGCCGCTCGGCTACTACCACTTCAACGGTCCCTGCGGCATGATCATGAACACCATGAAGGCGATGCGCCCCGAGGGCGCCCGCATCGGCATCATGGGGCTCGGCTCCGGCGCGATCGCCGCACACGGACGCGAGCAGGACGAGATCACCTTCTTCGAGATCGACCCCGAGGTCGAGACCATCGCACGCGACCCCGAGCTCTTCACATTCCTCGAGAAGGCACCCGCCGACATCGAGGTCCGCCTCGGCGACGGGCGCAAGCTCGTCGAAGACTCGCAGGAGATGGGCGAGCCAAAGTTCGACCTGCTCCACGCCGACGCGTTCAGCTCTGACTCCATCCCCACGCACCTGCTCACCGTCGAGGCCATGAACCTCTACCTCGACCGCATCGAGGACGACGGCATGGTCGTCATGCACATCTCCAACCGCTACCTCGATCTCGCCCCCCTGATCTACGAGCTCGCGATGGCCACCACCGGCATCCCGCCCATCATGGTCGAGGACACCGTCATCCCGCCCGAGCAGGAGATGTACCGCTTCGCCTCGACATGGATGGTCATCGTCAAGGACCCCATGACCGCGATCCGCATCGCCGAGCGGGCCCTCGATCAGGCCGAGCGCCTCTACCCCGACATCGAGGACGAGCGGGCACTGGAAAACAAGAGCATCTGCTACGTCTATCAAGTCCCCGAGGAGGAACGCGTGCGCGTCTGGACCGACGACTATTCCAACATCCTCTCCTTCATCAAATGGCATTGATGCCCGCACACGATTGAGCCGAGGTACGCACCCATGGGCATCCCCAACGCAAAGCTGACCTACCAGACCGCCGGCGAATCGCACGGGCCCGGGCTCGTCGCCACCGTCCTCGGCGTCCCCGCCGGGCTGACCATCGATACCGACGTCATCAACCGCGAGCTCGCACGACGACAGGGCGGATACGGGCGCGGCGGGCGCCAGAAGCTCGAGACCGATACCATCGAGATCATGACCGGCGTGCGACGCGGCAAGTCCATCGGGGCGCCCATCACCTTCATCGTCCGCAACCGCGACTCGCGGCTCGACGACCTGGAGCGCACCCCGCCCGTCCACCGCCCACGCCCCGGCCACGCGGACCTCTCGGGCAGCATCAAGTGGCTCACCACCGACTGCCGCGAAACCCTCGAGCGAGCCAGCGCCCGCGAGACCGCCGCCCGCGTCGCCGCGACCTGCGTCGGCCGCCTCATGCTCAAGGAGATCTTCGACGCCGAGGTCTTCGGCTTCGTCCGCTCGATCCTCGACGCCCGCACCGACGCCGAGGTCACCTTCGACAAGCTCGAGTCGCTCCGCGCCGAACGCGACGCCTCCGACACCTACACGCTCGACCGCGAAACAACCGAAGCGCAGCGCGACATCATCCGTCAGGCCAAGATCGACAAGGACACCGTCGGCGGCGACGTCGAGTGCCACGTCTTCAACTGCCCGCCCGGCGTCGGCACCTCCATGAACTGGTACGACAAGCTCGACGCACGCATCGCCTACGCCGTCATGGGCATCCAGGCGTTCAAGGCCGTCCAGATCGGGCTCGGCGCTCAGTGCTCCAAGCGACTCGGCTCCCAGGTCCACGACCCCATCCACTACGACGCGTCAAAGATCAACGAGCCATCCCTCGGCTTCGTCCGCACATCCAACAACGCCGGCGGCACCGAGGGCGGCATGACCAACGGCCAGCCCGTCGTTGTCACCGGCACCATGAAGCCCATCGCCACACTCCTCCAGGGGCTCCCGAGCGTCGACCTGAACACCAAGCAACCCGAGCATTCCCAATACGAACGCTCCGATGTCTGCGCCGTCTCCGCCGCCAGCGTCGTCATGGAGAACGTGGTCGCCTTCGAGGTCGCCAGCGCCTTCATGGAGAAGTTCGGTGGCGACTCGGTCATCGAGACCCGCGCCAACTACGAGGCCTTCCTCGACGTCGCACGCACGCTCCCCCTCGAACAACGCGGCGACGCATCCCCCGATTCGGTTATCGCCTGAGCATCACCCGTTAAAAATCACACGCATTCTCATGCCCGAGCACACGCTGTGTCGATCAAGCGGGAATCAGCGGAGCTGTTTCTGTACTTTCCACTTTCTGACCCTCAACGGGTGCGATGCAACCGCGCGATGCGATTGCACGAATATGGCCGTTGAGGGACGAACATCCCGATCTCTCTCCGAGCACCGCTCAGCCGTGCTGTGATTCTCCTCTAGACATTGAGCCGGTGCTCTCTCCAGCCTCGCCCGATCCCTCCGGGCGAGGTTTTTTATGCGCCGATCCGCGCTCGCAGCCCGGTCTCAACCCCGGGCCACCCCTCCCGCGTGATCGCGTACACCGCCGTATCCCGCAGCGCCCCATCGGGCATGATCATGTGCGCCCGCATCATCCCCTCAAACTCCGCCCCGAGCTTCTCGATCGCCGCCCGTGAGTGCGCGTTCCGCGCATCCGTCCGCAGCTCCACCCGCACAGCGCCCAGCGTCCCGAACGCGTGCGACAGCATCAGGTGCTTCATCGCCGGGTTGATCCTGGTGCCGCGTGATGCTTTGCTGATCCACGTCGACCCGATCTCCAGCCCCCGGTGCTCCGGGCGGATGCCCAGATAGCTCGTCGACCCGACCGCCCGCCCCGTCGCGTTGTCGATCACCGCGAAGCTGATCGTGCTGGGGCGACGCACCTGAAACTCGACATACCGGCGGACTTCGTTGATCGTCTTCACGCTCGACCGCATCGGCATGTACGCGAACACCCCGTCATCGATCGCATCGCAAAGATCACGCGCATGGCGCGTGCCCAGCGGCTCAAGCGTCACCACTTCATTGCGTATTGTCACGGGCTCGGGAACCATCGGCGTAAGCAAATCGAACATGTGGTATGGTAAACCACAACCCATGACCGGTCGCACCCCATCCCGACTCCCAACCGCATTCGTGCGCGTCTCCAGATGCCCCATCTGCCGATACTCGCTCAAAGACCTCGATGAACAATGCCCCTGCCCGGAGTGCGGCGAACAGATCGATCGTGCTCTCCTCCACGCGCCCAGCTATACCGGCCCGGTCTCGGAAACCCGGTTCTGGTGTGCGCTCGGGGCCGCCGGGTGGCTGATCATCGGGTCCACGATTCTCGTCCTCACTCTGAGCGGGCTGAGATCTGTCGGTGTGATATCAGTGGGCGGGCTTCTGATGCTGATCATCATTTCCTTCCCGTTCCTCAGCGCCTTCTCCCTGCTCCGCAAGGGTCGGTTGGCCAGGATCGATACTTATAGAGCATTGAAAAAAGCACCTTCAGGAAAGGTGCAGGTGCCGATGAGCGTCGTGGTGCTGGCCACGATCGGCATGCTGATCGGTGTGGTGTGTATCGGCGCGTTGATCAAGTCGATCGGTTCACTCGCCTGATCAGCGCATCTCGTGGCGTCAGGCAACAGGCCGTCTGCGTCGCGATCCGAGCACGCCCGCGCCGAGCAATAGACCCAGCGTCCCTGGCGCAGGAACAGGGTCCGTGTCCACTGTGAAGCTGATGTACGCGTCGCCCACGAACGTTCCGCCGCCATCAAACTCCGCGCCGAAACGACCCGGGCGGATCGTCCCATTGTACAGGTCGGTCGTGAACCCGTGCGAGAAGCTCCCGGTTCCCGACCAGCCCAGCTCATCCCCGAGCAGTCGCACCTGCGTCTCGACGGAATCGATCACGGGCACATCAAACGTGAGGTAGAAGTTGCTCGCATCATTGCCGCTGCCGACGAGGTAGTTCTCGATGAACAGCGTCGTCGAGATGATGCTGCCCTCAACAGGCGCATCGCCGCCGAAATAGCCATACAGAACAGACGTGCTCACATTGCTCGGGAAGTCATAGCGGACCTCGATCACGTCCGCAGACGCAGGCACCGCAAACGCACCCGCGGCGATCGCCGCGCACACACAGATCGACGAGTTGGTCATGGCTGATTCTCTCAGTTCAGGGTTGCTGACGACCGGGCACGCGCTCGGCCAGTCCCCTCGAGAGCGTCAGTGTATCAGATCACGGTTGATTTCAAATCAGATTTCAGGCAATTGTGCAGATTGTTTCGTTCAATGCAGCACGCGGAAGACCTCGGCCTCGTCCGTCAGCCCGTCCTTCACCTTCTCCAACGCATCCACCTTCATCGGCGCAAAGCCCGAATCCACGGCCGCCTCGTACAGCGTCACGCCGTCCGCCCGGCTCGCCGTCAGCTGACGCAGCTGATCGTTCATCAGCATCAGCTCGTGCACCGCCAGTCGCCCCTTGTAGCCGGTCCCGAAGCACGTCTCGCACGACTCGCCGTTGTGCGTCCCCGCACCGTGGCACGTCGAGCACAAGCGACGCAGCAGGCGCTGAGCCAGCACGCCCACCAGCGAGCTCGTCACAAGGTACGGCTCAACCCCGATGTCCAGCAGACGCGGGATCGCGCTGGGCGCATCGTTCGTATGCAGCGTCGCGAGCACAAAGTGACCCGTCAGCGACGCCTGAATTGCCAGCTGGGCCGTCTCCGGGTCGCGGATCTCACCAACGAGGATCACGTCCGGGTCCTGACGCAGCAGCGATCGCAAGCCCGTCGCGAAGGTCACGCCCCGCTTGTTGTTCACCTGCATCTGCGAGATGCCGTCGAGGTGGTACTCGACCGGGTCCTCGATCGTCATCACATTGCGTGAGTCACGATCGATCCGCCCCAGCGCCGCGTACAGCGTCGTCGTCTTACCCGAACCCGTTGGGCCCGTCACCAGCAGGATGCCGTTGGGCCGCTCGACGCAGTCCATCAGCGCCGTCTGCAGGCGCTTGGACATGCCGATCGCCGACAGGTCCAGCTCGTTCTGCGACTGGTCCAGCAGACGCAGCACGATCCGCTCGCCGAAGATCGTGGGGATGACGCTCAGGCGGATATCGATCTTCTTCTGCCCGATCCGCACCGTCGTCTGCCCGTCCTGCGGCGCGTGCCGGTTGGCGATGTCCAGCTCCGTCATGACCTTGAGCCGCGACGAGATCGCCGACGCCAGCGACAGCGGGGGGGCGAACGCGTCCACGAGCATGCCGTCCACGCGGAAGCGGATCGCCAGGCGCTCCTCCATCGGGTGCACGTGCACGTCCGACGCGCCGCGGCGCAGCGCCTCGAACAGGATCATGTTCACCAGGCGGATGACCGGCGTCTGGCGCGCCTGCGCCAGCAGGTCGTTGCTCTTGCCGATCGCGCCCGCCGCCTGCTCGATCGCGTCCTGGTCCAGCGGGATGTCCTCGACGATCTCCGTGACCAGGTCGCCGCGCTGCTCGAACCCGCGGTTGATTATGCTCGCGACCGCCGCGCGAGGCACCAGCACCACGTTGATCGGCGCGTCCAGCACGTCCTCGAGCATCGTCAGCACGCTCGGCTGCATCGGGCGGCTCGTCGCGATCATGTACACGCCGTCGCGGCGCTCGAAGCACGCCACGCTCTGCGCCCGCGCATCCTCCTGATCGACCAGCTCGTAGAAACGCGACGACGACTCGCTGAGCTTGGGCTCCGCGATGTACTCCAGCCCCGTCCGCTGCGCCAGCAGCTTCAGCGCGCTCGTCTCGTCGAGCGCCATCGTCTGCAGCAGCACGTCCCACGGCTCGTCGTCGCTCCCGGGGATCGACGCGAAAGCGCGGAGCTGGTCGCCGCTGAGCTTCAGCTCGCCGAACGCGCGGGCCGCGTCCTTCCACCGATCAACCACGATCGGCGCCGCGTCCGCGTCCCGCTTCGCGTCGCCCTTCCTGGCGTCGCGCTTGATGATGCCGTTCACCTTGCCCATGCCCATGCGTCCTCGCTCTACGCCTTACGAACCGCTCACTTCGCTGACCTCGACCACCTCGGGCTCCATCGCCGGCGCCGTGCGGGACGACTGATCCCCGTCACGCTCGGGCAGCTCGGATTCCACCGCCGGAGCGATGTCCGTGCCGATCACCGCCGGCTGCATGTCGGGAAGATCGTCGCTGACTTTCATCTCCGCCTGCGGGCCCTGCGAGAACAGCTTCAGATCGTTGAAGTTCGGGTCCGTCATGATCCGGGGCGTGAGGAACACGTACAGCTTCGACTTGTTGTTGACCTTGTTCGTCCGCTTGAACAGCTCGCCCAGAAGAGGAATATCGCCGACGAGCGGCACCTTGTTCACCGTATCGCGGAGATCCTCGACGGTGATACCGCCGAGCACGATCGTCGCGTTGCTCGGCACCGTGGCGCTGCCCGTGACCGTGCGGGAGTTCGTCGCCGGCGGCAGCCCATCGCTGCCGGTGCCGATGAAGTTCGAGAGCTCGACGTAGTACTCCATGCGGATGAAGCCCGCCTTGGAGATCGAGGGCGTCACACGCAGCGTCGTCCCCGCCTCGGCGTACCCGCCGAAGCCCTCCAGCGCATTGCCGCCGTTCGTGCCTGCCGTCACCTCGCTGTACGGCTGCTGCTCGTTCGAGATGATCTCGGACTCTTCGTTATCGTTCACGAGAAGCTGCGGCGTCGACAGGATCCGAACGTCGCTGTTCGTCTGCGACGCGTTCATGATGATCGGCACATAATCCGAGAAGATCACCGCCTGCGTCAGCCCGCTCAGGCCCGTCGCGACCGAACGCGGGTCCTGGAACGTCGCGCCGGGGGAGGAAAGCCCGAAGCTCGTGCCCCCGGAGTAGCTCCCCGCGTTGATCTGCGATTCAAACGCCAGCGTGAAGTCCTCGTTGTCCGCAACAGAAACGATCAACGCCTCGATGTACACCTGCGCCCGCTGCTGATCCAGACGCCCGATGAGCGACTCCACGTCCTCCTGCTGCTTGATCGGCGCGTTCACCACCACCTGGTTGTTGAACTCGTCGGCCGTGATCGTGATCTTGTCCGGATCGAACGCGCCGCTCTCGCCGTCGATCACCGGGAAGCCGTTGATGAACCCCCGCGCCCGGTTCGTCCCGCCGGGAAGCAGGTCCGAGTCGCCGGTCTGCGACTCGCCCTTGATGATCGCGTTGAGCAGGTCCGTCACCGTCAGCGAGTCCGTGTGGTCCAGCGGGTAGTTGCGGATCACCACGCGCTCGTCGTCGGTCTTGAGCTCATCCAGCAACGCAGCCAGCTGCGCCTGCTGCTCCTTCGTGCCGTAGTAGATGATGTTCCCGCGCGTCGGGTCCACGACCATCACCGGCCCGCCCTGCCCCTCGTCGCTGTTGTTGAACTGGTTGTTCTGGTTGTTGAACTGGTTGAACCCGCCGAACTGATTCGTCGTCGAGGTGTCCTCGATCTGGATCACCTCGCCAAGCCCGCGACGCTTCGCGATGTCCGCGATCTGCGCCGCCGAAGCGCCCGCGAAGTAGTTGCGCGGCTCAAGCGTGTTGGGAACGTCGATCACCTCGAGCAGCGAGCGAACCCGCTCGATCTCGTTCTCCGTCCCGCGGAAGATCAACGCGTTGCCCTGCGGGTCGATCGTGATCCGCTCGCCGATGTTCGACAGCGTCCCGCCGTCCAGGCTCAGCACGTTCTGCGGGTTGTTCTGGTTCCCGCCGCGGTTGTTGTTATTCCCCGAGAAGTTGACCGTGCCGCCAGAACCCGAGCTGCCGCCCACGAGCCCGACCACGCGGTTGAGCGCCGTCGGCGCCGCGAGGTGGTCCAGCTCGAAGCGGATGTACCGCTGGATCTTGTCGATCTCGATCAGACGCTCAACCATCGCCTCGATCCGCGCGATGTCACGCGAGCGGGCGTTGATGATCAGCACGCCGAGCTCATCCACCGCCTGGATCGCGTTCGTCGTGCCCTGCTGACCCGCGCCGCTCGCGTTGGGGCCCGCCAGCGTCGCCAGCAGCGGGGGAACCAGCAGGCTCGGCTTGATGTTCGGCGTCTCGATGATCTTCGTGGTCGCCAGCGTATCGCCGAACACCGGCTTGATGTCCCCGCTCGGCTGCACGATGTAGAAACCCGACTCGGGCTCATACGTGATCGTGAAGTTGTACTGGTCCAGCATCGCGTCCAGCAGATCGATCAGCTTGCTCTTGCGGACCTCCACCGGGGCGTTGAACACGACCTCACCCGCCGGCGAGCCCTTCACCACGATGTTCACGCCCATCTGCTCACCCACGAAGTCGATCAGCGTCGTCAGCTCGATCGGCTCCGCGAAGATCCCGAACGAGATCGTCTCCTCCCGGGTCTCCGGCTGCGCCTGCCCGCGGACCTCGGGCCGGGTCTCGGCCTGCCCGGACCGCTCCTCAGGGATCGCCATCTGACCCATCGCGGACGAGCACA
Source organism: Phycisphaerales bacterium UBA1924 (assembly GCA_964229845.1). GTDB lineage: Bacteria > Planctomycetota > Phycisphaerae > Phycisphaerales > UBA1924 > UBA1924. The sequence continues at coordinate 22,972 of CAXREY010000024.1, forward strand.
GCGCCACGCCCATCAGGCCCACCAGCATCATCACGTTCATCGTCTTCATTCGTTTCGCCTCGCGATCTCGGCAATCGGCACAAACGCCCGCCGAGGGTCTATCGTCAAATCATCGCCGAACACGATCCAGAAGGACCGCCACGGCTCCCATACAGTAGCCCATTCGCCGCAACTACGGGCTCTTTTACTCCTTTCGGAGCAAGTTCATGCGCATCGTGAGTCTCATCCCCTCGGGCACCGAAATCGTCGCCCTCCTCGGCGCCGCGGACCGCCTCGTCGGACGCTCCCACGAGTGCGACTACCCCCCCGAGATCACCGCTACGCCCGCGCTCACAAGCCAGAACACGCACTACGACCCCACATCGGGCGTCGACGCCAAAGCCATCGATACCCAGGTCGCTCAGGCCACCGAATCGGGCCATTCGCTCTACACCATCGACGAGCGCCAGCTCGCCCAGCTCGAGCCCGACCTGATCATCACCCAGGACCTCTGCTCCGTCTGCTCCATCGACCTCGACAGCGTCCGACGCGTCGCCGAGCAGCTCCCGTCCAAGCCCCGCGTGCTCACCCTCAACCCCCAGAGCGTCGAGGACATCCTCGACGACATCTACCGCGTCGGCGACGCGATCGGGATGGGGGAACAGGCCATGCATCAGGTCGTCAGTCTCCGTCAAAGAATGGACCGCGCCGAGGAGCACATCAACCCCTACGACGACGGACCCGTCTGCGGCTTCATGGAATGGACCGACCCGATCTACATCGCCGGGCACTGGAACGTCCAACTGATCGAACGCGCCGGCGCCCGTCACCCGCTCAACGAAGCCGTCGCCAAGCCCGGTTCCGGCGCCGCAGTCGGCCCACAGCAGGCCGAACGAATCGCCGGGCACTCCATTGCCGTCCCCAGCGAAATCTTTGCCGCCACCAACCCCCGATATCTCGTCATCGCACCCTGCGGGCTCACCCTGGAACAGGCAATCCACGAGACAAACCAGCTCTTCAAAGCTCATGAGTGGTTCCGACAGCTCCCGGCCGTCAAAGAAGGACGCGTCGCCGTCGTCGATGGCAACCAGATGTTCAACCGCCCCGGGCCACGCGTCGTCGACGCCCTCGAGTTCATGGTCGCGTTCATCAACGACCGCCCGCAGCTGATCCCGGAGCAGTTCCCCTTCAGGCGATGGACGCCCGAAGCTCAGGACTCCTGATCCGGCTCGTGCTCGAAGACCTGCTCGGAACCGTCGAAGGACAACGCATCGATCGGGAGCTGCGGCGGCGCCGGGATCGTGAAGCTCCGCAGCTCCTCCAGCTCCTCGTGCATCTCCTCAAGGTGCGTTTCAACCGAGCCATCATCCACACCCTCGACCTGATCCGAAACCGGTGCAGGCGCAGCAGGCGTGGCCATCCCGGGCGCTGCCGGCGGCGAGCTCGGTGCCGAGGTGGGCGACGCGGCCTGCGCCGGCTGCGTCGTGCCAAACTCCATGCTGCCCGCGCCGGGCATCGAAGCGCCGAGCGACTCCGCACGCTGGATCAGCGTCCCCAGCCAAACGCCCGCCTGCTCCACACGCGTCGACAGCTTGTGCAGCGACCCGTCCAGCAGCGCCTGCAACTGCCCCGACTGATTGCTCATCCGGTCCGTGACCTCGCCCGCGATCTGCGAGGACGCCGCGATCGTCTCACGTAGCGTCTTCTGCGCGATCTGCAGCTGCGTGATCTCCGTCGATGCAAGCTCGAGCTTCTCTTCCAGGTCCGGCCCCAGCTCATGGATCGTCCGCGCCGCCTCCTGCATCGGGCCGACGATCTGCGCCTTGCGCGCCTCGAGCGTGTCCAGGTCGTTCGCCGCCTCGATCAGCCAGCTTCCGAACGCGCTCCGCACGCTCTCCGCCTGCGACTGCAGGTCCTCAAGCTGACGGTACACCCGGTCCAGCGAGGCAAGCTGCGTCTCGCCGCGGTCCACCAGCGACTCGATCCGCGCCAGCGGTGAATCCTCAAACACCGGGTTCTCCGGGTCCATCCCCAGCGCCCGCATCGCCCGGCTTGAGGTCTCGATCAGCGGCTCAACACTCGCCCCGACCTGCTCGACCCGCGTCTCGATCCGCTGCATCGTCTCATCCGCACGCTTGCCCAGCGCCTCGCCCGCCTCGTTCGCCTTCTCGAACGCCTTGGCGATCGTGCGATCGATCTCGGCACGCGCCGCATCAACACCCGCTCTGATCGACTCGGTGCCCTCGCCCTGGATCCGCTCGCTCCGCTCGATCGCCTCGCGCAGCGACGACAGGCGCTCACCGATCGTGCGCCCCAGCGCCTCGAGCTCGCCCGCGTGCTCCTGCGTCTGCTCGATCGCCTGCTGCGCACGCTCCTCGGAGGCACGCACACGCTGCTCGGCGTTGCGGAGGATCTCATCGATCCGCGCCTCGCTCGCCGCCAGTCGCTCGTCGATCACCCGATCGATCCGCTCGCTCACCGCCTGCGCATCCGGCAGCGCCGCCTGCACACGCTCGAGCAGCCGGTCCGTCCGCTCCGCCCGCTCGTCGATCATCTTGAGCATCCGGATCCCCGCCTGCAGGCGCTTGTTCACCGACTCGCCCGTCTCGTCGCAGCGCTTGATCATCGCCTCCGCGTCCGCCGAAAAATCCTCCAGCGTCCGCCCCTGCTCGCTCGCCTGCGCGATGATCCCCTTGAGCGTCTCCGCGTACTTGGCGAACGCGCTCGCATCCAGAACCCTGGGCGTCAGGAACATATCTTCGGTCTCGGCCTTCTCAAGCTTCGTGCGGGGCTCCACGATCGCGCCGTTCGTCGCCATCGGATCCGTGCTCACGCCGCGTCGGGCCGTACCTTGGGTCACGCCTTCGTTGCTCATCGATCAAGCTCCTGGCCCGCTTCAGGGGCCGCTGCCGCGCACTTCCCGCGCACCGCCGGCGCGGACGGAACATGCTGCGTCCAGATAACTTCGGCACAATCCGCCAACACGCTCAAGAATCGCCGCGCTCACCACACAATTCCTGCGCGGGATTCACCCTCACGCGTACACTCAGACGTGAAGAAACGCGATCACAACCCCGATCTCACCGACGCAGCACGCGGAAAACGCCTCCAGCGCGTCATGGCCGACGCAGGAGTCGGATCAAGACGCGCCTGCGAAGCCATGATCGAGCACGGCGACGTCACCGTCAACGGCCACCTCGTCACCACCCTCCCCGCCTGGGTCGACCCCGAAGAAGACCGCATCGTCGTCGCCGGCAAGGTGCTCCCACAGCCAGATCGCAAGATCTACGTCATGCTCAACAAGCCGCCCCGAACCCTCTCGACCGCCAAGGACGAGCCCGGGGCCGACCGGCGCACCGTCACCGAGCTCGTTGACCACCCCGCCGCACCACGCCTCTTCCCCGTCGGACGCCTCGACTACGACACCGTCGGGCTCATCCTCCTCACCAACGACGGCGAGCTCGCAAACCGCCTCACACACCCGCGATATGGCGTCCCCAAGACCTACCGCGTAGCCGTCAAGGGCTCCCTCGACGAGGACGCCATCAAAGAGCTCGAACGCGGCATCTACCTCGCCCAGCGCAAGGCCGGACGCACCGAGGGCGCCGCAAGGACCGCACACGTCGAGATCGCACTCATCGCCCGCGAACGCGACAAAACCATCGTCGAGCTCACCCTCCGCGAGGGACGCAACCGACAGGTCCGACGCATGCTCGCGGCAGTGGGGTACCCGGTCAAAAAACTCGAGCGCGTCGGCATGGGCCCCGTCAAGCTCAAGGGGCTCGCCAGAGGCCAGTGGCGCGAGCTCACACGCGACGAGATCCGCGCCCTCAAACGCGCAGCCGCCGACCAGCGGGCCGACAGGAAGAAATCCGAGACCGGCAGCTCCAGCGGCTCTCGCCGATCCCGCGCACGCCAGAACCAGACGCAGGCCGAGCGCAAGCAGCCCTACGTCGCCCCGGACGCCGGAACATCCAGCGCCCAAATCCGAAAGCGGAAGATGAAGAACGCGATCAACCGGGCCACGAAACCCGCAGCCGATCGCCAAAACGCACCCAAGCCGCCACGCGATGAGGCCGAATAACCCTTCAAGACCCTCCGGGCACGCCGCGTCGTTAGAGCCGCCCATCGCGATCGCCCAACATGCCCGAACAAGCATTCCCCAACCCGGACAACGCACCAGAGTCCTCGAGCAACATCGAGAAGCAGGTCCGCGACTGGCGAGCAGAGTTCGAACGCATCTACACCGTCACCAAAATCGGCATCATCGGGCTCTATAAATCCCAGCTGCCACGCATGGCCGCAGCACTCGCATTCCGCACCATCTTCTCCATCATCCCCGTCATGGCCATCGGCCTGCTCATCTTCGGCTCCATCGTCTCCGAGGACCAGGTCGAGTCCGGCGTCCGCCGCGTCCTCGACTTCGCCGGCGTCTCCCAGATCTCCACCATCGATCCCGCGGCACCCGACTCACAACTCGTCACCGGCGAGCTCTCGCCCGACGAGGTCATGGAGACCATCGAGGACGCGGCCGAGCAAGAAACCGGAGCTTCAGACCCGGAGCAGCCCAGCGACCCCTTCGCCGGCACCGACCTCGAAGAAGTCATCACCGACCTCATCAACCGCGTCAACACTTCCATCCGCAACGTACCAACCGGCTGGATCGCCCTTACCTCCGGGCTCGTGCTGCTCTACGCGGCCATGTCCATGCTCATCGAGATCGAGAAGTCCTTCAACCAGCTCTGCGGCGCACCCGGCGGACGCCCATGGCTGCGCCGCCTCATGCTCTACTGGACCATCCTCACCGCCGGCTCGCTCATGCTCGCCGCCACATTCCTCGCCGGCGACGCCTTCACCCAGTGGGTCGTCTCCATCGCCGGGCAGGACTCCATCGTCGGCGCCGTCATGGCCGGCTACGGCGTCTCCGTCCTCATCTCCACCATCCTCCTCCTCGGTGCCTACACAACAATCCCCAACACCCGCATCAAGTTCCGCACCGCCCTCGCCGGCGCCTTCTTCGCAGCCGTCCTCTGGGAGCTGGGCAAACTCGGCTTCACGACCTACCTCCGCTACACCACCACCTATTCCAAGTTCTACGGCTCCATCGCCATCCTCCCGCTCTTCCTCCTCTGGATCTACCTCACCTGGCTCATCGTCCTCTTCGGCGTCCAGGCCAGCTACGCCCTCCAGAACTTCCAGCGCCTCGTCCAGTCCAAGCTCAACCCCTCCTCGGGCGGTGACGATTCATCCCTGCCCCTCATGGACCCCCTCGTGGCCCTCAGCGTCGCTCGTGCCATCCAGGACGGCTTCGAGAGTGGCAAGCCCGTCACCGCCGACCAGGTCGCCGAGATGACGGACCTCCGCTCCGCGCAGGCAACCGAGGTCATCACCGTCCTCCACCGGGGCGGCTTCATCCACAAGGTGGAGGAGGGCGACCGCGACCCCGCCTGGACACCCGCCCGCCCCGCGGACCAGATCCCGCTCGACGAGATCCTCCGCAGCGCCCAGTCGCTCGATGCCTTCCGCGTCAGCCGGGCCGACGACCTGCTCCCCGAGTCCATCCTCGATGCGGCGATCGGGTCGTGTAAGGGCAAGTCGATCGCCGACCTTCGCCCCCAGAACCCGGGCGAAAACGTCCCATCCTGAACCATTCCTTTGCCCCGCATCAGCGACCCAAACCGGCTTTCTGCCTATGCTTCCCGTCCCCATGAACTACATCCAACTCACCGAGTTCTCGATCTATCTCCAGCAGCGCCCGGGCGAGCTCGCAGGCCTCCTGGACGCCGCGCACGCCGCTGGGGTCGAGATCGTCTCCATCTCCACCACCGAGCACCTCGACCGCGGCTGCGCCCGCCTGCTCGGACACCCGGAAGAGACACTCCGCGCGGTCTGCGAGTCCATGGTCGACGCGGGCGTGGGGCCCGTCGTCGAGGCACCGGTCGTCGGCGTCAGCGTCGAGGACCGCCCGGGCGTCGTGCGTGACCTTACCGTCCTCATGGCCGACAACCGCATCAACGTCCGCTACTGCTACTTCGTGCCCTCCTCCAAGGTCTCGCCCCACACACTCTGCGTCTTCCGCTTCGACGAGCACGAGAAGGCACTCGAGCTCATCGAGAGCGCCGACTGGCCCACGGACGTCATCGATTCCATGAGCGAACTCGACGCCACCGGCGATTCCGCCGACGAATCCGCCGCCTGATCGCGTCAAGCACGCACACACGATCGAAAACACGCGTATACTCGGACAGAACGCGTATATCCGCGGGCAAACGGACCCCAGACCGGAGCAACACATGGGACTCGAAGGCGCCATCACCACCGACAACGTCCTCACGACGCAGCTGCGCCGTGTCGTCAACTGGGCACGCCGTTCCAGTCTCTGGCCCATGCCCTTCGCCACCGCGTGCTGCGGCATCGAGCTCATGGCCACCGCGTCCTCCCGCTACGACCTCGCCCGCTTCGGTGCCGAGGTCATGCGCTTCTCGCCCCGCCAGGCCGATCTCATGATCGTCGCCGGGCGCGTCAGCGTGAAGATGCTCCCCGTCCTCCAGCGCATCTACGAGCAGATGCCCGAGCCCAAGTGGGTCATCTCCATGGGTGCCTGCGCCTCGACCGGCGGCGTCTTCGACACCTACGCCACCGTCCAGGGCGTCGACCAGTTCATCCCCGTCGACGTCTATGTCCCGGGCTGCCCGCCACGTCCCGAGATGCTCATCGAGGGCGTCATGGCCATCCAGCGCCACATCGACGAGGAAGGCATGCCGCCCACCGACTCCGGCGGCAAGCGCGTCCCCCTGGGCATCACCGTCCAGGCGCCCGCCCACGCCCTCCGCCCACAGCCCGTCGGGCTCAACTCCACTAGCTGACGACACAACCAAACACCGCCAAACCGACCAACCGCCCACGTTCCCCCTGGGCGGTTTTCTCTCACATCCCATACAATCTTTCCTGATCCCTGATCCCTGATCCCTGATCCCTGATCCCTGATCCCTGATCCCTGATCCCTGATCCCTGATCCCTGATCCCTGATCCCTGATCCCTGATCCCTGATCCCTGATCAAAAACAAAGACCCCCCAGGCGAACCTGAGGGGTCTTGATAGTGTGGTTGATGCACACCCGATCAGATCGGATGGATCATACCGGTCGTTTCGCAGCGATTAGCGGCGACGACGACCAGCAACCAGACCGCCGAGGCCGAGAACAGCCAGCGAGCCGGGGGTGGGGACGTAACCGATGGTCAGCGTGCCCTGGTTGAAGAACGAGTCAACGCCACCAGCGATGTCGTCGAAGCCGACTTCGTGGAACTCGATGGAGAGCATGCCCGAACCGTCGAGGACGATTGCGGAGCCGGTCGAGCCAGCGTAGTTCTGGTTCGAAACGGTGAATGCGTCACCAGCACCAACGTTGATCGACTGCGAGCCGTTGAAGGTCATGGTGTTCTCGTCGGCCCAGCTGGGGACGACGGTGGTGAGGTTGACGTCCCAGGCGATGCTGGTGATGGTTGCGCCAGCGCCGACGAAGACGTTGACGAACTCGTTCTGTGCGTCGCCCTGGAAGCCCCAGCTGTTCACGCCGGAGACGTCGATGTTGAGGCTGCTGCCTGCCATTGCCGAACCAGCGAGTGCGGCGACGGTTGCGAGTGCGATCTTGTTCATTTTGATTCTCTCTTTCTTAAACTCAGTAGTTGTCAGCGCTCCGCACGCTGACAGGTATACCCAAAAGGTCAACGGGAAGATCCGACAAAAGATCGCATGTATGAAGGGATTCGGTTTTGACCGCTTCTACCCGGAAGCGATACACGGTGAATCACCGTTTACCCCTGTCTCTCTGCTCTCTTCCGTCGGGGGATTCTCCCCAACATCATGAGTCTAGTGATTCTCACTCATCAGTCAATAGCGATCAACCACAATTCGGTGGTAATTTCTTTCACGCGCAGAATTTGTGAAGCTGGGCGCTCTACACGAATCCAGACCGGAGCACGCGCACATATCACGCAACGCGACCACCGGGCACACCGACCCGCCCGCCTCAACCAGCTCAAAAAAGAAGACGCCCCGGGCGATGCCCGGGGCGTCCTGTATCGTGATCATCCTGTTGGGCTCAGAGGCAAACGATGCCAATCTGTGGGTCAGGAAAGAGCCCGGATGATATGATCAGTCAATCCCGAAGGATTAGCGACGACGACGACCAGCGACGAGACCGCCGAGGCCGAGGATCGCCAGCGAGCCAGGAGCGGGGATGCCCTTGACCTGCAGGGTGAGGATCGAACCAGCTTCGAACATCGAGTCGCCGGTGCCGCCGTTGTCGACGAAGGACTCGAAGAACTCGAGGTCGAGGTTGCCGTCACCACCGAGGGTGATGTTGGGCAGCGCGACGTCGTCGGTCAGGTCGATGATGCCGCCGGAGCTGTACGCCATGTTCGAGACACTGAAGTCGTCGCCAGCAGCGACGGTCAGGAAGATCTGACCTTCGAAGTCGATGACAGCTTCCGAAGCCCAGCTCGCACCGATGGTGCTCAGCGTGACGTCCCAGCCGATGCCGGTGACCTCTGCGCCCAGACCGAGCGCGATGCTCATGGTCTGGTTCAGGGCCGAGAACTGAGCGTCGTTGAACGAAACGCCCGAAACGTCAACGGTGATCGTCGCGGTTGCGGCGCCAGCGTTGTGGACGGTGTAGTCAGTGAGACCGGTTGCCAGGTAGGGGCTTGCGGTCGCCAGGCCAGCTGCTGCTGCCAGAGTAGTCAGTGCGATTGCTTTCATTTCTCTTCTCTCTTTCGTTTGACAAACTCAAGATCGGCCGACGCACCACACGCCGTACCAAGACATTCCATAGACAAACCGGCAACCCTTGCCGGATATGGCAAATTCAGTCGAACATACCGAGTTTGATCAGGGTCTCTTTCTCTCCCTGCTCTCACTCAAGGGACCACGGTTTCTCACGCCGCAATCCCCGATTCGTCTGATCGACAGAGACCATCCGAGCAGAACGCCCGGAAGATCAGTTCCTAGCGTAGTGATTTCCCCCCCTCTGTCAATACACACACCCCCGAATTTGTGCAGAAAGACCTTTCAACACCGAATTCTGACCTGCACGTCCCATAAAGACAAAAATGCCCCAAACCTGGGGCATTTTCCCGGACCAGTTGACCAGTTCGGCCTCAGCGACCAAACGGAATACCACCACAATGACGCCGTCGTCGCCACCCAAACAAACCCGCAACCCCGAACACCCCCAACGCACCCGGGCTCGGCAACGCGTTCCCGATGATGATGTACGAGCCCGCCTCATAGATCGCGTCAGGCCCATCCGGGTTGTCATCGAACCCGATCTCGTGCAGCTCAATATGCACCAGCCCATCACCGCCGAGCACCAGCGAAGAGCTCGCCGACCCCTGGTAGTTCATGTTCGAGACCGTAAACGCGTCGCCCGCACCCGGGCTGACCGAGAACGTGTTATTGAACGTGATCGTCGCCTCGTCCGCCCAGCTGATCCCGACCGTCGTCAGGTTCACATTCCAGCCGATCGTCGTAATCGACGCACCGGCACCGTAAAACACGCTCAGCACGTGATTGTCCGGGTCACCCATGAAGTCGTTCGAGCTCAGCCCCGAAATATCGATCGTCAGCCCGCCCCAACGCGGAGCCTGCCGGTCCGCATCCTGCGCCCCGATCAGCTGCGACCAGTGCACAATCTCCGCCTGCGCCAGACCGCACACGGCCATCACACCCATTGCTGGAATCAACTTCTGCATCATCTCTCTCCTTCTCATTGTTGTTTACACAAAAAATCACGTTACGGGCTCACACACGCCGCCGACGCGAGCCGATCAGCCCGCCAATCCCCAGTGCCGCCAGCGGGCCAGGAGTGGGGAAGAACAGCGTGATCCGCGACCCGCTCTCAAAGTACGCATCGATCGCGTCCGCATTGTCATCAAAGCCCGATTCGTAGAACTCGATCTCCATGACCCCATCCAGCGAACCGACGAACCCGCCGTACAGCATCCCCTGGTAGTTCATGTTCGTAACCGAGAAAGAATCGCCCGCCCCGGGCATGATCTCGAGCGACTCGTCCGCGATGCCGAAGGTCACCTCGTCCGCCCAGCTCGACCCGACCGTGGTGATGTTCACGTCCCACCCGATCGCGATCGGGATCGCAAACCCGATAAACAGCTCCGCGACCTCGTTGTCCGGATCGCCCTGAAAATCCCAGCTCGCCATCCCAGAGATATCTATCGTCAGGAGGGCCCGATTGCTCGCGTTGAACGGGGTGTCCTGCCCGACCAGGTCGCTCCAGTGCACCAACTCCGCCTGCGCCAGGCCGCTGACCGCGAGCACACCCGCGGCCGGTACCATCCACTTCATCAGTCTCCCCTTTCAATCATCCATACGTACGTCTGCCCACAGATCCTCGCACACCCACGAAAAAAGCACAAGCAAAATGCCTGTGCTTCGATCAGTTCAAAGTTGTCTCAGCGACTCAGAGCGAGTTCACCTTGCGGCCGATGCGGCGACGCTTGTTGATGATCTTGCGGCCGCTCTTGGTCTTCATGCGAGCGCGGAAACCAACAGTCCGGCGGCGCTTCACGTTGCTCGTGCGGCGGGGGTAGTGCATGGCCATGTCTGTAATCTCCTATCAATCAAGGCCCAAGCGCATTCACCCAGACCGTCTCGCCCAAAGTTCAGGGCGGACACTCTAGCCCGCCTCCCGTGGCGCGTCCAATTGCTCGCCCACGAACAGCCAGAATTCATTGGACATACAGACCGCGATCTAGGATAATCTGCACATCGTGCTGGCGTGCCTGCCTCGCAGACTCCACTCCCGGCCCCTTGTTCGGTGTTTATTCAGATGAACACTCAGCAACGGTCCGCGAAGCCCCCGCGTCATGCCAGCGAGTTTCGTAATCTGCCCGATTCATCTCGGGCAACGCGCTCGATGCGTCTGTAACTCGAGCGCCGGGTACCGCGCCGATGACCGAAGAAATCCGATCCAAGGCCCAATCCATTCTCGGGTACGACTTTAACGATATCGAGCTCCTCGATCTCGCACTGCGTCACGCCTCCATCTCCGAGTCACGCCTCGATTCCAACGAACGCCTCGAGTTCCTCGGCGACGCCATCCTCGGCATGATCGTCTGCGAACGCATCTTCAACCGCTACCCAACCTACCTCGAAGGCGAGATGACCAAGATCAAGTCCCTCGCCGTCTCTCGCAAGATCTGCGCCAAAATCGCCATCCAGATCGGGCTCGATCAGCTCATCGTCGTCGGCAAGGGCATGCAGACCCAGACCAAGCTCCCGCAATCCCTGGCCGCGGCCGTCCTCGAGTCCGTCATCGCCGCCCTCTACCTCGACGGCGGCATGCAGACCGTCCGAGACTTCCTCGAGCCCATCCTCGACCCGCTCCTCGATGACGCCGTCAACTCCGGCCACCAGCACAACTTCAAGAGCGTCCTCCAGCAGCACGCCCAGCGCGCCCTGAACACCTCGCCCACCTACCGCATCCTCGACGAGAAAGGCCCCGACCACGCCAAGGCCTTCTTCATCGCCGTCGAGCTCGACGGCACCCGCTACGAGCCCTGCTGGGGCAAGTCGAAGAAGGCCGCCGAGCAGCAGGCCGCCCTCAACGCCCTCCACGGCCTCGGCCTCACCGAAACCAACGGCGACGGCGACCCCCGCATGAAGCCCGAAGCCGCCTTGACCCGCATCCCCAACGGCTTCGACGAAGAAGAATGACCACCCTCCTCCCCCGCAACAGCGGCGGAGGGGGGCGCCCAAACACCATGCGCACCGGGTGCCCTGCTTTGATCCGCAAAGCGGACAAAGCAGGAACGGACACGATCTGATTCTCTTGGGTGCCACTACTCGACGCGAAGCGGCGCAGTAGTGCTCTTTGGTTGTTCACAAGATACGACTGCGTACCTTCAACGCCCCGGTGCCCGTACTCGCGGCGAAGCCGCGCAGTGCGGCGAAGACATACCTATCTCTTCCACCCAGACAGAACCACGATCACGCCGCACCGCACCATGGTCTCCCACCCACAATCCGGCCTATTGCCTATTGCCTATTGCCTATTGCCTATTGCCTATTGCCTATTGCCTATTGCCTACCGAAGGTCCGCCTCTGGCGGATTGCC
>CAXREY010000025.1:0-62916 GCA_964229845.1 Phycisphaerales bacterium UBA1924
CGTCATCGCCGCCCAGACCGAGATGTCGTTCATCAACGGCACCGAGGGCGTCCTGGAGTACGTCGGGATCGCCATCGGCGACCTCGCGTCGAACAGCACGTTCGAAGAGACCGTCTTCCTGCTCTGGAACAAGCGCCTCCCCACCAAAGACGAGCTCGAGCAGTTCACCCGGGACCTCCAGGCCAACTACTCCATGTGCGACGCCATGAAGGCACGCATCAAGGCGTGCCCCAAGGACGCCGAGCCCATGCACGTGCTCCGCACACTCGTCAGCTCCATGGCCATGGACGACGAAAACCCCAACGAGAACTCCGTCGAAGCAGCCCGCGACAAGGCACTCCGGATCCTCGCCACCACCCCAGCCGTCGTCGCCGCCTTCGACCGCCACCGCCGAGGCCTCGACTTCATCGAGCCAGACACCTCGCTCTCCTTCGCCGCCAACTTCCTCTACCTCCTCAACGGCGAGAAGCCCACCGACGCCATGGAGCGGGCATTCGACATCTGCATGATCACACACGCGGACCACGGGCTCAACAACTCCACATTCACCGCACGCGTCATCATCTCCACCCTCTCCGACATGTACTCAGCCATGACCGGCGCCATCGGATCGCTCCGCGGCCCACTCCACGGCGGCGCCAACGAGGGCGTCATGCGCATGCTCAACGAGATCCCAAGCGTCGATGACGTCGAGCCCTACATCATGAACAAGATCCAGAACAAGGATCGCATCATGGGCTTCGGCCACCGCGTCTACAAGGCCAAGGACCCACGAGCCGCAGAGCTCATGACCCTCGCCAAACAGCTCGCCGACGACACCGGCAACTCCGACCTCTACGAGAAGTCACACGCCATCGAGCAGATCATGGAGCGCGAGTACGCCGCCAAGGGTATCTACCCCAACGTCGACTTCTACTCCGCCACAACCTACCACTGCATCGGGCTCCAGCTCGACCTCTTCACACCCATGTTCGCCCTCTCCCGCATCGCCGGCTGGTCCGGCCACGTCATCGAGCAGCTGGGCGACAACCGCCTCTTCCGCCCCACCACCGACTACGTCGGCCCCCACGACGCGCCCTACACCGCGATCGAAGACCGCTAAAACAGTACAAACCGACCACCACAACGCCCGCACACGCGGGCGTTTTTCATTGTGTTCCATTCATACGCACCTGGTCGATACTCAGCCCGTACCCTCTGATAAGGGCGGCGATACCGTGCGCACATGAGCAGCATCAGACACCTCATCCCGAGCATGTTCCACAGGCGGGTCATCCTGCTGGTCATCCTCTGCCTCTGCGCCCTGCTCATGCTCACCGGACGCCTCGGCTACATGACCGTCGTTCAGGGCGAAGAAGCAAGAGCACGGGCAGAACAACGCCTCGTCACCACCACATGGCTCCCCACAACGCGGGGGCGCATACTCGACCGCAAGGGACGCGTCCTCGCCGGAGACCGCGCCTCATACAACATCGCCCTCGACTACCGCATACTTCAGGGCCAGTGGGTCTACGAGGGACGCGACGGCCGCAACTACGCCATGCCCATCCGCTCCTACGCCACACGCCTGGCACGCCGAGCCAACCCCGATATCTGGGAAACCCTCCCCGAACACGAGCAGGCCGACCTGATCAATCGCTTCGAGAGCGCCCTCCGCGCCCGGGTCGCCAGGATGCACCGCGACCTGATCGCCATCACCGACATCGACCCCGCCGATTACGAGCAGCGCCGAACCGAGATCCTCGAGCGCGTCGGCGCCATGAAGCAGCAGATCGCCGACCGCGCCTACCAGCGCGAGCTCGAAAAGTTCGAACGCACCGGACGCGTCGCCAGCGAATCCGACCTCGAACGCTTCAGGAAGATCGCCAACCAGCCCATCGCCGAAGAACAGGCCGCGCACACCATCATCCCCGACATCTCCGACGAGCTGGGCTTCGCCGTCCTCCGCATGGTCGCCAAGCAGGAACCCATCGTCTCCGAGGGGGTCGAGCCGGGCCTGCTCGAATCGCTCAGCGTCCCCCTCTACCCCGGGCTCAGCGTCGAAGACGCCACCGCGCGGATCACCCCCTTCGAGTCGATGCCCATCACCATCGACCGCTCAAGCTTCCCGCCGCCGATCCGCGCACAGGACCCGGTCACCATCCGCACGGACGGCGTGGGCCGCCAGCTGCTCGGACGCATCGACGACGGCCTCTACGCCGAGGACGCCCAGCGCCGCAAGGACGCCCTCACCCGTGACGACGAGCTGCGGGCACGCTCGCTCACATCCCGCGGCACCGACCGCGGGCGATACTTCCCCGGCGACCGCGTCGGACGCACCGGCATCGAGCAATCCTTCGAGCACACACTCCGCGGGCTCCGCGGCGTGCGCATCGAAAACCTCCAGACCGGCGCCGTCGAAGAGATGCTCCCAGAGGACGGGCGCGACGTCCAGCTCAGCATCGACATCATGCTCCAGGCGCGGATCAGGGCCCTCCTCGACCCGGCCGTCGGGCTCACACGCGTGCAGCCGTGGCACCAGAACGAGCAGTCCGAGTACACGCCGGTCGGCACCGAGCTGGACTCCGCCGTCGTCGTCCTCGACATCGCCACGGGCGAGATCCTCTCGATGGTCTCCACACCCGCCCCCGCGCTCAGCGAGTCCGAGTGGAAAGACCGCGGCGTGAACACCGAGATCGAGCGCCGCCTCTACGAAAAGATCCACGCCCCATGGGTCAACAAGGCCATCGCAAAGCCCTACCCGCCCGGATCAGTCGCCAAGGCCCTCATCCTCACCGAGGCCGCCAAGCGCGGCGTCTACCAGCAGGGCGACCGCATCCACGACCGCGGCTACCTCATCGAAGGCCAGCCCAACAAGTTCCGCTCGTGGATCTACAAGATGTACGACGGCGCATACGGCGGCCACTCCGACCAGCTCGGACGAGACCTCGACGGCGTCGACGCCCTCATGGTCTCCAGCAACGTCTTCTTCTACACCCTCGGCAGGCAGCTCGGCCCGGAACGAATCGCCCTCGCCTACCAGGACTTCCACGTCGGCCGACCCTACGAGCTCGGAATCGGCACCGAATGGCCCGGATCCATCGGCCAGTTCAACGGCCCCAACGACGGCAGCGACGTCCTCCTCGACGAAGCGACCCTCATGGGCATCGGGCAGGGCCCCATCTCCTGGACACCCCTCCACGCCGCCGACGCCCTCGCAACGATCGCCCGCGCCGGGGTAAGCATCACACCCAGCATCGTCCGCGACGGCTACGCCCCCGACGTGCGCGATATCGGCATCCCCTCCTGGGCGGTCCGCGAGGCCCTCCAGGGGCTCCGCCAGGTCGTCGAGAACCGACAGTTCGGCACCGGGCGCGCCATCACCTATGAAGAACTCGGGCCCGAGAGCGTCCCCATCTTCAACGCGCCCGGCATCACCGTATGGGGCAAGACCGGAACCGCCACCGCCCCCCCCCTGCTCTTCGACCCCGACGACACACCCGAGGGCAACGGGCCACAGGAGCCACGCATCGTGCGCATGGGCGACCACTCCTGGTACGTCACCCTCGTCGCGCCCGAGGGCGAAGCGCCCAAGTACGCCATCGCCGTCATCGTGGAATACGCCGGATCGGGCGGCAGGGTCTCGGGCCCCATCAACAACGAGATCATCCACGCCCTCATCGATGAGGGCTACCTGCCACGCGTCGACACCCAAGCGGAGCCCGACGCATGAGCAGGGCCGCGGATGTCCATCCGATCGTCCGCCTCATCAAGGGCGGCGGGCGCAACCCCGAGCCCATCTCCCGCGTGCTCCGCCCGGTCAACTGGGGCTGGATCACCGTGCTCGCCTCCCTCCTGCTCTCCATGCTCGGCGTCTACGCCATCGACATCGGGCTCAACCAGAACCTCGACCCGTCCTACACCGAGCTCTCGACAACCGCGATCAAGCAGCTGATCTTCATGATCATGGGCATCGTCGCCTGCCTCGTCATCATGCTCCCGCACTACAAGCTCGTCAGCGCCTTCGCGTGGTTCTACTTCGCCGTCTGCCTCGGGCTGCTCATCTTTCTCCTCGTCCCGGGCATCCCCCCGAGCATCGTGACGCCACGCAACGGCGCACGCTCATGGATCAACCTGGGCATCACCGACTTCCAGCCCAGCGAGATCACCAAGATCGCATTCGTACTCGCCGTCGCCCAGTACCTGCGATTCCGCACCCAGCACCGCAAGCTCCGCGGCCTCGTCGTCCCCGGCATCATCGCCGCCGTCCCCGTCGGCCTCATCACCGTCCAGCCCGACCTGGGCACCGCATCCCTCTTCGTGCCGGCGCTCTTCGCCATGCTCATCGCCGCCGGCGCACGCCTGCGCCACCTCATCCTCATCGTGCTCTGCGCCGCCATGAGCGCCCCCATCGCCTACCCCTTCCTCCGCTCACACCAGAAGGACCGCATCGTCGCCATCGTCAAGCAGTTCCAGGGCGACGAATCCACAAACTACGACATCAACTTCCAGTCCTCACGCGCACAGATGCTCATCGCCGCCGGGCAGATCACCGGCACCCCCGAGCCAACCGCCCGCGCATTGGTCCACTACAACGCGCTCCCCGAGCGCGAGAACGACATGATCTTCGCCGTCGTCGTCGCCCGCTTCGGGCTGCTCGGGGGCGCGGCCATGCTCCTGCTCTACGCCCTCTGGGTCGTCGGGGCGCTCGTCGTCGCCGCGTCATGCCGAGAGCCGATCGGCCGCCTCATCGCCGTGGGCATACCCGCCTTCATCGCCACCCAGGTCGTCATCAACGTGGGCATGAACCTGGGCGTCCTGCCAATCATCGGCATCACCCTCCCCTTCCTCAGCGCGGGCGGATCATCCCTCATCACCTGCTGGCTGATGACAGGATTAATCATGAATGTGGCATTTCATCGCCCCAAGCCCCCCTACCGCAGTTCCTTTGAATACGCTGATGATGATGAAGGACCAGACCTCCTCAAACCAAGCAAGCCGTTCGGACGCTCCACGGGGTTCAGCGGGCGCGCCATCACCCGCTGAACGCGGCGCCCTCGACCTCGGGCTCGACGCCATCGAGCCCCTCACGCCCCCCGAAGGCTGGGCCGACAAGTGCGCCCAGCTGGGCATCGTGTTCGAGGAGGGCGAGCTGCAGGCACACGCCCGCTTCCTCGCCATGCTCATGCACGCCAACACCCGCATGAACCTCACCTCCATCCGCGACGCGGACGAGGCGTGGGAAAAGCACATCTTCGATTCGCTGACCCTCATCCCACTGCTCGCCGAGCTCGAGCAGGGCTCCACCGTCATCGACATCGGCTCCGGCGGCGGGCTGCCCGGCATCCCCCTCGCGATCGCGCTGCCGAACCTGCGCTTCACCCTCATGGACGCAACCAAGAAGAAGTGCGACTACCTCGAGCAGGCCGCCGCCGCGCTCGGGCTTCGCAACGTCCGCGTCATCTGCGCCCGCGCCGAGACCCTCGGCCAGGACCGAGGCGAGAAGACCGGGACCGGGCGCATCGACGCCCACCGCGAGCACTACGACATCGCCATGGCCCGCGGCGTCGGGCAGATACCCATGCTCGCGGAGCTGACCGTCCCCCTCGTCAAGGTCGGCGGGCTCGTGCTCATGACCAAGGGACAACGCGCAGAAGACGAACTCGCCGACGCCAAGCAGGCACTGCACATGCTCCACGCGGCCCACGCGGGCACCGTCGACACGCCCACCGGGCGGGTCGTCGTCATCGAGAAGCTGCGGCGCACACCCCGCGACTACCCGCGGCGAAACGGCGAGCCCAAGCGAGCACCGCTCGGCGTGAGCAAGAACCGGTAAAACACGATCAGCCCGCGCGAGGCGGGCTGACCGTTGCAACACCGGAGTATCAAGTGATTCAGCGCCTGCGACGAGCGATCACGAGGAGGCCGCCGAACGCGAGCGCCGATCCGCCCGGAGCGGGGACCACCATGCTCAGCACCCGGACCGCATCGTGCATGAGGTAGCCGCGCGAGAAGTAGTTCGATTCGATCTCCACCCGGTCGAACGACTCCTCGCTCGACCAGCCGTTCCACGCCCACTCGTTCCCGATCGGCGCGACGATCGCCTCGCTGCCGAGCAGCGCATCGCCCTGGTAGAAGCGGATCTCCCCGCCCGCCTCGCCCGTGATCGACGCGAAATAGCCGCCGAACGAGTGCTGCGCCGCATCGAACTCATACCCGATCCCGTAGTTCGAGCCGAGCATCCGCGCCCCCTCGATCGCCCGGACCGGGGTCATGCCGTTGTACGACCAGACACCGGTCGTGTGGAGATAGCCCTCGGGCGAGAGCTCGAAGAGGGTGGCCATGCCGCCGAAGGTCTCGACGCTCCCCCGCTCATAGTTCCCGATGCTGAGGTGCTCGAAGCCCTCGTAGCTCTCGGAACTGAACTCGTCGACACGCACGATATCAGCGGTCGAGACCGTTGCGGTCCCGGCGATACATGCAACAATGATGCTGGTCTTCATGTGTGACATCTCGGACTCCTCTGCCCGGAACCCCGATCGAGCCCCGTGACCGTAGCGTCCAATCCAGCCGCCACAATGACAAGCAGAGTGATGTCACCTATTCGCGTGACCCGCCCGCACAAACCGCACAGGCGGACTCATCACGCGTCGGGGTGGTACGCGTCCCGCGCATCGAGCAGGTGCGCGACCGCTTCTC
Organism: Phycisphaerales bacterium UBA1924; assembly: GCA_964229845.1. GTDB lineage: Bacteria > Planctomycetota > Phycisphaerae > Phycisphaerales > UBA1924 > UBA1924. The sequence continues at coordinate 6,679 of CAXREY010000025.1, forward strand.
GGACGGCCGCGTGTCCGCCCCGGCGGGCGCCCGCGAACGCGCACTGGGCCCGGACCTCGGGCTCCGCGTCGGCCGGGCACATGGGGTAGCCGACACGACGCATCATGGGCAGGTCGGGCCAGTCATCGCCCATGCAGGCCACCTGCTCCTCAGAGACACCGCACCGCTCCATGATCTGATCGAGGTCCGCGGACTTGTCCCGGCTGCCCTGGACCACCATGTCATCGGGCACCCCGAGGGACCCGAGGCGGTGCCGCAGCGCCTCCCCGCTCCGCCCGGTAATCACGGCCAGGTGGAACCCGTGCTTCATCCAGAGCTTCATCGCGTAGCCATCACGGACGTGGAACCGCTTGGTCTCACGCCCGTCGTCGTCGATGTTGATCGAGCCGTCGGTCATCACGCCATCGACATCGAGCACGAGAAGCTCGACCGATGATGGATCAGAGTAGATCCTCGCCGCGGGCTGGGTGGGCTTGTCAGTCACGCCTCGTCCTCAACAAGCTTCATCGCGATCAGGTCCTGCACGTCCAGGAGCCCGACGGGCTTGTGGTCACCATCCACGATCGGCAGCTCGTCGGCCCGGTACTCGCGGAACAACGCGACCGCGTCGCGGGTCAGGGCGTCGATCGACAGGGCCTTGGGATCGCGCGTCATCACGTCGGCGATCGGCTTGCGCAGCTCGCCCGGGTCGCGGAGGATCAGGCGGCGCAGGTCGGAGTCGGTGAAGATGCCCGAGAGCGTGCCGCCCGCATCGACAACGAGCAACGCACCGGGGCGGCGGACGACCCTGGACGCCTCGGCCAGCGCGTCGGCAACGGTGTCGGACTCGGTCGCGATGGGCAGGTTCTTGCCGGCAACGAAGCGGATGAGCTCGCTGACGGGCTTGAGCAAGGAACCGAGCGTGCCGCCGGGGTGGCGGGCGTGGAAGTCCTCGTTGGTGAACGAGCGTCGCCGGGCGACCGCGAGGGCGAGGGCATCGCCGATGGCGAGGGCGCCGGTGGTCGAGCTGGTCGGGGCGAGGTAGTCCCCGTCGCCGGCCTCTTCGGTGACGCCGACCTCGAGGGTGACATCGGCAAGTCGCTGGAGCGATGAGACCTTGCCGTCCTTGGGGCCGCGGGTGATGGCGATGATCGGCAGCTTGTCCTGTCGCAGGATCGAGGCGAGCGCGACGAGCTCCTCGGTCTCGCCCGAGTGGCTCAGGCAGATGGCGAGGTCGTTCTTGCGGAAGCGCCCGAGGTCGCCGTGGGCGGCTTCGGTGGGGTGGACGGCGTGGCTGGTGATGCCCAGCGAGGCCATCGTCGCGGAGATCTTGGCCCCGATGTGGCCGCTCTTGCCGAGCCCGGAGACGAGGACGGTGCCGCCGGCGTCGGCGGTCTTGACGATCAGGTCGATGGCGCGGGTGTAGCGTTCATCGGCGCCCGCCTCGATCCGGGAGATGGCGTCTGCTTCGTGGGCGAAGACACGCCGGATGAACCGGAGCTCGTCGCTGTCTGTGTTCGGGCTGGGGGTGGTCACCTCGACGGGCTCCCTTCGCGTGCTTGTGGGCATGGGGAAGGGTATGCAGATCGTCCTGATCAGGCGTTGGTGACGATCTTCTTGCCGTTGCAGCTCGGGCAGGGGATGGGGTGGCCGGTGCTGGGCTGGAGGGAGGGGACGGCGTTGAAGCCGAGTGTCCGCACGGCGACGGTCATCGGGCAGGGGATGTGGCCTCGTCCGGCGCACTGGGGGCAGGCCTTGAGCTCGATATCGCCAACGAGGCGCAGGTTGGGTGTCTGCGTGTCCATGCCTTTCTTATCGGCAGTTCGCGCGTGCTCGTGCACCAGAATGGTGGTTTTTCGTGCCTGCGGCCCCCTGTGGGTTGTGTTGAATTGTTTTTGTGTTGCTGCGTCCGCCGGGTGGGCGTGCTCGAAACCGGGGCGAAGCAGCCCGTTGGAGGACCCAGCCATGAGCGAACGAACGACATCCCCGGAGGAAATCGCCTCTGTATCGCCTGAGGGCGCACCCGCGAATCCGGGGCTTGGCGCGAAGTCCATGATTGCGCTGCTGCTGATGTTCCCCTCTGCCGTCATCCTGATCTCGATCGTGTTCTGGGTCATGCTGGGACCGGTGGCGGCGCTGATCGCGTTTGCGGTCGGGCTGGTCGTGTGCATCATCGCGAACCCGACGCTGTGGGCCACTCTCCAGCGAGCGAAGGATCGCCGGCTGGCGTCCGACAGCGGCTAACTCTTCCTTTGCTACATATCTCTCACTTGGGTTACCTGGTGACCCAAATGAAAACCCCGCCTGGCGAACCACGCGGGGTTTTCTCTTTGATGGGTTGAGTCGCGCTGATTAGCGGCGTCGGCGTGATGCGACGCAGCCGGAGAGGCCGAGCAGTGCGAGCGCGCCGGGCGCGGGGGTGAGGGCGACATCATCGACGTAGACGCCGTTGGCGATGCCGTCGACGGCCCCCGCGGAGACCTGGAAGCGGAGCAGGAACGAGTCTGCGCCGGCCGCGGAGGTGAGGTCGAGGGTGAACTGCTGGTAGCTGTCGCTGATGCCGAGCCCGATGAGGGATGTGAGGGTCTCGCCGCGGACGCCGCCGCCGTCGCTGGCGTCCTGGTCGAGCCAGAGGATCTGGACGAACGTGTCCATGCCGGTGAAGTTCGTGGAATCGGCCTTGGCGAAGAAGGAGAGCGTGTAGTCGGTCTCTGCGGTGATGCTTCCGACGGGCTGGTTCTGCTCGATGAAGTAGGCGCCGCCGGCGGCCGCGTTGTTGATGTGATCGAAGTACATGTAGGCGCTGTAGTCGCCGGAGTTGGGCATGGCGTCGCTGCGCTCGACGGAGCCGGATGGGCCGCCGACGATCTCTGCCCAGTCGGCGGCGTCGACGCCTGAGCCGTCCTCGAATCCGGCGTTGAGGATATCTGCCGAAACAGTGGAAGCCGCGGCTGCTGCAATGATGGCGATGGTGGTCATTGTCTTCATGTGTGTCCTCTTCTCTCTCGGCTGCGATGCATCGCAGCGTTTGACGTGGTTGTCGTGGTTTGACTGCTCGCAATGTAACAGTTACAAGCATGTGCCACAAGGGGCTGCTCGCGAGAAAACCTCGGCACAGGCCATATTTTGGTGCAATTCCGCGATTCTGCCACAAAATCCGCGTGGATCTTTGGAACTGTTACCGTGATCGGGCGATCCTGATCCGCTGCCGGGTCTGATAACTCAGCGCTGGAACGGGAGGATTATGGCGGCGTGCGGGGCGTGCTCAGGTGAGCGGGTTGTGTCGAGCCGGCTGCGGCGGCGATGGCGTGTGCGGGGGTGGCGGACGGGAGAGAGGGTGGCGGCAGGTTGGATTCAAGACCCCCTCCGACCGCTGGCACGGACACTTCCCCCGGAAGTCTGGGGGAGGAGGCATGAGCGGGCGATGGTGTGTGTGGGAGTGGCTGGCTTGAACGAAGACCCCCTCCGTCTGCTGGCGCGGACACCTCCCCCGCTCCTCCTTCGGCGGATCTTCGACACGCGGGGGAGGTGATTGGGGATCGGCCTGCATTGCATTGGCAGGGATGGATTGTTTCGTTTGATTGGGAATGAGGAAGCCCCCCACTGCTGGTCGCGGTGATCTCTTCGGCGGGCGCGCGCGGGAGGCGATGGGCGGAGGCTGTTGATTGGCGGGCGATGGTGAGGAGCTTGGTGGCGGACTTGCGGATGGTCTCGTTGAGCAGGCGGGACTCTTCGTCTGTTTCGGTGCTCTGGTCGAGGGCCTGCATGGCGCGTGGGGCGATGTCGAGGGCGAGAAGCTCCGTGCGGGACTCGGAGAGGAGACGGGTGGCCTCGGTGAGTTGCTGGAAGTCCGGGCCCTGGATGAACTCGATGAGTTGGGCGAGGGTGATGTTGTGTGCGCGGCAGATGGCCGGGGCGCTGAGGTGGGGGTTGAGGATGTCCTCGAGGAGCGTGTCGGTGGTGAGCGTGTCGGTGTGCATTTTGTCATCTTGGCACATGGGGCAGGAGCGACAAGGGGAAAGCGGCGCATGTACACAAATCAGCGCACAAGCGTGGAGATGCTCGCTGGTTTTTTGTGGTTTGGGGATGAACGCGGAGATCGCGAAGGTGTCGAACTGGGGGAAGAGGGGTACGCAGAGGTGGCAGAGAGCGCTGAGGACGCAGAGAAGAGAAAGATGGTTTGGTGCCGGGATGGATGAGTCTGTTGTGGGTAGGTGTACTTCGAACCTGCCTCAGCTGCGCGTAGGCAGGGCACCCGGCGGCGCATGTACACAAATCAGCGCACAAACGTGGAGATGCGTGCGGGTTTTTTGTGGTTTGGGGTTGAACGCGAAGGTCGCGAAGGGCTCGAAGAGAAGAGGGGACTGAACGCAGAGGGCGCGAAGGTCACGCAGAGGACGCAGAGAAGAGGGGGGGAAGATGAAGACGGGCGTGCTGGGTGGAATGTGAGTGATGCAGTCACCTGCATGTAGAGGTCGTGTTCAAGGACATGCAGGAGCCGAAGACGGCACCTGCATGGCACCCCGCGGAACTACGTGCAATGCTCCTCGTATAAACCTGTATGAAGAGGTCCGCCGGAGTGATTGTTTGCTTGTTGCTGGCGTTGATCGCAGCAGGGATCACTCTTGAGCGAGAGGAATCCTGGCGACGTCCGAACCCGTTGATGAATCCCATCGGCGTGATTGAGGTGCGCGACGGGATGATCACCTTGGAAGACGGGCGGGTGATGCAACCTGCGGGAGTCGTTCCGGCGCAAGGCATCTCTGCTGAAGCGTGGGACCAGTTTCTGCGTGTGAGCACGGCCCATGGCGTAGAAGTCGAGCGGGTGCCCGATGAGGATCGTGCGCTTCTTCGAGTTGAAGCCAAGTTCTACAACTGGTGCGGGACATGCAGGAGCCGGGGAGGGAACTGGGCTGGCGATTATGTTCAGGCTGGACTTGGCGAACTGGCGATTCTGTGCGGGTACGCGGATCTTGCACCAGATCTCGATGAACTCACGGAACGAGAGCTGCGGCGACTTCGTGGGTGCGTTGAGCTGCGGCTTGGTCAAGAACCGATCAGGATCTCGGGATCGTCGAACGCGTTCCGGTTCGGCAGCGTTGTCTACGTGCTGCGTGACCTGGAGAACTACATTGAGGCCGTTACCGATCAAGCGGGTTGAACGCGGAGTTCGCGAAGGTGTCGAACTGGGGGAAGAGGGGTACGCAGAGGTGGCAGAGGGCGCTGAGGACGCAGAGAAGAGAAAGATGGTTTGGTGCCGGGATGGATGAGTCTGTTGTGGGTAGGTGTACTTCGAACCTGCCTCAGCTGCGCGTAGGCAGGACACCCGGTGTGGAGCGGAGATGCGAAGGACCTGCTTTGCCCTGCCGGGTCAAAGCAGGGCACCCGGGGGCCCTCCCTTGTGATTGGCGAATCAAGTGAGGTCTCTCGCGAGGCGGTAGCGTGTTTGGTTCTGTCGCCCGCATTCGGGGCAGATTGGGAGGTCCTGCACGTCGTAGCCGCAGCCCGGGCAGAGCCAGTCGATTGCCCATTGGCGGGCGCAGCTTGCACGATCCAGCACGGCGAGCGTGCAGGGGACCAGGGCGATGAGGAACCAGACGAGCCCTGCCGCGGTGACCGAGTTGACTGCGAGACCAACGAAGGACAATCGGATGCGCGGGGCCTGGCCGGGCGGCGGGTCCGCGAGCAGGATTGTGCCGTCGTGCTCGATGATGCGGAGTGTGCGGCGTTCGTAGGTGTTGAGGGGGAAGCCGGAGGCGTAGACGTCCATGGAGTAGTGCGTGCCGTCCTCCCATGCGGTTGCGTAGCAGGCGTTGATGAACGCGCCGCCGCCGCGGAAGTCGGCTCTGCGTTCGGGGCGCGGCCAGTTCCATGGCTTGGGTGGGATCGAGGGCCAGTATTCGTCCGTGTATGTGTTCCACCCGACGCGGCGGAGCACACTCTTGTCTGGTTCCGTGGCGGTGTCGATGAGGAGCCGGCAGCCGATGAGGTTGAACAGGGCGAAGATGATGCAGAGGATGGCGAGACTGAGGCGGAGATAGCGTCGTTCGCCTTCGAGCAGCCCGGTCGGTGGCTTCTGATCGGGCGTGTGCTGGGTTGATGCCGGGTGGTGTGGCATCGGTGGACCTCCGGAGGGGAGGTACGCGGGGATGTGGGGTTTGGTTTCGTGCTTTGTTGTCTTGGTGTTGGATTGAACGCGAAGATCGCGAAGGGCTCGAAGAGGAGAGGGGGAGAAGAGTGGTACGCAGAAGGAGCAGAGGGCGCTGAGGACGCAGAGAAGAGGATTGGGGTGGGGTGCCCTGCTTTGAGCCGACGGAGGAGGACAATGCAGGTGGTGGTGCGTGTGTGTTGGCTATTCAGAGGTCGTTGAGAGATGGGAATGGTTGCACTTTGCCCTCCTTCGCTCTTCGAGTCGAAGGAGGGCACATATGGACGAGAAAAGAGGGCACCCGGCGGAGGGCTCGAAGGAAGAGGGGACTGAACGCAGAGGGCGCGAAGGTCACGCAGAGGACGCAGAGAAGAGTGGTTTGGGGGCCTGTGCCCTCCTTCGATCCGGAGGACGAAGGAGGGGGTGGTGCTTGTGCGTTCGTGTTTCAAAGAACATTGAGGAAAGCGAGTGATTGCACTTTGTCCTCCTTCGCTCTTCGAGTCGAAGGAGGGCACGGGCGAAAGACCTGCTTTGCCCTGGCGGGTCAAAGGAGGGCACCCGGCGGCATCATGCTTATTGCATGTAGAGTTGCATGGCTGTTACACTATGGAATCAAGATCCTGATACTGGGGGCAAGGATGAAGAAACGGGCTCGAGAGACTGGGAAAGATATCGCAATCTATATCGTGTACTACGGCGCGATCTTTGTTGTGCTCTCTCTGCTTGTAACCTGTGTGAACACGTGCGCCGGTGCTGGCAGTGGATCTGGCGGTAGCGGTGCGCCCTGGGATGGGCACGATCCGACTCAGTACGGGCCGTGGTAGATTCTGTGATCCGATCGGATGCGAGACTCGGGCCGCGATGTGCTCTGCTTCGATCGGGAGGGCGATGGATGGCGCATCGTTACGAACTGATTGGCACTCGGGTTTGGTGGGCGTCGAGCCGGCCTCTTCTTTGCGCAGGCGGGGCACCGGGCTCGAAGGAAGCGGGGAATGAACGCAGAGGGCGCGGAGGGCACGCAGAGATGCAGAGATGAGAGGGCGGGCTGGGTGCCCTGATTCAGTCCGCCGGAGGCGAATGAGGCAGGAACGGGGGATTTGAGAGAACCTGCTTCGCCCTGGCGGGTACGAGCCGGGCATCCTGTCGTGCACTCTGCCCAGCGAGATCGGATTACACCATTGCAACCGTGCGTTGGGTTCCTGTATACTTGCTCACAGAGGGGTTCACCAGGCGCAAGCATTTTTGTCGCTCGTTGGGCTTCGCCCAAACGGAGGCTTTGTTTATGCGCGATCAGCAACGGTCAGTCGGGTGTGTCGGATCCATGGTGGCGATGATGGCGATATCGGCTGGGATCTCCAGCACGATGGCGGCCGGCCCGGTCGAATACGAAATCGAAGCGTTGTACTCGGGTTTCCCGGGTTCGGATGATGACTTCGGATACAGCTTGGCGATCGAATGGCCCTATCTCGCGGTCGGCGCATTGATGGACGACATCGATGGCGAAGACTCCGGCGCGGTCTACGTGTACAACCTCGTCAGCCGCAACTTTCTTTATGCTCCGTTCGCGTCTGACGTGGGGCCCGGAGACCAACTCGGTTATTCCGTGGCTATTGACAATGGGTTTCTATATGCCACCTCGCGCAACGATGATGTCAATGGGGTTGAAAGTGCGGGGAGTGTGTATCTGTTTGACCTGGGACTCAACGGTCGTTTCATACGCCGCATCACAGCCGAGGTCCCTACCACGATCGGTTCGTATGGCGACAATGTAAGTGCGAGCGATGGGCTTGTGTTGGTTGGTGCGCCGCTCGCACTGGTTGACGGGACTCAGTCCGGGGCGGTGTACGCGTATGACACTCAGTTTTTCAACCAGCTCTTAATCCTGACACCCCCAGACGGAACACGGCTTGGGCGATACGGGACTTCTACTGCGATCAATAGCGACTTTGTGGTCGTCGGTTCGAGTCGAAACGACATCGGGGTTGGGATTGGTGAGTCGGGATCGGTCTATGTGTATGACTTTGTGAGCGGAAATCAGCTTCACAAGCTGACCCCGAACGACCCGCAGACCGGATCCCAGTTCGGGACGACCGTCGCGATTCAGGGCGATCTTATCGCGGTTGGTGCGCCCTTCACCAATGACCGTGGGCTGAACTCTGGTTCGGTGTATCTCTTTGATGCTGTGTCCGGGAATCAGGTTGACAAGATCATCGCAGACGACACGGACGAACTCGACTGGTTTGGGAGATCGATCGCGTTGAGTGACGATGTCCTCGTCATCGGTGCGCCATTCAGAGAAGAACCAGGCAATCTGATTGGCGCGGTGTACCTCTACGACATCAATACCTTCGAGTTCATCGATAAGATTGTGAGCCCCACTGGTGGCCCCGGGAGCCGATTTGGATTTGAGGTCGCTGCGGGTGATGGCGAGATCCTGACATCGGACTACAACCAGTTTGAGAACGGCCTGGAAACTGGTGTTGCGTACTTTATCGATGCCATCTGCCCTGCGGACATCAATGACGATGGATCGCTCGACTTCTTTGATGTCTCGGACCTGATCAACGACGAGCCGGACTACAACGGTGATGGGAGTTTCAACTTCTTTGATGTCAGCGCGTTTCTGAATGACTTCAACATGGGGTGCCCGTGAGGGATTGAACGCGAAGATCGCGAAGGGGTCGAAGTGAAGAGTGGTACGCAGAGGGGGCAGAGGGCGCTGAGGACGCAGAGAAGAGGATTGGGGTGGGATGCCCTGCTTCAGTCCGCCCGAGGCGGATGAAAGATTCGAGAGAACCTGCTTTGCCCTGGCGGGTCAAAGCAGGGCACCGCTATTAAGAGTTCATGCTGAGACGTGGAGAAGAGCACTACTGCGCCGCATCGCGGCGAGTAGTGGCACCCAAGAGGAAATCTTGGATTCGCTCAGCTCATTGACTCAACAAACGCCTTGAAGCGATCCATGCCGGCGTTGATCTGGTCTTCGGAGCAGGCGAAGGAGATGCGGAGGTGGTTGCCGGAGATGCCGCCGAAGTCTTCGCCGGGGACGAAGGCGATGTGGGCCTCGTCGAGCATGGCTTCGCAGAGGGTGGTGGCGCTGGTGACCTTAGTGCCCTCGGCGCTGGTTTTGCCGAAGAGGGCGGAGACATCGGGGAAGACGTAGAAGGCGCCGGTGGGCGTTGGGCATGTGACGCCGGGGATCTCGCTGAGTCGGCTCATAATGAGCTGGGCGCGTTTAGCGAAGGCCTGGCGCATCTTTTCGACTTCTGCGTCGACCTGCGGGTTGGTGAGGGCCTCGCGGATGGCGGGGTAGTTGAAGCTGGTGATGTTGGTGGTCATCTGGCCCTGGAGCTTGCCCATGGCCTTGATGAGGTTCTTGCCGAACTCGCCGGGCATGGCGGCGTAGCCGATGCGCCAGCCGGTCATGGCGTAGGCCTTGGACATGCCGTTGATGGTGATGACGCGCTCGGCGATCTCGGGGATGGAGCCGATGGAGAAGTGTGGGTGCTGGCCGTAGACGATCTTTTCGTAGATCTCGTCGGTGAGGACGACGAGTTGGGGTGCTCGCTCGAAGCCCTCTTTGATGACCTTGGCGAGGTCGCGGAGGTCCTGCTCCGAGTACATGGTGCCGCAGGGGTTGGAGGGTGAGTTGAGGATGAGGACGCGTGATCGCGGGTTGATGGCGTCCTGGAGCTGGGCGGGGCTGATTCGGAAGTCGGTGTCGGGGCCCGCGACGACCTCGCGGACGACGCCGCCGGCGAGCTCGCAGACGGGGCGGTAGGAGACCCAGGCGGGGGTTGGGAGGATCATCTCCCACGGGTCCTCGCCGAACTGGGGCGGATCGAAGAGGCACTGCATGGCGTTGTAGAGGACATGCTTGCCGCCCACGCCGATGGCGACGTGCTCGCCGGTGAGGCCGGGGATGTTGTTCTCGCGTGTGAGCTTGTCGGCGATGCACTGGCGTGTGGGCATGTCGCCGAGCGTTGGGGTGTACTTGGTCTGGCCGTCGTTGAGGGCCTTGATGGCGGCGTCCTTGATGACCTGCGGGGTGTCGAAGTCGGGCTCGCCGGCGGCGAAGCCGAGCACGTCGATGCCGTCGGCCTTCATGGCCTTGGCCTTGTTGTTGAGGGCGACGGTGATGGAGGGCTTGAGCTCGTTGACGCGGCGTGCGAGGTCGAGGGTGGTGGACTGGTTTGTCGTCTGGGTGGGCATGGTCATCTCCTGCGGGTGGGATCGGGGAATCCTAGACCGCTTCGGAACCGGGATTGGGGTGGGGACGAAAGGGCGTGTATGCACGCACAGATGATTTCTCTCGCCGTATTCGCTGGTATCGCGTACTCGCAGTCAGCTCCTGTGGATGATCCTGTATTCAGGATTACCTATCCGGTTCTGAGTGAGTGGAACGAGATCGAGATCGAGGATCGTGATGCCCGCGACTCCTGGTTCGGGGATGAGGTGGTTCTGCGTCACAACAGGCTGATTGTGAGTGCTCCCCGCTTCTTCGACGATCAGCCCCATCGCGGCGGATACGGCATGGGACGCGTGTATGAGTACGACCCGATCACGGGCACGCAGACCGGCATGCTCACGCCTGGGGATGATAAGTCGCCGCGGTGGTTCGGCGGCATCGCGGCGAGTGACGGCGCGTACACTGCGGTCTCCGGCTCGGTCGATGGGGAATCACGCATCTACATCTACGAGGGCGATTCTTTCACCCCGTCTCAGGTCATTCAGAACCAGCAAGACGCTGGGCTCGGTGCTTTCTCGGTGGCCATGGACGGTGATGTGATCGCGGTGATGTATCGGGAAGATGTTTACGAATCGCACACGGTGCTATTCGACATCCCGACCGGGTTGGAACTCGCTCGGTTCCCCGGCGGGATCGCGACGCGGGCGGATACCCACACGCAGAATCTCGCGATGCATAACGGCCTGCTTGTCCTGCGCACAGGTTACGATGACGGGACGGACGCCCCTCGGGTCCTCGTCTATTCCACCGAGACGTATGAGCTCGTTCATGAGCTTTCCCCGGAGCAGGCGGAGGACGGGTTCGGTTCGAGCATCGCGATCAATGATGAGTACATCGTTGTCGGGAATGCTGTCAATCGCGTCCTGAGCCCACGCGATGCGGATGCCGGCGGAGTTGTTGAGATCTTCGATCGTAAAACTGGCGAGCGTGTGTCGAGCTTTATGCCCGGCGACATCATCGGCGATCCCTTTGTCGCCAACTCGATCGCGATCAACGATCGCTACGCGGCGATCGGCTCGCTCTGGGATCGGTTCGTGTACCTGATCGATCTGCACGACACGGAACGCGTGTGGAGGGTTGGCTATCAGGGGTACCCGACCTACTGGGCCGATGAGTTTGGGGCCTCGCTGACGATGGATGATGACCTGCTCGTTGTCGGTGCACGCGACTACAACGGCGTGGTGGTGACCTACAACATCGGCTGCCCCGCGGATCGTGACGGCGATCGCTCGCTCACGGCGTTGGACGCGATGGATTTCATCCGGGCCTTCGCATCAGGTGAAGTCAGTGCCGACCTCAACGGGGACGGTCAATGGGATTTCCACGATGTGAGCCGGTATATGCGGCTCTACGACGCTGGTTGTTTCGAGTAAAAGAAAACGCCCGATCAAAGGATCGGGCGCTCTTCGATGTTCAGCTATCTACTGCTCAGTCGTCTGAGATGTAGCTGCCCTGTCGGGCGTTCTGGTCGAGTGGGACGCCTCGGAAGCGGCGGGGTTCGACGGGGACCCAGTCGCGGTTGGGGTCGTTGAACTCGACGGGCTCGGGGTCCTCGGCGGGGAACTCGACGTTGTCGCGGATGGCGACCTTGAGCATGCGGGCGTCGGCGCTGGGGACGGCCATCTTGTTGGTGAGGTCGGCGCGTCGCTTGTCCTTGTCGTAGATGGCCCACTGCATGATGTCGGGGCGGCGTGTGGTGCCCTGCATGGCCTTGTTCTCGAGGAATCGGACGGTGACCTTCTGGCCGACGGGGACGTCGACGGTCCAGAGCGGCTCGTTGTCTCGGTAGTCGTAGAGCGTGACGGTGAGGGGCTCGAACGGGGTCGAGATGTAGGTGAAGGAATCGTCGGAACGCATGTTCCCGCCGGGGGAGTTGGTGAACATCTGCTTCATGCATCCGCCGAGGAGGGCGAGCGCGATGGCCCCGCTGATGATGGTCAGTGCGAGCAGTGGGCGACGTTGTGCTTGGATCGGCATATTCGTGTCTCTCCGGGGGGCCTCATGCCCTCGCAGCAGTATAGCGTGATCATACCGGATCGGATATATACCCGGTTCTGTGCGTTCTATCGGTACAATCGGGTACGGTTGACCACGAAACCCGGTTCACATTCGCTGCAAACTTGAGACCAATCGCCCCATGACACTCCCCTACCGCATCGGACACGGATACGACCTGCACCGGCTTGAGCCCATCGGCGAGGGGGGGCTTGGTCGGCCGCTTGTTCTTGGCGGGGTGGAGATCGAGCACGACCGGGGGCCTGTCGCCCACTCGGACGGGGATGCGCTGCTGCACGCGGTGACGGACGCGCTGCTCGGGGCGATCGCGGCCCCGGACATCGGGCAGCTGTTCCCGGATGACGACCCGCGGAACGAGTCTGCGGATTCCAAGGTGTTCCTGGAGGCGGCGGCGCGGGCTGTGCGTGATGCGGGGTATTGCGTGGGCAACCTGGACGCGACGGTGATCTGTGAGCGCCCCAAGCTCAGCCCCTTCAAGGACTTGATGCGTGCGAACATCGCCGCGGGGCTGGGCGTTGAGGTCGGGAGCGTGAACCTGAAAGGAAAAACCCACGAGCAGGTGGATGCCGTGGGTCGGAACGAGGCGGTTGAGGTGCACTGCGTCGTGCTGCTTGTTCGCGATGAGGCCTGATCAGTTCTTTGCGTGCTGGACGGCGATCAGTGCGTAGGCGGCGATGAGGATGTCGTTGTTCTCCATCCAGCGTGATTCGACGACGCGGAACGCGCCGCTGGGTTGCTGGAGCTGCTCGAGCTTGTCGATCATGTCCTCGCGCCAGTTTCGTCCGTTGATCTCGTCGATGCCCATGGCGTCGAGGGCGCGGGCCATGGTGCAGAGGTAGTAGTAGTAGCCCTGCATGCCCATGCCCGGGTTTTCCTCGAGGGTGTAGTTCTTCTGGATCCAGTCCCATGCGGCGCTGACGCGCGGGTCGTCGGGGTCGAGGTCGGCGAAGAGGAGCGACTTGAAGCCGGCGTAGGTCATCGAGCCGTAGGCGCGGAGGCGCACGATCTCGGTGCCGTCTTCGAGTGTTTCGGTGGTTGTGCCGGCCTGCGATTGCCCGGCGAGCCCGTCGACGGATTCGATGTTGGGGACGGTGGCGTAGACGAATCCGCCCTGATCGGAGTCGTCGGCGTAGGGCATGTCGTTGATGGCGTCGTTCATCTGCACGCGGCTGAGGAAGACGAGTGCGCGCTGGTACGCGGGGTCGTTGGTGGAGAGGCCGGTGTCGTGGAGGGCCTGGATGAAGAAGCTGAGGTTGGAGAGATCGGGGCGGCCGTGCTTGCCGTAGCCGACGCCGCCGTAGTAGGGATGGTCAAGCCCGATCGGTTCTTCGAAGCCCGGGTCTTCGGGGTTGTTGCTGTTGAAGTCGCCGTGCTGGAGTGCTTTGAGGAAGTCGCGGCCTTTGAGCATGCCCGAGAGTGCCTCCGGCTTGTTGACCATCGCGAGCGCGGAGAGGCAGATGGCGGTGTTGTAGCTTGGGAGCATGTCCTTGTAAATGCCGCCGTCGGGCTGCTGGTGCTTGAGGATGTATCGTGTGCCGGTGAGTACGACGGGGTGGCGTTCGTCCACGCCGGGATCGAGCATGAAGCCGGTGACGACGAGGCCGGTGATGGCTGGGAGCGTCTGGGCTTCGGGGTCGTCGTCGAAGCCGAGCGTGTCTGGGTTCTGGCGCGACTCGATGTATGCCATCGCCCGGTCGGCGACGAGCTCGGCCTTGCGCTGATGCTCACCGCTGATGGTCTGGGCCTGGGTCAGCGGTGCGGGCGCGATGATCATGGTGAGCGTCGCCAGTGTGGTGAGCATCGATTTCATGTTGCGTGTCCTATTCTGAATCTGACGTGTGCGTGTTCATGATGACCGAGGCGGCAACGACCGCCGCGGTTTCGATCCGCATGATCAGCATACCAAACCGGCACATGCGGGCTCCGGTTTCAACGAACTGATCCCGCTCGGTATTGCTCCAGCCGCCCTCGGGTCCGACGATCAGGGCCGTGCGGGGATTTGGCTGTGTGATCGCTGTCCATGGTCCGCCCGATGCATCCGCGATGACGGCATCCCGGTCCGCGATCGCCTCGTCGAAGGAGATCGGGGGGGCGATCTGCATGCCCCAGACGCGCCGGCATTGTTTCTGGGCTTCTTCGGCGATGCGTTGGAGTTTCTCGGGTCGGTAGGTTTCGAGCTTGCGTTGGGCATGGTCGCAGAGCAGGGGGCGGTAGCTCCGCGCACCGATCTGGACGAGCTGGTCGATCATCCGATCGAGTCGGTCGCCTTTGGGGAGCGCGGCGTAGACATCCAGCACGGGGGAGGGGGCTGGCTCCGAGGCAGCATGATCTAAGGTGATGCTGAGCAGGGGTTTGGATCGGGACCCACCGACGGCGTCCAGGGTGGCGATGGCGTATCGGCCTTGCTCGCCGATCAGCCCGACGCGCTCGCCCGGCCTGAGCCGCTTGACGCGTGCGGCGTGGTGGGCCTCGTCGCCCCCAATTTCGAGCTGATCGCCGGGGGCGAGCGATTCGAGGTCCGAGAACATCAGGCAATGGGCGAGTTGTGCTTCGCGGAGCATGCCCGACGATAGGCGCGCCGTGCGTGGGTCCGGGGGGCGCATTGCGTGGGAGAAAACGGCCGATAGTCCTTGAGATCGAGGGCAATCCGCCCGATGATCGCGTGGTAGTGGGCCATCAAGACCCCCATCCCGGAGGTGATCCTCTCGACGACGCGATCGACTCGCTGCTCGGCGATGAGGCCGAGGTGCGCGCGGACGAAGCCGATGCCTCTGCTGCGCCGCGGTCGGAAGACCACGCACCGGCCCAGGAGTCCGGCGAGGTCACGGACGATGATTCGGCCCAGCCCGACACGCCCGACTCGGGAGCGTCCGCGCTGGACGCCATGGACAACGTCGAGCAGAACGCGCAGGCGTTGATCGAGGATGCCATTGATGACCTGATCGATCAGGACGAGGACGCGGCTGAGGCGACGGCTGAGGACATCGCCTCGCTTGAGGTCGAGGACCTGGCCGGCGAAGACGATGGCACGATGAGTCTCGAGGAGCTGAGCGCCGAGCTCGATGCGCTGGACGATGGCGAGGAGCTTGTGACGGCGGGCGATACCACGCCTGAGGGGCTCGACGCGCACGATGCGTTGACCGGAGCGGCTGAGCCGATCGACGATGCTGGATCGGACGGTGTCGGCACGGAGGCGGAGCCAGCGTCCGAAGCAGAGCCAGAATCAGAATCAGAATCCGAGGTAGAAGCTGAGGCAGAAGCCGAGCCCGAGCCAGAAGCCGGCGAATCGGTGCCCGCGTCCGTTGAGCATCTGGACGAGAACGAGCTGCTCAGCAGCATCGCGGAGGATCTGCTGGATGAGCCCCAGGGCGGTGAAGCAACAGAAGCGTCCGTGGACGACGCGGATGAGCAGGGCGACGAATCGCTCAGCGATGCGTCTTCCTCGGCGCCAGAGGTTTCCGATGTCGATGAGGAGTTGATGTCAGCCGCGATCGATGTGCTCGACGACGGCGGGTCCGACTCGACCGATCAGGCGGAGGGCCCTGCGGATGATGCGGTTGCGGCGGAGAACGACGCGTCCGCCGCGGAGGACACAGCCTCGGGCAGCGACCTTGAGGACGCGTCCACGCTTGCGGATCTTGACGCTTCGCTCGCGGGATTGGGCGACGACTTCCTCAGCGGGGACTTTGAGACACCGGAGGGTGAGCTGCTGAGCTCTGACTCGATCGGCGGCAGCGACGCGTCCGCGCTTCTGGAGCAGCTGCAGATCGATGAACTGAACCTTGAGGAGTTTGAGCGTCCGGCTCGTGCCGAGGCCGCTGAGTCGCAAGATGTTCAGCCGAGTCCGGAAGGCGCGTCAACGACTACTGCGACGCCCGCGGCGGCGGCTGGCGGCGCCACGGTGCCCGCCATCCCACCCAAGGCGCAACCGAAGCCGAATGCGGCCCCCTTCGAGCGTGAGGACGCGGAGGAGGCGGAGGGTGAGATCCCCGAGGTCGAGTCGATCTGGCAGACCGCCCAGCGTGTCATGCTCCGGTTGCAGCGTGGCGCGTGGTCGCAGGCCAAGGCGCACGGCGTCCCGCTGGGCGCGAAGCTGGTGATTCTGGTGAACCGGCCGGTGGAGGATCGCCCCGCGAAGCTTCGCGATTCGATAGGCTACATCGCGCTGTGGACGGCCATGCTCGCCATGATCCTTTGGGTGTATCTTGTGTTTGTCCGCGAGAGCCCAACGCCGACGCCCACGCAGGCGCCGTCACGGATGGTTGAGCCGGGCGAGCGTGTCGACCCGATCCGCAACGCGAGCGTCGAGCCCTAGTCTTCTATTTGGACTTCCATCAGCGATGCGTGCCACTGGGCATCGAGATCGTCGAATGGGAGCTGGAGCGCCGATCGTGATGCCTGATCGAGCGTGTCGCCGTGCGCGAGGCGGGTGAACCATGCGTTGCGTTTGTCCTTGCCGAATGTGCGGTCGATGTAGTCGATCATGGACCAGCCCTGCAGGTAGACGTGCATGCCGTGGTTGATCGCTTCGCCCTTGAAATCCGCGAGCAGCGGCCATTCGCGCAGGTTGTCGGACTGGGCGAGTCTGGCGATGCGCTGGTTCTTGCGTTCCCATGCGTCTCGGAACAGCCCGGCCGCGACTTCCGCGACGCCCTCGAGGGTCCACCACGGCGCGAGGTTGATCTCGGGCCCGTACTCGAAGCTGACGGCGTGGCCGATCTCGTGTGCGAGCAGCGGGTCGAGGCGATCGAGGCCCATCTCGTCTCGCCCGAGGATCTTGATGGACTCGCCGGGCTCGTTCCAGCCGGAGATCCCCGCGGTGTACGACGGGTAGATCGACGCCTGGAGCTCGCGCATCCTTGGGTAGATCTTGACCACGACCTCGTGGAGATCGCCCCCGCTTGGGTCGATGCCCATGTCGCGGGCGATCGCGTCGCGCAGGACCGGGACGCGCTCGAGGGTGAGGTTGGCGATATCGGCGTGCTGCTGGTCGCAGTAGATCCGCACGCCCGGGGTGTCGGTCAGTGCGATGTCCCAGGCGCGTCCGATGAAGTGCCATTGCCCGTGCGCCGCGCCGATGGGCTCGAAGCGTGCGGGCATGTCGTAGCGTCGTGGCTCGTCCTCGCTGGGTACCTGCCAGGTGTAGACGATCGGCGCGATGACCGTGCCGTCGTCCTCGATGAGGATCTCGGCTTCCGTATCGAGATTGAGGCGCAGGTCGTTGACCGGCGCGACGGAGAGCTCGGTGAACCACGCGCGGTGCTCTGTCGCGAGGACCGGGTCGCTCGGGTTGATCTGCGCCATGTACGCGCCCGCGTCCAGCCGCTCGATCGCGGACTGCATCGCGTCGACGACGGCGCGGACGCGCTGCGATTCGATGGCGGTGTCCGGGAGGGGCGAACCCGCCCAGAGAACCTGTGCACAGCACGCGACGCTGAGAAGCCCGAGCAGTCGCATCAGAACTCCGCCTGGCGTGGTGCGCGGGGGAAGGGGATGACGTCGCGTATGTTCTGCATGCCGGTGCAGAACTGGATGAGGCGCTCGAAGCCGAGGCCGTAGCCCGCGTGGGGAACGGTGCCGTACTTGCGGAGGTCGCGGTACCACCAGTAGTCGTCCTTGATGAGGCCCATCTCGTCGATGCGTTGATCGAGGACATCGAGTCGTTCTTCGCGCTGGGAGCCGCCGACGAGCTCGCCGACGCCGGGCACGAGGATGTCCACGGCCGCGACGGTGTCGGCTGGTGCGCCGTCGGTGCCGGGGTCGTTGAGGCGCATGTAGAAGGCCTTGATGTCCTTGGGGTAGTTGATGACGGCGACGGGCTGCTTGAAGTGCTTCTCGGTGAGGTAGCGTTCGTGCTCGGACTGCATGTCCGAGCCCCACTTCACGTCGTAGTCGAACTTCTCGCCGCACTCCTCGAGGATCTTGATGGCGTCGGTGTAGGTGATGGTCTTGACCGGCGCGTCGGCGATCATCTTGAGGCGGTCGATGATACCCTTCTCGATGCGTAGGTCGAAGAACTTGAGGTCGTCCTCGCGGCGGCTGAGGAGGTCGGAGGCGCAGCGGCGGAGCATGCCGGCGGCGAGTTCGACATTGTCGTGCAGGTCTGCGAAGGCGATCTCGGGTTCGATCATCCAGAACTCGGCGAGGTGGCGCGAGGTGTTGGAGTTTTCGGCGCGGAATGTGGGGCCGAAGGTGTACACGCGGCTGAGCGAGCAGGCGTAGGTCTCGACGTTGAGCTGGCCCGACACGGTGAGGTGCGATTCCTTGCCGAAGAAGTCCTTGGAGAAGTCGACTCCGCCATCGCCCGTTTTGGGGATGTTGCAGAAGTCGAGGGTGGAGACGCGGAACATCTCTCCGGCGCCCTCGCAGTCGGAGCCGGTGATGATGGGCGTGTGGACCCAGTAGTAATCCAGCTCGTCCATGTAGTTGTGGACGGACTGGGCGAGGGCGTGGCGGACGCGGGCGACGGCGCCGAAGGTGTTGGTGCGTGTCCGAAGGTGGGCGACCTCGCGGAGGTACTCGAAGCTGTGTCGCTTGTTGCTGGTGGGGTAGGTGTCGGGGTCCTCGACCCAGCCGACGACCTTGACCTGCGAGGCCTGAATCTCGACGCTCTGGCCCTTGCCCTGGGATTCGACGAGTTGGCCGGTGATCTCGACGGAGCAGCCGGTGGTGAGCTTGGCGACCTCTTCGTAGTTGGGCAGGTCGTTGCGGGCGACGGCCTGGATGGGGTCGAAGCATGTGCCGTCGTGGACGGCGATGAAGGAGAGCCCGCCGTCGGCTTTGGAGTCACGCTTGGTGCGGACCCAGCCCTTCACGGTGATGGTCTGCCCCGGATCGGATTTGAACGCGTCTTTGATCTTCATCCACGCCATGGAAAACTCCCTGAAAAACAACCCCGCCGATCGGCTCGGCAGGGCTGAATAGTAGTGCGTGATTGACGCCCGGTCGGGCTGAACTGGTTTGATAGGTGGTTACTTATCGTTGAGGAAGCCCCAGTTTCCGGCTTCGGGGTCCGCGTTCATCTGGAGGTAGTACTGGGTGCCGCTCTCGCGGACCGAGTAGTAGATGTCGTCTGCGGTGAAATCTCCGGGCTCTTCCTCGAACTCGGCGTCCCCGGCGCTGGCGTTGAACAGGCGTGCGACGCCGTCGATGTAGAGGATGTGCCCCTGCTGCTGGTGTCGCTCGGTGATCTGATCGAGGCGTGCCCAGTCGCCGTCGTTGTACTCGTCGTGGGCGTTGTAGAACTGGGTGTGCTCTTCGACGAAGATCGGGAGTTTCTCGAAATAGCCGGCGTTTGTGACGAAGTTGTCCGCGGTGTAGTACTGGCTGCTGGCGCCGCTGAAACCGGTGGTACGGTCGAGGTAGGCGAAGGTGTTGATGTAGTCCTTGTACATCTTTGCGCCCTGCACGCCGCGCACAAGCGAGTAGTCGAAGTCGACTCCGACGTCTTTGTAGTTGCCGAAGAGATCGGAGTATTCCTGGTCGTTGCCGGACGATGTGGCGGCCTGTCGGTTGTTTTTGGGACAGGCGAGGACCTCGTCGGCGTCGTTGACGTAATCGAAGATCGCACCGGGCTCCCACTCGTCGGGTTCGACCTCGACCTTGACCCATTCGCCGCGGGGCCAGATGCGGTCCTTGTGATCGTGGGCGTACATCGCGGTGGCCTGCCCGATCGAGCGGAGCTGAACGGCACACATGGTGGTCTTGGCGGTCTCTCGCACGGCGCCGAGCGCGGGGAGCAGGATGCCGATGAGCAGCGCGATGATCGCGATGACGACGAGGAGCTCGATGAGGGTGAAACCGTTACGCGCCGCGTTTCGTGTGCTTTGCTCTCGCCCTATAACGTCTTGCTTCTGGCTGTCTTGCATCGTTTCTGCCCCTTCGGTGGTGCGCCTCGTTTGAACCCGAAACAACGTAACTGTTACATGCTACCGATTCGCGGCGTTGCACGCAAACACAAATAGTGCGATTCTTTCGGGGAAGTTGTGCTGGGTCGATGAAAACCGTCCGGATGGTCTGTAATCGACGATTTCCGGCGCAGATCGCGCTTCCGGCGTGCTATGGTTCCCGCCTATGGCCCGCGCAACGGAAATCGAGCCCATCTCCCCGCTGGGACTGACTTTGGAGCAGTTCACGGCCCGCTGTGCCCAGGATGGGGTCGGCCCGGGGCGTGCCAAGACGGCGTATCACGCGGTTTTCCGCGATGGGGCGGCCCACGAACCGCCGGCGAGGGTGGTGATCCCGGAGATCGTCGACCGCCATGAGGAGCTGGTGGACGAGGGGACCACGATCAAGTTCGTGCAGCGCCTGCCCAACCCGAATCATCGCCTGGCGGACAAGGGCATGGACTTCGATGACATCGAGTCCGTGATCATCCCCATGAAGGGGCGCTCGGGGCGGAAGACGCACACGCTGTGCGTGAGCTCGCAGGTCGGCTGCGCGATGGGGTGCGACTTCTGCGAGACGGCCCAGATGGGGCTGATGCGATCGCTGCGGGCCGACGAGATCGTTCAGCAATGGTGGACGGCCGAGTTTGTGGAGGGCATCCACATCGACAACATCGTGTTCATGGGCATGGGCGAGCCGATGGACAACCTCGACGAGGTACTCAGGGCGATCGCTTGCCTGACGGATCATCACGGGGCGCGTGTGCCGATGAGCGCGATCACGATCAGCACGGTCGGGCGCGTGGATGGTTTACGCCGGATCGAGCAGCAGGTGCAGCAGCCGGGGTGGGGCAAGCTGGGGCTCGCGCTCTCGCTCAATGCGCCCAATGACGAGATTCGCTCGGAACTGATGCCGATCAACCGCAAGTGGGACATGGCGGAGCTTCAGCGGGTGCTGATCGATCTGCGTGAGGTGCGGGGTGGGCGGAAGATCATGATCGAGTACGTGCTGATCCCGGGCGTGAACGCCGAGCTTGAGCACGCGGACCAGCTGGCCGAGTGGATGAAGCCGTTTATTCGTGACAGCGATCGTGAGAAGCACCAGGGGCACACGGGGCTTCTGAACGTGATCCCGTACAACCCGCGTCGCGATTCGCCGTGGCCCGCGCCGAGCCAGGAGCAGGTGGACGCTTTTGTTTTGCGTCTCATGGAGCACGGCGTGTTCGTGAACCGGCGTCGGACCAAGGGGCGGGATACCATGGCGGCGTGCGGCCAGCTGGGCACGGCGGAGATCCGCAGGCGAAAACTGGTGCCGCTGACGACCAATCAGACTCACAATGCCTGAGACCCCCTCGACCAATGAGCGGCATACTCCACGCGTGAAGCGCGGGTTCGTGCGATCTCATTTCGGATGGTTTGCCGGGATCTATCTGTTCCTTCTGCTCGCGTCGAATATCGCGGATTGGCAGGCGGACGAGGCGCGGGTTGTGTGGGGGAACATGTTCCTCGACAGGCACGATGCAACGACACTTGAGGTGGACACGACGGGGCTGGCGGTGAATGTGAACCCGCTGCCCTATCGGGTGGTGATCGAGGGCGATGCCGATTCGACGCTCCCCCCGGTGCTTTTGCTGCACGGTTCGCCGGGTGCGGCGTATGGGTTCGAGGGGTTCGCGCCCAAGCTCACTGAACACGGGCGGCGTGTGATCTATCTGGATCTCCCGGGGTTCGCGTCGCAGAATGAGCCGTGGTCGCGCGGGAGCGTGTTCGAGGATTACGGCTCCGACACGTACGCGGCCATCCTCTGGCGCTTGCTCGAAGCGATGGGCGACGAGCAGCGGGTGCACATCGTGGGATGGTCCAACAGCGGCGCGGTGGGGCTCCGCATGATTGAGCTGCACCCGGATCGGGTTGCGACTCTGACGATGCTCGCTGCGGTTGGGACGCAGGAGAACGAGGGAACGGGCTCGTACGCGTTTGAGCATTTCAAGTACAAGGTCGGGCGGGCTGTGCTCGATCACGGGTCGCACCTGTACCCGCACTTCGGGTTGCTCGGGCCGATGGGTGAGCGGAACGCGTTCCTGCGGTTCTTCGACGACACCGATCAGCGTGACCTCGGCGCATTGATGGAGCGGGTTGATACTCCGACCATGATCATGCACGGGCGTCACGATTTCCTGATCGCGGACCGGGCCGCGGAGGATCACTATCGGCGGATGAAGAGCGCCAGGCTCGTGATGCTCGATGCGATGCATTTCATCCCGATGATGGACGCGGAGAGCACGCTCGCGGCGTCGTACCTGAACCCGTTCTTCGACCGGCATGATCTGCCGGGCGTGGAGCCGGAGACGGACTACGTTGATCTCGCGCCGATCCCGGACCGGACCGGCGGCGACGCGTTCGTGCGTGTGGTCGGGATGGGGATCCGGGCGATGCCGTGGTGGTCGGTGCTGATCGCGGCAACGATCCTGATCCGTGTACGCCCGAACCTGGGCATCGCGATCGTGATGCTGTTCGTGGTGCTGATGGACATCGACTTTGGAATCGCGCTGCTGGCGATGCTGCTTGGTCGTGGCTGGTGGCTGGTGCGTGGGGCGGGGTTGCTGGATCGACCGTGGACGGTGCTCGGGTGGGTTCGGGGGCTGCTGTACCCGCTGGCGGCGTTCGTGATCGGGGCGGCCGGGGGCGTGGCGACGCTGCGGCTGGCGGACGATGGCGACTGGCTCGGGTTGGTTGTCGGTATCTGGCTCGCGTGGCTGGTAGTTGTGGTCGTGCGCCTGCTTGTGACCTGGGAGGGGCGCCAGCGGATCCGGGGCGGGCTGCGTCGCCTGAGCAACCACGAGTACTACCCGGCGTGGGTGCTGTACGGGCCGGTGCTGTGCTGGGGGTTCGTGCGGGTGATCACGGGCAAGGGGCTGCGCCCGATGACGGCCGTGAACCCCGGCTACGCGTACGACGGGGGGCTCAAGGACGAGCGGAAGAGCACGATGGAATCGCGGTTCGGCGATGATGAGTTCGTGCTCCGCAGCGCGCTGGTCGAGCCGGACGAGGATGTCGATGCGCGGGTGCGGACGGCGCTGGGCCTGATCGGGGACAAGCCCGAGCTGGGCGGGATGCCGATCATCGCCAAGCCGGACCAGGGGCAGAACGGGCGGGACGTGAAAATCGTGCGCTGCGAGTCGGACCTTCGGGCGTACTGCGAGCGCCACCCGCGGGCGTTCGTGCTCCAGAGATACCACCCGGGCCCGGTGGAGGTCGGGCTGCTGTGGGTGCGGAACGTCTCGACGATTACGCGTGCGGAGTCGCCGCTGGGGTTTATCTCGGGGATCACGATCAAGGTCTTCCCCGAGATCGAGGGCGACGGGAAGCGTTCGCTGCGCCAGCTGGTCCTGAAGCATCCGCGTTTCCGGGCGCAGGCGGCGGTGCTGGTCGAGCACTTGGGCGATCGGCAGCACGAGATCCTCACCGAGGGCGAGACGATGCGCCTAAGCCACACCGGGAATCATGTGCGTGGCGTTGAGTTCCTGGACGGGGCGGAGCTGATCACGCCCGAGCTGAGCGCGCGGATCGATTCGATCCTCGGCAGCTTCCGCGACGAGCAGGGGCGGGGCTTCGATATCGGGCGCTTCGACCTGCGCTGCACGTCGTACGAGGCGCTCAGGCGGGGCGAGGAGATGGGGATCGTGGAGCTCAACGGGCTGACCAGCGAGCCGACGCACATTTATGACCACCAGCACAGCATCTTCTGGGCGTGGGGCGTGCTGCTGGATTACTGGAAGCACGCGGCGGCGCTCGGCGAAGCGCGGATCGCGCACGGCAGCGGGCAGCCGATCAGCAGGGCTGAGGCACGCAGGCGGATGATTGACCTTTTCAGGGTGATGTCGCCCTAATCGGGTGTATCAGCCGTCGAACTCTTCGAATGCGCCCTTCTCGGCCTGCTCGTCGAGGTACTTCTGGAAGTCGCCCATCTTGTACGAGATGAAGCAGAACGCGTGGTGCAGCGTGAGCCACTCGATGTCGGACTTGTCCTCGGGGATGTCCTTGCGGATCTGGTTGAACTCGGCGAGAATTGTTTCGGCTTTCATGGTGTCTCCTGGGTCGGCGCCTGCTCAGTTGGATCGTAGCAGGGCGAGGGAGCGGTTTGAGCCGAGCGCGCCGAGGTAGGCGCACGATTGCACGAGCACGATGCTGGGGCCGATGGGCCAGCCTGAGGCATTCCCTACGACGAAGCCGAGCACGGTCCCGCCCAGCGCGATGGCGAGGGACCAGACCATCACGAGCGGGAGGCGGGAGCTGAGGTGGAGCGCGGCGGCACCGGGGAGGACGAGGATGGCCGCGGCGAGGATGACCCCCACGACCTGCATAGACATGACGACGGCGATCGCGAGGAGGATGAGCAGCAGGTTCCCGGTGCGGTGCTCGCGGATGCCGTAGGCGGCGCAGACGGGCTCGTCGAAGCTCCAGAAGATGAGCTTGTGGCGGAACCACCAGAGCGTTGTCAGGATGAACACGCCCGCGCCGAGCGTGACCCAGACCATGTTCCAGTTTGCGTCGAGGATGTTGCCGAAGAGGATCTCCTCGATGACGTGGTGCTCGTCGGCGTGGGCGCCGTGGGCGTGCCCGTGCTCGTCGTGATCGTGCCCGGACTCGGCGATGTTGAAGAGGATGAAGCCGAGGGCCATGGAGGCGCTGAGGACGATGCCGATGGCGGTGTCGATTCGTCCCTTGTTGGATCGCCCGAGCGCGGAGATGACGAGGGCGGCGCCGATGCTGAAGGAGAGGATGATGATCGACTGCATGACGTTGTCGGTTACGCTCGAGCCCGCGAAGCCGAGCACGAGCGCGACGCCCACGCCGCCGAAGGCCGCGTGGGAGACGCCCTGGCCGATGAAGGCGAGGCGTTTGAGGACGACGAAGACGCTCAGGGGGGCGCCGATGAGGGCGACGCCCAGGCCCGCGAGCAGCGCGGGGAGGTGATCCGCGTGGAAGATGCTCATGATGCGTCCCCCTTGTGGTCGTGCCCGCAATCGTGGTGGTGCGCGTGGGCGGGGTCGTCGCAGTCATCCGCGGTGTGGGCGTCGATGTGGACCTCGCCGAGGATCGGCTCGATGTCGTGGGCGAAGACCTGCGCGAGCACCGCGGGGGTGAGCCCGTCGGGGGTGTCGTGGAAGTGGAGCGTGCGGCTGAGGCAGGCGACCCGGTCCGCGACGGCGACCAGCGCCCGCATGTCGTGGGTGACGACGATGGTCGTGAGGCCGAGTTCCTGGCTGATCGTGTCGATGAGTGATGAGAAGCGTTGCTGGCCCGCGATGTCGACGCCGAGGATGGGCTCGTCCAGGACGAGGAGCTTGGGGCGGGTGGAGATGGCGCGGGCGATCATGGTGCGCTGGAGCTGCCCGCCGGAGAGTGCGCCGATGCGCCGCGTGCGGAGCTGATCGATCTCGAGCAGCTCGATGGCGCGATCGACCGATGCCTGGTCTTCGTCGCTGAGCTTCTTCCAGGGCTTGAGCTTGGCACGCAGGGGCATCGCGATGACCTGCTGGACGCTGAGCGGCCAGTCGATATCGGCGCCGATGCGCTGGGGGAGGTAGCCGATCAGGCCTTCGCGCCTGGCCTGGTTGGGTGTCCTGCCGAAGACCTGGATGGAGCCGGCGCCCGGATCCAGCATGCCAAGGATGAGCTTGATGAGCGTGGACTTGCCGCCGCCGTTAGGGCCGAGGATGCCCAGGCGTGAGTCCTGCTCGACGCGCATGGTGATGCCCCGGAGGACCTCGATGCCCTGTTCCCCCACGCCTGAGGGTGGGTATCGGAACCCGACATCGCGGATCTCGACCGCGGGGACCTGGCTCGGATGGTGTGTGTTCATGCGTGGATATTGTTGAGAACGTGTTCTCATTTGTCGAGCGGGGCCGTCAAATTCCTGATCTGGATCGCTTCGCGGGGGCGACAAGCCCGGTTTTCTGTCTATGATTCAGACCCGATGGGGCGGTAGCTCAGTTGGTAGAGCGCATCGTTCGCAATGATGAGGTCAGGAGTTCGAATCTCCTTCGCTCCACTTTTTGATGGCACCGGGCCAAGCCCGGTGTTTTCTTTTGGCTCCCCATCGCCCATCACCGCGATCGCCACGAGCACCGCGATGACCCAGAGGGCCAGGAAAGCTGCGAAGGTGATGGCGATGCCGGCCCTGGCGACGCGAGCGCGGGTGGGCTTGGCCTCGACCCGCTGGCGTGCATCGGAGAGCACTTCGGGCTGGAGCAGGCGGCGGATCAGCCCGGCCGCGAGGGGTATGAGCACGAGATCGTCGAGCAGCCCGAGGAAGGGCACGACATCGAGGATCAGATCGACCGGGCTGAGCACATAGGCCAGCAGCAGCAGCCCGACGAGTCGTGGCTTCCAGCCCGCGCGGGGGTCGCGAAGCGAGATCACGAGCACCCGCAGCTCGTCAACGAGCCGCGGGAGGCGGCTGATCTTGGGGAGCAGTTTCATTCGGGATTGTATGGCCAGACTCGCGTTGGCCCGGGCGTTCGTCGTCATCGTCGAAGACCGCGCGGATCGCGGGTGTGTCGAGGTCGTCGAACTGGCCCTTCTTGGCGGCGTTGATGAACGCCCAGACGCCGAGCGCGGCCAGGGCCATGGCGCCGGGGATCATGATCAGGATCACGGACATCAGCGGGCCCCCTTGTGCTTCCACGGGCGTGTGGCGAGCGCGACGACGCTCAGTGAGCTCATGGGCATGATGACGGCGGCGATCAGGGCGCTGATCAGCCCGGCGATGGCGAGCGACGCGGCGACGGTGTTGTAGCACAGGGATACGACCAGGCCGATGCGGATGGTCTTCATGGTGTGCGCGCCGAGGTCGCAGAGCGTTTCGATGGGCATGACGCCGGGGGTGGTGAGGTAGACATCGGCGGCCTGGAGCGCGGCTTCTGCGCCGCCGTGGACCGCGATGCCGACGTCGGCGAGGGCCATGGCGGCGGCGTCGTTGATGCCGTCGCCGACCATGACGATGCGCCGGTGGCCCTGATCGCGGAGCGAGCGGATGAGCTCGGCCTTGCGTTCGGGTGAGGCGCCGCCCATGGCGTGCTCGATGCCGACCTGCGAAGCGATCTGGGTGGCGATCTCTGGGTGATCGCCTGAGCAGAGGTGCAGGTCCCAGCCGCGTGCGTGGAGAGCGCTGATGGCGGCGATGGTGTCATCGCGGAGGGGGTCGCCGATCCCGAGCACGCCGGTGCGGCCCTGATCATCGGCGATGACGACGGGGGTGAGCCCGTCGGTGAGCAAAGAATCGACCGCAGACTCGATTGAACGATCGAGCCCGACTGATCCACGGATGAAGTCGGGCGAGCCGACCCGCACCCGGCGGCCTTCGACGAGGCCCTCGATCCCTGCGCCGGGTGTCTGGGTGATGTCTTCGGCGGGTGGGGTCGGTCCATCGCCCGAGGCGTCGATGATTGCCCGCGCGAGCGGGTGGTTCGAGCCCGATTCGATGGCGGCCGCGCAGATGAGCAGGTCTTGATCGCACTCTGAGCGTACGACGCGGGTCTTGCCCTGGGTGAGTGTGCCGGTCTTGTCGAGGACCATGACGGCGTTCATTCTGGTCGGGTTGCTCATGGCCTCAATCGCGGCGGCGGATTTGATCAGCACGCCCTGCTTGGCGGCCCGCCCGAGCGCGATGGACATGGCCATGGGCGTCGAGAGCCCGAGGGCGCAGGGGCAGGTGAC
Source organism: Phycisphaerales bacterium UBA1924 (assembly GCA_964229845.1). GTDB lineage: Bacteria > Planctomycetota > Phycisphaerae > Phycisphaerales > UBA1924 > UBA1924. Next base: position 34,676 of record CAXREY010000025.1, read on the forward strand.
GATGAGGAGGGCCGTGGCGAACTCGATGCCGGTGCGGAGATCGGCGCGGATGGTCCAGAGGGTGAGCGTGAGCGTTGCGAGCAGGATGACGGCGATGACGAAGCGGGCCGCGATGCGGTCGGCGAACTGGACGATGGGTGCTTTATCCGCGGTCGCGGAGGCGACGAGGGCCATGAGCTTGGCGGCACGGGTCGAGTCCCCCACCGCGGAGACCGTCACGATGATCGGTGAGCCGAGGTTGGTGGCGCCGGCGATGACTTCGTCGCCAACGGCGCACGCGACGGGTCGGGACTCGCCTGTGAGCAGTGCGTTGTCGACCTGGGTGGTGCCTTGCTGGATGATGCCGTCGCATGGAATGGAGCCGCCGGCTTCTACACGGACGCGCATGCCGACCTCGATGGCTTCGATGGGGACGCGCTTGGTTGTTCCGTCGTCGAGCAGGCGCTCGGCGCTGGTCGGTGTGAGGGTGAGCATGAGCTCGACCTGATCGGCGGCCCCACGCTGCTGGCGATGCTGGACCCAGCGGCCCACGAGGAGGAAGAACACAAGCACGCTGAGCGAGTCGAAGTAGATCTCGCCGGATTGGGTAAGCGTGTTGTAGCTGCCCCAGATCCCCCCCACCGCCAACGCGAGGGCGACGGGGATATCGAGGTGGGCGGTACGGGTGCGCAGGGCGGCGATTGCGCCGCGGAAGAAGACCCGCCCGGGCCAGACCAGCGAGAGCAGCCCGAGGCCCATGGAGTAGTAACGGAGCGTGTGCTCCCAGAACTCGTCGATGCCCGAGAGTGCGCCGCCGTAGAGCGCGATGGCGAGGAGCATGACGTTGCCCGCGATGGCTCCGGCGACGCCGACGCGGATGAGGAACTTTCGGTCTTCCCTGCGCCGTGCTTCGCGAGCGCCCGCGCCGCGTGCGGGGTGGGCGGCGTAGCCGAGCTTGTCGAGGGCCTGGGCAACGCGGGAGAGCGGGACGCGATCGGGGGCGTAGCGGACGACGGCGCTGCGGGTGCGGATGTTGGCCCGTGACTCGATCACGCCCGGGCATACGCGCGGGAGGCGCTCGATGAGCCAGACGCATGCGGCGCAGTGCACGCCCTCGAGCAGGAGCTCGGTCTCGCACTCGCCGCCGGGGAGGTTGGTGACGCACGCGGATTGGAAGGCGGGGTCGTCGAGCTCTTCGTAGTTCTGGTTGCTGGAGGCGGCGGGCTGGTTGTCCTTGGCGACGGCGTCGCGGATGCCGTAGTAGCCCTCGAGCCCCGCGCCGTGGAGGACGTTGTAGACAGATTCGCAGCCGCCGCAGCAGAACTGGTGCTCCGCGTCGGGGTCGATGAGGCCCGCGGGGACGGGGAGATCGCAGTGGTCGCAGAGGACCTCTTCCTTGGCGGATGCGCCTTGGTTCATCGGATCAACGCCACTCGTGGAGATCGCGCGGGTCATGTCAGCCCTCCGGATCTTCCATCTCGCCCGACTCGCAGAGCGGGCAGTGCACCTCGTCGATGCTCGGTGCGGTGTTGGCGGTCTCGGTGATGCCCAGACCCTCGCGGGTCATCTCGGGGACATGGATGCTGCCCGTGGCCGTCATCACCCCCACCACGACGACCGCCCCGGCGGTGATGTAGGGGAGCTTGGCGTTGAGGCGACCCGTGAGGAACTGGATCCCGGCGCCCAGCGAGGCCATCACCGGGAGGGTGCCGAGCCAGAAGACGATCATGGTCACGCCGCCCCAGAAGGGTGAGGCGGTGCCCGCGGCGATGAAGGCGTAGGCGTAGAGCCACCCGCAGGGCAGCAGCGTGGTGAGCAGCCCGATGCTCAGGGCCCGCTTGAACGGGGTGAGCGCGAAGGCGGCCCGCTGGGCACGCTCGACGAACCGGCGCAGGGGACCGGGGACCTTGACGTGGGCGATGCGCACGCCGCGCATGCGTGCGAGGGTGATCACGCCAAAGCCGATCATCATGACGCCGGCGAAGATCGCGGCGGAGCGCTGGAGCCCGAGGTAGGTTCCCCCAAAGTCGATGGCTTGCCCGATGGTGCCTGCGACGACGCCGAGCAGCGTGTAGGTGAGCATGCGCCCGCCGTGGTAGGCGCACTGGAGCTTTGTGCGGCTGCCCTTGGCTTGCTCCTGATCGGACCCGAGGGCGAAGAACATGAGCCCGCCGCACATGCCGGCGCAGTGCAGCGACCCGAGGAGCGAGGCGCTGAGCACCGCGATCATCAGCGGGAGCATGGTCGGCATGTCACTCTGGGCGAGTGTCATTGATTATCCTCAGGCTTCCTCAGGGGGTTGCCGTAGTCGGCACGGAAATCACGTCGAGATCCTCGGTCAGCAGGGCCCGCACGCCCTGGCGTTGGATGGTCAGCTCGGCGACCCAGATGCCGGTGCGGTCGATGGGCAGCGTGCGGGTGTAGACGCCGTTCTCGTCGTGGATGAGAACGGTATCGAGGCGGTTGTCGAGGGCGTTTGGGTGGTAGCAGACGATTTCCACCATCGCGTCCTCGATGGGGTTGCCCTTCATGTCCACGATCTGGAACTCGACGCGGCGCTGGGTTGGGTCGCGGTCGACGAACTCGGTCCGCAGGTCGACCTGCCAGCCCTCGCGCTCGACGGCCTCCTTCATCTCACGCTGATTGTCCCAGTCGACGGACTTGGCGTAGTACTCGGGGTCGACGTAGGTGTCGTTCTTGCCGCTGACGTAGATGATGGTGCCGATCATCAGGGATGCGTGGGCGAGGAGCATGAGGACGATGACGAAGGGCCAGTGCTTGCCGAGGTTGAAGAAGCCCTTCTTCTTCGCGGGGCTCTGGTTGGTCTGGTTGGTTGTCATGGCGATACCTCACCGCTGGTGTTTTGTGGCCTGCTCATGGGGCCGAGCAGCTTGAAGGGCAGGACCTGCTCGAACTCGCCCGCCTCGTCGGTCACGCGGACCTGGGCGTTGACCTCGCCGCCTGTGAAGGCGCTGAACGGAGCGACGATCTGGAACTGGCGTGAGCCCTGCTCGCTTGCATCGAGGGACAGGGACTCGAGCCCGAGGATGCGTGCCCCCTCAGGCGAAACGACCTGGGCATTGTACGACTGCGGCGCGTCGGTGCGGTTGGTGATCCGGATGCGGACCTGGTTGCGGACCTCTTCGGTCTCCGGCACGAACACGAACGGGCTGCGCTGCTCGCGGATGAGCAGGACGTCGGCGCTGGCCTTGGTGTTGAGCAGGTAGACGAACGCGCCGGTGAGCAGGATGAGGATGATCGGGTAGATGATGATGCGCGGGCGGATGATGTGGGTCTTGCCGCCCTCGATGATGCGCTCGGAGGAGTACTTGATCAGGTTGGGTGCGCGCCCGATCTTCTCCATCACGGTGTTGCAGGCGTCGATGCACTGGGCGCAGCCGATGCACTCGAGCTGGAGCCCCTCGCGGATGTCGATGCCGGTCGGGCAGGTCTGGACGCACATGGTGCAGTCGATGCAGTCGCCCAGCTGGGGCAGGGCGATGTCGCCGGTGGCCTCTGCTTCCTTGACGCGCTTCTTCTTTCCGCGCGGCTCGCCCCGGTTCTTGTCGTAGGTGACGATCAGCGAGTCCTTGTCGAGCAGGGCGCTCTGCATGCGTGCGTAGGGGCACACCACGCAGCAGACCTGCTCGCGGAAGTAGGTGAAGTCGAACATCATCAGCCCGGTGATGACCGCGACGATCGTGAACGCGACGGGGTGGTCCGTCGGGGCGCCCCAGATCCAGTCGGCCACGTTCTCGGCGCCGACGAAGTAGGCGATGAATGTCTGGGCCAGGTGCAGGGAGATCACGAGGTAGATCACGATCCGCAGGACCTTGCGGAGCCCCACGAACTTCCTGGGCTTCTTCTTGCCTGGGGCACCCTCGAGCAGGAACTCGATGGGGCGGTAGATGAACTCGAGGTAGACGGTCTGCGGGCAGGCCCACCCGCACCAGACGCGCCCGAAGAGTGCGGTGATCAGGAAGATCGCGATAAAGAGGATGATGAGCAGCAGCGCCAGCAGGAGCGTGTCGGTCGGCAGGAAGGTCTTGCCGAAGAAGGTGAAACGGCGCTGGACAACGTCGAGCAGGATCGCCGGCTTGCCGTTGATGGTCATCCACGGCAGGGCGGAGTAGATGACGATCAGCACGTACGCCACGATGCGGCGTGCCAGGCGGAACGTGCCCGGTGAGGGGCGCGGCTTGAGCCAGCGGCGCGAACCGTCGGGGTTCAGGGTCGAGAGGACCCTTTCCTTCGGTGCTAGCAGTGATTCGTTGCTCGACATCGTAAACGCCTCCCGGCCGACTCACCCCAGTGCCTGCGAGCACGCGTGAATCAACGCGACGAGCACCAGGCGGGCTCAGCCGCCGCTCTGGTCCTCCGATTGCTCGGGCTGGGGGAACGGCGGGATGACCTCGCCGACCATCTGGCTTTCTGGCCCGGGCACATTGCGTCCGCGCATCATCGCCACGTAGCCCGCGGCCATGACCATCTCGTTCTCATCGAACTGAGTCTGGGGGAGCATCTTGCCGTTGGGCGAGCCGTCCTTGATCATGGTGTAGATGTCCATCAGCGATTCGATGTGGACGTACTTTTCGTCGGTCAGGTTGAAGCCGAGGTTCTCGAGCCCCTGGCCCTCCGCGCCGTGGCAGGCGGCGCAGGTGCCCTTGAAGATCGATTCGCCGGCGCTGAGCCACTTCTCGTTGCCCATGACGGCGAGGATCTTGTCCTGCCCGAGGGGCATGTCCTTGAGCGGGCCGTACTGCGCCTCCTCGGCGCGGATGACCGCGGCCGCGTGGCGTTCCTCAAGTGAGGGGATGATCGGGGTCATGTGCCAGACGACGACGTAGCAGACCGAGAAGATCACCGAGCCCAGGAAGATCAGGTGCCACCACCCGGGGATGGGGTTGTCGTACTCCTGAATGCCGTCGTAGTTGTGATCGAGCAGCTCGTCGGTGTGCTCCTCGAGCGGGCCGAGTGGTTGCTTATCGTGTTCAGACATGGCTCACCCCTTCGTCTGCGCTCCGAGCGCTGCTCTGCTTGATGGTGTGACGCGGCGCGACGACTTTGTCGTCGTCGAGCACGATGTTCGCGGCGTCGTCGATGTCCTGCTTCTTCGTGGTCATCACGCGCCAGATGACGGCGATGAACGCGGCGAGGAAGAAGACGAGCGCGATGCTCGGGTACACGGAGAGTTCAAGGAACGACATGATCTTGGACATGCTCATTGCTGGTCACCTCCCATGGCTGATTCCTCGGGATCGGACTTCTTGATGTCCGTGCCCAGACGCTGCAGGTAGGCGATGAGCGCGATGACCTTCTTGTCCCGCGTCTCGTCGAAGGACGGGCCACCGAGCGACTCGAGCTCGACCGCGATCTCGAGGGCCTGGTTCTCTGCGTGCGCGACGGCATTGTTGTCCAGCAGCAGCTCGCCGTAGGGCACGCCCAGCAGCGCCATCGAGTCGACACGCCCCTGGATCTCCTTGAAGTTGATGCTCTGGCTCAGCAGCCACGGGTAGCGCGGCATGATGGACTTGTCGTTGACGTCCTTGGGGTTCTTGAAGTGGCGGTAATGCCAGAGATGGTCTCTCAGGCCGCCCTCACGCGCGAGGTCCGGGCCGATGCGTCGTGAGCCCCACTGGAACGGGCGGTCGTAGATGAACTCGCCGGGCTTGGAGTACTCGCCGTAGCGCATGGTCTCCCAGAGGAACGGGCGGATCATCTGCGAGTGGCAGTTGTAGCAGCCCTCGGCGACGTAGATATCACGACCCGCGAGTTCGAGGGGGGTGTAGGGCTCGACGGTGGTGATGGTCGGAACATTTGAGGACACCATGAACATGGGGATCGCTTCGACGAGCGAGCCGATGGCGACGGCGACGAGGACCCAGATGGTGAACTTGACGGGCTTACGCTCGAGCGCGCGGTGCCAGTCGCCCTGCAGGACCTTGTCGCCGGCAACGCCGAGCGCTGTGTTGGCATGGAGGCGGTCCTTGCCCTTGGGATCGACGATCGGCCCCTTGCTCAGAGCCGGTGCGTAGTGCACGACCTCTTCGTACTTCTCGGGGCGGGTCTGCCAGGTGCGGAAGAGGTTGTACGCGCCGATGACGGCACCGGTGAGGTAGAGCAGACCGCCGACCACGCGGATCCAGTACATCGGGAGCAGGACGGTCACGGTCTCGATGAAGGCGGGGTAGCTGAGGCGTCCCGACTCGTCGAAGGCACGCCACATGAGCCCCTGCGTGATGCCGGCGCTGTAGATGGCGAGGATGTAGAGGACCATGCCGACGGTGCCGAACCAGAAGTGCATGGCGCAGAGCTTCTTGCTCCAGAGCGTGGTCTGGAAGAGGCGTGGCATCATCCAGTAGAGCATGCCAAAGGTCATGAAGCCGTTCCAGCCCAGCACGCCCGAGTGCACGTGGGCGATGGTCCAGTCGGTGTAGTGGCTCAGGGAGTTGACGGCCTTGACCGAGAGGAGCGGGCCCTCGAACGTGGACATGCCGTAGAAGGTCACGCCGACGACGAAGAACTTGAGGATGGGCTCAGAGGCGACGCGGTCCCATGCGCCACGCAGGGTGAGCAGGCCGTTGATCATGCCGCCCCAGCTGGGCATCCAGAGCATGACCGAGAAGACCATGCCCAGGGTCGAGGCCCACTCGGGGAGCGATGTGTAGTGCAGGTGGTGCGGGCCGGCCCAGATGTAGATGAAGACGAGCGACCAGAAGTGGATGATCGAGAGCTTGTAGCTGAACACCGGGCGTTCGGCGGCCTTGGGCAGGAAGTAGTACATCAGACCGAGGAAGGGCGTGGTCAGGAAGAAGGCCACCGCGTTGTGCCCGTACCACCACTGCATCAGCGCGTCCTGCACGCCGGCGTAGACCGGGTAGGACTTGAGCGCGAGCTCCGCGGAGGGCATCTCGCCGTTCTGGAAGAGGTAGACCAGCCCCGCGGGGATCCACAGGTTGTTGAAGACGTGGAGCATCGTGACGGTGACGATGGTCGCGATGTAGAACCAGAGGGCGACGTAGATGTGACGCTCGCGCCGGTTGATGAGGGTCATCATGAAGTTGCCGCCGAAGAAGCCCAGCCAGACGACCGCGATGGCGATGTCGATGGGCCACTCGAGCTCGGCGTACTCCTTGCCCTGGGTGATCCCGAATGGGAGCGTGAGCGCGGCGGAGAGGATGATCAGCTGCCAGCCCCAGAAGTGGAGCTTGGAGAGCTTGTCGGACCACATGCGGCATTTGCAGAGGCGCTGCGTGCTGTAGTAGACCGCGGCGAACACGGCGTTGCCCGCGAAGGCGAAGATGGCCGCGTTCGTGTGCAGCGGGCGCAGGCGACCGAAGCTGAGGAACTCGATGCCGAACCCGGCCTCGGGGAACGCGAGCTGGATGGCGATGATCACGCCTACGAGGAACGCGACGATGCCCCAGATGATCGTCGCCCATGAGAACATGCGCACGATCTTGTCGTCGTAGACGAACGCCTCGAGCCCGTCGGTTCCACTCGCCCGATCGGTGCTCGCCGTTGCCGTTTTTGCTGCGGACTCGCTCACGGTTGTCACCCCTTCAGATTGCGGCACCCGTCGCTCTTGGATGCATCACTGGAATGCTCTGAGGATACCAATTTCGGATATCCTTGCCTGTTTAGCCGCATTGATTCTCGTTTCGTGAGAATTAATACGGCTTCGCAATACAAATCATACCGTTTTGTCCACATCGGTCAACCGCTATAGAGATTTCTTTATCCCATTTGGGCTCGAAGTCCAAAAAAACCCCGATTGGACAATCAGGGCTGAAAGCGTGGTTTCTTCCTGCTCAGCAGTGAGGCGGATCAGGCGCGAGAGGCGTAGTTCTGCTCGTAGAAGCGCCGGTATTCGCCCGAACGGACGTGGTCGCACCAGGTGCGGTTGTCCTTGTACCACTGCACGGTCGCTTCGAGGGCTTCGGGCCATGCCGAGCGGGTGGGTTCCCACCCAAGCTCGCGCTTGATCTTGCTCGCGTCGATCGCGTACCGCTTGTCGTGCCCGAGTCGGTCGGGGACGTGCTCGATCGCGGACTCGTCTCGGCCGCACAGCTCGATGAGCATCTTGGTGAGCTCGAGGTTTGAGCGTTCGTTGTTGCCGCCGATGTTGTAGGCCTCCCCGCTCTTGCCGTCGTCGAGCACGCGGCAAATGGCTTCGCAGTGGTCGAGCACGTGCAGCCAGTCGCGGATGTTGGAGCCGTCGCCGTAGAGCGGGACGGCCTTGCCCTCGATCAGGTTGTTGACGAACAGGGGGATGACCTTCTCGGGGAACTGGTAGGGGCCGAAGTTGTTCGAGCATCGGGTGATGCACACGTCCATGCCGTAGGTGTGCCAGTAGGCGCGGGCGAGCATGTCGCCGCCGGTTTTGGAGACGGCGTAGGGCGAGTTGGGCTTGAGGGGGGTCTGCTCCGTGAACAGTTGCGACTTGTCGTCGAGCGGGAGCTCGCCGTAGACCTCGTCGGTCGAGACGTAGACGAAGCGGCCCTCCTTGCCCTTGTGCTTCTTGAACGCGTCGAGCAGGACCTGCGTGCCGATGATATTGGTGCGGAGGAAGAGCGACGGGTCGTGGATGGACCGATCCACGTGCGACTCGGCGGCGAGGTGGAGCACGCAGTCGACACGGGGCATGACCTCGTCGAGCTTGTCGGCGTCGTTGATGTCGCTGTGCACGAACTCGTACCGCGGGTTGTCGGTGAACTCGGCGAGCGACTCGAGGTTGCCCGCGTAGGTCAGGGCGTCCAGATTGATCACGCGATCATCGGGGCGATGCTCCATGATGAAGCGGACGAGGTTGGAGCCGATGAACCCGGCGCCGCCGGTGACGAGGATGGTCTGTCCCATGTCGTGTCTGCTTTCGCTCAGGAGAGAACGGGCATCTTGCCGTTGACTTTGTTCGCGCCGGTCTCGGCGACGAGGTTGGTGGCGCGGTGCAGCGACTCAATGGTCCCCGCGTCGGTCCACCAGCCCTCGAGCTTGGACCAGGTCAGGTTGCCGCGCCGGAGATACTCGTTGTTCACGTCGGTGATCTCGAGCTCGCCGCGGTCGGAGGGCTTGAGCGTCTCGCAGATGTTGAACACGTCGGAATCGTACATGTACAGCCCGGTGACGGCCATGTTGCTGGGCGGGTCCTTGGGCTTCTCGATGATCTGGCTGACCTCTCCAGCGGCGTCGAAGGCGACGACGCCGAATCGCTCGGGGTCGTGGACCTCCTTCAGGAGGATCTTGGCCCCGTCGGGCTGGTTGCGGAAATCATCGACCGCGTCGTTGATGTTGTGCTCGATGATGTTGTCGCCGAGGATGACGCAGACCTTCTCGTCGCCGACGAAGTGCTTGCCGAGCTTCAGCGCGTCGGCGATGCCGCCCTCACCGACCTGGAAGGCGTACTCGATGCGATCGAGCCCGAGGTCCTTGCCGTTGCGGAGGAGCTTGATGAAGTCGCCGGCGTTTTCCTCACCGGTGACGAGCATGATTTCGGTGATGCCCGCGTTGACGAGGCACTGGATGGGGTAGTAGACCATCGGCTGGTGATAGACGGGGAGCAGGTGCTTGTTGGTTACCAACGTCATGGGACGTAGCCGCGTCCCGAGTCCACCTGCCAGAATCATGCCCTTCATCCGATAACCCTCCAAAAAATGGTCCGCTGCCCGCGGCGAGTGCGAGTGTAGACCCTATCGGCGGGTTCACCGCCTGTATCCAGCTACGAAGCGATCGCCTCACAGGATCGAAACACCCCCAATCTGTTTGCGTGGACACCCGAGACACCCGACAAGGTCGATAAATCATTGATTTGAAGCGACTTAACGCCAAGTACTCATCAATTCCCCTGTTTTTGGGTCAAACCCACGATCCTTTGGTGGCCGGGCTGCGAAACGGATGTATGTTGCTGTAGCCATTGTGTTTACGGCAAAAAAATCAAAGAGGAGAGTACGTATGAACTTCCTGAACACTATTCCGGTCGCGATCACCCTTGCTGCGGGCACCGCTGCCCTCGCCGGCCCGGTCGTGAACCTCGCACCCAGCCAGTACACCGACGCTCTTGACGGCATCGACAACCGCGAGCTCGTCGAACTCCGCGGTCAGACGCTCTCAGATAAGTACATCGACTTCAGCATCCTCGGCACCAGCGAGGGCGACGCTCAGGAAGTGCTCTACCAGGGCACCCTGATGACCCGTATCGTCCGCTCGCACATGTCCGGGAATCTGCACTTCAACTACCGGATCATGGACGCGAACCCCGAGCTTGCCGGTCGCATTTCGCACGTTGAAATCGGTGGTTTCGGCGACTTCCAGACCCGCGTCGAGTTCCGTGACGACCCGATCTCGACTGGTGATGAGGGCCCCTTCAGCGCCGATCGCAGCCTTGATGGCGACATCATCGATTTCGCGTTCGACGGTGGGCTGAACACCACGGATGAAACGCACTACTTCTTCGCGATGCTCGATACGGACACCTACTTCGAGGATTCGGCCCTGGCCACGATCTACCTCGAGTCCGGCGAGGCGGTCAGCCTTGTCGTTGACAGTGCCACCCCGGGCGTCCCGACCCCCGGCAGCCTCGCGTTGCTTGGCACCGCGGGCCTGATCGGCTCACGGCGTCGTCGATAAACGCACGCTTGATACTCACCCTAAAGCCGCCCTTCAAGGGCGGTTTTTTGCGTGCCGGTGCTGTGGCGGGTGTCCGGGAAGAAAAAGGTCCGAGATTGCTGGCATCGGTCGGAGGTTGATGTAGCTTTCCCTGACGGGGACGTATCGACATGCCCCGAGAGGAGATACGAATATGAAGACCACGACAACCATCGGGCTCACCCTGCTCACCGCCTGCGGTGCCGCCGTGGGTGGTCCCGTGTTTGATCTGCAGCCGGGCGACTTCTACGGCAGCCTGAGCGGGATCAGCAGCTCACAGATGCAGGAACTCCGCGGCTCAACCGAGTTCGATCTGTACCAGGACTTTTCCATGGAAGCGCTGGGGGGCACCGACACCGGGATGCTCTACGAGGGCACCCTGCTCACCCGCGTCGTCCGCTCGTTCCAGACCGGGAACCTGACGTTCAACTTCCGGATTCTCGACGCCAACCCCGACCTTGTCGGTCAGGTGAAGCACATCGAGATCACCGGCTTTGAGGGCCTGCAGACCCGCGTTGAGTACCGCAGCGAGCCGGGTTACGGCGATCAGGGCCCCGAGTCCGCGTCCCGGAGTGAGGACGGTGACACCGTCTCTTACAGCTTCGGAACCGACTTTGATACCTCGGAATCGTCCATGTTCTTCTTCGCGATGCTCGACGTTGAAGACTATGACTTCGAGCTGAACAACCCGCAGGCGACCATCTACCTGTTCTCAGGCGAGGAGGTCACGCTTGACATCAATCCCATCCCGACACCGGGCGCGATCGCGCTGTTCGGAGCCGCGGGGATCGTTGGATCGCGTCGTCGTCGCTGATTGATCAGCCCACAGCTGATTCAACCGCCTTCGTTCGCGAGGGCGGTTTTTATTTCCGGACGCAAACTACAACGGTTTGGGGGGATGGGCGGGATGCGTGTGTCCGTTGTCGCGACGTGGGGCTTGGCGCGGGCTCTGACCCCAGCGGGATATTTGTCTGGCCGATGAAGGGCTCATGAGCTCACTCCCCGTTGCCGCGTCTGACGATCGACCATCGCTTGCCCTCGTCGCAGATCGGGCGGCTGGTTCTGCTGCGACGCCGCCGCTTGTTGAGATGCATATTGAGCAGCTGGAGCGGGCTGTGCGGTATGCCCGCCCAGCTCGGCGTGCGGCCGCCTTCGCCTCGTTCTCCGGCTGGACCACGCTCCTCGCGGGTGCGGTCTCGTTGCTGTTCTCGATCGGGAACCTGCCGCTCATGGTCTTCTGCGTCGCGCTGGCGGGGATCGGTACGCGTGAGCTGACGCTTCGCCGGCGGCTGCTCCGGCTTGAGACAACCGCCCCGCGCAAGCTCGCGATCAACCAGCTGATCCTCGGATCAACGCTGGCCGCGTATGCGGTCTTCATGCTGACGCGTCCGCCCGGCGAGTCGATGATCGCGTCCGCGACCAGCGGCGACCCCATGCTCCAGAGCGTGCCCGAGATCTCCGGGCAGCTGCAGGACCTCTCGCAGATGGAGCAGATGGTGAAGGCCGGGGTCTACGTGCTGATGATCGTGATCGCGGTACTCGTGCAGGGCGGGACGGCGGTGTACTACGCCTGCAAGTCCAGATCGCTGCGGAAGCTGCACAAAAACACGCCCGAGTGGTGTGTTCGGGTGTACCGTGCCGTGAACGCTTCTTAATCTCGCGGCCTGGTTCCCAGCCGCTGAAACCCGAGCCGCACCGGGCGTTATATACTCCTGGGTCGTCAGATCTGACCCACTGCGCCAGGAGTCTCAACGTGCATAAGAAGTTCATCAGGAATACAGCCCTCTCTGTGGGCGCCGCGGTACTGTCCGCCACCCTCATTGCTGGTTGTTCATCGACCGGCGCTACAACAGCGGAGAAACCGCAGCCGCGGACGATTACACAGGAAGAGGCCCTGGCCGACTTTGACCGGGCGTGGGAGCTGGTGAACGAGACGCACTTCGACCCGGACTTCAACGGTGTCGACTGGGTTGCGGTCCGCGAGGAGTACCGCCCCAAGGCCTCCGCGGCGATGAGCCGGGGCGAGCTGCGCCGGGTGATGCAGGACATGCTCGAGGAACTCGGGCAGTCTCACTTCGGGATTATCCCCGCGAGCGCCGCTGATCCGGTCGCCGAAGCGGAGCCGAGCGATGAGCCCACCCAGGATTCCGACGACGATGTGCGTTCGACGGAGGCGCTCGTGCCCGGTGACAACGGGGACGGGATAGGTGACGCGGTGACCGGCATCGACATCCGGATCATCGAGGGTCAGGCCGTCGTGAGCAGCGTGCGTGATGGGTCTTCAGCGGACCGTGCCGGTGTCAAGATCGGCTGGGTGCTCGAGCGGATCCGTGACCGGGAGGTCGGCGTGCTCATCGACCAGTTGCTGGAGGCGCTGAGCGAGCAGGAGCTGGGGATCTACGCGGTCGGTGCGATCAACTCACGCATCGAGGGGCGCGAGGGCTCCACCGTCGAGCTGACCTTCCTGGACGGGACGGACAGCGAGGTGACGCTGGAGATCGAACGCGAGGCGCGCCCGGGCGAGTCGGTCAAGTTCGGCAACCTCCCCCCGATCAACACGCAGCTCGATTGGCAGCGTGACACGTTTACCAACGATGATGGCCGGGAGATCAGCGTGGGCATCATCCGTTTCAACATCTGGATGATCCCGATCGCGCCGAAGTTTGAGCGCGCGATGTACGAGCTTCGCGATTGCGATGGGATCATCATCGACCTGCGCGGCAACCCCGGCGGCGTCGGCGCGCTCTCCTCGGCGATGAGCCGCTTCATCATGAGCGAGAAGGGCTCGCTGGGGACGATGACGATGCGTGGGGCGGAGATGCAGTTCAATATTGAGCCGGTCATTGTCACCACCTGGGGCGAGCCGCTCGAGCCGTTTACCGGCCCGGTGGCGATCCTGCAGGACTCGGGGAGCGCGAGCACGAGCGAGGTCTTCGCTGGCGGGCTGCAGTCTTTGGGGCGTGTGAAGGTGTTCGGCACCACGAGCGCCGGGATGGCGCTGCCCGCGAACATGGACAAGCTCCCCTCGGGCGACGTGCTGCTGCACGCGATCGCGGACTTCGTGACCTCGACCGGCGCTCGGATGGAACACGGCGGCGTGGTCCCGGACTACGAGGTCAAGCTCTCTCGCGAGGACCTGCTGATGGGGATCGATACCCCGGAGCTCCGTGCCAAGGAGTGGATCAGCGAGAACGCCAGCTCGCGCTAACATATCGAGGCAGAATCTCAGAATCACATGACTCCGGCACGCACTGGTCGTGCATCAATCAGAAGGAACCGAATCTATGAAACGAATGAACACACTCAAGGCCGCTGCGATCGGCATGTCGATCCTCACGCTCGGTGGCATCGCCGGCGCCACGACCGCGACCGGCGTCGCTTTCCTTGAGCCGGAATCGGATGCGAAGCACGACGAGAAGGCCATCGAGGTCATCGAGAAGTCGATCGAATCCATCGGCGGGCGTGACCTGCTCGAATCCGCGAAGTACATCCACACCAAGGGTGGGCTGAACATCCCCGCGGCTGGCATCACCGGTTCGATCGAGACGTGGATCCACGCGCCGGACAAGCTCTACGTGCTGGTGAACATCCCGATGATCGGTGAGCAGAAGCAGGGCATCAACGGCGACGTTGCCTGGTCGAGCGACCCGATGGGCGGCCCACGCCTGCTGCCTGAGGACGAGGCGAAGGCGCTCCGTGATGAGACCAACCCCGCGAGCCGCCTGGACTACAAGGATGACAACAAGGTCATCGAGTACGTCGGCGAGGTCGACTTTGACGGTCAGAAGGCCCACAAGATCCGCATGGTTGATAACGACGACAACCAGAGCCACGAGTACTACAGCGTGGAGAAGGGCTACATGATCGGCATGGAGGCCAAGGTCCCCACCCAGATGGGTGAGATCCAGATGACCTCGTACATGCGCGAGTACAAGGAGATGGGCGGCGTGCTCCAGCCCACCAAGATGGTTCAGAAGGCCGGGCCGCAGGAGTTCGTGATCACGGTCAGCGAGGTCTCGTACGACAAGATCGACGCGGACGTCTTCGAGCTGCCGGACGCGATCAAGGCGCTCGTTGAGGCACAGAAGAAGGACGACTGATCCGTAACAGTCGCCCGCTCGGTTGCAGAACTGAAACACGACGGCTCGGTCAGCGTCCCTGGACGCGGATCGAGCCGTTTGTCGTTCTCAGCGCCGAGATCTCATCGCCCTGGCCCACGCGGAGCTCGATGCTGTTGTTGCTCGATTCGATCAGCTGCGCCTGGGGGAGCTGGGTGACGGTCACGCGGCCGTTGCTCGTGTCGCACTTGAGGATGCCCTCGAGCCCCTCGCCGAGGTTGAGGGTGATCGGGCCGTTGCTGGTGCGGATGCGTACCGGGCCCGTGTTGCCGGGCATGGTGGTGACCACGGCGCTGCCGTTGCTGCTCTCGGCGCGGACAGCGCCGAAGGCGTCGCTGATGGTGATGCTGCCGTTGGACGAGTACATCTCGATCTCGCCCGAGACACGGTCGGCGAAGAGCTTGCCGTTGCTGGTGTTGGCGTAGACGCTGCCGTCGTGGGTGTCGACGCGGATCGTGCCGTTCGTGGACTTGAGGTCCGCGTGCCCGCCGAGCCCGGCGATGGTGATGCTCCCGTTGCTGCTGTGGGCGGTCACGTCCCGCGCGTCGGGCAGGTTGATGGAGATGGACGCCCCCTCGTTGTGCTTGCGCTTGCCCTCGGGCCAGTCCACGCGGACGTGCAGGGTGTCGTTTGAATCGCGGTGGGCGACGACGCGTGCGAGCTGCAGGCGCTCCAGGTCCGGGGAGTGCAGGGAGACCTCGATGCTGACGTCTTCGCGGTCGGTGGAGAGGGCCTCGACCTTGCCGTTCTCACTGGCGATGCTGATCGCGGATCCCGCGACGTGGGTCATCCGCAGGGCCCGTGTCTCGCGGTGGGTCTCGGACCAGTCGGAGTAGCCGCACCCGCTCAGCGACAGCATCGCGGCGCACGAGAGGGCGATCGGGATCAGGCGGCGGCGGTTGGGGCGTGCGTGTGCGGGGGATTCGGGGGCGCGGAGCATGCTCTTCCTCTCGGTTTGGTGTCGACGCGATGATACCGCAGCATGGTGCGGTGGCTGACAGTCGTTGGGATGCGCTGGCTCGGGATTTCAGTCCTGATACCCGGAAACCGGGGTCAGTTGACCTCGACAACCTCGAAGCATTTGACGCCACGCGGCGCGTTGACGCGGATGATCTCGCCGACGCGGGCCTTCATGAGGGCCTCGCCCATGGGGCTGGTCGCGGTGACCTCGATGACCTCGGGGTCGTCCGAGCCGGATGCCTCGCCGACGAGGCGGTAGGTCTCGATCTCGTCGTCGTCCTCCTCGCGGAGCTTCACGAGCGAGCCGATGAACACCACGCCTTGGGCGGTTTTGGTTTCGTCAACGACCTGTGCTCTGGCCAGGCGTTCCTGGAGGCGTTTGATCTCCGCCTCTTCCATGCCCTGCTGCTCGCGTGCGGAGTGGTACTCGGCGTTCTCCTTCAGGTCGCCCAGCGCCCGCGCCTCGGCGATTCGCTCACTGATCACGGATCGGTTCGCGAGCAGCGCATCGAGGCGTTCCTGCAGTTTCTGCTTTTCGGCGGGGGTGATGACGTCCATAAATCGAGCTCCCAAGTGGTTGCTTCCAAAGCGATTGGCCGGCGAGCGGCGCAGATTCCATTCTAAGCGCGAACCCGGGCGTAAGCCACCTCAAGCGCCCGGGCGATCAGGAGCAGTGCCAGGCCCACACACCCGATCGCGAGCAGCATCCGCACCTGCTGCGGGTAGATCTTCGCGGCGACCCCGATCACCTCACGGTCCCGCACGATCTCCAGGACCCCTGTCACCGGGCTCAGGAGCCATCCGACGCGTGGCTGGTCGAACGGTGTCGTGGGCGTTGCCGGCCCGAGCACGCCGGCGAGGGGTGCGGCGCCGATGATGATCAGGAAGATCAGCATCCAGAGTGCTCGTGCGATTGGGCTGTCGTTGCGCGCGACGGAACGCATGGCGAGCGCGAGGACCCCCGCGATCAGCAGCATCCAGCTGGCGCAGAGGAGCGTGAGTGTCGCGACGACGGGGATCGACCAGTGCGCGAGGATCCCCGATATCTGGGGCCAGAGCACCGCCTGCAGCGGCACGAAGAGGACGAGCGCGTCTCGGAGCGCGAACCAGACGTGCCCGCTGTGGGGATGGCGCTGGGAGAGGCGGAGCATGGGCCAGAGCACGCTGAAGCCGATGACGATGAGGATCAGCATGGTTCGCGCTGCTGGCCGGGAGATGTCGTAGCTGATGGCGTGGGCCCTGCTCATGCTCGCGAACATGACCGCGGTGGTGCCCATCAGGTAGATCATCCAGAACAACGCCATGACGCGCGGCTCACCCCGCCTGTGCGACCAGTCCCGGCGTCCCTTCGGCGTGTTACCGAAGAGATCGCGATCGACGGTCCCCTCGCTGGATGGGTGCATGTATCGCCCCTCGTGCTCCTGCGCGTCGGGCTCGGGATGTGGCGGGAACTCGCTCATGGATGGTCGGCACGCGGGTCAGTCCGAGTGCTTCTTGACCATGATATCGTCGCCGCGGATGTCGATGTACTCCATGCCGCCATCGAGGAGCCCGGCTCGCTTGTAGATTTCTCTGAGATACTGCACTTTCACGCTTGAGACCTGCTCGCCGGGGCGTTCCCGCCCGGGCCCTGCGCCCCAGTAGATCTCTGTTCCCCGGGTGGTGATGATTGTGATCGAACCGGAGCGTGCCCCGCTGCCGAGGTCGAAGCCGTCGACCTGCTCGAGAAGCCCGTTTTTCCTCAGTTCCCTGAGCAGGGCGATGCCATCGTGCAGATCGGTCCCCACCCACTGCTCGCCCACACGCGGAAGCGGCGCATCGACGTTCGTGAAAAATCGTTGATTGCTTTCTCCGATGGCGTAATCGAGGGGGAGCACGACGCGGTTCCAATCGATCAGGATCTCGCGCTGGCCTGTGCGGACAACCGCGGCGGGGATGCGCCAGCGGGCGTCGAGTTCGATGGTGCCATCGCTGGTCCAGCGTGCTTCCGGCACGCCGTCGACCCATCCGGAGCCCTGGAGGGTCAGGACCGCCTCGCGGAGCGGCTCGGCGGAGAGCGCTTTGCCGCCCTGGATTGCTCGGGCGATCGATTTGTGCAGGTTCTCCTGCTCACGCAGCGGCATCCAGATCGTCCCGTCGCTGAGGGTGGGCCAGTCGATCTTGATCTCTGGCGTGCCGTTCACGATTGTTGCGGCGGCGGCTCGATCGAGCTCACCGACCCCCATAGCGCCCCCGACGAAGACCGCTCCTGTGAGCACCACGATCGAGGTGCCGATCGCGATTCGTTTGTTGCGCTCCGCGATCTCGGGATCACGCTTCGTGCTTTTTCGTTTGGTCTTCTTTTTGGCCATAGCCATCGTTATCCTTGGGCGATTGGGCTGCGGTTCGTATCTGTTGCTCGGTCTTCACGCTGCGCGCAGCGCACGAGGTGCTCACACAACATCGGCATGCTCAGCCCGATCGCGCCAGCGGCCTTTGGGAGCAGCGAAGTGGGCGTAAACCCCGGCATGGTATTGACTTCCAGCAATGACCACGCGCCGGACGCCTTGAGCAGAAAGTCAACACGTGCCAGGTGACGGACACCGAGCGAATCACAGATCCGTTGTGCCTGCTGCTGGATCGCCCCGGCCACGTCGGGCTCGAGCTGCGGGTTGACCGTGTAGAGGGTGTCGGTGCGTTCGTATTTGGCCCGGTAGTCGTACACGCCCTCCTTGGGCGCGATCTCGACGAGCGGGAGGGCGACGAGCTGGTCGGGCGTATCGGGATCGCTGATCACCGATGCCGTAAGCTCGCGCCCGGGGGTGTAGCGTTCGATCATGTAGACGCGATGCGGGTGCTTTGTGATGTCTTCGGCGACCAGTTCGAGTGCCGACTGCCACTGTGTCTGCGATGTGCAGATGTGCAGCCCCATGCTTGAGCCGTCGTGGACGGGTTTCACGACCACGGGCAGTTCGATCGGCGGATTGAGTTCGCCAGTCTGGCGGAGCAGTCCCGCATCGAGCACACACGAACAGGGGGTAGGTATGCCCATACTCGCGGCGATTTGCTTTGTCGCGAGCTTGTCCATCGCCATGGCGGAGGCGGTGAAACCGGAGCCGACGAACGGATGGCCAGCCTGCTGAAGGCGGTTCTGGAGTTCGCCGCCTTCGCCGAACTTGCCGTGCAGCACCGGGAAGATGACGTCGGTCTGCCATGCGCGGATCTCGTCCACGCTCGGTGTATCCACGATCAGGAGTGTCGCATCGAGCCCGGCGTCCACGCATCCCTGATGTACGCCTCCGGCGCTGGCGATCGAGACTTCTCGCTCGGCATCCGGACCGCCGCCAAGAACGAGCACGCGTGTCATGATGACGCGCCCTCTCGGTCGGACCAGATCACGAGCTCGTTGTGGAGTTGCACCCCGAACCGTTCCTCGGTGCGCTGGCGGACCAGCTCGATCAGCTCGATCACGTCGCGGGCTCTGGCATCGGTGGTTGTGGTGATGAAGTTGGCGTGGACATCGGAGACGCTCGCCCCGCGGACGCTGAGCCCCTTGAGCCCGGCGCGGTCGATGAGCATGCCGGCGCTCACGCGGTCCCCGGCTTCACCGATCCCCTCGATGGAGTCGGTGAGTGTCGGGTTCTTGAACACGCAGCCGGCGGATTTTTCGCCCAGCGGCTGGGACTTTGCTTTGTAGGCCATGCACTCGGCCCGGGAGGCGGCGATGTCCGCTTTGTCGCCGGGTTCGAGCTGGAGCACGGCTCCGGTCACGATCAGGTGGTTCAGGTGCGACTGGCGATACCCGAAATCGATCTGTGATCGATCGAACTCGTGTGAGCGCCCGGCGCGGTCGATGGCGTCGACACGTGTGATGAACTGGGCGAGCTCGCCGAACGCGCCGCCGGCGTTCATGATGGTGGCGCCGCCGATCGTCGCGGGGATGCCGGCGAGCTTTTCGAGCCCTCCGAGTCCTGAGCGGACGCACCGGTTGATCAGCCCGGGGAGTGCCACGCCCGCGCCAGCGTAGACGAGCCCGCTCTGCTCATCGATCTGCGTTTGGATGAACGAGCCCTGCTGGAGTGAGACGACGAGATTGGAGACGCCCTCGTCGTCAACGAGCAGGTTCGCGCCCTCGCCGAGGATGCGCAGCTCGTCATCGAGCTCTACGCATGCCAGGAGGTCCGCCGGGCTCGTTGGTCTGGCGAGGCGGCGGGCGCGCCCGCCGATGTGGAACCAGGTCGAGATCGGTTCGTCGTAGTGGAGATCGAGCTGGTGCGATGCGGTGCTCATGAGATTCCCCCCTGGAGGTACCCACGACCGACCTTCCAGACCGGTCCGGCGCCCATGACCACGAGCAGATCTCCCGGGCGACACACGTTCTCGAGCTGCTCGATGATCGCCTCGAAGGGGTAGAGGTGCATTGCTCTGACGCCCTTGGCACGGAGACGATCGACGAGGTCCGCGCTGCTGACGCGGTGCTTCTCGATCTCCGAGTCGCGGACGAAGTAGATGTGTGGCACGATGACGATGTCTGCCTGCTCGAAGCTGTTGGCGAACTCGTCGAGGAAGAAGCGTGTGCGTGAGTGCTGGTGGGGCTGGAAGACGCAGATCAGTCGTCCACCGTTCTCGTGCGGCTGCTCGCGCTGCTCCAGTGCGCGGAGCGTCGCGTCGATCTCGGTCGGGTGGTGCCCGTAGTCGTCGTAGACCTTGACGCCGTCGCGCGTGCCCAGGAGCTGCAGGCGCCGGTCGAGCCCCATGAACGCACCGAACGAATCGGCGAGCTTGTCCGCGTCTGCGCCGAGGGTTCTTCCGAGCACGTAGGCCATGGCGGAGTTGAACGCGTTGTGCTCGCCGGGCATGGAGAGCCCCCACGACTTCGAGACCCCGTCAGGATCGCGGACGGCGACCTGCCCGGTGGACGGTTCGTGCGAGACGACCCAGTCCGCCGCGGGGTTGAAGCCGATGGTCTCGACATCGCACTCGACACCGGCGGTGACCTCTCGGCGGTGGGCGCCGTCGTGGGCGATGATGAGCTTGCCGCCCTCCTCCGCTGGGGCGACGAGGCGGGCGAACTCCGCGAACGCCTCGACGACGGCGTCGAGCGAGCCGTAGATGTCGAGGTGGTCGGCCTCGATCGAGGCGATGGAGGCGACCGTGGGGCGGAGGTGATGGAACGAGCGGTTGAACTCGCACGCTTCCGCGATCAGGATGCCCGCCTGGCCGGCCCGTGGTCCGATCGGGATCTGCTCATCGCCGACGCGGTAGCCAACTGGGTCATCCGAGCCCGCGAGTGCTCCGTTGCTGAGCTGCGTGCATGTGGCCCCGACGATGACCGAGGGGTCGAGCCCCGCGTCGGTCAGGGCGCAGCCGAGCATGGCGGTTGTGGTGGATTTGCCGTGTGTTCCTGCGATGGCGACGCCCGAGTGCCCTCGCATGCAGATCCCGAGCGCTTCGGGGTAGGTGACCACACTCAGGCCCCGGCTGGCGGCCTCGATCATCATGGGGTGGTCGTGCTTGACCGCTGCGGACGCGATGATGACCCGCGCGTCGTCCGGCAGGGAAGTCGCGGATTCATCGAAACCGACGGGCACACCGGAAGCGCTGAGCGTATCGGTGACCGGGGATGGGGTGGAGTCGCAGCCGCGGACCTGCAGCCCGGCGTCCCGCATGAGTCGAGCGAGTGCGGACATGCCGCACCCGCCGATCCCGATCATGTACGGGCGATCGCAGCCGAGATGGCTGGCGATGGTCTCGGCACGGTGGGATTGATCCGGTTTGGTCATACGCTTTGTTTCTGGTGCTTCCACGCCAGAGCATATCGTCGATTCGCCCGCTGGATCAGCACAAAACGCCCATCCTGACTGCAGATCCGTCTCATGCGGGGGGCGTGAGCGGGTCGGGCCCGAGCGTCTGGATCGTCAGTGCGCCGAGGTCCCTTCGGCGGAGGTAGACGTTGAGCTCGTCGAGCGAGATCGCGTCGAGCTGTTCGACGATCTCGTCGAGCGTTCGCACGCGTCCCAGGTTGAAGTAATCCGCGGCGATCGCGCCAGCGCGGGCCTTCGTGGACTCGCCCGCAAAGATGAGTCGGCTCTTGAGCCCGGTCTTGGCTCTGGTCAGCTCCGCGTCGGTCACGTCGCCGGAGTTGATGCGGTGCAGCTCCGCGTGGAGCACGTCGAGCGATTCCTGCGCCCGCTCGGGCGTGGTCCCGACGTAGTTCGTGACGACGCCGCGGTCTTTATCTGCGCGGTATGCGCTCGAGACGGCGTAGCAGAGCCCTCGCTTCTCGCGCACCTCGGTGAACAGACGCCCGGACATTCCGCCCGAGAGCACGGCGATCGCGAGGCGTTCGAGCGGGTTGTCGGTGTGGCTGATGGTCGGCGCGTCGTGCACGATCATGATCTGCACCTGGTTGGAATCGTCGTCGAGGTGCCCGTACCCACGCTCGGGCGCTCCCGATGGCTCGGGCATGGCGGTTTCGCCCGTCCAATCGGTGATTTGCTGCTCGATCTGCTCGACCAGATGATCGTGATCGACGTCGCCCGCGGCGGAGATGAGCGTGCCCCCGGGGCGTGCGAGCCCGTCCCACCAGGCGCAGAGTTTTTCGTGGGTCAGCGACGCGATCCCGTCCTGCGTGCCGAAGGTGTTGCGGTTGTACGGCGAGGGGAGGTGCCGCTCACGAGCTCTGAGTGCTGCGCGGTGCTGGGGATCGTCCTCGAGTGATGCGACGCCGAGCAACGCGAGTTCCTGGGCGGGCGCGAAGGACTCCTCGGCCATGCGTGGGCGACGGATCATGTCCAAGAGCAGCGGGATCGCGTCGCCCGCGCGGTGTCCCAGCGTTGTTGTCGAGAGTTGCATGAATCGGATCGCGTTGTCGACGTCTCGCAAAGCGCCTGCGCGATCGAACGCGTCGGCCTGCTGACGTGAATCCAGATCGCCCGCACCGCGCATCAGCATCTCTGCGCACACACTCGATGCGCCCAAATTGTGGATATCTTCGAATACGGCGCCTGCGGGGATGATGCAGCGCATCGCGAGCGATTGCACGCCGCTCACTTGTTCCGATACGAGCACGAGCCCGTTCTCGAATCGGTGTACCCGTGTGCTGGATGTTGTGTCAGACATGAAAACTCCTTGGTGTTGCGCTCGCTTGGATTGGCATGCGCGCACGCTGAATCATTGACACGTTTGCGAGCGCAGCGCGTGTGCGCGCGGAAGAAAAAGCACACGCGCGACATAAAAATGACGCGATCTTGCTGCGAACACGCTTCGATCTGCGCCGAAATGCACCCTAAACGACAATCTCGATGCGGAGCGACACCTGGTCGCGTTTTTGTGCAGTGTTGTGTTTGATGACGCGCGTTCAACGCGTGAGACGGCTGGCGATCGATGGTGCGCCGCGCGCATTGTGCGATGCGGAGTGCGCCGTGTCGGATGGTGAACGACGAAGGAGATGAGTCTGTGTTGCGGCGCGCAACGGTCGTGTGATGACGCGCGCATGTGTTCGTGCTGCGCGCGATGTTCGTGTATGCTGATGCGTGATGGCGCAATGCTCGCGCATCATCTTGTAGAAAATCATCGGAATCGACCGATGTGTTTTCTGGTTTGTTTGACACGCGTTTGTAGAGAGTCGATATTCGACTACAACCATTCTGCTTCATGCTGAAGCAAACAAGGACCAACGAGGAGACTCGAAATGGCAAAGAAGAAAGCCACCCGCAAGAAAGCGACTCGAAAGAAAGCCGCTAAGAAAACCACCCGGAAGAAAGCAACCAAGAAGAAGGCCACACGCAAAAAGGCCGCCAAGAAGACCACGCGTAAGAAGGCCACCAAGAAGAAGGCTACACGCAAGAAGGCGGCCAAGAAGACGAGCCGCAAGAAGGCCACCAAGAAGAAGGCCACTCGCAAGAAGGCCGCGAAGAAGAAAGCGACCAAGAAAAAGGCCACCAAGAAGAAGGCTACTAAGAAAAAAGCCACGAAGAAGAAGGCCACCAAGAAGAAAGCAACACGCAAGAAGGCCACGAAGAAGAAGGCCACACGCAAGAAGGCGACCAAGAAGAAGCCAACTCGCAAGAAGGCAACCCGCAAGACGACCGCACGCAAGAGCACCGCACGTCGTCGCGCCACGAAGCGCTAAAGCGGATCTTCGAGACGGGTGTTTCGTTGGCCCGCTCGAACCAGAATCTCTCAAACGCGAATACCGACAGGGCCGATCATCCGATCGGCCCTGTTCTTTTTCAGTTCGTCTGGGTGCCGCGGAGCGTCAGGCGGCGGGGCGCTTCTTGAAGAACCGGTCGACGAGTTCCATGTCGGCGCCCGGGAACGGGTAGTGCGTCTCGAGGCCGCGCCTGAGGGTCTTGAGATCGCAGATCGAGAAGGTGCACACGCCGTTGAGTCGCCAGTTCACGAAGCGGAGCGAGCGGGCGAGGGTCTCACGCGCGGCCACCAGCATGATCTCTTCGCCGCTGATCGCGTACGGCACGAAGCCGAACTGCCAGGCCTGGCGTTTGGTGATCAGCTCGAGGACCTGAGCTGGGATCTCGAGTTCCGCAGGGTCGACCCGCTGGGCGATCATGGCGTACTGCACGGCCCAGGCCTGCTCGATAGCGCCTGGTTCGATCCCGAACTGCTCCTCCGCGATCACGCCGAAGGGCCTTCCGGATGATCGTTGTGATTCGAGAATCTCCATCTGCTGTTCAGGGGTGATGACCCCTTGGAGAACCAATAACTCGCCGAGTCGGATGCTCATCGAATGCTCCTGCGTCCCGCGACGGTGCGGGATGATGTGAACCATCACATCCTGATTCGGGTCGCACCAGCAAAGAATCGAGTTCAAGCTCGATGTATCGCCATCCTTGTGGGTATCGGCGTGTCCCTCGCGAGATAACCCGCCCAGAGCGTCCGCGGGCAGAGAATTCGCCCCAAGATCGCTTGCGGGGGGAGCGTGCGGCGAGCAGTGCGTGAAGCCCGAGAATCCGTCTGCGGGGTCACTTGCCGACACAGAACGTGGCGAAGACACGTCCGATCACGTCGTCGGGAGAGACCTCACCGACCAGTTCTCCCAGCGCATCGAGGGCCTCTCGGAGGCCCAGCGCGATGATCTCCGGGTTGTCGAAGGCGTGCGCGGTGGTGTCGATCTGGACGCAGGTGGAACTCAGGGACTCGACCGCTGCGTTGAGCGCCCGGCGATGACGGGGAACGAACACGCCCACTCCGCCCCCGCTCCCGCGTGACGTCGCGTCCGCGATCGCTCTCCTGAGCACGCCGAGCGTCGAGGGATCGAACGCGCAGACGGCAACGGCGGAGCCACGCCCAGCGCTGCCAGGAAGGTCGCTCTTCGTCCGGACGCGGACGACCTGGGCACCGTCGGGGATCTTGAACCCGGCCTGATCGAACCGGCCGGTGGGATCGCACCAGAGCATCGCGTCCGCGTGCTGCATGGTCGACCGGGCCAGCTGCTGGGCCTGCGCATCGAGCTCGTCAACGCTGACCACATCGAGCCCGGCGAGATCGACGAGTTCGACCCGGCCTGCGCCGGGGATATCTTGAGAGAGATCGAGCTCTTCGCGGAGCGCGTCGCGTGTTGTCCCCGCTCGCTCGCTCACCACCGCTCGCTGTGTCCCCAGCAGCGCGTTGAACAGGGCGCTCTTGCCCGCGTTGGGACGCCCGACGAGCACGACGCTCGGGCGATCCTGTACAACGCGCCCGCCCGCGGACGACCCCGATTGTGCCTCGAGCTCATGGATGAGTTCATCGAGGCGGCGGCTGAGCTCGGCTGGTGCGATCGGGACCACGTCTTCCTGATCCGAGAAATCGACGCCGGCCTCGACGAGCGCGAGCATCCCAGCGATGGCATCGACCCATGCGCGGCACTGCTCGCCGTAGCGGCCGTCGAGCAGGGCCTGGGCGGCTCTGAGTGCCCCGTCGCGCTGCGCACTGATACGCAGGGCGATGCCTTCTGCTTCGCTCAGAGTCATCCTGCCGTTCATGTACGCGCGGGCGCTGAACTCGCCGGGCTGTGCCAGCACGACCCTCGGGTCTCGGAGGATGTGCTCGAGCACCCTGCCGGTGATCGGCGATCCGCCGGGGAGCAGGATCTCGATCGTGTCCTCACCGGTGTAGCTGCGCGGCGCGGGATACCTGAGCACCAGCACCGGGAGCGAGAAGCGGGCATCGAGTGTCAGGCGAGCGTGGGCCGCGCCGCGCTCGTCGATTGAGATATCGAGCAGGTCGCGGGCAACCTCGCGGGTTTCGCTGCCGGAGACCCGGATCATCGCCCTCGGGGCGCTCCCGGGGGCGCTGCTGATCGCGGCGATTGTTGTCCCGGTTGACACGCGCTGACCTCTGACCCTGAGCGGTTACTTCTGGCGTCGGTTGAACTCTTTCGATGCCGGGTTGATGGGCCTGACGCCCTTCTCGCGGATCTGTTTCTGGGCCTCGGCGGCCTGCATCATCCGCTGCATGAACCCGGGGCCCTTCTTTGCCTTCTCTGCCTTGATGTTCTCGATCTCGAGCATGCCGTGCTTCTTCATGTGGGCTCTGATCCACTTGTTCTCAAGGATACCGACGGTCGAGTTCGTGATGAAGTAGAGCGCGAGCCCTGATGGGGCGGCGTACATCATCAGCGGGAACATCACCACCATCATGACCTTCATCAGCTTCTGCTGTGATTCCTGCTCGGGTGTGAGCGACGCGGTCGTCGGCGGGGTGAGGTACTTCTGGTGCAGGAACATCAGCACGCCCATGAGCAGCGGGAGCAGGTTGACCGAGTCGACCGAGCCCCAGAGCGGGAAGCTGAAGTGCAGCATGCTGGGCAGCGGTATGGCGCCGTCCGGTGCGGCCAGGTCGCTCATGAATCCCCAGCTACCGAAGCTCTGGAAGATGCCGTAGAACGCTGGCTCATGACGCAGCTCGGTGGCGAAGAAGAGGGTGGCGTAGAGCGCGATCCAGACCGGGGTCTGGAGGAACATGGGCAGGCAGCCCAGCGCGCCGGCGGGGTTGATGCCCTCCTCCTTCCAGAGCTTGGCCATCTCCTGCTGCATCTTCTTTGAATCGTCCTTGTACTTGTCGCGGATGGCCTTCTGCTTGGGGGCCATCGCCTGCATCTGGACGCTGAATCGCTGGAGGCGGATCTGGGACCAGCGGGTGATCGGGTGCAGGCAGGCACGCACAAGGAACACGAGGAGGATGATCGAGATCGCCCAGTCCTGCACGATGGAATGGAACAGGCGGAGGACGTCGATGAGCATGTGCGCCAGCCACTGGAATGTGCATGGGGCGCAGATGCCGCCGAGGTTGGAGACGACCATCTCGGGCATGTTGATCGCCGCGACCATGGGCTCGGCGTTCATGATCTGCTTGTTACGCAGCCCGGCGTAGACGCCCAGGCGTCGCACCGCCGATTCGCCGGGTGCGATCTCCATCTGGGTGGACTGCATGCCCAGCGCCTGCGTGGCGTCGACCGCTTCCGCGAGCGGCTCGAGCATGTAGCGGTCGATGCGGGCGATGCCGCTGAGCAGCTTCTCGTCCGCAGAGCTGATCGAGCCGGGATCGAAGACCGGGTGGATGACGACGGCGAAGTAGCGGTCGGTAAAGCCGATCCAGCTGAGGCGCTGAGCTCCGGGGAGCACCTCCTCGTTGGGCCAGACGAGGCGTTCGCTCGGGTAGGCCTTGCCGAACTGGGTGGCCTCACGCTTGCCCAGGAGCTTGTTGCGGCTCAGGAGCTCGTTGTCCACACGCACGCGCATGGAGTTGCCCTGCTGCTCCGGCGGGAGCAGGTAGCCGTAGCGGATGCGTCGGCGGTCGCCGCCGTAGGTCGAGTCCGCCTTGGGGAAGTCGTTCATGGCGAGCGTGTTGAGGACCACGCGGGCGGGTGCGTCGCTGAGGTTCTCGATGGTCTCGGTGAGGATGAAGCCGTGGCGCTTCTCGGGCTTGAGCTCGAAGCGCCGCTCGATGCGGATCTGGGGGTTGCCCTGCGCGTCGTCGATGTAGAGCTTGAAGACGCCGGGCTGGATCTCGGTCCAGAGGGGCTCGACGTCGCTGCCGCCGATGCCGACCGTGGTGCCGTTGAGGTAGACCGACACCGCGGCGAAGGGCACCGCTCGCTGGTTCGCGTTGTTGACCTGCTCGGACTGGAGGGTGACGTGCTTCTCGAACTTGACGGTCTCGAACTCGTCGGGGAGCTGGATGGATCGGACGCCGGCACCGAACGGCGAGAACTCGAGGTAGATCGTCTGCTGCTCGTCGTCGAGATCGCCCAGCGGCGTGAAGGCGTCCACGTCCACCTGCGCCGGCCGGACGACGTACGCCGGGGCGCTGGTGCCGGTTTCGGACTCGCTCGGCGCAGCGCCCTCCTGGGCGAGTGCGCCGGGGGTGATCAGCGACAGGATCGTCGCGATCAGCAGGGACATCGCGGTGAAACGGCTCGGATATCGGCAGTGCGTGTGCATCATTCGTTCGTGCTCAGATCAGGATGGGTGCGCTCGATCAGCGGCCTTCGAACAGTCGCTCACCGAGCCAGTCGTGCAGCTGGGGGATGGCTTTGATCTTGTCCGCGGTGTCCTTGAT
>CAXREY010000026.1:0-28450 GCA_964229845.1 Phycisphaerales bacterium UBA1924
CTTCGGGCCGTTCCTGACGACCCCGCTCGAGGACGGCGAGACCAACGACGACGGCATGATCCTCAACATCGACAAGAAGGGCTTCGTCAACGCCCCCAGCGTCCCGCCGCTGGAGACCGACCTGCCCTGCCCGACGTGCGACAGCCCGCTGTACCTGCGGAACGGCGCACGCGGCCCGTGGCTCGGCTGCTCGCGATTCCCCAAGTGCCGCGGACGCGGCAAGTGGGCGGCCCTCGAGGACGACAAGAAGACCGAGCTCGAGAAGAAGCTCGAGGCGCACGAGAAGCAGAACCCAGTGATCACGATCACGCGCATGGACGGCACGCCGCTGACCGACAGCAAGGGCAAGCCGCTGCCCGAGGCGCCGAAGGTCGAGGAACTCCTGCTGCAGGAGGACCCACGCGCCGCGAGCGCGTGAGCGGCGATCTATGATGCAGCGTGCCCGCGCTGAAGCTCTCCAGTCTCACTCCGAAGCGCATCGTTCGTTCGATGGGGGCCTGGGTGCACGATCACCCGGACGGCTGGCTGAACATGCTCGGCGCGATCATCGGGGTGCTGACCGCGGTGGGCGCGATCGGGTTCGCGTACTTCCTCGACCTCGTGCTCGAGTGGACCGAGCACCTGCAGCACCAGATCCAGGGCGAGGACGGGTCGCGGATCTACCTGATGCCGCTCATCCCGATGATCGGGGCGTTGATCAGCGGGGTCTTGGTGTATCTCTTCGCGCGCGAGGCCGCGGGCCACGGCGTGCCGCAGGTTCTCGACGCGATCGTGCGCCGCGGCGGCAAGCTGCGTGCCCGGGTCGGTGTCGTCAAGATCATCACGTCTATCTGCACGGTGGGCACGGGCGGCTCGGCTGGTGCGGAAGGCCCGATCGTCCAGATCGGGTCGGTCATCGGCTCCACGATCGGGCAGCGCCTGGCGGTCCCGTCCCGCCACGTGCCGACGCTCGTGGGCTGCGGCGCGGCCGCGGGCATCTCGAGCATCTTCAACGCGCCCATCGCCGGGGTGTTCTTCGCGCTCGAGATCCTGCTGCGTGATTTCTCGCTCAAGGCCTTCACGCCCATCGTTATCGCGTCGGTCTTCGCCACCGCGATGACGCAGGTGCTGCTGCCGCACGAGGAGGCGATTTTCGCCTACGAGATCACCGGCTACCTGTTCACGGTCAGCGAGCTGCCGAGCTACCTGCTGCTGGGCTTCGTGTGCGCGATCGCGGCCTGGATGTTCGTGACCGCCCTGCACGCCAGCGAGTCGTTCTTCGACCGTGTCCCGATCCACCCGATCCTGCTGCCGGTGCTCGGTGCGCTGGCCCTGGGCGTGCTGGGCATCATCGGGCTCCGCGCCACCCACTCGATCGGCGAGAGCGCGCTGGTGCCCACGGATTCCAGCGTCCCCGTGTTCTTCGGCAACGGCTACGCGATGATCACGTCGCTGCTCGACCCGACGCACTACACCGCTTCGGACGTCACCTGGGCCGCGGTGGTGACGCTCGGGCTGCTGATGCTCGCCAAGATCGCCGCGACCAGCGCCACGCTGGGCTCGGGCGGCAGCGGCGGCGTCTTCGCGCCCTCGCTCTTCGTCGGCGCGACCGTCGGCGGCACGTTCGGGCTCGTGCTCGAGAAGCTCGGCTTCATCCCCGAGGGCGGCTCCCCCGCGAGCTACGCGCTGGTGGGGATGGCGGCCGTCGTCGCGGGGACGACCTTCGCGCCGATGACGGCGATCCTGATGCTCTTCGAGCTGACCCGCGAGCCGCGCGTGCTGGCGCCCATCATGCTGGCCGCGATCATCTCGACGATGTTCGCGCGCAAGTTCATGCCCGACTCGATCTACACCGCCAAGCTCCGCCGCGCGGGGATCCGCATCGGCACCGGGCGCGACCTCTCGCTGCTGCGTCACGTCCCGGTGAGCAGCGTGAGCTACGCATCGCTCCCGCCCGAGCCGGTGTACGCCTCGGACCCGCTGAGCAAGCTCATCACGCTGCACGCGCACCACAACGTGCCGGACTTCCCGGTGGTGGACAGCGACGGGCGCTACATGGGCATGGTCACCGGCGCGGACATGCGCACGGCGCTGATCGACCGCGAGGCCATCCCGCTGCTGCTCGTCGCCGAGTTGATGCGCAACGACCTGCCCGTCATCAAACCCGACGAGCACCTGGACACCGTGATGGAGAAGTTCGCCGGCAACGAGGTGTCGTCGCTCGTGCTGGTGGATGGCTTCGAGGGCGCTAAACCGTTGGCGCTGGTGACGCGTGCGAAGGTGATGCACCGCTACAACCAGGTGCTGGACGAGGCGTGAGGGCTGACTCTCCTCCCCCGCGCCTGCGGGGGAGGTGGATCCGCCGATGGCGGAGACGGAGGGGGGTCTTGTTCCTCCCCGCGCCCCCGCGGGGAGGTGGGCTCGGCTTCAGCTGAGGTCGGAGGGGTCTTGGTGTATGTGGGATTCTCAAGACCCCTCCGTCACTGCTGCGCAGCGACACCTCCCCGCGGGGCGCAGGGAGGGGCAAGAGCACGCGGCGATTTGGTGCGTTGATGCGTGCGTACCCGAAGGAGCCGAGGACGGCTCCATCGGGCCACCCGTCAACCAGGTGCTGGACGAGGCGCAGACTCCAGCTTGCAGGGTGCCACTACTCGCGGCGCAGCCGCGCAGTAGTGTCTTACTTCGTCCCAAGGGCACTACTGCGCCGCGTTGCGGCGAGTAGTGGCACCCTGTTGCGTTGCATCTTGATTGTTCGGGGCCGGTACACTCACGCATGCACGCACAAACCCTCACACTCGCCGCCGCCGTCCTTCTCACCACCCCCGTCTATGCCCAAGAGCAGCAGGCCCTCGATCGCGACGCGATCGTTGCCGAGCACCTGCAGCCGCTCATCGACGGGTACCAGATCCCCGGGGCGGTGGTGGGGCTCTACAAGGACGGCGAGCTGACGTTCCACAACATCGGCACGCTCAACTACGAGACGGACGAAGCGCCCACCACGGACACCGTCTTCGAGATCGGCTCGATCGGCAAGGTCATCACCGGCGTCTTCTTCGCCGACGCCATCCGGCGCGGCGAGGTCACCAAGCACACGAAGCTCCAGGAACTCGTCCCAGAGGGCGTCGAGGTCATCAAAGGTTCCGAGGGCACCGAAATCGAGCTGTGGCATCTGACCACGCACTCGTCCGGCTGGGGCACCCTCCCGATCAACCTGATGCCCAGCGACCCCGACCAGCCCTTCACCGGCTACACCGAGGAGATGCTCTACGCGGCCCACGAGTCCATGCCGCTCAATCGCGAGCCGGGCACGGGCTTCGAGTACTCCAACTTCGCGGTGGGCACGCTGGGCACGGTGCTGGCCCGCAACGCAGGGGGCGACTACGAGACTTTGGTGCAACAGCGAGTCTTCAAGCCGCTGGGCATCACCGATTTCTCGATCAACCTCGGCGACGACCAGCTGGCGCGCCTCGCGCCGCCGACCAACGGCGGGCTCACGGTCAAGACCTGGGGCGACGACAACCCGATCGCTCCCGCCGGGCTCTGGTCCACCACCGCCCCGCAGCTGATGACCTTCGCGCTCGAGAATCTCCGCGAGACCAACGAGGACTCGATGGACATCTACCAGTCGCTGGAGGCCGCGCGCGAGCCGATGTTCGACTCGGGCTACGGCAAGGTCGCCTTCGGCTGGATGCGCGCGATGGACGGCTCCACCTACTGGCACAACGGGCAGACCGGCGGCTACTCGTCCTACATGGGGGTCAACGCCGTGTTCGATACGGCCGTGGTCGTACTCGCCAACGGCGCGACGCACACGACGACCAACGCCGGCGCCTTCCTGCTCCAGGAACTCATCGGCATGAACCCCAACCCGATGCAGATCGAGGTCCCCGAGCGCCTCGACGATGCGTACCTCGAGCGAATCCTCGGCGTCTACCGATCCGAATGGGGGTTCGACATCACCTTTACCAGCGCCCACAACCTGCTCTACGCCCGCGTGACGAACCAGAACGCGTACCGCGTGGACAAATCGGGCGACGATCGCTTCCGCTACAGCGCCGTGCCCGCGGAGCTGCAGTTCGCGTTCGACGAGGAGGGCGGAGTCGCGTCGAGCGTCACGCTCTTCCAGCACGGTGCGGAGACGAAGTGCGTGCGCGTGGAGGAGTGAGGAACCGAAGCACATCATTGATCGGATAGGTTCGCATGAAGAAGTGGGTGATCCTGATCGCGATCGATTGTGTGATTGTCGCGGTTGTTGTGTCGTGGCTTGTCTTTGTTCGGGTCCCGGAGAAGGACCGCGAACGCGAGATTGTCTATCGCCAAGCAAGCATGCGCACGGTTGTGTCGAGCGTTCTACATGGTCCAGCGTTCATCCAAGACGGAGTGTTCCGAGACCCCAGCCAGTACGGCGAAGCGCTCATGGAGACAAACCAACTCTGGCCCGAGCCTTTGTTCGGTCCCGAAGAGACACAGGACGACATCTGGATCGTGCCCATCCCCTGG
The DNA here is from genome assembly GCA_964229845.1 of Phycisphaerales bacterium UBA1924. Lineage (GTDB taxonomy): Bacteria > Planctomycetota > Phycisphaerae > Phycisphaerales > UBA1924 > UBA1924. The sequence continues at coordinate 4,480 of CAXREY010000026.1, forward strand.
CCGGATCGTCGCATCCCTGAAGACATCACGCAGGAAGAACTCGCCCAGATCCCCCTGCTCCACGAGCGGGTCGATCTCAACCCCGACGGCACCTCCGTCGCGTTCTGGGATGGGAGCGTCCGTTTGCTCACGAACGAAGAGTTCGAAGCAATTATCGATGTCGAACAGTCGGTGTGCATCGCGTGCGAGTTTGGTACGGACAACTGGCTCAAGAAGCGGGAGCCGTGATGCGGTGGCGGGCAATCGATACGGTGTATGGCAAAGAAGCCTGGGTATTCATTTTCCTCGGTGCAGCAGCGCTGAGCGTCGGCTTTGTGCTTCCGCTCCTTGGACGCCCAACGAGTTGCGGGATGGATACCCGGCGTCAATCGAACATGCGCACGATTGCCACGATCATGCGGAACTATGTCGCCGACCACGACGGGCAGCTCATCCCGCCGGATCGTTGGCACGAGTTCGTTGATCCATTCGTGGGTGTCGGCGCGGACGACCCGATCTACTTTCCTGAGTTCGATTCCCAGTTCTACCTGCTCCCGATCCCGTGGGCAGATCAGCTGCTACCCAACGGGCTCGATGATCGAAGTCTCAGGAGAGTTCCGTTCCTTGTTGCAGAACAGCATTTGCAGGAAGAGGTGACCTTAGTCGTGTTCTGGGATGGTTCTGTGCGTGAGCTAAGCGATAAGGAGTTCGCAGAGAAGATCGATCTGACGAACGCGGTCCCAATCGGGCGGCGTGTTTCACGCGATGATATCGAGCCGTAGTTTGCAGGGTGCCACTACTCGCGGCGCAGCCGCGCAGTAGTGTCTTCCGAAGTCCGAAGAGCACTACTGCGCCTCTTCGAGGCGAGGAGTGGCACCCGGATCACGCGATGCGATCGCGATTCACTGATCCGGGTGGCCCGATGGAGACGCAGTCTCCTTCGGAATCAGGACGCGAAGGTATGCGTTCCCGAAGGAACCCTGCGGGTTCCATCGGGCCACCTACCGACAACCACTCTTCCCTGATGGCCAGTGGCTGATGGCTGATCCCTTCTTCACTCCCCCAGCGTCTTCTTCCGCCGCAGAATATGGTGATAGTGCTGCGCAAACCGGTGGGCCTCGTCGCGGACCTGCTGGAGCAAACGCAGCCCCGGGTTGTTGCGGCCCAGGCGGATCGGCTCCTTGCTGCCCTGCTGGTAGATCAGTTCTTCCTTCTTCGCGATCGAGACGACCATCGGGGGTTTGATCTCGAGCTGCTCGAAGGCTTCGAGCGCGGCGTTGAGCTGCCCGAGCCCGCCGTCGATCATGATGACATCGGGGTAGAGCTCGTTGCCCTCGCCCGCGTTGCGGTACCGACGGCTGATGACCTCTCGCATCGACGCGTAGTCGTCGTTGGCGCGCCCGCCCGACATGTTCTGGAATGACTTGATGCGGTAGCGCCGGTACTCCTGCTTGAACGGTCGCCCGTCCACGAAGCAGACCTTGGACGCGACGGTCTCGTTGCCCTGCAGGTGCGCGATGTCGAAGCCCTCGACGCAGCGGACCTCCTTCTCGATCCCCAGCGCCCGGCGCAGGCTCTCGCACCCTTTTTTCGGGTCGATGTACCCGATCTCCGTCTCCGGCTGCCACTGATCGCTCGTGGATGCACGCTCGTCGAGGCGCTGGATCGCCTCGACCTGATCGCGCAACACCGCGGCTTTCTCAAAGTCGAGATCCATCGACGCCTGCTTCATCTCGTCGGTGAGTTCCTTGAGGACCGTGGTGCGTTTGCTCTTGAAGAACCGCACGAGGCGTGCGATGTCCTCGCGGTACTCATCGCGCCCGATCGAGTTGTTGCACGGCGCGGTGCACTTGCCGATCGCTTTGAGCAGGCAGGGGCGGAAGAACCGGTTCTTCGGGTCGTCGGCGATGATGTCGAGCGAGCAGGTGCGGAACTTGAACACGCTCTGCAGCGCATCGAGGGCCGTGTACAGCGCGGCCGGCGACGTGAACGGCCCGAGGATCGTCGCGCCGTTGAACCGCGCATCCTTGCTCCCGTCCGCCTTGATGCCGGTGGGGTTGCGCGTGACGAACACCCGCGGGAAGTCCTCGCGCATCGTGACGACCAGGTAGGGGTAGGTCTTGTCGTCCTTCTGCATCGCGTTGTACGGCGGGTTGATGTCCTTGATCAGGCGGTTCTCCGCCAGCAACGCCTCCCACGCCGTGTCCGTGATGTAGATATCGAACGAGTGCACCTCGTCGAGCATCATGTTCTTGCGCGGCCCAAGGTCCGTCGACGGGATGAAGTACGACGACACCCGATCGCACAGCTTCGTCGCCTTGCCGACGTAGAGCACCGAGCCCTTCGAGTTCTTCATCAGGTACACGCCCGGCTTGGGCGGGAGCTGTCGGGCCTCGTTGCGAAGCCGCAGCAGCCGCGCCACCTTGGTCTCCGTCCCCCAGGGCGGTGGGTCGGAAGCCGGCGCGAAGCCCTCTTCGTCGAGAAATGGCGTATCTGGATCGTCTGCCACGGGGGATTGTATTCGTTGCGCCCGTCCGATTGGATCCCGGTGGCACAGGCTGGGATACGCTCACGCTTTGAGCGTCTGCACGTCGTACTGCTCGATCTTGGCGTCGCGGGTGATCAGGATCAGCTGCTCGTGCTTCGCCTGCGCGATCAGCATGCGATCGAACGGGTCCTGATGGTGCATCGGGAGCGTGCCTGTCGCCAGCGCGTGCGGGATCGTGATTGGGAGCGTCTCGATCTGGTTCTCTTCGAGCACCTCTGACAGGACCGGCGGGAAGTCCAACCGACCGAGGCGCTGCTTGATGCTCATCTCCCACGCGGAGGCCGCGCTGAGCAGGATCCTGTGCTCCGGGTCCGCGATGACCGTGCGGGCGGGCTCGCTGAGCGTCCGGGGCTCGGAAAGCCACCAGATCAGCGCGTGCGTGTCGAGCAGGTACGCGCCCATCTCAGTCCTCGACCCCGAACGCGTCGTTGAGTTCGTCCGGCAGCGGCGCGTCGAAGTCGTTGCTCATCCGCACCAGCCCCTTCCACTGCCCGCCGGTGCGCTCGTGCTTCGGCGAGCTGTAGCCCACGAGGCGGGCGATGGGCTTGCCCGCCTTGGCGATGATGATCTCCTCGCCGCGCGCGACCCGCTCGAGCAGCTTGGAGAGATGGGTCTTGGCCTCGTGGGTGTTGATGATCCGCATAGTAATAGTCTACAAACTTAGTCTACTTAGTCAATTTATTTCCAAAGAAAACCGGCCCATCCGGACCGGTCGAGAGAAGACGTGTATCGATTTACTCGTAGATGTAGTCCGGGCCGCGCCACTGCTGCCACTTCTTGAGGCGGAAGCGCCAGAAGTTCTCCTCGAAGTTCTTCTGCGCCTCGGGCGACCAGGTCTGGTAGGCCGGGAGCATGCGGGCCTCGGAGGCGACCACACGCAGCAGGTCCTCGGCTTCCTGAACGCTCAGGGGCTCGGCCTCGCCCGATCGGATCGCGGCGTGCAGCAGTTCCTGGTACATCGCGTTCAGGCGGGCGTAGTCCTCGAGGGTCGTCTCGCTGAGGGGCTCCTGGTTCAGACGCATCGACTCGGCGTCGAGGACGGTGCTGATCGCACGTGCCTGATGACGCTGCCCCGTGGTGCGCTCGACGCGGCAGCCGCTGGAGAAGGCCAGCACGGCACCGGCGGCGACGAGGGCGGACGTTTTCATGATGTTCTTCGCTGTGCGATTCATACTCACTCCATCGGTTTTCGGACCGGGACGCATGAACAATATACCCACGAAACCGTGGCCGAGTTCACCGGTTCATCGGCAAGAAATGCCCCTTACGATAGCGCCAGTCGGCACATCATCTCCATCCCCACCGGGATCGCCTTGTCATTGAAGTCAAAGCCCGGCGTGTGGAGCCCCGGGTACGGGTCCCGGCCCGGCTCGCTCAGCCCGATCAGGTAGAAGCAGGAGGGGACCTTCAGGGCGTAATACGAGAAGTCCTCCCCGCCCATGCCGGGCTCGGGGAACCACTGGAAATCGTTCGCAAGCTCTGCTTCAGCAGCGACTTGCGCGATGCGGCCCGCCTCATGCTCATCGTTTCGGGTCACCGGGTAGCCGTCGTTCCACTGGACGTGTGCATCGCAGCCCATCGCGCGGGCGCCCTGCTCCACGATCTCGAAGAACCGTTCCTTGGTTGTCGAGCGTGTATCCATGTCCAGGGTGCGGACGGTGCCCTTGAGGGTGCAGGTCTCGGGGATCACGTTGTACGCGCTGCCGGCGTGGACCGAGCCGAAGGTCACCACGACCGAGTCGGTTGGGCGGGTGGTCCGCGACGCGATGGACTGGGCCATGGTGATGATGTGGGCCGAGGCGACGACCGGGTCCACGCAGAGGTGCGGGTAGGCCGCGTGCCCCTGCACGCCCTTGATGGTGATGTCGAAGGTATCGGTGGCCGCCAGCAGCGGTCCCTTGCGGGTGGAGACGGTGCCCAGCGGCAGATCGGGCCAGCCGTGCAGCCCGTACATGCGTTTGACGGGCGGTCCGAAGCCGTTGGCCTCATCGCCATCGAGCGCGCCGTCGCGGCACATCTTGTCGCCGCCGCCGCCGCCCTCCTCCGCGGGCTGGAAGACCAGCGTGACGGGGTTGGGGCGGTGCTCGAGCTGCATCAGGACGCGGGCAACCCCGATCAGGATGCTCGTGTGCCCGTCGTGCCCGCACGCGTGCATCTTGCCGGGCGTGGTGGATTTGTAGGCGATGTCGCTCGCTTCCTCGATGGGCAGCGCGTCCATGTCTGCGCGCAGCCCGATGCAATCGCCCGGGTTGTCGACCGTGGCGGGGATGTGGGCGACCACGCCGAAGCCGGTGTTGGGCTCGCGTCCGCCCATGTGGGTCTTGTGCACGATGCCGAGCTTGCCCAGCTCTTCCTGAACCACCTGGGAGGTGCGTTCCTCGGTGAAGAGGATCTCCGGGTGCGCGTGCAGGTCACGGCGGATCCGGGTGATCTCGTCGTGCTGGGCCTGGATGAGCGAAGAGAGCGGCGGTGTCTGTGTATCGGGCATGGGGGAGTATAGTGCCCGATCCTCAGGCCGCGGCGGCGTAGCGGACCTGGGCCTGCTCGTCGATGAATCGACGCGCGACCTCCTCGAGATCCATCATCTGGAGCGCGTTGACGTCGTCCTGCTGGTTGTGAGCCCGGATGACGTTGAACTCACGCTCGTTGGCGAAAAAGGCGTCGGCGACCTCTGGGTCGAAGTGCGAAGCGCGGAGATTGCGGATCAGGTTGCTCGCCTGCTCGTGCGACATGGCGTCCTTGTAGACCCGCTTGCTGGTGACGGCGTCGTAGAAATCCGCGAGGGCGACGATGCGGGCGGCGAGCGAGATGTCGGTCCGGCTGAGCCCGAAGGGGTAGCCGGTGCCGTCCCACTTCTCGTGGTGCTGGAGCGCGATCTCGATGCCCATGTCGATGAACTCGTCGGCTCCGAGCTTCGCCCTGATCGCGAGCAGCGTGTCCGCGCCGATGAGCGTGTGCTTCTGCATCGTGGCCCGCTCCTCATCGGTCAGCAGCCCGGGCTTGAGCAGGATGGAGTCGGGGATGCCGACCTTGCCGATGTCGTGCAGCGACGACGCGAGCACGAGGCGGTCGATCCACTTGGCGTTGATCTCGGCGTGGTTGGGGCGCATGGTGTCGGCGAGCACGCGGGCGTAGAGCCCGATGCGTTCGAGGTGGGCCCCGGTATCGGTGTCGCGATAGTCCGCGAGCTTCGCGAGCCCGAAGATCAGCGCGTTGCGCTTGGCCAGCCCGCTGGTGACCTGCTTGCTGACCTCGCGTTCGAGCTCGCTGTTCGCCTGCTCCAGCGTGTCCTTGTACCGCTTGGACGCGAGCAGGAGGATGACCCCCGTCATCATGAAGACGCAGAAAGCGATCGAGATGCGGAAGACGAAGAGGCGGTCGGCGAGGTAGGGCGCGAGCACCAGCTCGTGGCGCAGCCAGGTATCGACGAGGAACTCGCCCGCGACGAGCACCGCCGCCTGGAAGATCAGCACGCCCAGCACGAACGATTTGCGGTCGCGGGGGCGGAACTGCCATTCGAGTTTCTTCTTCGGAGTGCTCACGGGAAGTGCATCGGCGCGCAGGATTGCGGCCATCGTGCTGACAAGCAAATGTCGGCGACGAAGGGCGATCGCGGTGCAGGATGCGCCGGTGGGTGCGGGTGTTTTGGCGATATCCGGACCCTGCGTGTGTTATAGACCCAGCACCCGCTCGCACACCTCCATGGCCTGCTCGACCAGCCCGCTCGCGTCCTCATAGGACGGGAGGGCGTCGGCGCCAGACGCGTCGCCCGTGCCCAGCGGGGGGAGGCCCAGCTCCTCGCGGAGCGCGCCGTTCACGGGGTGGTTGCCGGACGTGGACTCGTAGAGCAGCCGCTCGACCGTCGGCGAGCTGAGGTACGCCGCGAGCTGTCTCGCCGGCTCCGGGTTGGGCGCGTCATTCACGATCGCGACGGTGTTGGGGATCAGGATCTGGTCCGCGGGCAGGGCGTAGCGGCGGTCGCCCGAGATCGCGCTCGGGTCGTACGCGGGCTCGGTGGTGAACCGGACGTCCCAGCCGTTTCGTTGCCCGGACCAGACGTCGTCGGTATCGGTCATCGCCACGTCGATCTCACCCATCGCGACGGCCCGGACCACCGTTGCGTTCCCGTCGTACAGCCGTACGTTGTTGGCTTCCAGCTTGGTCAGCCAGTCTTCGAGCCCGTCGATGCCCCACTTGGCCGCGAGCAGCGACATGTGGATCCGCGTGGTCCCGAACTGCGGGCGGGCCATGCCGACGCGCCCCTTGAACACGGGGTCGATCAGCTCGTGCATGGAGGTGGGGGGCGAGTCCACCCGGCCGGGGGCGTAGACGATCACCCGGCGACGCAGGGCCGTGCCGACCCATGTCCAGTCGTCCGCACGGAAGGCGCTGGGCCAGTCCGCGCTGACCGCGCCCTCCATCGCGCCGGGCTCGAGCACGCCATCGCGGGCCAGCAGGATGGTGCCCATGGGCTCGCTGGACCACCAGACGTCGCACGTTGGGTCGTCCTTCTCGCTCTGCAGGCGGGTGACGAGCCCGGTGGTCTTGGTCGCCTCGGTGTCGCCGAGCACATCGACCCGGATGCCCGTGTCCTGCTCGAACTGGGCGACGACCATCCTGGCGAACTCGTCGTCGACGCTGGTGTACAGCGTGACCCGCTGCGAGGTCTCCGGCGTGGTTGCTTGCGTTTCGTCCCCGCCGCGCGCACATCCGAGGAGGACGAGGGCCGCACCGATCAATGAAAAAGCCATGCGTTGCATGGCTGATGGTACCGCTCAAAGTGCGTGTGGTTCCGGGTGGCCCGACGGAGCCCGAAGGGTTCCTTCGGGAACGAGCATCCACTGAAGCCGACCCCGAAGGAGACTGCGTCTCCATCGGGCCACCCTGCGAAGGGTGTTACCCGTCGGTCTTGGCGTCGCTGCCCTGCGGCGCGGGCTCGGTCGGCTCGCCGCTGGCCTTCTTGGCCTCGTTGTCGAGCTTGCCGAAGTAGTTCTGCACAGCGTTCTCGTGCTTGCGTGGGACGCGTTTGGTCTCGATCGCCTCTGCGGCCTGGGTCGTTGCGCTCTGGACGGCGTTGGAGAAGGTCGCGGTGGATTCGCCCTTGATCTGCGATCCCTGCACCATCGTGGACGCGATGACCGGGCCCTCGTTGGTGGTGTTCACGTCGGCGCGTTCCTTCTTGAGCAGGTAGTCGTTGGGCTGCGCGTCGGGCCCCTGGCCCATGCCCTGCCCGGCGCGGCCGGAGCCGCTGCCGAAGCCCTGCGAGTTGCCCTGGGCGAACTGCCCGGTGCTGCCCCACTTGGAGTTCTCGCCGAAGCCCTGCCCCGGGCCGCCGCCCGAGCACTCGCCCAGCGACGCGAGCTGGCTCTGGCACTGGCCCATCGCGGAATCCAGCGCGTTCATCTCCTGCTGCATCATCTCCATGTTGGAGAGCTGCCCGGACATGGACTCGAGACCCTGCGACATGGATTCGGGGTTGTTCTGCTGCATCCCGGCCGCCATCTGCCCCATGGACTGGGCCATGGACGATGCCGCGTCGGAGGCACGCTGCTGGGCCTGGGCCGCCTGCGAGAGCTGCTGGGCCTGTTCTTCGCTCGCGCCGGCCTCTTGGAGGGCCTTCTTGAGGGCCTCGGGGTCGGTCGCCAGCTGCTTGGCCTGCTGCTCGCTCAGGCCCGCGCCCTTGAGCTGCTCCTCGAGGTCCTGGCGGTTCTGGGCCATCTGCTCGAGCTGTTGTTTCATCGCTTCGAGCTGCTCGCTGGCCTGCTGCTTCTGCTCCTCGCTCATCTCACCGCTCTGGATGGCCTCGGCCATCTCCTCGAGCTGCTTCTTGGCTTCCGAGAAGTCGCCGCGGGCCATGGCGCGGGCCATCTCGGTCATGGGGCCGTTCTTGGGCGCGTTGAGCTGGCGGGTCATGTCCTTGATCGCGTCGAAGGTCGCGCCGTCCTCGCTGTTGCGCTGCTGCTCGAGCTTGTCGGAGAGCGAGGTGAGCTCCTTGATCGCGCTGCGTGCGATCTCCTGCGGGTCGACGAACTCGGTGGATTCTGGCGTCAGCTCGGGCGCTGCCTCATCGCCGACGGTTTCCAGGTCGATCCCGGTCTTGGCCTTGATCTCCTCGATGAGGTCCTTGGTGTTGTCTACCTCGGCCTTAACCTGCTCGACCTGTGCCTGGTTGGCCTGCTGCTGTTCCTTCTTGGCGAGCAGCCCCATGACGTCGGTGCCGGGGACCCACCACACGCCGAGCAACGCGATGACCGCGAGCATTGGCAGGTAGGACCGCTTCGGCGCTTCGATGGGGAGGGTGTCTTTGATGATGACGCGGCGGGCGCGATCGGAGGCGTCGCCAACAATCGCCCGCGACCAGTTGTCGTTGTTCTCATCGACGCACAGGGCCGTGGAGATCGTTTCACGCAGACCCGCCCGCTCATCGATGGTGCGGGCGACGCTGTCCTCGTCGGGGCGACGAACGAGCGAGGCGATCAGGGCGATCGCGAGGGTGGCCGCGATGCCGACGAGGGCGGCGATGGTCCAGTCGATCTCGAAGGTGGGGAAGAGCTTCTGAGCGATACGCAGCGCGACGAGCGCGCAGAGGACCACGAACGCGCTGAAGACCAGCGTGCCGAGCAGATCGATCAGGAAGAGTCGTCTCGCGGCTCTCTGGATCACGCTTCGGATGTCGTCCATGGGCTGCTCCCGTTCAGTGCTTTTCACCGAGAACAATCGTTCTCGTACCAGATGTATTCGGATCCAATCGCGGGGGATCTCCCCGATCCGAGGATTTTTTGCATATTCTGCTGTTTGTATCATACCGACCCCGGTTGCCCGGGTTGCTCTGGATTCTCACCGCGCGATGCCTGAAACCCCCATAAATCCGACCTCAAGGGCTCCAAAGGGGGTTCTTGCCCGCTGCATTGGCCTTGCGATGGGTTCTTACATCGATCGTGAGGGCTGTGACGCGGGGTTCGAGCGGATGCACCGGCGCGACGCGATCGGCGATCGGGTGATGCTGCTGCTCGGGATGGGCGGGCTGATGTGCCTGTTCGGGCCGGTCACGGTGACCGAACTCGCGCTGATCCCAATGATCGCGTTTTTCCTCGTCCGGGTGGTCAACACCTTCCCGATCTGGATCCACGGCTTCGGGCAGCCGACGGTGCTGGTCTCCCTGGCGCTGGTGGCCTGGATGTTGATCGCGTTGGGCTGGTCAGAGGATCGCGCCCACGGGCTCGCGGAGATCGGGCAGCTGCGTTGGCTGTTCGCGATGGGGTTCCTGTTCCCGATCATCGAGCATCGCTCCAGGCTGATCGCGGCGATGTGCGTCGGGCTCGTGCTGGGGCAGGCGGGGCAGCTGCTCGACGCCGTCAACGGGTTCGGCATCGGGCCGATCGCGTCGCTCGTCGAGAACCACGAGGGGCGGATCGCGGGCTGGTGGCACCCGGTCGTGGGCGGCGGCATCCTGGTCGCGGCGATGGGGCTGCACATGCCCGCGGCGATGTGGGGATCGGGGCGGACGCGCTGGCTTGGGCTCGCGGGGCTGAGCGTGTCGGCGATCGGCGTGCTGGCGACGGGGACCCGCGGCGCGTGGGCAGCCGGCGGGCTGCTGTGCATCATCGGGCTGGTGCTGATGATGCGTGTGCGGCGTGTGCCCATCAGACGCATCGCGCTCGTCGGCGCGATCGCGGCGGTGCTCGTAGGCATCACCGGGTTCGTGATCCGTGACTCGATCAAGATCCGCATCGACGAGACCCGCGCCGAACTCCGCGAGATGGAGGCGGGGGATTACAGCTCGTACTCGGGCAGGCGGGTGCGGATGGCGCAGGAAGCGATCAGCGCGTTCCGATCCCACCCGATCCAGGGCGTGGGCACGGGCGCCTACGAAGAATGGTGCGCCTCGCAGAGCCAGGCGTACGGGGCGCACGCGCACAACGCGCCGCTGCACATCCTCGCCACGCTCGGGATCGTCGGCGGGGTGCTCTGGGCGGTGCTGATGGTGGTCGTGCTGGTGAACGCGTACCGGTGGGGCACCCGCCCCGGCGATGGCCCGTACGCGATGGGGCCCATGCTGGCGATCGTGGGAATGATGCTCGCGTCGCTGACAGACTGCGTGCAGATTAACGCCCAGTCCGTGGCGATGCTCGGGGTGCTGATCGGGTTGTGCCCCGCGTACGCCCCGGGCGCGGGATTGGCGCGTGGGCTTACGGGCAGCCCGCGTTGAACGCGGTGAGGAACGCGGACACATCGAAGAAGTCGAGCACGCCGTCCTTGGTGAAGTCCGCGACGCATGGGGGCTCGAGGTTGTATTCGTAAGCGCCGATGTCCATGACGCCGCCCCAGATCTCGATGTCCGCGTTTACGGCATCCGGATCATCGACGAGGCGGTTGCGGGCGAGCAGGTCGGTCTGGACGCCGAGCATGTCGATCCCGTTGAAGGATTCGAGCGCGTCGGCGCGATCGATCACGGGTGAGCCGGCGAGGATGTCGAAGTCGTTGTCCGGGTCCGCGTCGAGCCCGTCCGGGTCGCGGTACATGGGGTCGGCGTGGATGTTGTCGAACCCGCCGCCATCCGGGGCGTCTGCAGCGGGGAGCAGCGAATAGCGCACCGCGAAGTTGCCCTGCCCGCGCCACGACTGGCTGTGTTCGTTCGTGATGATGCATGAGCGGATCACGAAGAACGCCTCTGCCCGGTTCCCACTGAATGTGTCGGGGACACCCGGTGCGACGGTGCGGTTGTCCGCGAAGGTGCAGTTGAGCGCGTTGACCCATTCGTCGGTGCTGATGGCCGCGCCGTAGAGCTGCGCCTCGTTGCGTGCGAAGAGGCACGCGATGGCGTTGAACATGTCGTTGTAGGTGACCCACACGGCCCCGCCGTGCTCGTCCGCGGCGTTGTGCTCAAAGATGCACGACTGCGCGGTGAGGATGGCCTGCTCGGTGGCCGTACCGAGAACGGCGACCGCGCCGCCGCGTTGCGTGGCGGTGTTGGCCGTGAAACGACAGCGATCGAGGAAGACCGCTTCGCCGATATCGCCGGACGAGAACCCGCCGCCGAAGACGGCCTGGTTGTCCTCAAACACGCACTCGATCAAGCGTGCCTCACCCGAAATGATCTGGGTCGCGGCGCCCCCGCCCGCGTCTCCCGCGATGTTGTTTCGGATCACTGAGTTGCGGATGACCGCGCTTGCTTCGCAATAGATCCCGCCGCCCAGTTCGCCCGCGTAGTTGTCTTCGATGATGCAGTTGTCAATCTCGACGAACGCGGAGCCGTGGATCGATATCCCGCCTGCGGTGAACAGGCTGTACCCGTCGCGGATCGTGATCGAATCGAGGACGATGTGGCACTCGGTGCCGCCCGCGCGGACCGGCGTGTACGCGTTCTGCCCTGAGATAATGACCTCGCCGTTGCCCGCGGCTCGGATCGTCCGCTTCTGATCCTGAAATGCCAGCTGCTCGGGGTATACCCCAGCGGAGATCACGATCTCATCGCCGTCCACGGTCGCGTTAATCGCATCGTTGATCGTCGCGTGGTCCTCGCCGTTGGGCCCGACGGTGACGATGTCGGCCTGCACGCCGCTGACGAACCAGAGCACCGTCATCGCCGCGATCAGCATGTATCGTTCTATATGCATCATGGGCACCCCGCGCTGAAGCTGGAGAGGAACACGGATACATCGAAGAAGTTGAGCACCCCGTCGCCGTTCAGATCTGCCTCGCACACCTCGACATCCGGCGCGTGATACTCGTGGGCGCCCATGTCGATGGCACGCCCCCAGAGGTTCAGGCCGGTGTCCGCCGTGTCGGGATCGTTGTAGATCCGGTGGTTGCCCGCGAAGTCCTCGTTGAGCAGGTAGATCGCTTGATTCCCCTCGCCCGCCTGGGCGTTCCCCGCGTCGATGGCCGGCGAATCCGAACGCAGCGCGAAGTCGTTGGTCGGGTCGGCATCGAGCCCGTCCGGGTCCACGAACCGGGGATCCGCATCGAACACCCCCGGGTCATCGGGGTGCGTGATGCCCGCGCCGGTCAGGATCGAGTGATCGACCGCGAAGGTGCCGTCTCCTGCGAAGGTCTGCGGGCTGTCGTTGAGGACGATCGAGCCCGAGACCTGGATCATGGCATCGCTGTTGCGCCCGTGGAAGGTCTCGCCGATCGGGTCGTCCGACGAGTTGGTCACGAAGGTGCACGCGATCGCGGTGAACTCGGTATCCACGCTGACCGCGCCGCCAAGGCCCGTGCTCTGGTTCATCGAAAAGATGCAGTTGCGGGCGATGCACCGGTCGAGCTGCGACACCCAGATCGCCCCGCCCCGTTCCTCCGCGGCGTTCTCCGTAAAGAGACAACCGACCGGGTAGAGGCGACCGGTATTTGTGGGGCTGCCGAGCAGCGCGATCGCCCCGCCCCGCCGGGTCGCGAGGTTGTTATTGAAAGTACAACCCTGAAGGGTGGGGCCGGAGCTCTGCTCACGGATCGAGAGCCCGCCGCCGTCATCGGCGTCGTTGTCGATGAACTGGCAGTCTGTGATGTCGTGGTGCCCCGGATCGGAGATCGATTCCAGGTGGACACCGCCGCCGAATATCGTCGCGGAGTTGTCTTGGAATATGGTTCGTGTTGCGGAGAGTCTGCCGACCACCGAGACCCCGCCGCCGTTGGTCAGCGCTTCGTTATTCCGCACAAGACAATCGGTGAGATACACGTTGCAGTTGGATCCAACATACACCCCAGCGCCCTGCCCGGTGGTGAACCCGTTGGCGATGGTGATCGAGCGGAACTCGATGAAGCTGTCGCCGGTGATGAACACGGTGCGGTCGGCAAAGCCGCCGTCGATGATGACCTCTCCGCCGCCAGCCGCGTAGAAGCTGATCTGTTTGTCGTGGATCACCAGATTCTCGGTGTAGACGCCGGGGTCGATGTAGATGGATGTGAGGAAGCTGCCCGCGTTTGCGATGGCCTCAGAGATCGTGGCGTAGTCATCGTCCGGATCGGGCCCGACCCGGATGAACCCGGCGTGGGCGAGCGCGCAGCCCGTGCCCAAGGTGAGCAGCGCAGCCAGCATGAAACGTAAACGCATACAAAATCCCCCGTTTGTGGGCCACCAGTGTACCGATGATCGGATACAAGTCCAAGCGAGAACCGGGGCCCTCGCGCCCGATTTCATCCCGCTTTCCGGGGCCGATAATCGGAGCTTTGTGCGTCCGGATGACCCGAGCGGGGTTGCGGAATACACTCCTGTTCCACCCCGGTGCGGTGGCTGAGCGGTTGAAGGCGCTCGACTTGAAATCGAGTGACTCCGAAAGGGGTCCGTGGGTTCGAATCCCACCCGCACCGTTGATCGCCGCCCGATCCGTCCAGGACCGGGCGGCTTTTTCGTCCATGGGGATTATCCGCCAGCACAGATGTGTGGATTTGCACGCGTTCGCGTGCGTGCATTGGAGATTGATGTCATCTCAGCGTGCGCGAACGCCGATGCGGTGCGTATGACCAACGACACCCTACAGCAGACCGCTCAGAATACAGGCCCCGTTGTTGCCGGCCTCGATGACCACTTCGAGGGCCCGGCGCTGGACGACCAACTCGAAGCCGTGACCCGCTACGTCGTGGTCAACGTCAACGGCAACCTGTACGGGATGGCGACCGACACCACCGTGGAGCTAATGAGCGCCATGATGTCTCAGGTCACGCGGGTCCCGCACAGCCCCAGCTTCATCTCCGGCGTGATCAATCACCGCGGCACCATCATCCCGGTCATCGACGCCCGGGCACTGCTCGGGTTCGGGATGCGGGGGCAGGAAGCCAACCAGCTCAGCGCCCGCTTCGGCGAGTTCCGGGAGTACTACGGCGAGTGGCTTGACACGCTGGAGAACGCGGTGCTCGACAACTCCCCGTTCGAGCGTGGTTCGGACCCCGCGCGGAGCCGCTTCGGTCGCTGGTACGCCGCCGTGATGGAGGGCGCGAGCGAGCACTGCCGAGAGGAGCTGGCCGAGGCGACGATCACCGCGCTCGTGAAGCGGATGGACGCGCCCTACCGGCGGATGTTCGCGATCGTTCAGCGCGTCATGGAACTCCGCAACCAGGACAACACCGACGAGGCGTTGTCGGTCATCGAGAACACACGCACCGAGGATTTCGCCGAGCTGTGCGAGCTGTTCGATCAGGTGCTGGGCGCGATCGACCGCCTGTACGACTCGATGCTCGTCATCACGGAGTTCGGCGGGCAGAAGGCGGCCATCGCGGTCGACGGCGTCTCGTTCGTTGCGGACTGCAAGGACAGCGACATCGAGCCGCTCCCGGACACGGCGGATAACACCGAGTTCCTCTCGGGGCTGGTCCACCGTCCCGACGGCAGCTACATCCTCATCGCGGATATCGGCAATATCTATACGCACGCGTGCGTGTCTGAATAAGACAATCCCACCCGATCGCGCCCACCCGATCGCGCGGATCAGGCCTCGTGGCGGGGGTCAGGCGGCTTTCGCCAATCCATGTCCGGGTCCTTGTGAAGGACGCCGGCACTCTGTTTAATGCACCGCCGGCAGACGATGGTGTCGTCGTCCACGGGGCTGACCCAGTGGAGCCCGTCGCGCCCGTTCTCCAGGCACAGCGTGCACGCCTGCTCGCGCGGCGGTGTGATGCCCGTGTCCAGGTGCACCAGCTCCATGAACGCGATCGAGAGGCAGTTGCCGCAGATCAGCGCGCCGCGGTGCCCCTCGACCATCGGTCGTTTCATGTCCCACGCGGTCTTGCAGAAATCGCAGCGGAAGATCAGGTTGCCGTCGTCTCCGACCTCGTTCATGACGGCTTGATCTCCGTGTTGTCGGTGAGCTGGTGGCGGGCGAGCTGGCGGTAGATCGCGCACCGATCGATCAGCTCGTCGTGCGTGCCCTGGTCCACGACCCGCCCGTCCGAGAGCACCACGATGCGGTCGGCGTTGAGCACGGTGGACAGGCGGTGGGCGACGATCAGGCTGGTGCGGTCGCGGCAGAACTCGTCGAGCACCTCGTTGATGAGCTTCTCCGAGTGCGCGTCGATCATCGAGGTGGCCTCGTCGAGGATCAGGATCGATGGGTCGCGGAGGATGGCCCGCGCGATCGCCAGGCGCTGGCGCTGCCCGCCGGACATCGTCAGGCCCTGCTCGCCCACGGGCGTGTCGAGGCCCATGTCGAGCTGCTCGATGAACTCCATGGCCCGCGCGTTGCGTGCCGCGAGCTCGATCTCCTCGCGTGACGCGTGGCGGTTGCCGTACGCGATGTTCTGCGCGATCGTGCCCTTGAAGAGGACGACCTCCTGCGTGACCACGCCGATCTGCTTGCGCAGGGAGCGGACCCGCACCCGGGAGATATCGGTCTCGTCGATGAGCACGCGTCCCTCGTCGGGGTCGAACAGGCGGGGCACGAGCGAGAGGAGCGTGGTCTTGCCGCACCCGTTGGGCCCGACGAACGCGACGGTCTCGCCGTGGCTGATCTTGAGTGAAACGCCGTTGATCGCGGGCGTGGTGGCTCCAGGGTAGATGACGCGGACGGCGTCGAACTGGATCGAGTGGCGGTGGCGTGCGAGCTTGGAGAGGCGTGGCTCGTGCCCGGGCTCGGGCTCGGCGCTGAGCAGGCGGTGCAGGCGGTCTGCGCCGGCTCCGGACTGCTGGATGTCGTTGATCAGGCCGGAGAGCGGCTTGATGGAGGCGCCGGCGATCCCCAGGGCGGCGAGCACGGTGATGAACTCGGACTTGTCGAGCGTGCCGTCGAGGATGAACTTGGCGGCCACGATCGTCAGCCCGCCCAGCGCGAACATGGTGATGAGTTCCGCGATCGGCCCGGCCACGGCGCGGGCGGTGCGGACCTTCATGTGCTGGCGGAGCACTTCCTTGTTGATGCGTCCGAAACGCCCGGCCTCGTAGCGCTCGGTGGTGTGCACCTTGACGACCCGCATGCCCTGGAGCGCCTCGGTCGAGGCGCGGTAGAGGTCCGCCCTGCTGGA
Organism: Phycisphaerales bacterium UBA1924; assembly: GCA_964229845.1. GTDB lineage: Bacteria > Planctomycetota > Phycisphaerae > Phycisphaerales > UBA1924 > UBA1924. The sequence continues at coordinate 20,960 of CAXREY010000026.1, forward strand.
GAGCGCCTTGCCCGAGGCGCGCCGGATCCGCTTGCCGAGCGTGCGGATGATCGTCGCCAGGATGGGCATGACCACGAGCGCGACCAGCGCGAGCTGCCAGTTCACGAGCAAAGCGACGAGCAGGGCCACGATGCCCTTGAGGATGTGGGCCACGGCCTTGGAGAGCATCGCGACGAAGCCGGCCGCGAGCATCTCGGTGTCGTTCACGATGCGCGAGATCGCGTCGGTCGGGCCCTCGGCCACGATGGTCTTGAGCGGGAGCTTGAGGACCTGCCCGTAGGCACGCCTGCGGATCCGCGCGATCGTGGTGTGCACGACCGTGTACGCGATGTATTGGTGACCGAAGTTCGCGAGCGCACCGACGATCGTCAGCCCCGCGAGCACCCCCATGATCAGGACGATGCTCTCGAAAGGGTCCGCGGGCAGCATCTCGAGCTGCTCGGTGCTGAACAGGGCGAAGAACCCCGACTCGTCCTGCGCGATCTTCTCCGCCGCGAACTGGCGGAGCCCGCCCGATTCGGGATCGAGCAGGATATCGAGCGTGGGCCCGAGCGCCGCGATGCCGGCACCCAGCCCGCCGGCCGAGAGCAGCGCGAGGCATGCCCCGAGGATGAGCCATCCTCGCATGCGGAGCATCTCTTTGGCATATGTCCAGAAGGCGTCCATGAAGGGGTATTCTTCGTCGTCGGTGCGGGTGGGTACAGCGGCGTGTCCAAAACCCGCCCGGTGGGGTGATATCGGCGTTTTTGACCCGATCCGCCTAGATCTTGACGCGTTCACGCGTGATGCGGATGTGCTTGGGTGGGTGCAAATTCCCACTGTTCATGCCCGGGCACCCGCTCGCCGCGGAGGCCCAGGCACGCTTGCTCCTGAGGTTGCTGTCCCAGAACGGCCATGTTCGGCACTGCTCCGGGCGGGACGTGTACACGCTGCAGCCAGTCTTGCCGGTCTTCTCGTCGCGGGTCAGGAAGACGCAGTCGTACCCGTACCCTGTCTTATTCTCGTTGAGTGATCGCCCGACGCTGGTGTCGCGCGTGTAGTGCTCATAGAACGCCGGCTTGGAGATCCCCAGGTCCTTCGCCATCGCGCCGGCTTCCTTGTCGGTGAAGAGCACGTATCCGGTGGGGCCGGTGCAGCAGTTGCCGCACTGGGTGCAGGTAAAGCGGAGCCCGGCCTCCCCGGTTTCAGTGTTCCCGGTCGGGTCCGGCGCATCGAACCACTCTTGCTCGTTCCGGGCGGTCATGGCGTGCGGTCTTCCCGTTGGATGACGACGAGTGTCTGGTCGTCGTCGCGGTCGAGGCGGTTTGTGAAGGCGAACAGGGCGCGATGGATGTGGTCGATGGCGCACTCGGGGTTGCCCGAGCAGGTGTCGAGCGAGCTGATCAGGCGCTTAGTCCCGAACTGCTCCGCACGAGAATCACGCTCGGACTGGTGCATGGAGAACTCGTGCGCGGGACGGTTGGATGTGGCCTCGGTGATGCCGTCGGTGTAGAGGATGAGCGTGTCGCCCGGGTGCATGGTGCACGAGTCGGCCTCGAACTCGATGTCGTCGGTGATGCCGAGCGGGAGCGTCGCGGCGCTCTCGATCTGCTCGATCGTGCCGTCCTTTCGCCGCAGCAGCGGGGGGTTGTGCCCGCAGCGTGTCCAGGTGAGCTTCCCGCTCTTGGGATCGATGATGCAGAAGAACGCCGTCGCGAACTCGCCGTTGAGGTTGGACTGGACGAGCTTCTCGTTGCAGTAGCGGGCGATCTTTGCGGCATCCTCGTCGAGCCCGTCCTCGCTCTCGCTCAGGTCACCGTAGCAGCTCAGGATCGTGCGGAGCATCGCCATGACCGTCGCCGCGCCCGGGCCGTGCCCTGAGACATCCGCGATGACGATGCCGAGGCGTCCGTCGTCGCCCTGCACGTAGTCGTAGTAGTCACCGCCCGCGACGTTGCTCGTCAGGTAGCTCGTGGAGAGCGCGAGCCCGTCGAGCTTGGGGTTCTGGTCCGGGAGGAGTTGCCGCTGGATCTTGGCGACCTGCTCGAACTGCTCAAGGAGCTGGGTGTTCAATGATTCGGCCTGCTTGCGGAACACCAGGTTGCGCGTGGCGGTGCCCATCAGGTTGATGTCCAGCAGCCCCGCGACAAACGAATCGAGATCGTTCCAGACCGTGCGCTCGTGGAAGCTCAGCGCCCAGTTGAGCGCCTCGCCGTCGTCGTAGGAGGGGATCGCGGACACGGCGCGGACACGCGTCGCATCGCCGCCGAGCACCTCGCCGAGCACGGGGTCCTGTGTGAAGTCCACGTTGGTGATGATCTGCGGCGATTCCTGCGCGATGATGCGCCCGATCAGGCCTCCCTCGTACGTGGGGAGCGAGACCCACTCCTTCCACGGGTCGCGCGCTTTATTGCTGCGCAGGGTGTCCATCGGGTTCCTGGTATTCGTGATGACGCGGGTGAGCTTGTACTTGCCGACCGGGAGATCGCGCTTCGAGACGCTGATGAACGCCTCACGCGGGAAGCGTTTCCCGACCCAGGGCCCGAACGCCTTGAGCATCTTCGCGGGGTCTTTGACCGCGCTGACATCACGGAGCATCGATTCCAGGCCAGAGATGCGTGGGTCGGCGTTGAGATCCACAACGGTGCCCGCCGCGGTCAGGCCGTGCTGGGTGGTGGCCTTGCTCATGACGAGCACCCCGATTCGATCGCATTGCTCAGATCACGCGCCTGCTCGAGCATCACCTCGACCGCCTGGCGCAGCTCGCCCTGCTGGTCTTCGGGAAGCAGGGGGATGTTGATCCGCACGCTCCACGCGGCCGAGCGGGCGGCGGCCTCGCCGAGCACCCCCGCGATGCCCAGGTCGGACTTGAGCTGTTTGTTGGTGGTCTCGACAAGGCGTGCGCACAGGCGGAGCAGCTCGAGCGACAGGGCGAGCATGGCGCGTGGCGGCGTGATCGCGCCCTGCACCGCGTCGTCCCACTTCGCGACGCGCTCCGGGTCGTCCTTATCGAGCTTCCACAGCGCGTTGAGCGCCCCGTAGCCCTCCGCGTCCTCGTCGCCGAGCTGGAGGAACATGAGGCGGGCGCGGGTGAGGCGGGCCATGGCGTTCTGGTTCGTCTCCTCGCACTCGGCGAGCGATTTTTTGCCCAGCGAGTAGCTGACGACCATCGCGGCCGTCGCGGCGGCCGTCGCCCCGGTGATGGCCGCCGAAGCCCCGCCCCCGGGCGTGGGGACCTTGGCACCGAGGGATTCGAGGAACGATCCCACTGGCTGCGATTCGATCGGTTGGGCGGCTGTGTCGCGGCTCATGGGGGTATGGTAGCCGAGATCAGGGGTGATTCTGATGAAGAAACCGTGCGAGCGCGACGGTCGTGGGGATGATCTCGTCGGGTCTTTGGTCGCACCACGCGGCGAGTTCGCCTAGATTGAGCCAGCGGGTGTCGTCGTACTCCCAGTTGATGCGGAGCGACTGGGGCGCCTTGATCTCCATCACGACCGCGAGGTCCGTTGAGCCCACCAGGTGATCGTGGATCAGGGCGACCACATCGTGCTGGACTACCTCCGGGACGAACCCCGCTTCCTCCTCGACTTCGCGGACCGCTTCCGCGAGGAGCCCCTCGCGATCGATCGTGTCGCCACGATCCGGCACATCAATCCCGCCGCTGGGCCCCAGCTCCCAGAGCCCGCCGTATCGGTGAGATTGGGTCGATCGCTTTCCGATCAGGACCCGGTCATCGAGCATGACGACCGCGGTGACGGCGAGCAGCGAGATGCCAACATCGATCGTGTCGCGGACCGCGTGGCGCTTGTACTCGTCGACATGCGTCGTGACCACACCGGACGGGGCGCCATATCGATCGAAGACGAGCATGTCGCCGTTGAAGTATCGCAGGTTCTGTGCGCACAGATCCTGCCACGCGGCATCGACCCGGGCCTGCGCCTGCTCATCGAGCGCGGGAGCGGGGGATCGGTCGATCTGGATGCTCGTGAAGTGGTTGATGGGTTCCAGCGTGACCATGTGTCTCTCTACGAACCGCGACCGTGAGGGAGCGGTCCCCGATGCGCTTCCTAGACCAAGACCGCTCCCTCACGGTCGCGGCTCGTATCAATCAGCTCAGGAACCCGCCGATCTGCCCGCCTAGATCGCCCAAGCCCAGCTCCTCCGCTTCCTTGGAGACCTCGTCCTGCACGCGTCGCTGGGCCTTCTCGGTCGCGTCGTTGATCGCGTCCTTGATCAGCTGGGTCGCCAGGTCGCGGGTCTTCTCATCGACCGCCATCCCCGCGAGCAGCGCCGGGTCGAGGGTGAGATCGAGGAGCTTCATCTTGCCGTTGACCACCGCGCGGCAGGCGCCGCCGCCCGCCTCGCCCTCGATGCGCATCGCCTCGATCTTGGCCTTGATCCGCTCGCCCGCTTCCGCGAGCTGCTCCTTGTTCTTCATGAGCGAGCCGAGGGCTTGCATGGTCTTGAGTTTGTCGCCGAACATATGGGGTGTTCCTGTCTTTGGAATCGTGGTTCAGTTGTTCTTCGGATGCACGCGCTTGACCTCGCCCTCGAACACGTCGAGCACGGTCTTGACGAGCGGATCGTTCTCCACTTCCTCCGGTGTCGGTGCCCGCAGTTGCGGACGCGCCGGCGGTGTGGGCGTCTGCTCAGAAGCCGGCGGAGGCGGCGCGGGGGTGGACGCTGGCTCGGGCGCCACGCGGCGTTTGCCCGACGGCGCGGGGTCCTTGAACCCGGGGAGGTTCGCCCGGTTGGGTGCGGGCTTGGGCGTTTCGTTGAAGCTGGGCGACGCCGGGGGTGCGGGGTGCGACTGCACCCGCGCCGGGGTCGCCCTTACGCTTTTTTTAACGCGGGGGCTCCTTGCGTAGAGGCGTTCCCGCCCGCCTTGACGAAGGCCGCGACGTCCGCGATCTTCTCGGTCATCGCCAGACGCACCATGCACGCGTCGAGCAGGGCCCGTGGTGCTGGCGAGGACTTGATGGCCCGCTGCACCGATTCGCACAGCGCGATCATGTGGATGAGCCCGGCCGCGTCGAACTGCTTTGCCCGGGTCAGCTCCTGCTCGCGTGATTCGGGGGAGAGCTCGACGAGGTCGGTGTCCTTGCCGCACGATCCGAGGACCATGAGGTCGCGGAAGCGATCGAGCAGCGACCCGAGCACCTGATCCCCCGAGACTCCTGTGCTCAGCAGCGCCCCGGTATTCTTGAGCACCGTCGCGGGGTCGCCCTGCGCGATCGCGTCGATGAGATCACCCAGCAGCTCACGCTCTGGGAGCCCGAGCAGCTCTTCGAGGAGCTTGACATCGAGTTTCTTCTGCCCCGCGGCGAGCAGGCGATCGAGCAGCGAGAGCGCATCGCGCATCGACCCGTTACCCAGGCGCGCGAGCGTGAAGACCAGGTCCTCGTCGGCGGTGAAGCCCTCCGAGTCGATCAGGGTCCGCAGGTGCCCGGCGATGTTGCTCGCGGGGATGTTCTTGAAATCGAAGCGCTGGCAGCGCGACTGGATGGTCGCGGGGACCTTGTGGGCCTCGGTGGTGCACAGGATGAACTTCACATGCTCGGGCGGCTCTTCCATCGTCTTGAGCAGCGCGTTGAACGCGGCCGTGGACAACATGTGGACTTCGTCGATGATGTAGATCTTGTAGCGCCCCCGCAGCGGGCGGTACGCGCTGTTGGCGATCAGCTCGCGTGCTTCCTCGACCTTGTTGTGCGACGCGGCGTCGATCTCGATGACGTCGGTATCGCCGCCCGCGAAGATCGCGTCGGCGATGTCGTCCTTGTGCTCAGGATTGTTGAGCTCGTTGGCGAAGATCCTCGCCATTGAGGTCTTCCCGACCCCGCGTGTCCCAATAAAGAGGTACGCGTGATGAACACGGTCGGAATCGATCGCGGCCTTGAGCGTGCGCGCGATGGGCGATTGTCCGACGACTTCGTCGAATGTGCGTGAACGGTGCTTGCGAGCGAGGGCGGTGTAGGCCATGATGGGATCATAGTGGCAGGTGGCCGTGTCCGGCCAAGTCGATCCATCTGATTGGGGAATTCATGAGCAGTTTTGAGGATTGGTCCGAGCCGCCCGAGTACGGGATCCTGTTTCTTGAGGATGCCCCGCCCGGCCCGGAGTCGCTCGATACCCTGAATCCAACCGATGTGGAGCGCCACGATGACGGATCGTGGAGCGCCAAGCTCGAGGCGGTGCACGGGTGCGTGGTGCTGATCCGCAGCAATCCCAGCCCCGAAATCGACGTCGAGTTTGCCGCCCGGTTCTCGCCCGGCCTGAGCGAGACCGAGCAGGAGACGCTCGCCGGGGTGCGCAGCGGGTGGAACGTGCTGATCGATCCGGGCCCCGGCCCGGTGCTGCAGACCCGCAAGCAGACGCTCTGGGCGCTGGGTCACATCTTCGACACCATCGGCAGCGGCGTCGGGTTCTACAGCTTCGATTCGTTCCGCATCTGGTCGCTCGCGATGCTGGCCGATGAGCTCATGACCAGGGCCGGGCTGGATATCGACGCCCTCTACGGGATCCACCCCGTGGTGAGCGAGGACAACTCGCGGTGGGTGCACACGCACGGGCTGGCGGCGCTGGGCGGGTTCGACATCGACCTGATCAACCCGTCTGATGATGTGCTCGGTATCGCGCACACGCTGATCCGATCGCTGGCCTTCTCGATCGTGGAGGGCAGCCTGGTGATCGACGAGCCCGCGTTCCAGATCGCGCAGCCGGGCGGGGTGATCCGCATGGTCCCCGCGCGTGAGTTCGACGAGCAGGTGGACCCGAGGTTCAGGGGTATCCGCGAGCCCGACGAGAACCATGTCGAGAACCGGGCCGTGCTCTGCGAGCCGAAGCTCAGAAAGGGCATGATCGGGCTGGGCAAGGGGAAGCTGGAGCCGAGCCGCTTTGTTCGTGGGCGTGTGCGCGAGAACACGGTGTTCGCGATGTCCAAGACCGCGACCGATCTGATCACGCAGCGGACGCAGGAGACCTACCCGCTGCTGGTGGAGCTGATGGGCGAGTTCGAGTCGCTTGGGTTCCCGGTGCTGGCGAAGGTGGCGTGCCCGGTCGATTCGGGCGAGCGGGACGAGCACATCTGGTTCGATGTGCACGGCGCGGACGCCAACGGCATCGACGCGACGTGCGTGAATCAGCCCTACGAGGTATCAGGGCTCAAGCAGGGAGATCGCGGGCGTTATGGGCTCGGTCAGCTCACGGAGTGGCAGATGCAGACGCCGATCGGCTCGATCGCGCCGAATCAGCTCGGCGCGATCCGTCACATCCGCGAGAACCGCGAAAAGCTGGAAGAGATCATGCGTCAGTACCGGGAAGAACATCCCGGCTGATCACGACCCGCCTTGGTCGATGCCCAGGACACCGACGGCACCGGATGACGGCCGCTTATGGCTGCTGCGGTCAAGCCCTGACCAGGTTCACGGGCCACCCGTGCATCGGGCCCGGGCATCGACCAGAGCGGGTCGTGAACGAGCATCATAGATCGCGCATGGATCGACGCCAAGC
>CAXREY010000027.1:0-25026 GCA_964229845.1 Phycisphaerales bacterium UBA1924
GGGAAGCATACCCTGAACCTCGGACGCGTCAACCGGGTTCTTGTGCGAAAATCACCGATTTCGTGTCACTCAGATCCGACGGGAGTGGTTCTGTATCGGCTAAGATGCACCCATGAGTGAGACCAGCGCCGTGATCGATCCTGAGACGTCCCAGAAATCTGCGCAACCGAAGGAGAATCCGCTGCTCGTGGTGGATGGGCTCAAGACCTATTTCCCGATCAGATCGGGGCTGCTTCAGCGTGTGACGGACCACTTCAAGGCCGTGGACGGGGTTTCGTTCCATATCAACTCCGGTGAGACGCTGGGGCTTGTGGGTGAGTCGGGCTGTGGGAAGACCACGGTGGGGCGGACGCTGCTGCGGCTGATCCCGGCGACCGGCGGGCGTGTGCTGTTTAACGGGCACGACGTCTTCGCGGCGTCTGGTTCTGAGCTGCAGAAGCTGCGGCGTGACATGCAGATCGTGTTCCAGGATCCGGCGGGGTCGCTGAACCCTCGGATGCGGATCGCTTCGATCGTTGGTGAGCCGCTGATCATCCATGGGATGGTGACTGACAAGGCCGAGCTGCGTGAGCGGGTTGAGTCGCTGCTGGAGCGGTGCGGCATGCCTCGCGCGGCGGCGGACCGGTACCCGCACGAGTTCTCTGGTGGTCAGCGTCAGCGTATTGGTATCGCGCGTGCTTTGGCGCTTGAGCCGAAGTTTATTGTGTGTGACGAGCCGACCTCGGCGTTGGATGTTTCGATTCAGGCGCAGGTGATCAACCTGCTGATGGATCTCCAGGAGGAGTTCCAGCTGAGCTACCTCTTCATCTCGCACGACATGGCGGTGATCCAGCACGTTTGTAAGCGGATCGCGGTGATGTACAAGGGTCGGATCGTTGAGGAGGGGACGCGCGAGGATATCATCGAGAACCCGCAGCACCGTTACACGCAGTCGCTGTTGTCGGCGGTTCCGGAGCCGGATCCGCACCGCGAGCGTGAGCGGATCGTCTTTGATGGCGGGGCGATGTAGGGCATGAACGCGGCCGCACAGTTCAAGCAGCCGCGCCCTGATGAGCCCAGAGCACGCTTCCTGATCGAGCTGGCTCGAGCCCTGGGCACCTACGGGACCTCTGCGAACCGGATCGAGGAGGTGATCGCGTACTGCGCGGACGCCTTCGGTTACAACGCTCAGACCTTTACGACGCCGACGTCTGTGTTCGTCTCGCTCGAGGATGAGCAGGGCGATCTTCACACGTACCTTGCCCGGGTGCACCCCGGCGAGGCGGACATGACGAAGATGATCGCGCTGGATCGGATCTTCAACAACGTGCTCGACGGGATGATCAGCACGCGGGAGGCGATCGATGAGATCAAGCGGATCGTCAACATGGCGCCGCGCTACCCGGTCTGGCTGATCGTGATCTGCTTTGGGGTGATCGGGTTCTGCGCCGGGAACTTCCTTGGGGGTGCGATCAAGGAGATGGTTGCTTCTGGGATCGTGGGGCTGATGATCGGTCTGCTTGTGCAGTTTACTGGTCGGCGTCGCGAGTTTTCTCGCCTGATGGAGTTCCTGTCGGGGTTTGGCGCGGCGGTGATCGCGGGGTTGCTCGCGGTCCCGTTCGGCGGGTATTTCACGACGGTGCCGGTGATCGCGGGCGTGATCATTCTGTTGCCGGGGCTGACGCTGACGATCGCGATGGTTGAGCTGGCGATGAAGCACGTGGTGTCTGGCACGGCGCGGCTCGCTGGCGCGATCATGGTGCTGATGGTGATCGGGTTCGGGATTGTGCTGGGTCAGGCGGTGGTCGAGCACACGGTTGGCCCGACGCCGCAGGTGATCCCTGAGAAGCCGCCCTGGTACTTTGATCTGGGGACGATCCTGATCGCGACGGTCTGTATGTCGATCTTGTTTCAGGCGCACCTGCGGCACGCCTGGGTGATGGTGGTTGCTGGTTTGATCGCCTTCTACAGTGCGCGTTATGGCACGATGCACTTCGGCCCTGAGGTTGGTGTGCTGGGGGCGGCGATGGCGGTCGGTGTGGCGAGCAATCTGTATGCGCGAGTCTTTGATAAGCCGGCGCTGATGATGATGCTGCCCGGGCTCATCATTCTGGTGCCGGGCTCGCTGGGGCTGCGGAGCCTGCAGATGTTCTTCACCGATGCGTCGGCCGATGTGGATTCCACGATCGACGCGGTGCGGTCGAGTTTCACGGTGCTGGTGGTTGGTGTGGCGCTGGTGGTGGGGTTGCTGCTGGCGAACGTGGTGATGCCGCCGCGGAAGGTGCTCTAGGCGTTGTTGTCCTCCAGCCCCTTTGCCTGCGCGAGCAGGTCAGAGTAGGAGCCGGCGATGGGTTCGCCCAGGGCGGGCAGGAAGGTCGATTTGAGGCGGTGGGCGAGGTCGTGGGCGTCGTCCATGTTGGTTCGCGCGTCGATGAGGATCTCATACTCGAAGTGCCATCCGAGGTCGATGACGTCGTCGATGTGGATGCGGGTGGATTCGTAGAGGTAGAGCTCCCGGTTCTTGATGACCTCCAGCCAGACGGGGAGGTCTGCTTGGCCGAAGCGTTCTCGCACCTGTTCCTGGGTGTAGATGTGGTACTCGGAGACCTTGGCGTTTACGCCGTCGGGGCGTTCGTAGAAGATGTACTCGATCGGTTCGGGTGAGCCCACGCCGCGTTCGATGGCGACCTGCTGGCGTTTCTTGAGGCGGCCGCGGGTGACGTTGTAGTAGGTGTCGGTCTGACGGATGGTGCCGATTTTGGAGGCGCCGAGTTGTTTGCAGATCAGGCGTGCGAGGTTGGGGTCGCGCAGTTCGGCTTTGAGTTCGAGGTTTTTCAATCGGTGCTCCGTCTTTTACGAGCCGAGCTCGTTCATGAGGCGTGCTTCGTCCCAGACTTCGATGCCGAGCGATTCGGCCTTGGTGAGCTTCGAGCCGGCGGACTCGCCCGCGATGACGAGGTCGGTGTTCTTGGAGACCGAGCCGGAGACCTTGGCGCCCATGCTTTCGAGTTTGTCTGAGAGTTGTGGTCGGGTGAAGTGTTCCAGGGAGCCGGTGAGGACGATCTTTTTGCCGCTGAAGACGGAGTCGGGCTGGGCCTTGGCGGCGGTGTAGTCGTGGGATTGCAGGTCGATGCCGAGTTTGCGCAGTTCCTCGAATGTCTCGCGGGCCGGCTTGGAGTGGAGGTAGGCGTGGAAGACCTGCGCGGTTTCTTCGCCGAGGCCCGTTTCGTATTCGTCGGCGATTTGCTCGTCGAGGCCGAAGTGTTCTTTGCGTTTCTTGGCGCTCATGCGGTTGACGGCCATGGGCATGAGCCGGTACAGCTCTGCGGCGAGGAGGGCGTCGTAGTCTGGGAAGGCCTTGGCGAGTGCCTTGGCGGTGGAGGTGCCGACGTGGCGGATGCCCATGGAGGCGAGGACGCGGGCGAGTCCGCGTGACTTTGATGCCTCGATGCTGCTGAGCATGTTCTCGACCTTCTTCTCACCCATGCGGTCGAGCTCGAGGAGGGCTTCTCGGTGCTCGTGGAGGCGGTAGATGTCGGCGAAGTGGTTGAGGGGGATGTCTGATGCGCGGATCTGGTCGATGGTCTGCTCGCCGAGTGAGTCGATGTCCATCTGTCGTCGGCCGACGAACCAGACGAGCTTCTCTCGGATCTGGGCGGGGCACTCGGGGTTGACGCAGCGGCGGATGGTCTCCCTGGTTGGGTCTTCGATGGCCTCGTGGGGCTCGATCTCGAGCGGGGATGCGCAGTCCGGGCATTCGGTTGGGGGCTCGACCGGGGCGGCGTCCTTGGGTCGTTTGGTTTCGACGACGGCGATGACCTGGGGGGTGTTCTCGCCGGCGTTCGCGACCTCGACGGTGTCGCCGATGTGCAGGTCGCGCTGGCGGAGCATGCCGTAGTTGTGGAGGGTGGCGTGGGTGACGGTGGTCCCGGCGAGGAGGACCGGTTCGAGGGTTGCGCGCGGGGTGATTTTGCCGGTCTTTCCGACCTGATGGGCGACGTCGAGGAGGATCGTTGGTTTTCGTTCTGCGGGGAACTTGTAGGCGATGATCCAGCGCGGTGACTTGGAGGTGGTGCCGAGGGCTTTCTGCTGGGCGAGGTCGTTGACGCGGACGACGACGCCGTCGGTCGCGTAGTCGAGGTCGTGGCGGGCCTTGTCGATGCGGTCGATCTCTTTGAGGATGGCGTCGGCGTCGGCGGCGGTGTTGCGTTGGTCGGTCGTGGGCAGGCCGAGCTTTGTGATGCGGTCGATGAAGTCGGTGAAGCTGGAGGCGAAGCCCGGGTCGCTGACTTCGCCGATGCCGTGCGCGAGGAAGCCGAGGTTGCGCTGGGCGGCTGCTTTGGGGTTGAGCTGCTTGATGGTGCCCGCGCAGGCGTTGCGGGGGTTCATGAAGGGCTCATCGCCGTTCTCTTCGCGGGCCTCGTTGATGCGGAGGAACTCGGAGAGGGGGATGTAGACCTCGCCGCGGACTTCGAGCACGTCTGGGATCGTGCAGTCCTGCGTCGGTTCGAGCTTGAGCGGGAGCGAGCGGATGGTGCGGATGGCGTGGGAGACGTCGTCGCCTTCGGTGCCGTCGCCCCGGGTGAGGGCCTGGACGAAGTTGCCTGCCTCGTAACGGATGCTGAGTGCGACGCCGTCGACCTTGGGCTCGCAGACGAACAGATCTGCGGAATCGCCTGTGAAGAGGTCGGTCCCGGCGGACCCCATCGCCTTGGAGGTGCGTTCGACCCAGGTGCGCATCTCCTGCTCGTTGTAGGTGTTGTCGATGGAGAGCATCGGGATGGCGTGCTTTCGGGTTTCGAAGCCGTCGATGGTCTCTCCTCCCACGCGGACGGTGGGGGAGTTGGGGTCGTGGAGCTGTGGGTGGTTGGCTTCGAGCTCCGCGAGTTCCTTGAGGAGGGTGTCGAACTCGCGGTCGGACATGATGGGGTCCGCATCGGTGTAGTACGCCTTGTTGGCTCGCGTCAGCAGGTCGCGGAGTTCGTGGATGCGTTCCGTCTCATTCATGCGTCAATCCTAATCCGGAATCGGTCGGCGGGCGCATGGCGGGGGCTATCATCCACCGCATGAGCGCACAGATCATTGACGGCAAAGCACTGGCAACCCGGGTCCGAGAGCAGGTCGCTCGGCGTGCGGGGGAGTTGCGTGCTGAGGGTTTCACCCCGCGGCTCGACGCGCTGCTCGTCGAGTCGGGTGATAATGGTGCGCGGGTGTATGCGCAGAACCAGGCCCGGACCTGCGAGGCGATCGGGATCGATTACGAGCTTCACACGCTCGTGCGTGGGTCTGGGCAGAAGGAGATCGAGGCCCACGTCCGGACGCTGAATGATGATGACAGCGTGCATGCGATCATGGTGCATATGCCGATGCCGGAGGGTGTCGACGCGTACCGGATCCAGGAGCTGATCGACCCGGTGAAGGACGTCGAGGGCGTGAACCCGGCGAACATCGGTAATGTGGTGTACGGGCACTCGATGCGTGCGCCGTGCACGGCCCTGGCGACGCTGCGGCTGATTGATTCGGTGGGCGTGGATCTGAAGGGGAAGCGGTGCGTTGTGGTGGGGGCGTCGGCGGTCGTTGGTCGCCCGATCGCGGTGCTGCTGATGCAGCGTGAGGCGACGGTGGTGAGCTGCAACAAGTACACGCAGGGGCTGGACGAGCTCTGCCGGAGTGCGGACGTCCTGATCCCCGCGGCGGGTGTTGCGGGGCTGATCCGGCCCGAGATGGTGCGTGAGGGGGCGATCGTCGTTGATGTGGGGGTGAATCGCATCCTTGATGATGCGGGGAACCGGCGGACCGTGGGTGATGTGGCGTTTGAGGGCGTGGCAGAGCGGGCGGGGTATATCAGCCCTGTTCCGGGTGGTGTCGGGCCGATGACTGTTGCGGTGCTGCTTCACAATGTGATTGAGGTTGCGGAAGAGCGATTCGGTCGTGGTTGATGACCGCAACCGGGTCGTGCCGATGGAAATATGCATAGCGGGAGCGCATTGACTCTCGGAAGGACCCCCCATTGAATCTAGATATGCAAACCACGAGCTACACACTTGGATTCCTCGGGAACATCGGCTGGCCGGAGATCCTGATCGTCGGCGTCATCATGCTGCTGCTGTTCGGTCGTCGTCTTCCTGAGATGGGACGCTCGCTTGGGCAGGGCATCGTGGAGTTCAAGAAGGGTCTGAAGGACGTGACGGACGACATCAAGAATGAGGTCGACAACGCCACGAACGACTCGAAATCGAACGATTCTGCCCGGTTTGAGTCCGCCAAGCCGCATGAGCAGTCTGGCGGCACATCGCAGGGGCATACGAATCCTTCCGAGATGAAGGCCCAGGTCGAGACCCCTCGGACGGATCCCTGAGCGGAAACCTGGGACGCCATTTCTTCCCTTGATGCTCGATTCACGATAAATGGGTGCTATGATTGACGCCCCTTTCGGCGAGGTAGCTCAGCTGGCTAGAGCGGAGGATTCATAACCCTCAGGTCGGGAGTTCGAGTCTCCCCTTCGCCATTTTGCATCTTTTTGACGATCGGCCCGATATCACCATCGGGCCTCGTTTCTTTTTGTGCCCTTTCTGTGCTTTTTTTGACATAATGGGCAATCTGGTGCGTTCAGCCCGCAACACACACTCGGAGGGTCCCCATGAACTCGAAGATTATCGCAATCGCCACACTCGCCATCGGTGCCAGCGCGCTGGGTGGTATATTCCTGCTGAAGGGGGGCGATGCTCCTGAGGAAGCCCCGGAGCGGCTTGCCAGCAGCGCTGCCTCTACAGCTCAGGATTCGTACTTTGAGTCTGAGCTGACTCAGGGTGATCGTCCGGAGCGGTCCGAGATCAGCACGGAGGGGCGGAGCGGGAACCGCGGCGCGCAGACGGGGCGTGGCGGCTTTGGTGCCATGCTCGATCGTGCGAGCGAGTTTGACGCGGACGGTGATGGGATCCTGTCCGAGGAAGAACGCCGCGAGATGATGCGGGCGATGCGGGAAGAGATGATGGCCATGTTCGATCTCGACGGTGACGGCGAGATCTCGCGTGAGGAGCGGATGGCTGCTCGTCAGTCGATGTTCGAGAACTCCGAGCGTGGGCAGGAGCTGATGCGTCAGTTCGATGCCGACGGCAATGGCGTGCTCGACGAGGAAGAGCAGGCCGCGATGGAGGCCTACCAGCAGGAGCAGCGTGAGCAGCGTCGTGCGGACGAGTTGGCTCGGTATGACGCCGACGGTGATGGCGAGCTGTCGCGTGAGGAGCGGCGTACTCAGCGTGACGATCAGCGCCAGAACTGGGGTGATCGGATGGAAGAGGCGCGACTCGAGTTCGACCGCGACGGTGATGGCGTGCTGAGCATCGAGGAGTCGCAGGAGGCGTACGAGATCGCGATGCAGCGCCGTGAGATCGATCAGTTCCTGTCTCGTTACGATTCAGACGGTAATGGCTCGATGGGGAACGCGGATTACTCGGCGTTCCTGTCGGCGTACGAGCGCGGTGATTCGCACGCGGACGTAAATGGTGACGGCGTGGTGAACTCGCAAGATCTTTCAGCGTATACAGATATGGTGACACGCTCTCGCAACCGCCCTTGAGACCCGGCGGTTCAATCCAGAGCTGACCACGACTCGGGCGCCCCGGCAAACACCGGGGCGTCGCTTTGCGCGGGCATATCCCAGTAGCCGCCCGCGGTGGCGCACTGGAATGCGAGCCAGTCGCCTGCGACGAGCTGGGGCATGGTGGGCTGATCCGCGGGGGAGGGCTCGGCCTGCTCGTAGGCGGCGAACAGCTCGCTGAGGATGCTGGACCAGCTTGTGGAGCCGTTGATTGGTTCCGCGGTGGCGACGAGCACGGGTTGGTGCAGAGACTCACCGCTCGCGTGTGTTGCGGGCGTGTGTGGCTGTGCGCAGCCAACCAGGGAGAAGAGGGATGCGGTCAGGGCCATGGCTGCGTGCTTGATACCGTGCTTCATGTCGGGGTGATCGGACGCTTGCGGGCGCCGGTTTGTTGGGATGGTGATGGAGCGTGAATTCCTTCGTATTCGAGTGGGGCAGGGGAAAAGGTGCGCGGGATATCGGACGCTGAGGTGGTGTGGGGCGGATCTTGTGTTAAACTTCCTGCGGGGACGAAAAGTGGTAGATGGGAAGTACAGCTTTGCGACGTCAGATCCCCGTGTTCATCTTGCTGCTGCTCGCTTTGAGCTCGGCTGCTTATTCACAGCGGTCGGGGGATGCTGCGGGAACTTCTGCGGCGGGTGAGCCTTCGGTTCTTCAATCGGATGGCGTTGGGTACCCGGTGACGGGCATTACGTTTGCGTACCCGTTCCCGCATGAAGACCTGCCGCCGGCTGATTCGTTGCGGGATATCCCGGTGCTGCTTTCGGTGGTTGAAGGCGCGCTCGTGGCCCCGAGGGCGGATGCGCCGATTCGGGCGTTCCGCGTGGGTGAGATCGGCTCTGAGGATGAGCCGGTGACGATTTACGGTTCGGCGCTGGCGGTGATCAACTCGGGTGTGCGGGATGCGATGGAATCTCGGTATGGGCTGATCGGGCATCTCGTGACGCCGGACGCGAGGCAGATCGCGTACCGGACGACGCAGGAGGACCTGCGGGCGGCGGGTGACCGCATGCTGACGATCTTCATCTGGCGTGCGGCGGTGGGGGAGGTTCGCACGGTGGCTCAGGGCGGGCGGCTTGTGCCGGACGTCGATGAGCTTGAGGATCGTCCGGCTGAATCGAATGTTGACCGGGCTGAGCATGAGCGGCTGCGTGAGCGGTTTGAGATCGGCGAGGGCGATCTGCTGACGCGGGAGCGTGTGGATAATGAGGTGCATCGGCTGAACCGTCATCCGGGGCGGAAGGCGGATGTGGCGATTGCGCCGAGTGACGAGCCGGGCGAGGTGGTGGTTGACTACCTGATCACCGAGCCGAAGGCGTGGACGGCGTATGTGGCGATCAGCAACACCGGGACCGAGAGCACGGACGAGTGGCGTGAGCGGTTCGGGTTCATGCACAGGCAGCTGACGGGGCGTGACGATGTGCTGCGGCTGGACTACATCACGTCGTGGTTCGATGAGACCAATGCCTTCCTGGCCTCGTACGAGTTTGACGCTGGGTACAACAACCGGCTGAAGCTGTTCGGGAACTGGAGCGAGTACACCGCGCGAGATGTGGGGCTGGGGTTCGAGAACTTCAAGGGTGAGTCGTACGCGATCGGTGCGGAGTTCCGGCGGAACGTCTGGCAGCGTGGTCCGAAGTTCGTTGATCTTGTCGCGGGTGTGCGGTATGAGCACATCAACGTTGAGAACCAGATCCTGCTGCTCGAGGGGACGGAGGAGTTCCTGCTGCCGACGATCGGTGTCCGCTATGAGAAGCACACGCCGCTGCATAATGTGTTCGGCGACCTGATGCTTGAGGTGAACTGGGGTTCGGTTGTCGGCACGGATGAGCTTGATGTGGCGCGCCTGGGCCGGTTCGGGGCCGACGAGAACTTCACGATTCTCAAGGGGCAGCTGACCCATTCGTTTTATCTTGATCCGTATATCGATCCTGAGGGTTTCAGGGGCGAGAAGGGGCGGGATGAGATGAAGCTGGCGCACGAGCTTGCGCTCTCCCTGCGGGGGCAGTGGACGTTCCATTCCCGGCTCGCGCCGAACTTCGAGTCGGTGGCGGGTGGTGCGTATTCGGTGCGTGGGTACCCGGAGTCGGCCGCGGTGGGTGATGACGCGATCATCGGTACGATCGAGTATCGCTATCACCTCGGGCGTTCGACGCCGATCGATTCGGAGACGACGACGCTGTTCGGGCAGGGATTCCGGAGCAGCCGGACGCAGCCGTACGGGAGTGCGGACTGGGATCTGATCCTCAAGGGATTCCTGGATGTTGGGCGTGTGAGCCCGAACGACGCCCCGTTCTTTGAGCGGGCGGAGACGCTCGTGGGGGCTGGTGTGGGTGTTGAGGCGCAGGTCCGCTCGAACCTGACGCTGCGGCTTGATTACGGCATGGCTTTTACACCGCTGGGTGTGGGGACTTCTCGGAGTGTGGATGTTGGCGATTCCCGCCTGCATTTCCTCGCTCAGTTCGCCTTCTAGATCGCAAGGAATGCATCATGAAAAGCAAAGATCAGCGTCTCTTCGCGTCCGTGCGTGTGCCTTTCGCCTGCGCACTTCTCTTGTGCGCTCCGGCGGTGTTCGCGTCGCCTGAGGGTGGTGATGTTGTTGAGGGCGATGCCACGATCGAGTACGACGGCGACTGGACCCGGGTGTTGACTGGTGAGATCACGATCATCGACTGGCTGAGTTTCAATATTGCTCAGGGCGAGACGGTCGAGTTCATCATGCCGTCCGAGGCCTCGCGGGTGCTCAATCGGATCACGTCGGGTGTGCCGACCGAGATCATGGGGAACTTGATCGGCAACGGGCAGGTCTTTATCGTGAACCCCTCGGGGGTGATCTTTGGCCAGAACGCGGTCGTGAATGTGGGGGCGCTGTACGCTGCGGCGGGCAATATCTCCAATACGGATTTCATGAACGGGACGTACCGGTTTACCGATGCGCGTGGGATCGTTGAGAACCGGGGCTACCTGGGGGGTGATCTGATTGCGCTCGTCGGCGGGCGTGTCGCGAATCACGGCATGATCTCCGCGTCGAACGGCACGGTGGTGCTCGCTGCGGGTGAGCAGGTGTTGATCGGGGAGTTCCTGGGGCACACGTTTGTGCGCCTCGAGCGTCCGAGCGATCTGGATAACACGCCGACGCTCGATACGGATGGGGCGCCCAGTCTCGCTGCTGGTGATGTGTACTCGCTTGCCGCGTGGAACACGGGGACGATCGATGGGAAGCACACGACGATCGCGGTCTCTGCGGGGCACATGGCGCTTGATGCTGACATGACCGCCGGCGAGCTCTCGCTGATCGCGCAGGGTGATTCGCACATCGAGCTCGGTGCGGACCTGCACAGCGATGGCACGGGGATCATCATCAACGGGGACCTCGTGCTGACCGATGATGTTTCGGTGACCTCCGATGGGTCCGTGATCGCGTTTAAGGGCGCAGTGGATTCTGAGGTTGGCCGGGAGCACGATCTCTACGTTGATTCGGGCGGTGCGCAGGTGCGGTTCACGGAGCACGTTGGTGCGCACGGACGCCTCGGGAGCCTGATCGTGGACGCGGGGATCATCCGGTTCTTTGGTGATGTGCGTGTCAATGATGAGCTGAACCTGTTTGGGCCGGTGATGATTGCCGGGGATTCGACGACGTTTGATGTCGGTATGGGCACCGCGTTGTTCGCGGACGATGTGTACGCCGGGTTCCCGGGGGTTACTGATGTGGCCTTTGTCTATGACGGGCAGGCGTGGGTTGGGCAGGGGCAGGCCCGAGCGCCGTTCCGGTTCCGGTCCGGGATCGGTATCAGCGGGGCGTTCCGGAGCATCACGCTCGGCGGTGATCTGGATGATCCCTCGAGGTCGGCCGCGTTTGTGTTCGCGACCGGTGCGATGACGGGTCTTGATCTGATCGATGGTTCGACTGATCTCTCGCATCACTTCCTGATCAATGCGACCGAGTCCATCAATATGGGGCAGGGGCAGAAGATGACGTCCTTCGGTTCGCTGACGCTGAACGCGGAGGGGGACGGGTACACATCGATCGCGGTGGGGGACCTGAACGTGCTCGGCGATCTGCGCATCGCCTCGCTTGGGCGTGCGGGCGGCCAGGTCGTGTTCAACACCCGGGCCGCGGGGGAGGTCGATTGGTTCGGCAACGAGGATAACCGCGGCGAGAACGCGTTGGTGGATGAAGGGCTGGAGCTGATCGCGTCGGGTGACATCACGATTCTGGGTGATCTTGGTGGTGACGGTCCTGTGCGTCTTGGGAGTGGTGGGAGCGTGCAGCTGCTGAATAACACGGGGACGGGCGATGCGGGGTCGCTTGATATCGATGTGTTTGAGGGCGGCGTGTCGTTGGATCTGTTCGCTTCGATGCAGGGTTCAACGGCGGGCGACTTGTACTCGTATGACCTGACGATCATCCCACAAGGCGATGGGCCTGACGGCACCCAGGCGAACCTCGCCGAGGCGTTTGATGATGAGCCCGACGTCGGTCTGCGTACGGACGATCCGCTGCTCGCATCGCGTGAGGTGCTGGCGGAGCTGGGGTTTGATCCGACTGCGCAGGAGATTGAGTCGATCCGGGATAGCCATCGGACGGGTGTCGAGCGTTACGCGGACTCCTCGGCTCGCGAGCCCGGTACTCGGGCTCAGTTCGGGCTGACGCTTGATCGCCTGACGCGGTACAGCGTTGAGCGACTGACCCGTGCGTATATCGCTGCGCTCGGGATCGATACCGACGGTGACGGGGTGCGTGAGAACGCTCCACAGCTAGGGCAGGCGCTCGTGTTCATGGATATGAACGACCGGGATGAGCGATATCCTGACGCTGAGGCGTTCATCGCTGCGTTCGAAGGTGAGCGGCTCGGGGTCGTCTCGAACCTGCGCAAGGTGCGGTCCGTGATGGTGGCGATCGAGCTGCTTGAGCTTACTCCTTATGAGATCGAGTCTGCCAAGCGTGCGCTGATCGCCCGCGTTGTTCCTGAATCGCTTGATCCTGATCACGTGTATGAGCGGTGGTTCGCGGCCGGGGCGGACAAGTTCGCCGTCAGGTAAACCTGATTGGTATACACTGGGTGCATGCCCAACGTCAGTGCCGTATTTCTCCCCGACCATTTGGCTGAGACCGACCTCTCGGATCGTATCGCGATCGTGATCGATGTGCTCCGTGCGACCACGACGGTGACGCACGCGCTCGACGAGGGCGCGGCCTGCGTGATCCCGGTTGCTTCGGTTGACGCGGCCCGGATGATCGCGCATGAGCGGGAAGGCTCGCTGCTCTGTGGTGAGCGGGGGGGCATCAGGCCCGAGGGGTTTCATTTGGGCAACTCGCCGAGTGAGTATCGGCGGGCGGTTGTCGCGGGGAGGGATCTCGTCCTGACCACCACGAATGGGACGCGGGCGCTGGGGCTCTGCGAGGGTGCGTCCACGATCTTTGTTGGCGCGTTGACCAACCTTGCCGCGGTTGCCGAGGCCGTGCGGCCGCTTGAGAAGGATGTTGTTCTGGTGTGTTCCGGGACGGACGGGCTGGTGTCGCTGGAGGATGTGATCTGCGCGGGCCTGTTCGCATCCCGGCTGCGCATGAGCCACGACCTGGACGACAGCGCGATGAGTTTTCATCATGCTGCCGAGGGCGCGATTGAACGGTGCGGTGGGTTGGAGGGCGCGATTTCATCGAGTTTTCACGCTGGGCGCCTTGTGGAGATGGGCTTCGGGGCAGATGTGGAATACGCCTCGCGGCTGGGCGTGTCCGACGGGGTGCCGTGCTTTGACCCGGTGACGGGCGAAATCCGTCCGGTGGGTCAACTCAACCGGGCAGGCGGGTAGAATCTCTCTCCGCAATCAGGTTCCGTCCACGAAAGGAAAGCATCGTGCACACACTGGTCCTCATCCGTCACGGCGAGAGCGTCTGGAACAAGGAAAACCGGTTTACCGGCTGGAAGGATGTGTCCCTCTCCGACAAGGGGCACGAGGAGGCCAAGGACGCCGGTCGGCTCCTTCTTGACGAGGGGTACGACTTCGATCTCGCGTACACCTCTGTGCTGCGGCGGGCTATCCGCACGCTGTGGCACGTGATGGAACAGATGGATCTGATGTGGATTCCGGTCACCCGCTCTTGGAAGCTGAACGAGCGGCATTACGGTGCTCTGCAGGGGCTGAACAAGGCCGAGACCGCCGCTGAGCATGGCGAGGAGCAGGTGCTGATCTGGCGTCGTGCGTACGACACGCCGCCGCCGGCGCTCGAGAAGTCGGACAAGCGTTGGCCCGGGCATGACCGGCGGTACGCGGATCTGGCCCCGGGCGACATTCCCACGACGGAGTGCCTGAAGGACACCGTTGATCGTGTGGTGCCGTACTTCGACGAGGAGATCGCGCCCAAGATCAGGGCGGGCAAGCGCGTGCTGATCGCGGCGCACGGCAACTCGCTGCGAGCGTTGGTGAAGCACTTGGACAACATCTCGGATGATGACATCGTGAGTCTGAACATCCCGACGGGCATGCCGCTGGTCTACAAGCTCGACGAGAATCTGAAGCCGATCTCGAAGCAGTACCTTGGCGACCCGGAAGCCGTTGAGAAGGCGATGGCCGCGGTTGCGAATCAGGGCAAGGCGAAGTAGGGCAGGTTGTCATCGCTCCATGAGCTTGGACGCGCCAGGCCGTTGGTTTTTCAGTTCCACTGCAGGCCCATTGGGAGCGTGTTGAAGTTCTCGCAGCCGGTTTTTGTCACGGCGACCATGTCCTCGATCCGGATCCCGCCGATGGCCTTGCAATAGAGCCCGGGCTCGATGGTCAGCACGTCGCCTGCGACCAGTTCGGGGCCCTTCATGTCGAGCAGGGGGGGCTCGTGGACTTCGAGGCCGATGCCGTGGCCTGTGCCGTGCACCATGGAGCAGAACGAGTCCGGGGCGTCGTCTTCTGGTAGGCCTGCGTTGTAGCCGTGCTCCTGGATGACACCGATCGCAGCGAGGTGGACGTCCTCTCCTGTCGCGCCGGCCCGGCATGCGCCTTCGGCGCTCTGCTTGGCCTCGAGGACCGCGGCGTGCATCTTGGCGACCTCGTCTGGGATGTCTCCGTGGACGATGGTGCGGGTGCAGTCGCCGTTGTAGCCCGTTTCGCGGATGTGTGGGAACATGTCGAGGATGATGGGCTCTCCGGTTTTGAGTTCGCCCTCGCCGCGGTGGTGGCAGTCTGCGCCGATCGGGCCGCACGCGACGATTGAGCCGTGGGGTGTTGTGGCGCCCCGCTTCAGGAAGGCGACGTCGATCATGGAGATGACCCGCTCGCTGGTGAGGGGCGCGCCCTCGTGTATGAGCGTTCCCTGGGCGTCTGCCTGGGAGGCGAAGATCATCTCGCAGATCTCACGCATGACCTCTTCTGTTGTCGACTGGGCTGCGCGGAGGTGCGAGAGCTCCTGCTTGTCCTTGCTGCGGCGCTCGGCGACACCGAGATCGATATCGCATTCGAGCTCGATGCCGTAGCTCTGGATCATGTATGCGTAGATGAGCGGGAGGGAGCGGTCGGCGGTGACGCTGGCGATCTCGCCGCGTGCGAGGCACTCGGCGAGGGCCTGGGCTGTTGCTGTTTCGCGGTCGCCGTCGAGCCCTTCCTCGGGCTCGAAGTCGGCTGGGCAGAAGACTTTGTCGGCGCGGGCTTGCTTCTTTGCGCGTTCCATCTCGATGTCGCGGATGATGAGGACCCTCATGCCGTCGTCGGTTTCGATGAACGCGCACGGATCGCCGACGCTGAATCGGATCTTGTGGTATAGGGCGAGGTTTGTCTGCGGGATCCCGGCCATTACGGTAGCGTGTGCGTTGCTCATGGGTGACGATAGGGGTTCCGTCGCTACCATTCCCGATGCGAGTTGCTACATGGAATGTGAACGGTATCCGTGCCGCTCTTCGGAAGGGGTTCGAGGATCATGTCCGGCGGGTGAAGCCCGAGGTGTTGCTGCTTCAGGAGGTCCGCGCACTGCCGGAGCAGATCCCGGAGAACATGCGTTGCCCGGAGGGGTGGTCCACGCTCTGGCACCCGGCGGAGAAGAAGGGGTACTCTGGGACCGCTGTCTGGGCGTGCGGTGATGGCCTGAAGGAAGAATCGAGAGGGATCGGATCGGACGATCATGAGGGGCGCGTCGTTGTGGCTCGCGCGGGGAAGCTGCGCGTGGTTTCGGTCTACCTCCCTTCGGGGTCATCTGGTGAGCATCGTCAGGCGATCAAGGATGAGTGGCTGCCGGCTTTCATGGACTGGGCGCGGCCGATGCTCCGTTCGCGGATCCCGACGGTGCTCGGTGGCGACTTTAATATCGCGCATACGGAGCGGGATATCTTTTATGCGAAGTCGAACCAGAACACGTCGGGGTTCCTGCCGCACGAGCGGGCGTGGATGGGTGAGATGATCGAGTTTGGTTGGCGGGACATCATCCGTGAGAAGTATGGCGAAGTGGACGGTCCGTACTCGTGGTGGTCGAACCGTGGGCAGGCGCGGGTGAAGGACCGTGGGTGGCGGATCGATTACCTGCTGCTGAACAAGGCCGCCCACAAGGTGTTGAAGGACTGCCATATCGATCGCCAGAGCGGGCTGGAGGTTTCGGACCACGCGATGGTGGTTGCTGACCTGGATCTCTGACCGGTGCGTTGTGGATGCCTAGAGTTGCGGTTAACCCTGTCTGAACAGCGATGAGGCCCCCTATGAGCGATTACAGCACGGAATCCGTTGATCTTCACCGCACGAACAAGGGAAAGGTTTCGGTTGAGTGCAAGGTGCCCCTGATCTCTCGCGATGACCTGTCGCGGGCGTACACGCCGGGTGTGGCCCGCCCGTGCGAGATGATCCGGGACAACCCGGATGAGAGCTTCAACCTCACCATGCGGGGCAACAGCGTGTGTGTGCTCACGGACGGCACGGCGGTGCTCGGTCTGGGCAACATCGGGCCGGCGGCGGCGATGCCTGTGATGGAGGGGAAGGCGTGCCTGTTCAAGGCGTTTGGTGATATCGATGCGGTGCCGCTGTGTGTTGATGTGCCCGAGGGCGACGAGGGGACGCGGCGGCTGATCGAGATCGCGAAGGCGATTGCGCCTTCGTATGCCGGGATCAACCTGGAGGATATCGCGGCGCCGCGGTGCTTTGCGGTGGAGGATGCGCTGCAGGACATCGGGATCCCGGTGATGCATGACGACCAGCACGGCACGGCGATCGTGCTGCTGGCGGCGATGATCAACGCGATGAAGGTTGTCGGCAAGTCGTTCGGCGAGGCCCGCGTCGTGATCAACGGCGCCGGGGCCGCGGGCACGGCGATCGCGGAGCTTCTGCGGTGTGTCGATCACGAGGCCGATGTGTGCGTGAGTGTCAAGGAGGTCATCATGTGTGACTCCAAGGGCATCATCTCGCCGGATCGCACGGACCTGAACGATGAGAAGAAGCAGCTATTGAGGTTCACGAACCGCCCGGGGATCTCGGGGTCGGTGAAGGACGCGATCAAGGGCGCGGATGTGTTTGTCGGGGTCAGTGTGGGGAACCTGCTGGACGCGGATGACATCCGCACCATGAACGACGACGCGATCATTTTCGCGATGTCGAACCCGACGCCGGAGATCACGCCGGATGAGGCCCGCAGGGGTGGGGCGAGGGTGATCGGGACCGGTCGGTCGGACTTCCCGAACCAGGTGAACAACGTGCTCGCGTTCCCGGGGATCTTCCGCGGTGCGATCGATGCGCGTGCGACGCGGATCAGCTCGCGGATGAAGCTGGCGGCGGCGCATGCGTTGGCGGACGCGGTGGGGGAGCCGAGCGCGGATCGGGTGATCCCGGACGCGCTGGACAAGTCGATTGCCGACAAGGTCGCGGCTGCGGTGAAGCACGCGGCGGAAGAATCGAACTGCGCTCGTGTATAAAAAATAGCCCCGCCCGGATTCGAACCGGGGACCAAGCGATTATGAGTCGCGCGCTCTAACCGCTGAGCTACGGGGCCGGTGGCTGGATTGTACACTGGCGGGCGTTAGATGTGGTCCATCGAGATGAGGCCCATTGCCAGTTCGTGGACAAAGTGCTCCGCTTCGATGGCGTAGTCCTTGCCTGAGCTGTGGGCGGCGATGATGGCCTTGACCAGGGCGCTGCCGACGATGGCGCCGTCGGCGTGCTTGATCACCGCGGAGACCTGGTCGGCGTTGGAGATGCCGAAGCCGCAGGCAATGGGGGTCTTGGATTTTTCGCGGATGGAGCGGACACGCTCGGAGATGTCCGGCAGGTCCTCGCGGGCACCGGTGACGCCTGAACGGGCGAGCAGGTAGGCGAAGCCCGTGGAGGCGTTGGCGATGTCGATCGCCCGCTGGGTCGGCGAGGTGGGGGAGATCAGCATGATCATCGATGCCCCGTGGGCTTTGCAGGCGTCGCGGTAGGGCTCCGATTCCTCGAAAGCCAGATCGGGGAAGATGAAGCCGTCGAATCCGGCTTCGACCGCGCGCTTGACGAACGGCTCGGGGCCGCCCATGGCGATGACGATCGAGACGCTGACCATGGCGACGAGGCCCATGGTGAGCTGATCGCGCACGGAGCGGACCTGCTCGAAGATCTTATCTGGCGTGATCCCCTGCTCGAGTGCGACGTGCATGGCGGCGGCGATGGTTGGGCCGTCGGCGATGGGATCGCTGTATGGGAAGCCGATCTCGACAACGCTGGCGCCGGCGCTCTGCATTGCGGGGAGCAGGCGCTCGAGCGCGTCCGGCTCGGGGGAGCCCGCGCAGACGAACGGGAGCAGCGCGCCCTGACCGGTTTCCTTTGCGTTGGCGAATGCTTCGCTGATCCGATTCATGCTCATCTACTCGGTAGGGGGGTTATCGCGTGATGACGTCCTGGACGTCCTGCAGCCCGTCGGTGAGGATGCGTGGGCCGTCCGATGTCACGAGTACGTCGTGCTCGTAGTGGACGGAGTTTGAGCCGTCGGCGGTGAAGATGGGCCACTGGCGCTGTGCCTGGGTGATCTCGCCGGTGCCGATGCCGATCATCGGTTCGACGGCGACGAGCGCCCCGGGTTCGATCCGTTTGTTGGCGTCTGGCCACTCGTTGGGGTGGGCGGGGACGACGTTGGAGATCCAGGGTGAGGTGTGGAGCTTCTTGCCGTAGCCGTGGCCGCCGAGTCCGCGGATGAGGTGGAAGCCGTACTCATCCTCAACGACGCGCTGGACGGTCTTTGCCCATTCGAGCCAGGTGTTGCCGGGGCGGAGCTGCTCGATGCCCTTGGCGAGCGATTCCTTGCCCGAGTCGGTGAGCTTCCTGACCTCGGGGGTCATCTCGCCGAACACGTACGTCCAGGCGGCGTCGCCCATCCAGCCCTTGTGACGCACGCCGATATCGATCTTGAGCACGTCGCCGGCCTGCAGCGGCTCGAGGCGGTAGGCGGCATTGCCGTGCACCACGCACTCGTTGACGCTGAGGCAGGCCTGGGATGGGAAGGGTGGCAGCCCCCCTGCCCGGTATTTAAAGAAGCATGACTTGCAGCCGAGCTCCTCGAGCGTTTCGTAGACGAATCGGTCGATCTGTGCGAGTGTCAACCCTTCGTGAAGAAAGGCGGCGATCCGGTGGTGTGTCTCAACCACCTTCTGTGCCGCGGTATACGCTGCATCGACATCGGCATGGGATCGTACTGCGGTCGTCATAAGTACGGATCATAGCACCGCCACGCCCCGCGTTTTGACCGTATCGGGCGTGCTTGCCCGATGTATTGACCATCTATGCGTGTCTCCATTGTCTACAACCCGCGCTCCGGTCGGGGCAAGGCCAAACGCCTCACTGATGAGATCAGCCAGCTCGCTTCGCGGCGTGGGCACCGCGTCGATGGGTTCGATATCAGCAGGGGGGATGTGCCCGATTCAGGCGATCTGGAGGGCAGCGATCGGCTGGTGATCGTGGGCGGCGACGGGACGGTGCATCACCTGCTCCCGCTGCTCACGCAGACACAGGTCCCCTTCCAGCATTGCGGCACGGGGACCGCGAACCTGATCTGCCATGCCCTGAAGATGTCGCGCCGGGCGGCGGGGGTGGTCGAGCAGTTGGAGATGGAATCGGAGGCGCGGCGGATCGATGTGCCGCTGTGCAATGGGCACCCGTTCCTGATTATGACCTCGCTGGGGATGGACGCGTCCGTGATCCATCGTCTTGAAGAGTCCCGCAAGCTCGGCGGGTACAGGGCGTACATCAGGCCGGTGATCCGAGAGATCCTGAGCCCGCGGTTCGCCGGGGCTCGGGTGCGGATCGATGGCGTAGAGCGGCCGGAGCTCTCGCGGGCGGGGATCTTCGTGATTGCGAACATGCCGAACTATGGCGGGCACTTCAACCCGTGCCGGGACGCGTGCTGGGACGACAACACGTTGGACATCGCGCACATTGCCGGCGGGACGTCGATTACGTCGGGGCTCCGCTATCTCGGGTTGCTCGCTCGCCTGAACGCGGCTCGGTGTGCGTGCGGGCGAGAGATTGTGGTTGAGGCGGAGCAGGACTCGTGTGTGCAGATCGATGGGGAGAAGCCGCGTGCGGTTCCTGCTGTCCTGAAGCGTGGCCACACCCTTACCTTTACCCTGAGTGACCGGTCGGTGTATGCGCATGCACCGCGTCTGGGGTGATTGTGGTGAATGGGGCGGAGTTGTCGCAAGGTCCTATAATGTATGTTCTGTAAAATTGAATCGGTGGGGCTGTAGCATCATCTCCAGTCTCTGCTTTGCGGACAGCACGCTTGGCACGGTTCTATGCTGTTTTTGTAATAAGCTGCTCATTAGTGTGGTTCTTGAACTTGCTTCGTCATGCAACCCGAGCTCACTGGTACCATGCGCTGCAGTGTACCGATCGCTCATCCAAAACAGCATTCGATATCACAAAGGGGACACACAAGATGGCCAACACCAGAACTACTCTGTTCATGACCGCAGGAGCTACAGGCTTACTGCTGACTGCGTGCCAAAGCCAGGACTTATCCGATCATGATGTGCGTGCAATGGAGCTTGCTTCACTGAGCGCCGGCACCGACTCGAAGGCGGGCGACAGGTCGTACGCGGTTGGCTGGGGCGGCGATGGGCAATGGATGGCCGATGTCAACGGCGACGGGCGAGCCGACTATGTCTACAACC
Organism: Phycisphaerales bacterium UBA1924; assembly: GCA_964229845.1. GTDB lineage: Bacteria > Planctomycetota > Phycisphaerae > Phycisphaerales > UBA1924 > UBA1924. Next base: position 20,683 of record CAXREY010000027.1, read on the forward strand.
GCGACGGTACCCGCGAGTACCGGGTCATGCTCGCCAACGACAACATGCCTTATGGCAACGGTGAGTTCTCGTCGGATACATCCGCGGGCAGCCGAAACAGCAACAACAATGTCGGGTACGGCGGGCGCAGCCAATGGATGGCCGATGTCAACGGTGACGGTCGGGCCGACTATGTCTATAACCGTGACAACACCCATGAGTACTGGGTTATGCTCGCCAACGACGACGGAACCTTCGAAACTGACAAACTCGCCGGCAGTCGTAATAGCAACAACAATGTCGGCTGGGGCGGAAAAGGCGCGTGGATGGCCGATGTCAACGGCGACGGGCGAGCCGACCATGTCTACAACCGCGACAAGCGGCACGAATACTGGGTCATGCTCGCCAAGGACGACGGGACCTTTGAAACCGACAGGCTCGCGGGCAGCCGAAACGACAACAATAATGTCGGCTACAGCGGGGATGCGCAGTGGATGGCCGATGTCAACGGCGACGGGTGCGCCGACTATGTGTACAACCGCGACAAGCGACACGAGTACTGGGTCATGCTCTCTCGGGGCGACGGCACATTTCACAGTGACAAAAACGCAGGCAGCCGTGACAGCAACAACAATGTCGGTTACAGCGGTGACGCCCAGTGGATGGTGGATGTCAGCGGTGACGGACGCGCGGACTATGTCTACAACCGCGACAAGACCCACGAATATTGGGTAATGACAGCCAAGCCCGATGGCTCCTTTTCGACGGACACCAACTGGGGAACCCGTAACGAACGCAACAATGTGGGCTACGGTGTCAAAGGGCAGGGATTCGCAGACCTGAACGCCGACGGCTGCGCCGACTTTATCTATAACCGCGATAACACACACGAGTACTGGGTCATGCTCAGCACGGGAGATCTGTTCGCGACCGACACTCTCTGGGGCACACGCAACAGCAATAACAATGTTGGCTGGAGCGGTCGGGGGGCCTGGATGGCCGATGTCACGGGAGACGGTCTCGATGATTTCGTGTACAACCGGGACAATACCCGCGAAAACTGGGTCATGCCGTCGAAGCTCCCATCAACCGGGTCAGGGCAGTGGGCCCATGTCTTTCATCTCGATGTGTGGGGCGAAGGGTACATCCACGAGTCCGGGATTACTACCGGATTCCAGGACGCGTACAACCTGCAGTATTATGAGAAGACCGTGAGTAATGGCCCCAACAAGGATAAGTCCGTTCCCAAACTCATCGCCGTGGATACATACAACAACCCCGCATTCCCGATCGCTACAGGTGCGGTCGAGGTGATGACAAGCATGGGTTCTCCGCTGGATAATGTCGCCAACGAGATGTACCGCACGATCAACGCGAACTCAGGTGCCGTCATCCTCTACGCACCCACCATCAAAGAGAAAGACGCGTTCGATGCCGTGTTCATCACGAAGCACGGCTGGTACGATGTGACAGCAACTACAACGCTGCTGTACCCCTATCTGGTTCCGACTGAACGCCCCTACTTTGTCTACTACCCATATAACAAGACCGATCTCGTTCTCGGTTACGGCATCGGTGGACGCGTCGGGGGCGCCGGCCGATCTCGTTCGACAAGCAACGCCGCGTCGGGCGGAGCGAAGGACAAGGACGAGCTCTGAGTACATAAAACGGCAGATAGCTTGCACAGCGATCTGATCGTAAAGCTCAAGTCTCGCACGGCCTGTCCGGTGAATCTCACGGCGGGTCGTTTTTCTCGGTACAGGCGTGCTCAGCCCGGGGCTTGAGGGGGCATCGATCAATACTCCCCCAATCTTCGCACGCTTGCTATCCCCGCTTGACTAAACTCCATCTTGCCCGTGATAGAGGAACACGAGCGCGTACTGGAGTGTGCAAATCTCATGACCGACCGACGCGATGAGCATGAGGCCAGCTGTGTGCCGTCGCATGATGCGATTGAGCAGCCGATCCACGAGGACGACCTCGAGGAGCTTGTTGGGCAGCCGATGACGGTGACGACGAGCGGGGCGCTGACGGAGACGGGGCCCAAGGCGGTCTGCACGGATGATGGGCGGTTTAAGTCCGGTCGGCTCAAGGGGTTGACGATGTGGGCGGCGATCTTTGTGCTCGCCTGGCCGGTGGTGCTCGAGTCGTTCCTGAACTCGCTGGTTGGGCTGGTGGATACCAAGCTCAGCGCCTCGCTGGAGGACGGCGTGGCGGCGACCGATGCGATCGGGGGGGCGAGCTACATCATGTGGTTCATCGGGCTGGTGATTATGGCGATCGGCGTGGGTGCGACGGCGTTGATCTCACGCTCGGTGGGCAAGGGGCGGATGGGGGTTGCGAATGTGATGCTCGGGCAGGCGACGACGCTGTCGCTGATCTGCGGCTCGGGGATCGGGGCTGTGGTGTGGTTCATGGCGCCGATGATCGTGTCGTTGCTGAACATGACCGAGTCGGCGGGGGGCTACTTCATTGAGTACATGCGGATCATCGCGCTGGGGACGCCGTTCGCTTCGCTGCTGTTCGGGCTGATCGCGTGCTCGCGTGGTGCGGGGGATTCGATCTCGCCGCTGAAGGCGATGATCATCCGGAACCTCATCAATATCTTGGTGAGCTGGGGTGTGTCGGGCGTGACGGTGTTCGGGCTCACGAGCCCGCTTGGGCTCGACTGGGGCGTGGTGGGCATCGCGATCGGCACGGTGGTCGGCGATGTGTTCGGCGCGGCGTTGATCCTGGCGTACTCGCTGTCGGGGAAGTGGTCGATCCGTCTGAAGCGGCGGAACCTGAAGCCGCACCTGATCACGGTGTATCGCTTTGTTCGCCTTGCGGTGCCGAACTTCCTTGAGACGTTCGGTATGTGGCTCGGGAACTTCTTCATCATCACTTTTGTCGGGCTGCTGGCGGTGCAGGTGGAGAGCGACGGCTTGCTCGGGGCGCACATCATCGGCATCCGGATCGAGGCGTTCAGCTTTATGCCGGGCTTTGGGATGGGGATCGCGGCGGCGACGCTCACGGGTCAGTACCTCGGGATGAAGCGCCCGGACCTGGCGAAGAAGGCGGTGTTCCGGTGCACGGTGATCGCTTCGGCGATCATGGGTGGGCTGGGTGTGATCTTTATTGTGTTCGCCAGATCGATCACGGACGCGATGTCGGAGCAGGCCGCCCATATGGAGCTCGTGCCCCCGCTGCTGATCACGTGCGGGATCGTGCAGATCCCGTTCGCGATCGGGATCGTGTTCCGCTCTGCGATGCGTGGCGCGGGCGATGTGAAGTGGGTGATGGGGCTGACGTGGTTCGCGACGTACGGGATGCGTCTGCCGCTGGCGTACCTTGTCTCGGGTGTTGATATCCCGGTGCCGGAGGTCTTCGGCGGTGGCGTGATCACGAATCCGCGCTTGTTTGAGCAGTGGTTCGGGATTGAGCCGGGGCTGCCGGCGTTGTGGATCGCGCTGTGTTCGGAGATGTTCCTTCGCGGTGTGATCTTCACGGTGCGGTTCGTTCAGGGTGGCTGGCTCAAGGCGAAGGTCTGATGCATGTCCGACCAGAACAGCCAGGGGATGAGCAGGGGATACGCAGCGTCAACCTGTTCGGGTTCGATACGGGCGCGGAGGCCGAGCTGGTGGACCGGCTCCGTGCTGATGCAACCCCCCTGCTCTCGCTCGTTGCGATCGAGAACCGGGAGATTGTCGGGCACCTGATGTGCTCGCCGATGCGCTGCGACTCTGAACCGCGGTTGCGGGTCTTCGGGCTTGCGCCGATGGCCGTGACACCCGCTCATCAGCGGCGGGGCGTTGGTTCGGCGCTCGTCGATGAGGCGATCGAGCATGCACAGGATGCCGGGTTTGATGCGATGGTTGTGCTCGGGCATCCGGAGTATTACCCGCGGTTCGGTTTCGTGCCGGCGTCGAGGTATGGCATCCGCTCGACGTATGGCGTGCCTGATGAGGTCTTCATGGCGCTCGAGCTCCGTCCCGGATCGCTCGGGGTTGCGAGCGGGTTTGTGCGGTATCACGGCGCGTTCGAGGCGCTCGGTGATGGGCACTGAGACGGTGAAAACCACCAAAAACCCAGTCCCGGACGCGATTTCGCGCCCCTGTCCACGCCCGTGCGAGAGTTGCTTGTGCTATCCTGACACAGACATCAGGATTTCGCCCACGCATGGGCAGTTTTTCACCACCAAGGAGGGTGGTCCGCATGGCCAAAGCCAAGTCTTCCCGTTCGCGTGCCAATGCCGAGACGATGGCCGCGAAACAACGCGATATCTCTGTTTCTGAGTTCTTTGCGAAGAACCGGCACCTTCTGGGGTTCGACAACCCGCGCAAGGCGCTGCTGACGACCGTCAAGGAAGCCGTGGACAACGCCCTT
>CAXREY010000028.1:0-85812 GCA_964229845.1 Phycisphaerales bacterium UBA1924
GCAGGAAGATTCAAAGGTCTGGGGACACGCTGGAACCCTTGCATGGAGTCATGCGAACAGAACCCAGGACCACCATTGCATCACACGCCCCTCGCGGGGAGCAATGGTGACCGCATTGAACACAAGTCTGTGCCTGTGAACGCTGTCTCGCTCGGATAGCGATGTAGAGTTCTCAGGCACGCTGACGGATGGAGGTCGTCGTGGAAAGACGAAAAAACAAGGCATTTACTCTGATTGAGCTGCTGGTCGTGATCGCGATCATCGCGCTGCTCATCGGGATTCTGCTCCCGGCACTTGGCCAGGCGCGGCGTTCCGCAAACAACGTGAAGTCCCAGGCGAACCTTCGTTCGCTGAACACCGGTGCAGCGAACTACGCGTCCGACAACTCGGACCGGATCTTCAGCTACACGTGGCGTGCGGGCGAGACCTACTACCTGCCCGATGGTCGCCCGAAGAAGGCGAACACGGATCAGGACGCGGCCGCGTACCAGAACCAGGAAATTCTGCAGCGCGTGACCGGTCGAGTCTCTGGTATCCACAAGATCCAGAACTACTCGGCTCGTCTCCCGCACCGGCGCTACTCGCACCTCGTGCTCCTGGACTTCCTCACCGACGTCCAGCCCGAGCCGATCGCGGCCAGCCCGTTCGACCGCAACCTGATCACCTGGCAGGAAAACCCGCTCGAGTATGACTCGGGCTCCGGTGTTCCTTACGCCGACGGCATCCCCGGCCCCGGCTACGACCAGGACACCAACTGGCCGACCCGTCCGGTGCTTCAGCGCTGGCCGTTCGCTTCGACCTACCAGATGGTCCCCGCGGCATGGAACACCGACGGCATCGCCGGTGCCCTGACGTACAACCCCGTTGATACCTCACCGCACCTCTTTACCGGCTCAAACGCCGTGCCGCTCGGTCGTCGTAAGTTCACGCAGGTGGCTCATCCCGCTGGCAAGGTCATGATGTTCGAAGAGTTCGACCGCTTCCAGGATTCCGCGGGTCTCTACTTCGCATACCCCGAAGCAAAGAGCAACCTGGCCTTCTTTGACGGCTCGGTCCGCAACCTGCAGACTTCGGATGCCAACCCCGGCTGGAACCCATCACAGCCGGATCAGAACTGGCTGCAGACCTACGTCCCGCTGGACACCTTCCCGCTTCCTAAGGACGGTCTGGGTGACGGCACCGAGTACTGCCAGCGCTACCGCTGGACCCGCTTCGGCCTCCAGGGCATCGACTTTGGCGGCGAAGACATCGGGCGTGCTCAGTACGGTCTGGATCAGGATGTCGATTGCACCCAGTAATCCCATCTGACTGATCCCCGATTGATGATTTCAAGGGAGCCCCGCATTCGTGCGGGGCTCTTTGTTTGCGCACGCGATTGTGTGGGCTGCGGAAACAGGTTAGGATGGAGATTGGCAGGCACGAAGACTGGCGTTACGCGTCGATGCATCACGGAAAGGCAAGCCATGAAGAACCAGCGCGCATTCACACTCATCGAGTTGCTCGTCGTCATCGCGATCATCGCGCTGCTCATCGGGATTCTGCTCCCGGCGCTGGGCCAGGCGCGGCGGTCCGCGAACAACGTGAAGTCCCAGGCAAACCTCCGTTCGCTGAACACTGGCGCGGCGAACTACGCGTCGGACAACGCGGACCGGATCTTCAGCTACACATGGCGTGCGGGCGAGACGTACTACCTGCCCGATGGGCGTAAGAAGCAGGCGACAAACGATCAGGTCTCGGCCGCGTATCAGAATCAGGAGATCCTGATGCGTGTGACCGGGCGTCTGAGCGGGCAGTTCAAGATCCGCAACTTCTCGTCCCGCTTGCCGCACCGTCGCTATTCACACCTCGTGCTCCTGGACGTCCTCACCGATGTCCAGCCCGAGCCGATCGCGGCCAGCCCGTTCGACCGGAACCTGATCACCTGGCAGGAGAACCCGCTCGAGTACGGATCAGGCTCCGGCGTGCCGTACGCCGACGGGATCCCCGAGGGCTACGAGGACGACTCGGTTTGGGCGGACCTCCCGGTCGTGCAGCGCTGGCCGTTCGCTTCGACCTATCAGATGGTGCCCGCCGCATGGAACTCCGACGGGATCGCGGGCGCGTCCACGTACATCCCGCATTCCCAGTCACCACATACGTTCACGACTTCCTCAGCCGGTTACAGCCCACCGCTGGGTCGCCGCAAGTTCACCCAGGTTGCGCACCCATCCGGCAAGGTGATGATGTTCGAGGAGTTCGACCGCTTCCAGGATTCCGCAGGCCTGTATTTCGCCTACCCGGAGTCGAAGTGCAACCTGGCCTTCTTCGATGGCTCGGTTCGCAACCTGCAGAGCTCCGAGGCGAACCCCGGGTGGAACCCCGACGAGCCGGATTCGGAAGTCTGGGCGCAGACCTACGTCCCGCTCGATACCTTCCCCATCCCCAAGGATGGTCTCAACGACGGCACCCAGTACTGCCAGCGCTACCGCTGGACCCGTTTCGGCTTGCAGGGCATCGACTACGGCGGTGAGGACATCGGGCGTGCGCAGTTCGACCTGACACAGAATCCCGATTGCACCCGGTAGATCCGCCGTTGATCTGGGACAGCCGCCATCCCACGAACAAGGGGAGCGTTTGCTGATCGTGCACGGTTTCACCTCTTCCGTGGAACCGCCCAGAGCACCATGAGTATAGATACTCAGTCAGGACGCGCGTGCACAGGCACCGCTGTCTGACCAGACGGGATCGGGCCACGCAAGCGGATCGCTTCGAGGCACCGATCATTTCAGCGGGTGCGAGTGGTACGCGGCGTCAGCGTACCGAAACAGGGGCTCCCCGCTTCATACATGAACGGCTATGCGTACGGATTGGCCCGCAACGGGTGTGGGCTATTGGTGCGCACACAGCGAACGGAGGTTGTTGTGCACACACCCACGAATCGTCGCGCTCATCGCGGGTTCACGCTCATAGAACTGCTTGTGGTGATCTCGATCATTGCGCTGCTGATCGGGATCCTGCTCCCCGCGATCGGCCAGGCCCTGCTCTCCGCGAAGAACCTGCGCTCTCAGGCGAACCTCAGGCAGCTCAACACCGCGGCCGCGAACTACGCCTCGGACAACGCGGATCTCATCTTCAGCTACACCTGGCGGGGCGGTGAGGTGTACACGCTCCCCTCGGGCCAGCGCCGAACCCCCAGGGACGACCAGGAGGCCGCATCGGATCAGAACCAGGAGATCCTGATGCGCGTGACGGGGCGGGTGAACGGCATCACCAAGATCCGCAACTACCGCGATCGCCTCCCGCACCGACGCTATTCGCACCTGGTGCTGCTCGACTTCCTGACAGACATCCAGCCCGAGCCCATCGCGGCGAGCCCGCTGGACCGCAACCAGACCGAGTGGCAGGAGAACCCCCTCGAGTACGGGGCCGGCTCCGGGATCCCGTACGCCGACGGACCGGCCGAGCAGGGCTACGACGATGACCCGAACTGGACCCAGCTCGCTGTTCAGCAGCGGTGGCCGTTCGCGAGCTCCTACCAGATGGTCCCGGCGGCATGGAACACGGACGGCGCCCCCGGGCAGCTGACCTACGCGCCGGTCGAGGACACGCCGCATCTGTTCGAGCCGGTGGGCTCGGGCAACCCGAACCAGGAAACACCGCTCGGCGGACGCAAGCTGCTCCACGTCGCCCACCCCGCGGGGAAGGTGATGATGTTCGAGGAGTTCGATCGCTTCACGAACCGTGCCGGGCTGTACTTCGCCTACCCCGAGGCACGCTGCAACCTCGCGTTCTTCGACGGGTCGGTCCGCAACGAGCAGACCTCAGACGCGAACGCGGGCTGGAACCCCGACACCCCGACGGTCGATTGGCAGCAGCGGTACGTCCCCATCGACACCTTCCCGCTCCCGAAGTCGGGGCTGGGTGAGACGGCCACGTACTGTCAGCGCTACCGCTGGACCCGGTACGGGCTCCGCGGGATCGACTACGGCGGTCAGGACATCGGGCGCTCTCGCTTCGGGTTGTCCCAGACGCCGGGTTGCAACTGAGCCTGTGCCCAATGGGCGCATGAAAAACCGCCTTCATCCACGGGCCCTGTCTTCGGACGGGGCTTGTTTTTGATGGCGGTTCTCGTAGTTAGAAAGCCGGTGCTTACGGGCGGAACAGGTTGCGGATGTCCTTCTTGGTATCGCGGATCCAGTTCTGCCAGTAGGTCACGTCGATGGCCTGCTCGAAGCTGTCAACGATCGAGGGCATGTGCATTTCCTCCGCGTCCTCGATAAGGCGCTTGTACTGCCCGAGGTAGCGGTTCATGCCGTTGAGGGCTGAGCCGGCCGTGCGGACATAGCTCGCGGCGTTGTACTGCCCGAGTTCGGTGTAGAAGCCGTTGATCGACGCGAGCATCCGATCGCGGACTCGCTTGCAGTCTTCCACGTCTTCCGCGACGGTCTCGTAGCCGAACTGCCCAGCATTATCCCACTTCTCGATGCCCTGGACCTTCGCCCACTCGTCGAGGGTGTTGCCGTCGGTCATCGCGTCGACGATGCCGTACTTCACCGCCTGCTTCTGCGTGAGCGTGAGCACGCTGTCCGGGCCGTCGATGGTCTCGTAGTTGTTGGGCAGGCCTTCGGTGGTGTCGGAGAGGACCCACTCGCCGTTGTGGTCCTTGTAGGCGTACACAGCGGCCTTAGAGAGGATCATGGCCCGGACAAGGTAGCCCGAGTGACCGTTGGCGTCCGCGGCTGTTTCGAGCTTTGCGGACATAATCGAGTTCATCTTCAGGTCGACTTCCGCGGACCCGGTGCTGTTGGTTGTGTAACCGACGGCACCGCCGAAGTCGGATCCGGGCGCCATGGTGATGGTATCGCAGTTGAAGCTGGGCCAGATCGAGGCACTGATCGCGGACTCGATGAGCATGTGCATCTGGAAGTCGCCGTGGTAGTCCTTCATGATCTCGACCATGTCCATCGCACACCAGACCTCGCCGCCGCCGGAGTTGATGCGGAAAACGACGTCGGTCACGCCGACTTCCTTCGCCCAGGCGAGGGAGTTGGCGATTCCCAGCGGGTAGATGTCCTGCCCGAATGTGCCCTCAAGCGGGATCTCGAGCACGAGGTTGTACCCCTCACGCTTGAGGACAACGTCCTCATCCTCTTCGGGTTCTGCCGCGGACGGGATGGAAAGCGTCGAAGGGCTACCCGCGTCTGTGGTTGTGGAAGGGGTTTCTTCCGCGTCGTCTGAGATGACGATGGACCGGACGCTGCGTCGATCGAGTTCCAGGCGGGTGCTGATCCCGTGGATCTGGGTGTCGATCACGATCGTGCGACGATCACGCGAGACGATCTTGCCTGTATGTACGGTTCCGTCACGCATGACGACCTCATCCGCGATCGATTGTGTGCTGGTGAGGCACATCATCCCGAGTATCGCGAGGAGGCTCAATGTGGTTCGACGAGCGCGTAAAAACTTCATCAACGGTCCTTCCATCAAATAGGAATCACTTCTGGATGTTTCGCATAGGGTACCAGACAAACAGCGTCCTGCCAAGATATGTACGACCCTTGAACGCTTGATTTCGCTGATTCTTGCGTAAAATCCGTGATGGATCAGGACTATCAGGTCATCGTGATCGGTGGGGGGCACGCCGGGCTGGAAGCCGCGTGGGCGGCCGCCAACCTGCTCGGCGGGACGTCGAGCGTCGCCCTTGTCACAATCGCCAGGTCCAAGGTAGGCATCCTCAGTTGCAACCCGGCGATCGGTGGGCTCGCCAAGGGGCAGCTGGTCCGAGAAGTGGACGCGATGGGCGGGTTCATGGGACTCGTCGCAGACGCGACAGGTATCCAGTTCAAGGTGCTCAACACCTCTAAGGGGGCGGCTGTCCATGGGCAGCGGTGTCAGTCTGACAAAGCCGCGTACGCGAGGGTGGCTCAGGACCTCATCGGTTCTCGCCCGGAGATCGATCTGATCGAGGGCACGGTCGAGCAACTCCTGACCGCTGAGGGTGATCCCAGGCGTGCGGTCGGTGTGCGGATCGCGACCAATGGAACAGAACGGGACCTGCACGCCCCCTCGCTCGTCCTGACGACTGGCACCTTCATGCGGGGGCTGATGCACACGGGCGAGGATCAGCAGCCCGGAGGTCGACGCGGTGAGGCCGCGGCCTACGGCATCTCTGCGTGCCTGGAGGAGCTCGGGTTCGAGCTCGGGCGGCTTCGGACTGGCACACCGCCCCGGCTCCGTGTGAGCACGATCGATACCGATTCGCTCGAGCTTGAGTTTGGGGATACAGAGCCAACCCCGTTCTCTGAGCTGACCCCGGGCGGGTGGTCCGCCGGCAGCGTGAGCTGCGACCGATTCCCGCTGCTCGAGCAGGTCGGGTGCTGGCAGTCGCGGACGAGCGAGGAAGCGCACGAGCTGATCCGCGCGAATCTGGATCGGGCACCGATGTACTCTGGGAATCTGGCCCAGGGACCGAGGTACTGCCCGAGCATCGAGGACAAGGTCGTGCGGTTCCGAGAACGGGAATCGCACGGTGTCTACCTCGAGCCCGAGTCGCTCGAGAGCGACTGGATCTACTGCAATGGGATCGCGACAAGCCTGCCCGCGGATATTCAGAACGAGATCGTGAAACGGATGCCCGGGTGCGAGAACGCCGAGATCCTGCAGCACGGGTACGCGGTCGAGTACGACATGGTCCGCCCGCACCAGATCCTGACGACCGGGGAGGCCCGCGGGGTGCGCAACCTGTTCCTCGCTGGCCAGATCAACGGCACGAGCGGGTACGAGGAGGCAGCCGCGCAGGGGCTGGTCGCGGGCATCAACGCGGCGCTGCTCGCGCGCGATGGGGCCGGGGGATACGAGCCGTTCAACTTCGGGCGGGACGAGGCGTACATCGGGGTCCTGATGGACGATCTGGTCACGAAGACCCCGCGTGAGCCCTACAGGATGTTTACCAGCCGTGCGGAGCACCGATTGATCCTCCGTGGAGATAACGCGCCGGACCGGCTGACACCCGTCGCGAAGCGGCTCGGGCTGCTCGAGCACTCCGCGCTCGGGCGGGCGCGTTGGGAGCGGCACACGCGGCGGACTCAGACGCTGGAGAAGGGTCGATCGCTGATGCGTGCCTTGAAGCATGGGGACAAGACGGTCGAGCAGCGCACGCTTGAGCCGGGCTTCACCGTTCAGGATCTCAGGGAGGCGTTGTCGCCCGATCTCGGCCAGCAGCCCCGCGGGATCTGGCTGACCCTGCATTCCGAAGCACGCTACGCGCCGTACGTCGAGCGACAGCGCCGCGAGATCGAGCGGAGCGCGGAGCTTGAGCATCGCCCGCTCCCCGATTGGATGGACTACGCGTCGCTGGATTCGATGCGCACCGAAGCGAAGATCGCCCTGGAGAAGTACAAGCCAACGACCTTCGGGCAGGCATCGCGCCTGGAAGGGATCACACCCTCAGACATCACGCTGCTCTCCGTGCTCGTGAAACGGGCGCGGGCGGATCGAGCCGGGCGAACGAGCTGAACCCGATCAGCTCGCGTCGCCACCGAGCATGCGGATCTCGTCCCGGAGGATCGCGGCGAGCTCGAAGTTCTCCGATGCGATGGCCGCGTCGAGGCGTTGACGAAGCTCCGCCTTCTGACTCACGGGGAGCTTGGGCACCAGCGCATCGCGCATGTCGCGGAGCATCTGCACCTCGCCGGACTCTTCATAGAGTTCTGGTCGCTCGACACCCTCGTAATACTTCTTGAGAGATTCGAGGCCCTCATCGATCGCGAAGATCGCGGCCTTGTTCTCCTCCGCCTTCATGGCGAGGCTCGCCAGCGAACGCGCACGCATCATCATGATGTAGGGGCGGTGGCCTTCCATGGCGTGCTGATCCTCTTCCTCGAGGGCATAGTCGCGGAAGAGGTCGAGCACGCGCAGGTTGCGTGAAGTGTCACGGACGACGGCCTCGTAGTCCTCGAGCACCAGCAGGGCGATATAGCGGTGGTAGTACTGCTGGGCTTCCTCCCGGAGCGCTTTGCATTCTTCCGGGGTCAGGAAGCGGGGGATGGTCTCCTCATCCTCTTCGTCCTCAGGAGCGAAGCCCTCGGGGGTGGCCTCGGCACCGGCCTCGGGGGGCTGGATCTCTTCCATCTGCATCTGATCGATGTGGGATTCGTGGTAGTCCAGCAGCGAGTCGTAGCCCTCGGGCCGCTTCCCGTCGGGACGCCCTGCGACGTACATCTGCAGGAGCCCCAGATCGAGGCGGACCTGGATCCTGGGGTCGCCGTCCTTGCCCTCGATCACACGGACGGAGATTTTTCCCGGTTCGAAGGGCCATTCTTCGAGCATTTCGGTGAGATCGCGTTCCATGCTTCTCCGTATCGGGCGTTGGGGGCCGCAGTGTGCCACGGTTTTCTGGTGATGCCAATAAAGTTTATGTGCGACCGATCATATTCTCAAAAAAGTGCTCCGATCGTGCTAACCCCTGCAATCAGCCCAGCTTCCGGGTGTCAGGATCACAAGAAATTCCCCTAGCTTCAGGGGTTTTCGTCTTTCGTCGATGGAACCTATCGGTTAGACTGACGAACGGAGTAGTGGGAGGGATCTCTGTCCCCCCAACCATCTGTTTTTTTCCGGCGGCACTCGCCGCGGAAAGGGTAGGGTAGGAAAGTGAGCACATCTGTAAGTTCGTCCGTGTCCCGTTCACGCGGGTCGTCGTCTAGCGTCAAGTCTTCGTTGCAGACCTATCTGCAGGAGATCAACCGCTATCCATTGCTGACCGCAGAGGAAGAGCGAGAGCTCGGCTGGAAGATCATCAACGAGCAGTGCCCCGCGGCACGCGACCGGATGATCAAGAGCAACCTCCGCCTTGTGGTCGCGATCGCAAAGAAGTACACCAACCGAGGGCTCCAGATCACTGACCTGATCGAGGAGGGCAACATCGGTCTGATGCGTGCGGTCGAGGGGTTCGACCCGGCGCAGGGGGCCCGGTTCAGCACCTACGGCAGCTGGTGGATCAAGCAGGGCATCAAGCGTGCCCTGATGAACGCGAACCAGCCCATTCACATCCCGGCATATATGGTCGAGCTGATCGCGAAGTGGAAGATGCACTCGCGCTTGCTCAAGGCCGAACTCGGGCACGAGCCCAGCATGGAGCAGCTCGCCGAGTCTATGGATCTGCCGCTCAAGAAGGTGCAGATCATCAAGCGGGCCGTCAAGGCCTTCAACGCGCCGAACCAGGCACCCCGCGATATCGACGGCGAAGCCGTCGGGCTCGACGGTATTGTCGCGGACTACCGAACGGACTCCCCCGACAATCAGTCGCTGCGGGAGGAAGAGCTCGGTATCCTCCGCCGCCTCATGGAGACGATCGATGATCGCGAGGCCGAGATCCTCCGTCTGCGGTTTGGGCTCGACGGCTCCGAGCCGCTCACGCTCAAGGAGATCGCTGGCGAAGTCGGGATCTCCCGCGAACGCGTCCGCCAGATCATCGAGGAATCGCTCGAGCGTCTGAACGAGCGTCTGAACGATGCCAAGCCCTCCCGGTTCTTTCGTCGTGCCGACCCGGTCTTCGAGGACCTGTCGGCTGACGAGCAGCGAGCGCCGAGCGTGCGTCAGAACGTACGCGGCGTGAAAGCCGGCTGAATCTGAACGCTCGAAGCGAGCACACCACACTCGCATTCATTTCTCTTCGAACGAACGGGCCCGCGTTGATCGCGGGCCCGTTTCTTATGCGGCCAGAGGCGCTAGGATCAACACCGCGCATGCCGGGAATAGACCACGCACGGATGTGGTTTTCCAGCCCCCGGGATACGCGGTACGAGCAGCGTCAGTGGTAATCAGGAGCAACGGTTTGTCAGATACTCAGAGCAGCGTGCACAAGGTCGTCGTCATCGGTTCGGGGCCGTCGGGTTGGACCGCGGCGATCTACGCCGCGAGGGCGAACCTGAACCCTGTCGTGTATGTTGGGGTGGCGAAGCAGGACCCCGGCCCGATTCTCCCCGGCGGGCAGTTGATGCTCACGACGGACGTCGAGAACTACCCGGGCTTCCCCGATGGCATCGGCGGGCCCGAGATGATGATGAAGTTCGAGCAGCAGGCGAAGCGGTTCGGCACGCAGGTCGTTGGTGAGGACATCGTCCGCTGCGAGTTCAGCAGCGACGGGTCGCCCCACACGCTGCATACCTCGAGCGGCGGTGCGATCCAGGCGCACGCCGTGATTATCTCGACCGGGGCGACCGCGAACTGGCTCGGGCTCGAGAGCGAGATGAAGCTCGCCACCACCGGCGGCGGTGTCAGCGCCTGCGCTGTGTGCGACGGTGCGCTCCCCGTCTTCCGGAATCAGCCCCTCTGCGTGGTCGGCGGTGGCGATACCGCGATGGAAGAGGCGACGTACCTGACCAACTTCGCGTCCAAGGTCTACGTGATCCACCGGCGCGACGAGCTCCGGGCGTCGCGGGTCATGCAGGAGCGGTTCCTCGGCAAGCCCAACGCCGAGGTGCTCTGGAACAAGACGGTCGTGGAATGCCTGAGCGAGCCGGATGCTTCCGGGAGCGACAAGCTCAGCGCCGTGCGGCTGAAGGATACCGTGACCGGCGAGCTCTCTGACCTGCCAGTGAAGGGCATGTTTGTCGCGATCGGCCATACGCCCGCCACCAAGTTCCTGCTCGATACGGCGCTCGAGTTTGACGAGGCCGGCTACATCGAGCTCAAGACCCGTTCGAGTCAGACGAACATCGAGGGGGTGTTCGCGGCTGGCGATGTCGCGGACGCGAAGTACCGCCAGGCGGTCACGGCCGCGGGCATGGGCTGCCAGGCGGCGATCGACGCAGAGCACTGGCTCGGCGATCGCGGTATGCACTGAATCTCGAGGGGGTTTGTCATTGATCATTCACATAAAAAAGATGCTCCATCACGGAGCATCTCTTTGATTTGGCAGAATGAACTCAGTTCAGTACGCTGCTGCAGCGTCTCCGAAGAGCGTGATGTCTGTGCTATTAAATAAGCCGTCCTGATTCCAATCCGCGCGAGGATCTTCTGCGGCATAGAGCCCCGCCCAGATTGACGCATCGGTTGAGTCGTAATCGTTGTCGCCGTCGATATCTGGTGTAAAGAAGTCGCGGCTGTAGACATGCGAATAGCTGGTGCATGTGATGTACTGGTTCGTGCCCGAGCTGTAGTCGCGGGCTTCTTTGAAATAGTCATCCATGTCGATGGACACCGTGGGGCCACGCGAGACGGGCTTCATGTAGCTGACGAGGATATTGAGGCGTCCCTTGTCATTGATTGCAGAAACAACGATCCCGGAAGTCTTGTCGGTCTCCAGGCGGTATGGCACGGCGTTGTCGGCAAAGTCGCCATCGAGTTCTTCCCAGGAAACGAGCGCGTGTTTCTCAAACCATTCATGACCGTGGAGCGTCGCGGTGGCATCCGCCCAGTCTTCGGTGGAGTTGTACCAAGGATTCGCGGGAAGCCCTGTGCTTGGGTCGATTCTTGACCAGTACTCCGTGTCGAGTGTTCCGCCGGGTGCCATATTGCCTTCGCTTCCAAAGAAAATAAACCCGTCTGCACCGCGGAGACGCAGGTGCTTGATCGTCGCCAGGAAATCGGCGCTCGGTGGCATCCAGCAGTCAGCGTAGAGATCCCCCTTCGGGTCTAAGCCCTGATGCACAAATGGTGCCACCCACGGCAGAACCTCTTTCGTCGCGAGATTGCCGTACGCGATTTCCTCACGCAGGGCGGAGGAGAGCTTTTCAACTCCTGACCACAAGTACGCCGCGCGAATCGTGGGGCTCAAGTCGGTTGTCCAGTGGTTGACTGTATGGCGGACATGGTTCGCTCGGGGATACGTATCTGGCGAGATCACGTTCAGGCCGGTCGATGTGTACAGGTACTGTTGATCCGCAAGGTCATCGCTCTGGCCGGCTGCTGGCCAAGCGCTTGTGATGTCCGTCGGGACGGTCTTAACACCGATAGTCAGGGTTGGGTACCGGTGGGTGTTGTAGTTTCCGAGTCGGACGTCCCACGACTGAACGGTGGCCTGTGAGATGTTGTGTGTCGGGTCGGAGGTGCCGTCTGGGTACCCTGTCACGCCGAGCGAACTGTTCCCGAAGCAGATGTCTGCCATATTGACGACCCAGTTCGCAACATCGGTCATGGAGTTGCCATCATGTGGTTCGACATCGCCGATGACGTACTCCATCTGGTCGGATTCCAGGTCTCGAATGGCAAAGGCCGAGGCGAGGGTCCACGGGCTGCGGTCGATTAAGATGTTGTTGTTAATGGGGTAGTCGGGGATGCTCCCGCCACAACTCGTGAGGCAGTCCCAGGTCGGCGCGGAACCCCACGGTGAGTTACGATCTCGCATCATGATGGCGACGGCGAGGCCTTCGTCCTCCATCTCGTTCCAGATGCTCTTGATCTTGTTGTCTTCTACGTCCAGGCTGTGCTGGCCGCCAGCGTGCGGGCAATAGGAGTAATGGTTCGTGGTGCCCGAGGTGGGGTACAGGGTTGGGGGCGAGTTCGCGTTATCATGCATGCGAATCCAAGAGAAAAACACGTCGTCGCTCGCGGCCGCCTGTCCCGACAGGGCAACAGTTGTGAGGGCTGAAGCCAGAATCATCTTTGATATACAGTTCATTTCAATCTCCATTGTAAGGAAGTTACTGATACTCTTGTAATCGTTGGTTGCTTCCGAAGCAAACGACTTGCTGAGTTCTCAATCAAACTCCGGAAATAGAAGCGCAAAAAAATACCGACCCGGCAGGTCGGCATGAAGTTGAGTAAAAGATTGATTCGATCTTAGGTGATCAGCCTTCGCCCTTGAACATGGCGAGGTTCTCTTCGAGATCGGCCTTCTTATCTTCGGGGGCGAGCTCGATGGCCTTGCTCTGCCACTTCACGGCTTCGTCCTGCTTGCCCATCTTGTGGGCTGAGAGGGCGTAGGTGTCCAGCAGCATCCAGTCCTCCCACTCGGTCACCTCGCAGGCACGCTTGGCGGCGTTGTGCGCGATGGAGTAGTGCTTCTCGCCGATCTCATCGTTCTCTGACGTGAGCAGTGTCCAGGCGACCGCGTTGAGCCCGCCGGGCTCGTCCTGGAAGTAGTCCTTGACAAGGAGCTTGGCGATCGTGGTCGCCTGAGCGAAGTCGTCACCCTGAGCACGGATGCCGTTCATGAACTGGCGGTAGCCGGCCATCATGATGCTCTGCTTCTTGTAATCCTTGATCGCCTGATCGGCGTTGAAGTCGCCTTCGATGACCGATTCGAGCGAGTCGTCCATGTTCATCGGGTGCCCGACCCAGGCGATCTTGCCCTTGCCGTCCACGATGAACGCGGCGGGGATGCCGTTCTGGCCCGCGGGCTTCATCCATGTGTCGGCCATGGCGCTGCCGTTCTCTACGGCAACGGTGTAGCTCATGCGATCGCCCTGTTCCTCGACGAAGTTCTCGACCTTATCGATGCGCTCCGCCTGATCCTCAACGCCTTCCCAGACGTTCACGCCGATGAACTGGGCCTTGTCCTTGTACTCTGCCTGCAGTTCGGAGAGATGCGGGAACGCGGCGATGCACGGGCCGCACCAGGTCGCCCAGAACTCGACGACGTAGACCTTGCCCTCTTCGAACTGCTGGACCGAATCGCCCTTGACGTACTTGGCGATCTGCAGCTCGGGGGCGTTGGAGCCGATGAAGAGCTCGGGGAGCTCGACCTCGCCCACGATGTCTTCCAGTGTCTGGGTCTGCCCCTTCTCAGCGTGCGCGTGGTCTTTGTGCTCAGGCCCGGCCAGGGCTGGGGTCGAAAGCAGTGAGATACCGGCGCAGAGACCTGCGATTGCTGTCATGGTGCGTTTCATATGGGGTTGCTCCTCTGGTCCCTCTTCGGGGATCGTTGCTGGTGTTTCCTTGACAATACCGGACTCGCGTGCTTCAGGTTGACCGGAAAACGAAAAACCCCCGATCCGGGGGTGGTTTGTGTGTGTTGTGTTCGGTTACCCATGCAGGTCGCACTCGCCGAGCATCTTGAAGCCCTTGCGAGAAAGGATCTGCCCCGCGAGTGTTGGGTCGTCAACCGCGATCGCGATCGAGGGGTTCTCGGTGTTGTGGTGCATCAGCGGGTACGCGAAGGCGATGTTGATCTCGGCGCCCAACAGGAAGAGGCAGAGCTTGGAGAGCGAGTGACCCTCGCTGAGCTCGACGAGGAGGACCTCGCGTTCCGAGAAGGGAAAGCCCGTATCCCTGAGCATCTGGCGTGTTTCTGCGGCGTTATCCGTGATGATCCGAACGACGGCGTGGTCCGAGGCCTCGTGAACGGAGATGGCACAGAGCTCGATGTGGGCCTCGTCGAGGTGCTCGGTGAGATCGAGCATCTTGCCGACCTTGTTCGTCAGGAACACGCTGAACTGGACCGCGGTGGGGGGGCAGTAGCCCTGAGTCGTATCGAGCGGGACCGGGGTTTCTGTCATAGAGTGGCGTTCCGTGTCTGGCTTATGAGTGGCTGCCGACCCGAGCGGGCAGACGACTATTCAACTGTATCCACAGGCATTCTGCAACCCAGAAACATAAAAACGCCCCAATCATTCTGGGGCGTTGGTTGATCGTACCGGTTGGTCGGATCAGACGGCGAAGGAAGAGCCGCAGCCGCAGCTGCTGGTGGCGTTGGGGTTGTTGAAGACGAACCCGCGTCCCATCAGCTCGTCCTTGAAGTCGACGGTCACGCCGCCCAGGTAGAGCAGCGATTTGGGGTCGATGATGATCTTGATCCCGTGCTGCTCGAAGAGCTCGTCGCTGTCCTTCTGGGTTTCGGTGAGGTCCAGGAGGTAGCTGAATCCCGAGCAGCCGCCGCCCTTGACGCCGACGCGCAGGCGGACGCTCTCGGCGTCGAGTTCCTGCTGCTCGATGATGGTCCTGATCTCGCGGGCCGCGGCCTCGGTGAGGATGACGGCCTGGTCCTGGGTTGCTTCGGTGCTCATACGTCGCTCCTTGCGCTTGATACGCCCTGCGTGGCGTCCCCGATCGTTCCGGGTCGGGATTCTATACGTCTCATCGGGCGGTCAAGGTCGATTATTGACCGTTCTTGACCTTGTAGTCCTCGATCGCGGCCTTGATCGCGTCTTCGGCAAGGACGGAGCAGTGGATCTTGACCGGTGGGAGCGAGAGCTCCTCGACGATCTCGGTGTTCTTGATGGCCATGCCCTCGTCGAGGGTCTTACCCTTGAGCCACTCGGTGGCGAGGGAGGAGGAGGCGATCGCCGAGCCGCAGCCGAAGCACTTGAACTTCGCGTCCTCGATCTTGCCGCCCTCATCGACCTTGATCTGGAGCTGCATGACGTCGCCGCATTCAGGGGCGCCGACAAGGCCGACACCGATGTCGCCCCGCTCCTTGATCTCTTTCTGGGTGCCGAAGGTCCCGACGTTGCGGGGCTTCTCGTAGTGTTCGATGACTTTTTCTGAGTATGCCATGTTTCACCTCGTTTGGTGTTGATTCGCGCTTTGACTAGTGGTGCGCCCACTCGATCTTCGTGATATCGATGCCCTCGTTGTGCATGTCGAACAGCGGGGACAGTTCTCGGAGCTTCGTGACCGCCTCGATGATCTTGTCCGCGGCGTAATCGATCTGCTCCTGGGTCGTCCAGCGTCCCATGCTGATGCGGAGCGAAGAGTGCGCCAGATCGTCACCGACGCCGAGCGCCTTGAGCACGTAGCTGGGCTCCAGCGAAGCGCTGGTACACGCCGAGCCGGAGCTCATAGCGATCTCCTTGAGCGCCATCATCATGCTCTCGCCCTCGACGAAGCCGAAGGAGATGTTCGTGATGTTCGCGAGGCGCTTGTCCTGATGCCCGTTGATCTGCACGACATCGAGTGCGGACTGGAGTTTCTGCTCGAGGTGGTTGCGGAACCCGAGCAGGCGTTCGCGGTCGGCATCCATCTCCTGAGCGCAGAGCTCGCAGGCCTTGCCGAGCCCGACGATGCCGGTGACGTTCAGCGTGCCCGATCGGAACCCGCGTTCCTGGCCGCCGCCCTCCTGGAGCGGGACAAGGCGGACACGGGGGCGACGCCGGCGGACGTAGAGTGCGCCCACGCCCTTGGGGCCGTACATCTTGTGACCAGAGAGCGAGAGCAGGTCCACGTTGTCTTTCGTGACGTTCGTGGGCATCTTGCCGACCCACTGGGTGGCGTCGGTGTGGAAGATCACGCCACGGTCGTGGCACAGCTCGCCGATCTGAGGGATCTCGTTGATCGTGCCGATCTCGTTGTTCGCCCACATGATGGTGACGAGGATCGTGTCGTCACGCATCGCGTCCTCGATCATCTTGCGGGTGATGATGCCGTCCTCGCCCGGGGTGAGCCAGGTGACATCGAAGCCGTCCTTCTCGAGGCGCTTGCACGGGTCGAGGACCGCTTTGTGCTCGTGGATGGCGGTGATGATGTGGCCACGGTTCTTCTCGCCCGCGGGTTTTTTCGCGTACATGTTCGCGGCACCCTTGATGGCGATGTTGTTGGATTCCGTGGAGCCGGAAGTGAAGATCACTTCCTTGGCATCCGCCCCGATCAATGAGGCGACCTGCTCGCGGGCCTTGTCGATCGCGTGCTCAGCGTCCCAGCCGAACGAATGGTTGCGGGAGCCGGGGTTTCCGAACATGTCGGTGAAGTACGGCGTCATCGCTTCGACGACGCGAGGGTCGCAGGGCGTGGTGGCGGCGTAATCGAGATAGAAGGGCAGTTGTACGCTCATGATGGTTCCTCAAAGCGTTGTCTTCAGTATGGGGGATGATTCCGGACACCTTCGTCCGCTTGTTTAGAATCATTCCAATATATGGTATATGTACGAGTGCCGCGAAGCAAGGGGCACGGGTCGCAATCCGTCTGATTGTCGAATCAGTTGCCGCTGTTGAGGTAGCGCATGCGGACGCGGTTGCCTTTGTCATTGAACTGGACCTCGCTCATGTAGGCCTTCATGAGCATGACGCCCCTGCCGGAGGGCTTTGAGAGGTTCTCGAGCAGGGTCGGGTCGGGGAGCGACTCGGGGCGGAAGCCCGGGCCCTGGTCCTCTACAGCGATCTCAAGCACATCTGGAGTGACCTTGTGCTCGACGCGGACGGTGAGCGATCCGTCCAGCCCGTCGTGGCCGTGCTCGAACGCGTTGGTGATCGCTTCTTCGATGGCGAGGCGGATGGCGAAGACCGCGCTGCTCCCAAAGCCAGCCCCTTCGGCCTCATCGAGCAGGCGCTCGATGAATGCGTTGATGGCCTCGCGGTCGTTCGCGAGGTCGATGGCGTCTGCGCCCTCGATGTGGGTGTTGGCTTCGCTCATTGTCATTTGAGACGCGGCGGAGCCCCGCCGCGGATTGGTGGGTCAGCTCGCGAACGCGCCACGCGCATCGTCGGTCGTGTCGTGGATGTTGAAGAGCTTGTTGAGCCGGGTGATCATGAAGACCTCGTAGATCTGCGGATCGATGTTCGCGAGGTGGAGCTCGCCCGACTTCTCTTTGATCTTATTGTTGATCGTGATCAGTGCGCCGAGCGCGGCGGAGGAGAGGTGATCGACATTCGAGAAGCTGATCAGGAGCTTGGGTGTGTCGCTCTTCTCAATCTCGCTCGTGATCTCCTCGTTGATCGCCTGGATGTTGGCCTCGTCGAGGATATTTCGATCGACAAACTCGACCAGGGTCACCCCGTCGCTGTCGCTTACTCGAAGTCTGGATTCACTCATCGCTATGGGTCCTCGCTGGATGGCGTTCGTATCGCCGGGCAAGACTATAGAGGGTCATTATCGCTCAGGCACGCGTTCGGTCCTGAAAGCGGGTGTGGCACATGAAAAACGGGCACGCCGCAAGGCGTGCCCGTGTGTGATTGTCCGAAGCGGTGATCAGCGTCCGAGCTGATCGAGGAGGCCCGGGAAGTTCAGTTCCTCTTCCTCGTTCTGGATGAGGATCGTGGGCTTGATGAGGATGAGCAGGGTCTTATCCGTCTTCGCATCGACTCGGTTCGAGAAGAAGCGTGAGAGGATCGGGATCTTGCTCAGGACAGGGACGCCGGTCTCGACCTCGATCTCTTCGACGATGCGCTGACCGCCGAGGAGCACGGTTCCCTGATCGGGGATCGTGACCGTGGTCGAGATCTGTGCACCGGTGACGATCGGCTGCTGGATCGTCGCCGCGAACCCGCCCGCGTCACCGCCGACTGTACCACCGCCACCCGCGGCACCCGTCGAGATGAACGGGTCGGTCGCGAAGGTGATCGTGGACTGGGTCGTCTCGATCGTGAGGGTCACGTAGCGGCGGTCTGCCGAAGCAACACCCTGGACGTCGAGGACCACACCGTCGGAGATCGGGGTGATGGTCGGGTCGAACGCACCGGCGCTGGAGCCGATGACCGGGGTCAGGTCAGAGACGAAGGTCTGCTGACGGGTGACCGCGATGAACGCCTGCTGGCCGTTGGTGAAGGTGAGGCGTGGGGCGGTCAGCACGACGCTCCGCTGGTCGGCCTGCGTCGCTTCGACGAGGAAGTCCACCTGGATATCGTCGAGGAATCGACCGGTGACGCCCAGAGCGGGGTTGAGCCCGAGGATCTGGCCGGCGAACGAGTTCACGTTCGCGAGCTCGTTTGTCAGCCCGAAGGAGTTCTGAGCCGCGCGGATGATGGACCAGTCGTCGTCGCCGAGGACGGTGCCGTCGGGGAGGACGCCGCCGTTGAAACCGGGGCCGAAGACCGGCTGGGTGACCGGGGTGTCCGGGATGCCGTCGCCGTCGGTATCGAGAATAAAGCCGCCGCCCGAGACGTTATCGAGGATGTTGCCATCGGGCCCGAAGTAGTCGCTAGGGAGCAGCGAGGGGTCGATGACGCGGGCGAGCTGGTACTCGGTGTTGTTGGCGTTGAAGTAGACGTCGAGGTCGAAGCCGATCTGCTCAAAGAAGTTCTGATCGACCGAGAGGAAGCGTGTCTCGACGTTGATCTGGACCGCACGCTGCTGACGCAGCTTGTTGAGCAGGCCGATGATCGCGCGATGGTTCTTCGGGGTGGTCGTGATGATGAAGTTGCCGTTGAGTTCGGTGACGGAGCTGGTGTCACCACCGAGCGCGGTCCAGCCATCCGGGTCAACGTTGGACTGGATGAGCTCGATGATCGCGGTGACGCGGTCCTCACGCGAGGTGACGTCCTGCGGGTCCTGGTTGCCGCCGGAGAACGGGCTCTGACCGCCGCCACCGCCGCCGCCCTGGCCGCCCTGCTGGATGGCGCTCTGGAGGTCGAACTCGGGGGCGTTATCGAAGTCCGGGACGACGAAGATGAGATCGCGGATGTCGTACGTCTCAAGGACGGTGTTGAGTCGGAGCACCTCGTCTGACGCGATGGTCAGGATGCCGTCCTGAATCGCCCAGCCGGCGGGGAGCGTCGGGTCCGAGACCTTCGAAAGGACACGGTCGAGCAGCACGTCGATCTGGACGCTCTTGAGCTTGAGGGTGACTGGTGTATCGGGATCGACACCGATGTCCGCCAGCGATTCCCAGTCGACATCGATATCGATGCCGGTGGTCGAGCCGATGAAGCCGACGACGTCCTCGAAGGCGTTGTCGCTGAACTCGACGGGCATCTTGGACTGCGTCATGTTCGCGAGCACGGAGCGGTTTGCTTCGGACTCGGCGTACTCAAGGATGTCGCCGCGGCGGAAGCTGATGGCTGGCCAGTCGTCCGGGTAGGCGATGATGGACTCGGGGGCGATCATCGCCTCCTGGTTGTCCAGCGACTGGCGCGCCCAGCTCAGGCCCTTCTCACGCTGGTACCCGAGGTTCTCGCGGTAGATCAGCACGTCCTGGATGATGTCCTTGAGGAGCAGGCCGGAGGGGTTGGTCGGGTCGAGGAAGAGGATCGATTCGACGACCTCGAGTGCTTCCTCGTACTTGAGTTCCTGCTGCAGGGCGCGGACACGCTCGAGGTTCGCGATGATCTTCTCGTCACGCTCGCGGCGGCGGGATTCGGCGAACTGCTGGGTTTCCTCTTCGAGGCGGATGCGATCTGCTTCCTGCTGCGCGATGCGCTGCTGTTCCTCTGTCGCGTTGATCTGCGTGATGAGGTCCGCGACACGGTCCTGGTAGTTCTCGAACGCGGACTCGGGCATCGCGTCGCGTGCACGCTTGATGGTCAGGTCCGCCTGAGCGGCGAGCGTCCTGGCGGTGCTCGTGTCGCCTTCGGAAAGTGCCTGCTGCGCCTGGGCGTAGTAGTTCTCGAACGCGGCCTGTGAGCGCTGCAGGAGCAGCGACTCGTCGGTCAGGGTTTCATCGAGGATGTTGTTGTCAGGACCGCCCTGAACACCAAGCTGGACCTGGACCTCGGCGCGGCGGTCCCGGGCCTGCTTCAGGTCTTCTTCGCTCACGTAGGAGCTGAAGTTGGTGATCACGTTGGTGTAGAGGGTCAGGGCTTCGTTGAAGCGGCGTTCTTCGTAGGCGAGGTTCGCCTGACCGAGCAGCGACTGTGCTTCGAATCGGCGGGCGGCCTCGAGCAGATCGACCTGCGGCTCTTCGTCGACGAGTTCGATGTCGATCGGTTCGGCCTGGGTCGGCTCTTCGGGCTGGTTGCCGAGGTAGGAGCCGGTGCGGGCGCCGTCCTGGGTGGAACCGGTGAGCCAGTCCGAGGTCAGGCCGCTTTCCGGTGCGAGCATGCCCATCGCGGGGTTGTAGCTCCCGAATCCGCCTTGTGCCCGCTCGATCGAGGTGAGCTTGTCCCGGTAGGCGTCGAGGGTGTCGAGCTGGTCGTCGCTGAGGTCGAGCCCGAGCTGACCGACGCGGGTGATGAGGAGCTTCGCCTGAGCGTACTCGCCCTTGGTGAAGGCATCGCGGATGCGGGTGATGACGCTATCGATCTTGGTCATCGCGTCGCTCTGACGCGCTTCGCAGAGGTCGAGGACGGCGTTGGCCGCGTCGATCTGGCTCGCGTCCGAGCGGCGAGACTCGATGACGATCTTGGCCTGACGCATCGCTTCGACGAGGTTGTCGGTGCTCATCGCGAACTGGGCCTTCTGGAGGCTGATCTCGACGCGGTCGGCACGCATGATCTGGTTCTCAGCCTTGGCGAGCAGCGCCCAGAGCTGGTCGGCCTGCTTGTCGCTCAGGGTCGCGCCGGCGGGCGAGTCCTGCAGTGCGAGCAGCATGGCGCGGGCTCGGATGAGCTGCCCCTCGACCAGCAGGTCGCTGGCACGCTCGATGACTTCCTGGGTGTTCTCCTGCTGCGAGACTCGCTGGAGTTCAACACTCGCGAGCACGCTGGAACTGGGGAGCCCCGCGAAAGCGACGGCGGCAAGGAGGAGGGAACGAACAGATCGGTAAGGTGTGGGTGACATCCGGATCACTCCATTGGCTCTTGGCTCATGAGTTGGGATGGGGTCCAACTCGGGGCTGAGGTCAAGCGGGACGTGCACCGATGCACCCAAATATCCCGCGTGCTTGGTTGATTGGCTGCAATATCAATCGCAGCAACGCGTTTTTCGTGACGGCGTCACGAAGACCATGCCCACGACGTTCGCGGACTTGGGGTTTCCAGGAAAGTGTCATTGATGACACGACACCCAGAGTGGGGACGATACCGGGCTTGAACAAGGTTCGCAAATCCCGATGGCATGCAGTGTATCCTGAGGAATCGATAGCGTGTCGTTTTCGCGATCTGGTTTTGTCATCGTTCGTGTTCGATCTCTCGTTCGAACATCCCGGCACGGAAGCGGGGCCGCGCCGTGTAGTCCCTGTGTGATCCATATTCGAGCGGTTTGGCAAATGGTTCCCGCGTGGAGAAAGATCGTGAAAGAAGTGTGCATCTCTGCTTCTCAGCACGCTTGAGCACGTGATCTCCCTGGCGTGTGATGTTGCTCAGGGCTGATCGAGCACCCGGAAGGCGAGTGTGCTCTCTTCTTTTAACGCTTTGTCGTTTAGGGGTTTAGTGTCCGGCAGTTCTTTCAGAAGCGAGCCCGTCTGCTTCTTGGTCAACCGGTTCGCGCTGATGATGACCACATCGAACCAGTCGCCGTCTGGGTGGAGTTTCTTGACCACGAGGTCCTGTGCGTACTCTTCGGCCCTTCGCAATGACTCCGCGGTGAGCACGATCTGCACGTACTGGTCGTGCGGGCTTTGGTCGGTAGAAAAGCGTGCAAGCACGAGCCAGGGGGTCATCCCGAGCTCGTTGCCCTCGTCGTCCACATTCGAGTCGGGATCCACATTCAGGATCAGGCGCCAGGCGTCACGCATCCGCTCCAGGATCTCATCGCCGTTGATCATGTCTGGGCGCTCTGACGTCGTAACGAGGATGGAGCGGTGCTCGTGCGCTGCGGCATCGGCACCGGCGGGGTCCTCGCGTTCGGGGATGTCGAACGCTTCGAGGAGCTTCTCGACGCGGGACTTGAACTCGGGCTCAACGCGGACGGTGATGATCTTGTGCTCGTCGACGAATATATAGAAGAAGGGTGACTCGCTGACCGCGCCAAAGCCGACCATGCCGTCCTCAAAGAAGAACGGCTGGTACTGGCGCAGCGCGTTGGTCATGCGTTCTTTCCCGATGGGCTCGTACGCCATGTACGGGTCGATCTCGCGGTAGGCGTCGTGACCGATGTAATCGATGATGGGAAAGACCCTGCCCGGCATCATGGCAAAGAGCTGCTGCCAGAGTGATTCAACGCGGTCTGCGGGGACGACGATGTCGAAAACGTACTGATCGGGCCATGATTCCCAATCGCCCATGTCTTCCGCGTTGTCCTCGGGCTCGAACTCCGCGGTGTAGCCGATCATCGGGGTCATCGGCTCGACCGGGTAGACCCCGAGCGGGAACTTGAAGCCGCTCACGGTTTTGCGTTCGATGCTGGGATCAATCATGCAACTCGGCATCGGGCATCCTTGCTGTGTGCCTGTCGGTACGGGCACGCGTTCAGTCTGGTACGAATAGAACAAGAATAGCAAGCGGATGTCGGTTGCGCCCCGCTGATCGGGCTCGGTCTTGGCCGGAGCCGGATATCATGACGCATGAGTTCAGAGTCGGACAACATCAGTGTCGAGTTCTCAGGCGATCTCCCGAGCCTTACGCGTCCCATGATCGCGGTCGCGATCGGGAACACGCGCACTCGGGTGGGCATCATGGCGGGCTCAGAATGCCTGAAGGCACAATCGCTCAGGAGCAGCGAGCCCGCCTCCGTCGCCGAGGAGATCGGGGTTCTCTGGAAAGACTACGGCGATGGCGGTGCGGACCCTGTCATCGTGCTCTCGACCGTGTCGAACGCGGTTGCTGATCGCGTTGAGCAGGCGATCGAGTCCGCTGAGTTCGGGAGCGTGTACCGCTTTGGTCGCGATATCCCGATCCCGATCCGCCACACCCTGACCAAATCCGGGGAGAAGACCGTCGGGCAGGACCGGCTGCTTTGCGCGATCGGTGCGTTCCGTGTCGTGAAGCAGGCGTGCATCGTGGTTGATCTGGGCACGGCGATCACGGTGGACTTTGTCGACGGAGAGGGCGTCTTCCATGGCGGGGCCATCCTGCCAGGGATTGGGATGATGTTCGAGGCCCTGCACGAGAAGACCGCCCATCTTCCACAGCTCAAGTACGAGAAGCGGGACCCGAGCGACCTGAGCCCCGCGAAGCAAACCGATCTGGCGATGCAGCTCGGTGTGAACGCGTGCGTGCACGGCTCGATCCGCTGGCTGGCGGAGCGGTACGCGGAGTTCTACGAGGCTTATCCCCAGATCATCGTGACCGGCGGCGACATGGGCGTGCTCGAGGGTGATGAGCTGATCGAGGCGTTCGTGCCCGACCTGCAGCTTCATGGTATCCGAGCGGCTTGTCTGATGCTTGCCGATGCGGATGGCGACGACTTGCCGTGAGTGGTCCTTGGCACTCGATCCTGACCCCGAGCGACCGTGCGGGTGCGGTGGCGATGATTCAGGTCGAGCACCCATCAATGCGTGAGATCGGGCTGCCCGAGGTCGAGCCTCATCAGCTGCGACGCGCGGACCTGTTCGGGCTCGATGATGGTGTGGTGCTCGGTCTCGATGGGCGTGCCGCGGTGCTGATGCCGCACGGCGGGATTGCCATCGTTCGTCAGATCTGCTCGGAGCTTGAACAACGAGGTGTCCCGAGCCGCTCGCCTGTTGATCCCGTCGTGCTGTATCCCGAAGCCCGATCTGAGATCGAGGCGTGGTGCTCGCACGCCCTGGCTCGCTGTGCGAGCCCGATGGGCGTTGATTTGTTGCTTGAGCAGAATGAGCGATGGGCGGCGATGGGGGGTTCCACGATCGAGGATGCCGAGGGCATCGGGATTGTGAGCGATCGGCTCGATCGCCTGCTGCACCCGCCGCTGGTGATCGCGGTCGGTCGGGCGAACGTTGGGAAGTCGTCGCTGCTCAACGCGTTGGTTGGGCAGCGTGTGGCGCTCGTCGCGGACCGGGCGGGGACCACCCGGGATCACGTGGGGGTGCCGGTCGATCTTGGCGGGCTCGTCGTTCGGTGGATCGATATGCCGGGTGTCGATGAGCGGATCGAGGATCAGGAGGAGATCGGGATTGCGCTGCGCGTGATCGAGCACGCTGATCTTGTCGTGCATTGCATCGACGCGTTGAACGACGAGGGCGTGCTGGACCCCCGGATCTCTGCCGCTTGTCCTGCCGGAGTGCCGGTGTTCCGCGTCGGCACCCGCGCGGATCTCGCGGTCCATGGCTGTGAGCTCGATGCCCGCGTGTCTGTCGCCCGGGATCGGCTCGGGATCGCGGACATGGTCGAGACGGCCCGAGATTCGCTGATCCATCCGGCGGATGTACGGGGTGATGTCCTGTGGCGATTCTGGTCATCGCTCCGGCAGGACGCATGATCGGGGCGGGGAGCCCCCCTAGGATGCCCACTCAGTGAATCGCTCTGGCACGGGTTTCAATGATCCGCCATGCAGAGCTCGTGATGATCATCCCGGTGGAACACCGGTTGCAGAGGTAGGATATGGACGATCGGCAAACCAAAATCCGTGAGGGCGCAGGTCTTGAGGATTCGCGCGTCAATCAGGAGTTCATCGACTTCCTGAACAAGTGGAGCTCGCCCGTCCTCATCGTGTTGGCGATCGCCGCGCTGACTTGGGCCGGGCTGCAGAAGCTCGAGCAGATGCGTCAGGAGAAGATCGATCAGGCGTTCAGCGAGTATGAATCGGTGGTCGCGGGCGGGAACCCGTCCCCCAACTCGCTCAAGACGATCGCTGAGGACGCTGAAAAGAAGAACGTTGACAGTGTGGCGCACCTCGCGCGTCTGCGTGAGGTGGATCTCTACTTGGGTGCATACGCGCTGGGCCTTGCGCCGGGGGCGCAGATCGACCAGGCGACACAGAGCGTGTCCAACCCGGACGACATCCTCGACGATCAGCGCCGTGAGCAGTACCGTGCGCTCGCCGAGACCACCGCGAAGCAGGTGCTCACGGCGACCGAGGGTGATGAGGACAAGGTTGTGTTCGCCATGCAAGCGATCTCACGCCTCGCGTCTGTCGAGGAGAGCCGAGACGACTTCGATGCGGCACGATCCTACTACGAACGATTGAGCTCACTCGCGGAGCAGCACAAGTTCCCTTCGATCCAGAACTACGCGCAGCAGCGTATCGCCGGGCTCGACGAGCTCGCGCGTATTGGCTCGCTCCCGACGAACGACCAGGTCCCTTCGCTCAACCCCGGGCTCGGTCTGCCCCAGCAGCCCACCACGCCGGATGCGGATGAATCGTCAGAAGAGGCAACCGAGGGCGCAGCGGGCGAAGATGCAGCAGCAGAGCAAAGCACGGAAGCCGCGGGCGATCAGCCGGAGGGCTCCGAGAACCCGTGAGCGAGCCCAAGCCCAGCACGGGCGAGCGTGATCCTTCGGAAGAGCGCGATTCAACCGCAGAATCCGTTGGTGGCGACTTCATTCTCCCCGGCGGGAAGGTCGATGGCGAGGCAATCCGTCTTGCGTACGCGTCCGCGCGTGAGCGTGGCGACGATGAGTTCGTGGCCAAGGTGCGTTTCACACTCGCGCGTGATCTCAAGGATCGGCTCGACAAGTACCTGACCTCACGCATCAAGTTCATGAGCCGCAGCAAGCTTCAGGAGCTGATCGATCAGGGCGGCGCGACGGTGAACGGTGGTGACGCGAAGTCGTCCACCAAACTCCGGATCGGCGACACGATCGAGCTCGTGCTTCCAGCGCCCCCGAGCGGTGAGATCGAGCCAGACGACATCCCCCTGGACGTGCTGTACGAGGACGAGCACGTCCTCGTGCTCAACAAGCAGGCGGACATCATCGTCCACCCAGCACGGATGGAGAATCGGGGCACGATGCTAAACGCGCTCGTGCACTATTTCGGCCAGACGAAGTCCGGAGAGCTCTCGCACGTGGGCGAGGAGTTCGCACGCCCCGGCGTTGTGCACCGCCTCGATCGGCACACCTCGGGCTGCATCGTGTTTGCCAAGTCCGATCTCGCGCACTGGAAGATGGGCACCAAGTTCGAGAAGCGTCAGGTGGACAAGCGGTACCTCGCGATCGTCCAGGGGTGGGTCCGCAAGGACGAGCAGATGATCGACCTGCCGCTGGGCCCACACCCGTCGCGGGTGCGCGGCTCACGCGAGAAGCGGGTGGTGCGCCACGACGATCTGGGCAAGCCCAGCCAGACCATCTGCCGGGTGCGGGAGCGGTACGAGCTGCCCGCGCTGTTCAACAAAGCGGTGAGCCGTCGCTACTCGCTCGTGGAGCTGGAGCTGCTGAGCGGGCGCACGCACCAGATCCGGGTGCACCTGTCTCACCTGGGGCACCCGATCGTGGGGGATGACATGTACAAGGGCAAAGCCATGATGGATGTCGAGGGCGAGGTGATCCTCGATAAGCCGGCCCTGCACGCGGCGCTGCTCGCGTTCGATCACCCGATGAGCGGTGAACCGATGGCGTTCGTTGCGCCCGTGCGGGACGACGTCCGGCGGGTCATCGATCTGCTCCGTGAGCACGGGGATCCGAAGCAGGTGTTCGTCGAGGGGACGGTCTCGATGGAGCGCCTCGGGCTCGACTGAGATCGCGTTTTCGCGGGCAATTGTTCAGCGCGTGTGAATCTGGGGTTTTTCTGTCCGAGAACTGGCAGATCGACTGGCAGCTCGGGATCCCTGTGGCTTATTGGGTGTGGAGTGGGGACGCTCCATTCGCACTGGAACCCGAGAGAGGACCACACACATGAACTTCCACAAAGGCATCATTGCCCTTGCGATCAGCACTGGGATGGCCCACGCCGGCATCGCCAGTGTCGTGCTCGACGATTTCGACAGCGACCCGAATGACGATCTGGGCGGGGTCGGCACCTACTCGACCATTATCTTGAGCAACCCGTTCAACCAGGGCGCGGATTTCAACCTCGACACTGGCGTGAGCATCGGATCCGACGTCGGCTCGCTGATTTTCAACTCCGGCATCGGTGTTGAGCAGCAGGGCAGTATCATCTACAACGCTGAGGGCGCGGGCCTGAGCCTGGACGCGGCCGGTCTCGGCGTGCAGGGCTTCGAGATGGACTTCGCGATGATCGATCAGGATTTCTACGCCGAGATCGATCTGTTCACCTACGACGATATGGGCAACAGCGTTGGCTCCGCATCGCGGGTGATCCAGATCGGCGCGGGCATGGACATCACCGCGCCTTGGAATCTCGGGGATTTTAGCGTCGCGGACGCGTTTGATGCATCGGATGTCGATGAGGTGCGTCTGACGTTCAACGTCCGCAACAACCCGACCGCATCGCTCGACTTCATCGCGACCGAGTTCCGTGCCGTGGTCCCGTCGCCGGGATCTGCGGTGCTGCTGGGTATCGGCGGGCTGATGATCACCCGCCGCCAGCGTACCTGAGACGGTCGACAATAGAGATCATCATCACACCCGCAGTTCGCGGGTGTTTTTCATTGCGTGAAAAGGCCGGCGCCCGCATGCGTCTGCTCGTGATCGAGCAACCAGCGCTTGCGGGGAAGGCCGCCTCCGTACCCGTGCAGCGTGCCGTCGGACGCGATGACGCGGTGGCAGGGGATCACGATCGAGACGCGGTTCTTCCCGTTCGCCAGGCCGACCGCGCGCGAGCCGCCGGGGTTGCCCAATCGCGTGGCGAGTTCGCCATAGCTGACCGTCTCGCCGTACGGGATCCTGACCAGCTCGTTCCAGACCCGGCGCTGCCAGTCCGTGCCGGGCGTGTCGAGCGGGACGGTGAACTCCGTGAGTTCGCCGTTGAAGTATCCCGTGAGCTCACCCGCGAGCTGATCGAGAAGCGGGTGCGATCCCTCGCACATCGGCTCATCGAACGCGGCCTCGAGCTCCTGGGTTTCCCGCGAGCGCCGCTCGGGCGAGCCCATCTCGAGCAGGCAGATGCCACGCTCCGTCGTGGCGGCACGCATGGGGCAGAGCGGGGTCTGGATGGTGGTGCTGATGAGGGGCATGCCCAAACAATACCCGCCCGGCGCGGATCGTGCGCGCCGGGCGGGCGGGGTTGTGAGAGCGGGCGGTGTCTCGGGCCGCCTACTTCGAGCGGCAGCACTTGCAGCGCTTGCCGTCCGATTCCGCCTCTCGGGGTTTCATGTGCGGCTTGAGCGCCGCTTTCGCGAACCGTGTGTCGACCCTGGCGAGCCGCACCGAGCGGGTATCGAGCATCTCCGTCTTGCGGTCGTGGTTGCGGACCACGACGTAAGGCAGGCAGATGCCGATGACCTTGCGGGGCAGCTGCGTCTCGTGGGGGCGACGCACGACGGGATATGTGTACAGCTCATCATCGCCCGCGGGGTTCTCGCGGTACATGAGGAACTGGAGCTGCACGTGGAGTGTCGCCACGTACATCCCGACGCTGATGTCCTCCGGCGCGAGCGAACGCGCCATCGTCATGTTCGTGTCCATAGTTATGTTTCCTTGGCGCATTGGATAGCTCCAGCGTACGCGGTGTGCGCACGCACTCAGGTGTGCCTGGCGAGCGGGTGCGTACGCGACGAGCGCGCGATAGCAGGATCGCCAGGGCGTGGGCCGGGTCGGCTTTGCTTTGAGAGATGCCGGGCAACGACGCCCGGCGCGCCGTCAACCCGCTGTATCAAGCAGCGAATGCGCAAAGCGATATGCTGCGCACATGCGGCTGCCGATAGACTGTTCTCTGTGATTCCAGAGCATGCGGGGACTCCTTTTCTGCGCCCGAACCACTCGGGCGCAACGTCGTGCAACTGTTATTGGCGATAGATCGCCCGAAGTCAAAGCAATATTGCCAAACTTCTGAGAAAATATACTCAGAATCGATCAGCCGATCCGCGTCTGCCCGTTCATGTACGGGATAAGCGCCTCGGGGATGGTAATCGAGCCGTCCGCGTTCTGGTACATCTCGAGGATCGGGATGAGGATCCGCGGCGAGGCGGCGACGGTGTTGTTCAGCGAGTGGCAGAACGTGGTCGCGCCCTTGCCGCCCTCGCCGCCGGGGCGGTAGCGCATGTTCAGTCGGCGGCACTGGTAGTCGTACAGGCGCGATGCGGAGTGGGTCTCGCCGAAGTCGCCCGTGGGCGTGCCGTCGCTGTCCTCATCGCCACGCGAGGGCATCCAGCACTCGATGTCGACCATGTCCGCGTTCTTCACGCCCAGGTCGCCCGTGCAGCACTGGAGCAGGCGGTGGGGGAGCCCGAGCGACTTGAGCAGCTTCTCCACAAAGGACATCATGTCCTTGTGGTGCTGGCGGGATTTGGTTTCGTCCGCGACGTCGATCACGACCTGCTCGACCTTGTCGAACTGATGGATGCGGTAGAGCCCGGCGGTGTCCTTGCCCGCGGCGCCCGCCTCGCGACGGAAGCAGGTCGACACGGTGACGTACTTGAGCGGGAAGGCCGACTCGTCGAGGATCTCGTCCTGGTGCAGCCCCATGAGCCCGACCTCGCCGGTGCCGGTGAGGTACATGTCCTGCCCGCCGCCGCGCTCGACCTCGTTGATGTGGTACGCCTGATCGCGTCCGCCCGGGAAGAACCCGGTGCCGACCATCGCCTCCTCACGCACAAGCACGGGCACGCTCATCGGCGAGAAGCCGTTCTCATTGACCATGGTGTCGAAGGCGTATCGGAGGATCGCCTGGTGAAGCTTCATCCCGTCGCCGGTGAGGATGTACGAGCGTGACCCGGCGACTTTCACGCCGCGCGGGAAGTCCACGAGGTTGTGCATGTCGCACAGCTCGATGTGCGAGCGGGGCTTGAAACCCTTGTTGGCTTCGAACGACTTGTCCCAGTCCCACCCGTCCGGTGCCCAGCGTGAGATCTCGATGTTGTCGTCGCTCGTTGTGCCGACGGGCACGTCGTCGTCGGGCGGCAGCGGGATCGAGAGGAGGATGTCGTTGAGCTGGGGCTCGATTTGTGCGATCTGGGCATCGAGGGCGGAGATCTGTTCCTTGATCTTGGCCGGTGCGGACTTGATCTCGTCGATCTGGGACTGGATCGCGGGTTTTTCCTCGTCGCCGGCACCCTTGAGCTTGCCCATGAGCTGCCCGATCTTCGGGCCGGTCTCCTTGGAGAGCTTCTTCTGCTCGGCGCGGAGCGATTCCTGCTCGCTCATGAGCGATCGGCGCTGCTCGTCGAGCTTGAGCAGGGTGTCGATATCGGGCGCGTAGTTCTTCTTCTTCGCGCCCTCGATGAATCGTTGTGGGTTTTCACGCAGTGCCTTGAGATCGATCATGGTCGAAGAGTGTAGGTTCGCCCGCCCGAATCGTGCGAGGATCGACTGTGTTGGTTTCGTGATGTACCATGTGGGTATGGATCCTCACCCGATCGCACCCGCCTGGCTGGTGCTGCCCATCGCGGCGGTGGCGCTGATCCTTCAGGCCGGGTACCTGCTGGTGCTCAGGGACGCGACGCCCGAGCAGATGCCGGCGAGCCGCAAGCGGATCCGCACGGCCACGGGCTGGCTGAGCATGTTTGCGATCCCGCTGTCCGCGTACGGCTTCGGGATCGCCAGCCCGAGCGATGCGGGCACGTTCACGATCGTCTGGATGCTCGTCATCGGGCTGGTCTCAGCCATCGTGATGCTCGCGATGCTCGATGCGATGAACACCATGCGGCTGCACCGGAACGATGGCGATCAGATTCACAAGGAACTCCGAGAGAAGCTGCGCCGTGATCTTGACGCGATGCGCGAGCAGCGGGATCGGGGTCGCCCGTGAGCGACGAACGGGTTCCACCACCGACAGCCCTGCCAGGCGTCATCACGGCCCCGCTCTCGTGGTTGTACTCGATCGGGATCAACAAACGGAACCGGGGCTTTGATCGCGGTCGGGGCGTGACGCGCATCGACCGCCCCGTGATCTCGATCGGCAATCTGAGCACCGGCGGGACCGGTAAGACCCCGATGGTCCATCTGATCGTGCGCATGCTGCTGGATGCGGGAAAGAGGCCCGTGATCGCCATGCGTGGGTACGGCGCCAAGCCCGGCCAGAAGGGGGACGAACAGCTCGAG
Organism: Phycisphaerales bacterium UBA1924; assembly: GCA_964229845.1. GTDB lineage: Bacteria > Planctomycetota > Phycisphaerae > Phycisphaerales > UBA1924 > UBA1924. The sequence goes on from CAXREY010000028.1 coordinate 31,404, forward strand.
CACGAGCAGGCACTCCCGGGTACCCCGGTCGTCGCGCAACCCGATCGGCTCGACGGTTTACGCCGGCTCTTCTCGATGGACGAAGGGGGCGAGATCGACTGCGTGGTGCTCGACGACGGCTTCCAGCACCGCAAGATCGCACGAGATCTTGACATCGTGCTGATCGATGCGACACGCCCGCCGGATCGCGATGCGCTTCTGCCGAGAGGTCATCTGCGGGATCCGATCGGTTCGTTGAGACGTGCTCACATCGTCATATTGACCCACAGCGAACTCGCAGATGCTTCAGAACTGGAACGGCTGCGCGAGCTGCTCGCGGTACATGCGCCCGGCGTGCCCGTGCTGGCCGCGCGTCATGCATGGCTTGCGATGCACTCATACGTGCGGGTCGATGCTGGCTGGGATGCCACCAGTGTTCCTATCAGCGATCTGGATAGACAAGTTGTCCAGTGCGTGTGCGGGATCGGGAACACCGATGCCTTCGAGCGCATGGTTCTGGCTGCTGGCATGAAGATCGATCGGCGATTCGTGCTCTCAGACCACGAGCCGCTGAACGACCGGCTGCTCCGCGAGCTCACCAGTTGGTCGAACTCTAGTCAATTCTCCCCAATCATTATGACGCGAAAAGACTGGGTCAAAGCGAACCCCCTCTCCGGATGGCCACAGCAGGCACGCGTGTATGTGCCCGAGTTATCGATGGAAATCGAGGGTGAGGGCGTGCTCAAGCATGCTGTTCAGGAGCTCTTTGTTCACGAGTGAGACTGGGTCTCTCTACCCACAAATGGTGCGATTTTATTGCCCCATCAAGGGTCGTCCGGTAATATCAGGGTGCTCTCGCGCCCTTCCGTGGGGGGTTCCCACGGGCGTACGCGTTTCGTGATCAGGCCGTCGAGATGATGAGGGGTCTAACAAACTTGTCTACGACTTCGGGGATAGGCGATCCAGATCGCGGATCCGCTTTGCTATGGCAGAGCGGCAACACATACTTTCGTTTGAGAACGGAGAACACATGAGAATCGGAATGAAGAACACTGCGACCAAGCTCAGCGTTGCGATGCTGCTCGGTGCATTGCTCACGGGTTGTACCCAGACACAGACCACAAGCAACGACACCGAGATGACGGGGGAGGAAACCCGGACCGAATCGAGCGTGCGTGGCTGGGGCTACTACTCGCCGCGCCTGGGCTCGAATGAGTCCGCATCCCGCATGGCATTCCCGACCGGTGACGCGGATACGAGCGCGTTGCTTGTTCATCAGGTGATGCCCAACGAGGTAGCACGCGGTCAGGATTTCGGGTTCTCGTACCACGTGACGAACCTCACAGACGCCGAGTTGCAGAATGTGCTGCTTATGCTCGACTCGAGCAACAACCTCGATGTCGTGAAGTCAGAGCCCGAAGGAAACACCAGCGGCGACGGCATGACGTGGTCGCTCGGTGACCTCGGCCCCCGCGAAACCATGGTGATCCGCCTGACCGGCAACGCTCAGGAAGTCGGCACCGCGAGCGACTGCATCACCGTTTCGTACAACAACTTCCTCTGTGCCAACACCCAGGTCGTCGAGCCCGCGCTGGCGCTCTCCAAGACCGCGACCGCCGCTGCGATCGCGTGTGACGAGATCGTCATCCGCTACCTCGTTGAGAACACCGGCTCGGGTGCCGCGAGCAACGTCGTGATCAAGGACACGCTCCCGGAAGGGCTGGCGATGTCCAACGGCTCGCGCTCGGTCAACATCCCGGTCGGGACACTGGGTGCGGGCGATAGCCGCGCATTCGAGGTTCGTGCGACGGCATCGGGTACCGGCGAGTTCTCGTCTGGCGCGATGGCATCCGCGGACGGCGGTCTCAAGGCCGAGTCCGACGCGACCAACACCGTTGTGACCAAGCCCGAGCTGGCGGTTGGTGTTGAGTGCAGCGAGAACAAGTTCCTGGGCCGCAACATCACCTACAACTACTCGATGGAGAACACCGGCGACGGCGTTGCGAACGGCGCGACCGCGTCGGCGAGCATCCCGCAGGGCACCTCGGTCGTCCGCGTCAGCAATGGCGGTCAGGTCCAGGGCAACAACGTCATCTGGAACTTCGGTGCCATGGATGCTGGGGGCTCGCGTGACTTCTCGATGACCGTCTCGGCATCGAGCATCGGCAACTACAGCTCGTCGGTCGTTGCGAACGCAGACTGTGCCGAGTCCGTCTCGGATTCCTGCCGCACCGAGGTCAAGGGCATCCCGGCGATCCTCCTTGAGGTCGTCGACATCACCGACCCGGTCGAGGTGGGCCAGCAGACCACGTACGTGATTACCGTGACCAACCAGGGCTCGGCCGCGGACAACAACATCCGCATCGAAGCCACCCTGCCCGCCGAGCAGTCGTTCGTCTCCGCCTCCGGCGCGACGAATGGCACCGCGAACGGCAAGCAGGTCTCGTTCGCACCCTCGGGCTCATTGGCCCCTGGTGCCGCGATCACCTGGCGTGTCACCGTCCGTGCGGACGCCGCGGCTGACTCCCGCTTCCGTGTGGAGATGACCTCGGCCAACCTCAAGTCTGAGGTGATCGAGACCGAGGCGACCAACCTCTACGAGTGATCCCAGACCCGGGACGCCCGGGTGAAATGAATCACAATCTTGGGGCACCCCCACGAGGGGGTGCCCTTTTTTTGTTCCCGGGCAGACCCGCGGGCGCATCTGAAATCCATGAATCGTTTATCAAAGAACATGGTGTGACGAACCCGATCCTCAGGTACGCTGGTATCAATCACAGTCATGAACCCGACACTGCCCCAAATCGATGATCCTGAAGCGATGCCCTTTGTGGTCCTTGCGAGTTCCTCGCCGCGCCGTCGGTCGATGTTTGAGCAGATCGGTGTCCACCACGCGGTCCTGCCGGCGAGCGTGGACGACGGCGAGCTGGGGCACGCCGCGCACGTAAAACCCGCGGAATGGGTGGCGGCACTCGCTTATCTCAAGGCGGCTTCCTCCGCGCAGCTATTTATCGCGAGCCCGAGGCTGGAGCACAAGCCCAACACGGTCGTGATCGGTGCGGACACGGTCTGTGTTCACGATGGGCGTGTGCTGGGCCAGCCCGGCGATCGTGATGAGGCCTACGCGATGATCCTGTCGATGAGCGATGCGGAGCACGAGGTACTCACGGGGATCGCGATCGTCGATCCCATCACCGGTCGTCGGGAGATCTTCATCGACCGCTCGGTGGTCCGGGTCGGCGTGATCCCTGAACACGAGATCCTGGCGTACCTCGATTCGGGGCAATGGCAGGGCAAGGCGGGCGCGTACAACATCACTGAGCGGCTCGCGGCGGGGTGGCCCATCGAGTTCGACGGCGACGAGACCTCGATCGTTGGGCTGCCGATGATCCGCACGCTCGAACGCGTCGCACAGTTCTTTGTTGATTGATACGGATGCGGCCTTGCTCAGGCGGCGCGGCGCGATGATGACTGCTCTTCGTGGAGCACTCGCCACGCGTCACGGCTTGGCGTCAGCAGCTGCGCGGGCACGCTCGATTCGTCCGCGATCATCGCGACCTTGGTGAGCGTCAGGAACGTGGCGTAGGTGGCGTCCTGCTTCGACGCCCAGAAGGATTCATCACCCAGTACACGGTCGTTGTAGATCCGTTGAAGGTGCTGAATATCGCTGGTGTTCAGGCCGGAGTATTGATCCACCCTGTGGACGTGCGCCTTGCCGATCACGGGCTGGCCCGAGGGCTTGATGTAGATGATGTCACCCGGATTCACCCGGTTGTAGGGTGCCCGGCGATCGGTGCTCATGCGGGCCTCAACGAGCTTCTGCCCCGTCATGATGAGCGATGCGTACTTGGGATGAACGATCATCAGGTGTGTGTCCGGCATGCCCTGTCTATCGGACGAACACGATGCCGGCTTTGGAAACGCAGCCTCGGGACAGCGAAAAATGCGGTATTTGATCGCAGATCACGGATTATTTGGACTTTGATTCCCGCATCTTTTCGATGGTCCCGGTGGTGGACAGCCCGTCGATGAGATCGAGTATCACCACCTCACCACCGCTGGATTCCACGATCTCCGCCCCGACCACCGTCTCGGGGCTGTAATCGCCGCCCTTGACGAGCACATCGGGCTTGATGGCCTCGATGAGTCGGATCGGGGTCTGCTCGTGGAACAGGACCACGGAATCGACGCATTGGAGGGCGCTGAGCAGGTAGGCGCGGTGGTTCTGGTTGTTCACGGGGCGCTCGGGGCCCTTCAGCTCCCGCACGGAGTGGTCGTCGTTGAGCCCGATGATGAGCATGTCGCCAAGAGCCGCACAACGCTGCAGCAGCGAGACATGCCCTGCGTGGAGGATATCGAAGCAGCCGTTGGTGAAGACGATCTTCTGTCCACTCTGGCGGGCAGCGCGGACCTGGACGAGCACCTCTTCGAGCGAGCGGGGGCGTCCGAGCTCGCTCGTTCGCTGGGTGAGCAGATCGTCGTGGATCTTCTCGACGGGGATCGGAGCGACCCCGAATATCTCGACCTCAAGCCCCGCGGCGGCGTTGGCGAAGCGGGTGGCGTTGACCCAGTCGAGCCCGTTGGCACGGGCCGCGGCGAGGGCGGCGAGCATCATGTCCCCGGCGCCGGTGACGTCATAGACCTCGCGTGCGGTCGTCGGGACGTGGACCGTCGCCGGGTCGTCGCGGTGCGCGAGCAGGGCGCCCTGCTTGTCGAGTGTGAGGACGAGTGTGTTGAGCTCGAAGGTGTCGAGCAATGTGCGGGCAAGGTGCTCGCGGTGGGCTTCGCGTGCGTCCTCGGGTGCGGTGAGGCCGGTCGCGAGCTCGGCCTCGGTGCGGTTGGGCGTGATCGCCGTTGCGCCGCGGTACTTGGTGTAGTCCTTGATGGGCGCAGGGTCTACGAGCACGGGCACGCCGGCGGCCTTGGCACGCTCGATGATCGCCTGACACAGCGCGGGGGTGCAGACGCCCTTGTTGTAATCCTCGATGCATACGACGTCGGCATCGCTGAGCGCCGCGTCGAAGGCGCTGAGCAGTCGCTGCTCGACCTCACCGAGGATGGGCTCGTCGGACTCAAAGTCCACCCGGAACATCTTCTGGGCGTGGCGACCCTGCGCGAGCCCGATCAGGTTGCGTTTGACGGTGGTGGGGCGTGAGGCGTCCTCGACGAGCCCGGCGCAGTCCACGCCGGACTCCGTGAGTTTGTCGCGGAGTATCTGGGCCTCGCTGTCGCCGCCGGTGACGCCGAGCACGCTGACACGCCCGTGCAGGGCGATGAGGTCGAGCGTGAGGTTGGCGGCCCCGCCGGGCTGGGACTGCTGCTCGCTGACACGGAGGACCGGCACGGGCGCATCGGGCGACAGGCGTGTCGCGGCGCCCTTGAGGAGCTGGTCGAGCATGAAATCACCTACAACGATCGCGTTGAAGGGTTTCCATTCGGCGAGTGCTTCGAGCAGTGCGTCCATGCACAATCGTAGCGTGAGACCCCGTTCGGGCAGCTGCGCACAAAAAAACCCGCTCGTCTGAGCAGGCTTTGGTCTGATCCGAGATCAGGCAATCAGGCGGCACACTTGGCGCACTTCTGCCCGTCCTTGCAGTCGGGGCAGGCGTGGGCGTGGGCCTTGCAGTCGGCGCACGATTCGGCGTACTTCTTGGCGCAGTTCTCGCAGCAGGGCTTGTCGGCGCTGCATTCTGCGTTGTGGCACTCGAAGGTGCTGTTGGCGTGGTTGCAGGCCATCTCGCCCTTGCATTTACCACAGCATTCGCCGTCTTGACCCTCGCAGCTGCCTGCGCAGACCGCGCCGTCGGCACACGCGCCGCCGTCACGGCACTGGGTGCTCGAGCAGCCGATCATCAGTGCGGAAACCGCAGCGAGTCCGATCAGTGCAAACTTATTCATGTGATTCAACTCCGTTCCAGGGGTGCAATGTGTTTGTGCTGCTTCTCAGGCAGCGCTTTGAACAGTAACCGGTAAATCGGATGCTTAGGGGATTATTCCGGAAATCTGTCAAGAAAGCGTATCCTAATCGCTGTTTTCGAGCAAGTCGGGGCGTCTCTCCCGCGTCCGTTGCAGGCGCTGGCGCAGTCGCCAGAGCGCGACTGACTCGTGATCGCCGCTGAGGAGTTCCTCGGGGATCTCCATCCCGTCCCACTCGCGCGGGCGGGTGTAGTGGGGGCAATCGAGCAGGCGTGCGCCCTCGGGGATGCCGAGCTTGGCGAGCTGTTTTCTGCGGATCGGGTTGCCCTCGGCGTCGGTGGTTTGTGCGTGTGAGAATGAGTCCTCATCGGCCGATTCGGCGTGCCCGAGTGCGCCGGGCTGTACGCGTGCCAGCGCATCGATGAGCACGAGGGCCCCCAGCTCGCCGCCGGAGAGGACGTAATCACCGATGCTGATCTCCAGCGGGTCCAGGCGTTCGATCACCCGTTCGTCGATCCCCTCATAGTGCCCGGCGATCATGAGCAGGCGTGGCTCCGAGGCGAGCTCAAGGACGAGATTCTGGTCCAGCGGGCGTCCCTGGGGCGTGAGCAGGATGCGACGCGTGGGGGTGGGCTCCGCTTGTTCTACGGCCTGGACGGCGTCCCAGAGGGGCTGACACATCATGACCATGCCGGGACCGCCGCCGAATGGGCGGTCGTCGGTCTTGCTGTGCTTGTTGTCGGCGTAGTCACGGATATTGGTCGCGTGGACCTCCATGAGCCCCGCGTCGATGACCCGCTTGGGGATGGACACCCCGAGCACCCCCGGCGATTGGGTGCTGAAGAGCTCCGGGAAGGTCGTGAGGACGTCGATCCGCATGGTTGATGATAGTGTGGGGAGCCAAGAAACACACAGAATCGGGGGCCGCTGAGTGGATTCGGGTTGGGGTTGGGTGAATCATAGAGACCCGGCGAACGCAGACAGCCCCAACGGTTGAGGCAGTCGAGGGATCAAACCGGCTCAGCTTTGAGTCCGGTCGCGCCGGGTAGGCATCCCGCATTGAGCGGGCAGGACACGAAGGAGTCAACCATGATCCGTATTCGTATGCAGCGCTTCGGCCGCACTCACCGCCCGTTCTACCGCATCAACGCCATCGACCAGCGCACCCGCCGCAACGGTCGCGTGCTTGAGAATCTCGGGTTCTACAACCCGATGGAGAAGGATGCCGACAAGCAGATCGAGCTGAAGGTCGACGCGATCAAGGCTTGGATCGAAAAGGGTGCGCAGCCCAGCGACACCGTGATGGACATGCTGGGCAACCGTGATCTTCTCGAGGGCGATATGAAGGCCCAGTGGGACAAGAAGCGCGAGATCAACAACAAGCGTGGCGAGTGCAAGAAGGCCGTCAAGGCCATCGAGGCGATCGTCGCAGAACTCGACAAAATGGCGGAGGATTCCGAAGCGGATCTGACCCCCTTCGCGAACACCGCGAAGCGCGAGCTGAACAATGCCAAGAACGCTGTTGGCAATGCCAAGGCCGAGCAGGCGAGCAAGGCCCTGTCGACTGCGGAAGACGCCAAGAAGCAGGCGGCTGCCGCTCAGCCAGCTCCTGAGCCCGAGCCCGAGGCAGAAGCCGAGGGTGGCGAAGAAGCCGCTGCGGAAGCCAGCGAGTAAGCCTGGCATTGATTGATTCAATGAAAACACCCCGCTCATGCGGGGTGTTTTTTCATGCTTTGCTTACTTCGCTGGTGAGACATGGAGATGTCCAAGATCCCATCCGATCCACCTGCGGCGGACCACCTTCCTCGCGGGGCGGGGAAGGCACGAAGAGTCAGCGCCAGTCGATGACGATCTTGCCGAACTGCTCGCCGGCCTCAAGGCGTTCGTAGGCCTGCGTGCACTGGTCTGGCGTAAAGACCTTGTCGACCACGGGCTTGAGGGTGCCCGCGTTGAAGAGAGCGGTCACTTCCTTGAACTCGTCATTGGAGCCCATGGTGGACCCGAGTAAGCGGAGCTGGTTCCAGAAGATCCGTGCGAGATCGGTGGTGGCGTCCGGGCCTGTGGTGCAGCCGGGCGTGACGTAGGCACCGCCGCGGGCGAGGGATTTGATGCTGCTCAGGTGGGTTGCCTTGCCGACGGAGTCGACGGCCATGTCCACACCACGCTTATTGGTCCATTTTCGGACTTCTCGGGACCAGTCCTCCCCATCATCGAGGATGGTGTGGTCCGCGCCGAGTTCCTTCGCTTTGTCGAGCTTCCACTGGTGGCGGGAGGTGACGCAGACGCTGCAGCCCATGTGCTTGGCGATGGCGAGGGCGCTGGTGGCGACGCCGCCGCCGATGCCGGTGATGAGCACGGACTGGCCCGGTCGGAGATCGCCCTTTGTGACCATCATGGAGTAGGCGGTCAGGGCGCACAGCCCGAAGGCGGCGGCCTCGATGGGGTCTGCTTCTTCGCTGATCGCCGCGAGGTTCTCGGCGGGGCAGGCGAACATCTCGGCGTGAGCCCCGTTGTGGTGCTCGCCGATGAGCTCGTAGTTGGGGCACATGGTGCTCGCCGGCGGATCGGTGGGGCGGGCACGGTCCGGGACGGCGACCGCGGCGTTGTAGATCACACGCTTGCCAACCCAGTCCTTATCCACCCCGTCCCCGACGGCCAGGACCTCACCGCACCCGTCGCACCCGGAGACGCGTGGGTAATCCAGCTCGAGGCCGGGTACGCCTCTGCCGACCCAGAGGTCCATATGATTGAAGGCGGAGCAGAGTGTCTTGATGATCACCTCGCCGGGACGTGCCATGAGCGGGTCTGGCCAGCTCGATTGCAGGTCGATGTTCGGGGCGACGGGTGATCCTTGCTTGGTGACGACGATGGCTCTCATGGGCGAAGTGTAGACCGCCCTGCGAGGCGCAGGATCGTGTTTTTCAACGCTTTGTGATGCTCGACAATGGGGGGGGAGTGGCCTATCGTTGCCGTCCCGGCGCGGAGATCGCGCGGAGCTCAACTGTAAGGACAAGTGCCATGGGCAACCAGCAGATTATCGAATCGATCAACTCGGAACAGCTCAAGACCGACGTTCCCCGCTTTGATATCGGCGACACGATCAACGTGCACGCCCGAATCGTTGAGGGTGACAAGGAGCGGATCCAGGTCTTTCAGGGCACGCTGATCTCGCGGAAGGGTCGCGGCATCGACGAGAACATCACCGTGCGTCGCATGGTTGGCGAGGTCGGCGTTGAGCGGACCTGGCCGATGAACTCCCCGCTGATCGCGAGGTTCGAGGTCGTCCGCCGTGGCGATGCCCGCCGTGCGAAGCTCTACTACCTTCGTGACCGCGTTGGTAAGTCCCGCCGTCTGCGTGATCGCCGTCGCGGCATGAAGCACGTCGAGGGCCAGGAGACCGTGCAGAAGTAAGCACGCGCATCAATGAATCATCGAGCCCCGCGATCATCGCGGGGCTTTTTCGTGCGATCATGCAGTTCGTTTGTAGCTCAGATGAGTGTGATGTCGTTGAGCGCGGGGAAGGTTCTGCGCCAGTCGTGGAGGGCCTGCGGGTCGATCTGGACGGAGAGCACGCCCTCATTGTCGCCGAGCTCACCCAGGGTCTCGCCCTTGGGATCAACGACGATGGACCCGCCAGCGTAGGGCAGATGGGGGTCGTTGCCGCATCGGTTCACGGCGAAGACGAAGGCCTGGTTTTCGATTGCGCGGGCGATGTTGAGCGTGCGCCAGTGTGACTGGCGGTGGCTCGGCCAGTTCGCGCCCAGCACGAAGGCGTGGGCGCCGTCCTTCACGCCCAGGCGGAACAGCTCTGGGAATCGCAGGTCGTAGCAGACCGCGGGGCACACACGCAGGCCATCCCAGTCGTAGTGTGTGAGTGACGAGCCGCCGGTGTAGGACTCGGATTCGCGTCCGTAGGAGAACGGGTGGACCTTGGCGTACTCGCAGATCGGAGATGCGCGGCCCGGCGCACAGATGGTCGCGTTGTTGAGCGCGTGCGAATCGCCCGGGGCGAGGGTTGCGCGGGAGCCGTGGACGGTGCATCCAGTCTCATCGGCGAGTGACTGAAGGAAAGCCAGGGTTGAGCCATCATCCTTCGCTGCGCTGGTGTTGAGCGTGAACCCGACATCGAAGAGCTCGGGGAGGACAATGAGGTCGCCCGGGTCGGGGCTGGTCTGCTCGGTGAGCGAGCGCACCTTGCGGTGGTTCGCTTGTTTGTCTTCCCACGCGATATCGAGCTGGTACAGGTGCGCTTTCATACGAGATGATAGTGTCAATCTTCGGGTTGCTCGATGACGATGGCCTTGGGATTCCCGAAGAAGTCGTTCGCTCGTTCGATCGTGCTCGAGTCGACGACAAGCACGGGCAGCGTGCCGATCGAAGCACGGCGGGCTTTCATCTGCACTCGTGTTGCGATGTGCTGCATCACGTGCTCAGGAACCTGACTGCTGCCATCAACGATAAGGAGCGGGAACGGCTCGTCAGGGTTCGCGCCGTCATCAGCGAACATCGCCGGCAGGCCGCCTCTGAGGCAGAGCACCGCGCAGGCCCTGTGCGCGAAGCCGTTCCCCGGTTTCATCGCGCCGAGGAAGCATTTCCCGTCGATGATCTCCCCCGTGAAATCGATGGGCTCGATGTCCAGCATGCTCAGGGTGGGCTGCTGCGCAGGAGCCTCGCCGAGCGGAGAAATGCTATCAGGCACCAGCTCGATCATTCTTCGCCCCTGGCGGCGGAGCTCGTATCCACGCAAATTGACGCGTGAGTTTGCGAACTCATCGATCTGATCGTGGGCGCCGCGTTTTCCCATGCTGACAACCAGCAGTGTCTCGTCACCTGTCTGGAGCATGGGGTACGGGTCGCTGATCAGGACGCCTTCCCACTCCTGCTCGTTCGTGTTCTCCCACACGCCGTCGCCGGGCGACGGCATCGTGAGCACGAGCGTGAATGCGCAGAATGTCAGCCAGGCCGCGGTGAGGATGACGATGCGCTTCGCCGCGTGGCGATGCGCACTCGGCGTCGGCATGTAACCGACGTAGAACGGGTCGTCTCGATTCGGGTTGTCTGGGCCTGAACCCTGAGATTCAGCCATCCTGGTCCTCCGGCCACGGCTCGAATGCTGCGGGCTCGGTGTGCGTGCCCGGGGCGTTGGGCGTTGGGTTGATGAGCACCCGACGTCCCTCGACGCGGATGTCGTACGTGGCGATTTTCTCGGTGTACGGGGGTGGGGACTGGCCGCACTCGGGCTTGTACTGGTAACCGTGCCAGGGGCAGGTCACGCACCCATCGATGACCTTGCCCTCGCCGAGCGGGCCGCCCTGGTGTGCGCAGACGTTCGTGATCGCTGAGAGTGAATCGTTGTGACGGAAGACCGCGACCCGCTCATGGTTCTCGATCTGAACGATCTTCGCTCGGTCGGGCTGGATGTCGTCAACGCTGCAGACATCGACCCATCCTGTTTGATCGTTCTCGTGCGTGGAGTGCTCATGATCTCGGAAGTCTCGGAGGACCTCGCGTGTTCCGGTCAGGATGTGGAGCGAGAGCACAGCGGCCGCCCCGATCGAGACGAGCACGATCGGGATGACATTGGATTCGGCTCGGAGTGGTCCGAAGAGTACATGCGCGAGGACGAGTATGTACGCGAGATATACCAGCATGTGCATCGCCTTCCACCAGGCGTGCCCGAGGTTCGCCAGCCAGAAGTCGTGGCTTGTCGCGGCCATCAGCGCGAAGATGATCAACGCGAGGAACCCGAAGAACTCGAAGGGGATCGATCCATCCGGCGCATCGAGGACGGCCAGCAGCGGGTTCTGTACCCCGAATCCTCCGTAGAACCCGATCACGAGAAGGGCATGCATCAACGCGACGCAGAAGAACGAGACACCGAGGTGCCTCCGGTTATAGAGCAAAGGGGCGGCGAGCGGCGTGAGCCTGGCCAATGGTCCGATGATCAGGATGAGGTGCAGCATGAGGATCGCACAGATCCCGCATGCGCGGATCAGGAGGATCGGGGTCGAGATCAGTTCCGGGGAGGGAAAGAAGATACGCGACAGGACCACAAAGCCGCCGATGAATCCGGTCACGGCGAGTGCGATGATCAGGTCGTAGATCTTCTTGTGTGCGTTCCACTGCACGGTTCGGTATGAGCTGCTCATGTGGGGATCTCCACCATCAGCAGCGCGATTGTGCACAACGACATGGTCACGAGCATCGCGAGGAAGACGACGATCAGGTGCGCTGTGCGGTGACGGCGTTTCACGCGTGCCTCACTTTGACCAGGAGCACCGGCCAGAGGAAGACTGCGCCGGGAATGCACAGCACCCTGAACGGGATTGAAGCGTGTTCCGCGAGTGTATCGATTCTCTGTAGCCACATGAAACAGAACGGCACAGCGAAAAAAATCCCGAAAAGGAAATATATAACACATGCGTAGATAAAAAAACTGATCATACTCTTCCTGCTCAATGGGCAGAACCCCTCAACGATCGGTGGAGTATACCGCCAAGGAAGCAGGTTTGGACGCTCAGCAGACGCTTCTTGAGATTCTAGGTAGAACTGCCTAGATGGGTTTGCTGCCGGGTTGCGGTACGCCTCCGCGTCCCAGAATAACGGCAATGTGCTCGTGTGACGAGAGACCGAGCCAAATCACCGATGGGTGGGCCTGAATTGCATCAATACTGTGGTATACCTACTCAGCGATGAGTGATTTGAGTGGTGAGAGCACGGGTGAAGCTGCGGGAGCACGCAGCGCCCTCGATTGGGACACAGTGGTGTCGATCGACGGCTATCGCGTACTCGGTGAGCTTGGTCGCGGTGCGATGGGGGTCGTGCTGCTGGCCGAGCAGCAGTCCCCCAAGCGACAGGTCGCGTTGAAGGTGCTCCGCCCCGATGCGATGACGCCCATCCGTGAACGCCGATTCGAGCTGGAGACCGAGTCCCTCGCGATGCTCAAGCACCCCGGGATCGCGCCGGTGTATGCATCGGGGCGCGTGGAACTCGAGGGGCGGACGTACCCGTACTTTGCGATGGAACTGGTTCAGGGCGAGTCGCTCGACCGGTATGCCAAGCGGATCGATCGACGCCTGCTGCTTGGCAAGATGATATCGATCTGTGAGGCGGTCGATGCGGCGCACCGTCGGGGTATCCTGCACCGGGACCTCAAGCCGGCGAATATCCTCGTGGATCAGGGCGGTCGGGCGCGGATCCTGGACTTCGGTGTGGCGAAGATCACCGGCAGCGACACGGACATGCCCGACCAGGTTGGGACGCTGGGTTATATGAGCCCGGAGCAGCTGCGCGGGGATCCGCTGATCGATGGTCGCTGTGATGTGTACGCGCTGGGGGTGATCCTGCTGGAACTGCTGGCCGGAGAACGTCCGTACAAACTCAGCGGATTGACCATCGACGATGCGTTACGCATGATCGAGCAGCTGCCGTGGTCGGGCTCGCCTCCGGGCGCGGGGCTGGGGCGTGAGCTCGACGCGATCATTGCCCGGGCAATCGCGACTGACCCGGAGGAGCGATACGAGAGTGCGTTGGCGATGGGGCTGGACATCCGCCGACTGCTCAACGATGAGCCGGTGGAAGCGATGGGCGCCTCGGGCATGTACCGGGCCCGCAAGTTCGTGAAGCGCAACCGGGGGCTGGTCACCATCAGCTCGGTGGCGCTGATCGCGATCGCCGCGGGCGTGGTGGGGGTGAGCTGGCAGGCCGCGCGTGCGACGCGCGGGTGGAACGCCGCCCGTCTTGAGACGCAGCGTGCGGAGGAAGCGCTGGTGGCCGCAGAGGCCCAGCGCCGGCGGGCCGTGGCGATCAACGTGTACATGAACAACATGCTGATGAGCGCGGACCCGGAGCAGTCGCTCGGGAGCGAGCTGACGGTGCGGGAGCTGCTGGACACGTCGGCGTTGACGCTGGATCAGGAGTTTGTGGATCAGCCGGACATCAACGCGACGCTGCGGATGGCCATGAGCAACACGTACCTGAGCCTGGGCGAGTTGGAGCGTGCCCGGGACCAGGCGGAGCGGATGCTCGAGCTGTGCATCGAAGAGCTGGGAGATGACGCGGTGCTGACCAGCGACGCGAAGCGTACGCTCGCGCTGGTACTGATGGACCTCGGCCGGTACGACCGGGCGGAGGAGCTGGTCGAGCAGGCGGCCGTCGTGATCGAGCCCCTCGACGACCCGGTCGAGCGTGGCAAGGTGATGTCGGAGCGGGCACGGATCGCGCTGGCACGCGGTGATCACGACCGGGCGCTCGACCTGTGGACACGCGGCGAGCAAGTCCTGCGGACGCATCTGGGGCCGGACCACCGCGAGACGCTCACCATTATGAACAACCGGGGCAAGGCGCTCAAGGACATCGGGCGTCTCGCGGAGAGCGAGGAGCTCATGCGCCGGGTGTACGAGGCACGCATCCGCGTGTTCGGCGAGGACCACCCCCAGACGCTGGTGGCCCAGAACATCCTCGCGGGGACGATCCAGAAGCTCGGGCGAAACGCCGAGGCGATCGCCATGCTGCGCGAGGTCGTCGAGCGTCGCAGGCGTGTGCTGGGTGATGATCATTACTCCACGCTGCTGGCGATGGGGAACCTGGGGGCGGCGTTGATCGCGGAGGGCGAGTTCGCAGAGGCCGAGCCGCTGACGCGCGATGCCCTGGCCGGCTACAGCGTGCGGTTCGGCGAGCGAGATGCGCGGACGCTCGTGCTCAAGGGCAACCTGGCGTACCTGCTGGAGGACCTGGGGCAGATCGACGAGGCCGTCGAGCTCTACCGTGAGACCATCGAGTCTCGGCGCAACGGTCAGGGTGGGCTCGACCCGGAGACGTGGGCCCCGCTGAACAACCTGGCGATGCTGCTGGTCGGCAACGGGCGTGCGGCGGAGGCCAAGCCCATGTTTGAGGAGCTGCTGGGCATGTGCGACACGATGCTGCCGCAGGAGCACTATTACACGGCTATCTTCCGCAATAACTTTGCCGCGTGCCTGATCGAACTGGGCGAGCTGGACGCGGCACACGACGCGATCGAGCGGACGCAGCCGGTGCTGGAGGCGACGTTTGGAAGCGAGCACGAGCGTGTAGAGCGGAGCCGGGCACGGATGGCTCGGATCGAGGCGCTGCGTGGGTAGGAGTGACACGAGGTAGTGTCTATCGGGTATATTCGGGGTATGAGCCACGACCATACACGCCGTCAGTTCCTGAAAACATCATCCGTTGCGGGCGTCGGTGCCATCGGCGCGCTGGGCGGGGTCGCAGCCGCGGCCAAGACGCAGCCGCAGGCAAAGGAGTGGGGCGGGCCCGCATCGCCCGTGAGCATCTCCTCGGCCAACGGGCGACCTGCGGTGGCGCGGGCGGTGCAGCGGATCCGTGAGGGGCTCGACCCCGTGCTTGGGGTGGTGGAGGGTGTGGGCATCGCCGAGGCCGATGAGCAGGACATGACCGTCGGCTACGGCGGGCTGCCCAATGAGCGGGGCGTGGTCCAGCTCGATTCGTCGGTTATGCACGGTCCGACGCACAAGGCCGGCTCCGTCGCGTGCATCGAGAACATCAAGCATCCGGCGCAGGTCGCCTTGAAGGTGCTCCAGACGACCGATCACGTGATGATCGTTGGGAAGGGGGCGTACGAGTTCGCCCGTGCCCACGGCTTCCCCCATGAGGAGCTCCTCACGGACAAGGCCCGCAAGGCCTGGCTGCGATGGAAGCAGAACCAGTCGGAGCGAGACGACTGGCTCGACCCCGATCAGATGGACTGGAACGAGGAGGGGACGGAGGTCGGTGCCTCAGATCAGAATCAACCGGTCCCTTTTACCTACGGCACCATCCACTGCGGGGCGGTCGATACCAGCGGCAACGTCTCGGCGTGCACGACGACCAGCGGATTGAGCTACAAGATCCCGGGGCGGGTGGGCGACTCGCCGATCATCGGCGCGGGGATGTATGTGGACAATGACATCGGCTCCGCGGGGGCGACGGGTCGGGGCGAAGCGGTCATCCAGTCCTGCGGCTCGTTCGCGATCGTGCAGGCCATGGGCCTGGGGCTCAGCCCGACCGATGCGTGCCTGCGCGTCCTCAAATCGATCGTGTCGAACTCGAAGCGTCAGAAGCGCCTGATGCGCGATGCCGAGCGCCCGAACTTCAATGTGATCCTGTACGCGCTGCGCAAGGATGGTGCGTATGGCTCGGCGGCCATGTTCCCCGGCGCGAGGTTCGCGGTGGCGGACGGGAGCGGGGCACGCCTGGAGGATTGTGCGTCGCTATTTGATTGAGTGATGCAGTACCTGTCCGAGTGGCCCGATGGAGACGCAGTCTCCTTCGGGATTGCAAGGCAACCACATCCGGTGTGATCGAGTGCCCAGCGTCCCCGTTCCCGAAGGAACCGCGGACGGTTCCATCGGGCCACCCGTCCCAAAGGAAGGAAGGGGTCGCTCCCAGTCTCATGACAGACGCTTCCTTCCTTCGAGTTGCTGTTCGCGTGTCGGTCTCCTTGCCTTTCCCACCCCGTGGGGAAGGTGGTCCGCCGTGGGCGGATCGGATGGGGTCTTGCGCACTCCACGCACTTTAGAAGACCCCCTCCGCCTCGAAGACTCGGCACCTCCCCCGCCAGGGCGGGGGAGGCACGAAGAAGCTTGCTGCCCGATTGGACGATCGGTCTTGGATGACCCGCATCAAGTAGCCGATACGATGCTCGCGGCGGCTGCTTTAGCCCGCCAGAGGAGCAGCGCATGGCCTTCGATCCCATCCAGTCGTTATCCCGCGTCCGCCACGAGTTCGGCGAGCACGGCGGCGTCAACATGTCCATCGAGGCGTCCACGACCTACACCGTCATGGAGGCCGGGATCATGCCGGAGATCTTCCAGGGACGCATGGGGCCCGATACAGGCGGGTGCTACCTCTACGGGCGCCACTTCAACCCAACGGTGTACGTCCTTGGGCGCTACCTCGCGGCCATCGAGGGCACCGAGGCCGGCTACGCCACCAGCTCGGGCATCAGCGCCATCGCCTGCGCCATCATGCAGCTCTGTGGGCCCGGCGACGAGATCGTCGCATCCAACGCGATCTACGGCGGCACCTTCGCGCTGCTCAAGGAGTACCTGCCGCTCAAGACCGGCATCAAGGTGAAGTTCGTGGACATCGGGGACATGGACGCCGTGCGGGGCGCGATGAGCGACAAGACGAAGGTCGTCTACACCGAGTCGATCTCCAACCCCACGATGGTCGTGGCAGACATCCCGCAACTGGCCGACATCGCGCACAAGGCGGGCGCGCAGCTGGTGGTGGACAATACCTTCTCGCCCATGATCATGAGCCCCGCCCAGCACGGCGCGGACATCGTCGTCCACTCGCTCACCAAGTTCATCGGCGGCTGCTCGGACATCATCGCCGGGGCGGTCTGCGCGAGCAAGGACTTCATCTCGCAGCTCATGGACCTGCACACCGGCTCGATCATGCTGCTGGGCCCGACGATGGACCCGCGTGTCGCGTTCGACCTGTCGCTGCGTCTGCCCCACCTGGGGCTGCGGATGAAGGAGCACTCGCGTCGGGCCATGTACTTCGCGGCCCAGCTCGCGCAGCTCGGCATCCCCGTCGCCTACCCGGGGCTGAGCACCCACCCGCAGCACGACCTGCTCACGGGGCTGGTCAACGAGGGCTTCGGGTTCGGCGGGCTCTTCGCGATCGACCTTGGCACATCTGAGCGGGCCTTCGACTTCATGAACTACCTGCAGCAGCAGGAGTCGTTCGGGTACTTGGCCGTGAGTCTGGGCTACTTCGACTCGCTCATGTCCTGCTCGGCGAGCAGCACCTCGTCGGAGCTCACCGAAGATGAGCTGCGCGAGGCGGGCATCCAGCCGGGGCTCGTTCGCGTGAGTCTGGGTTACACGGGGACGCTTGAGGACCGTTGGGCCCAGTTCGAGCGGGCGCTGCGTCACGTGGGCGTGATTTGAGCTGTATGCGGCGGCTGCGGTGAGCCATCGACTGCCGGGCTGGCCAAAACTGTTGCCTTTTCGACCTGATGCTTGACATCGGTGCGCGTTTAATGTTCAAATAGGCGCGGTAATGCGAATATTTGGTTGGCACTGTCTTTGCAGGTCTGTTCACGAGCCGCCATAGTCGGATCGCGTGTCCCACGCGATGGGCAGCGCGGGAAACTCGAACCACGGGACGCACGCAATGAGAACTCTACAGGCCATCATGCTCTTCACGATCTCGTCGACGACGGTGGCCCAGACCATCACCGTGACCACGACCGCCAACGCGGTGGATATCCCGATCGGCGCGACCATGGCGGACCTGCCCGGCCCCGACGGGGTGGTGTCGTTCCGCGAAGCGCTGCGTGTATCGGACAACGAGCCAGGGCGGCAGACCATAGGGTTCGAGATCCCGGAGGAGCGATGGTACCTGCCCGACATCTTCCCGGGGTTGGTGATCCTGCAGGGGACGACGCTGAGCGCGGCCCAGCCGGTGGTCATTAACGGGACGACGCAGACCGCGTTCACCGGCGATACTAACGCCGAGGGACACGAGATCCTGCTGCCGCTGCAGACCTACCTCAACGGGGGCGACACGATCGTCACCGGCATTCACGCCTCGCGTGTCGAGCTGGGCGGGGATGGGTCGGAGGTCTATGGCAACACGGGCGGTATGGATATCCGTTTCGTGAACGCGACCAACGGGTACGCGCACGACAACGAGGCCGACAACATCAACATCACCTATTCCAACAACTGTAGGGTGGTGCGGAACGTGACCGAGCGTGTGCGTATGACCGGGCTGGGGACGATCTCACCCGCGACGGGCAATGTCATCGGCGGGCCCGACCCCGCGGATCGGAACTTCATCACCGGCTTTGGGAACTACGGGGAGCATGGCGTGCCGTCGGGCGACTGCATCGAGCTCTACTACACCGACGGCAACCTCATCCAGAACAACTATATCGGAACCACCCCCGACGGAATGGGCATCTCCAATCGCGCGTGCACGACGGGGATCGCGATCCACAGCTTTAACCATAACCTGCAGATCCTGGACAACCTGATCGCTGTGGACGCGAGCAACGCGTTCGGTGGCGGGGAGTACGGGGTGGACATCTACATGGGGTTGTATGAGGGCGGTGAGAACATCATCATCCAGGGCAACACCATGGGGCTCAACGCGATTGGAGAGCCGGTACTGGGCGGGAAGCACGGCGTGTGGGTCTCGGCGGACGCATTCGAGGACGCTGGCGATATCGTCATTGGAGGGCAGGGCCCCGGCGAGGGAAACATGATCGCAGGTCACGACTCCACCGGCGTGCTCATGATGTACCCGCCCGGCGTGCCTTCTATCGCGCACGTGCGGGTCTCGGGCAACTCGATCTTCGGCAACGGTGACATCGGCATCGACCTTATGCCCAATACGTGGGATTTCGGGTCCACACCCAACGACGTTATGGATGCCGACATGGGCGCGAACGGGCTGCAGAACTTCCCTGAGCTCGTGTCCGCCACGTCGTCGGGGAGCGTGACCACAGTCGAGGGGACGCTGCACAGCGCATCGAGCCAAACCTACGTCATCGAGTTCTTTTCCAGCCCGCAGTGCGACGCGTCAGGGTTCGGGCAAGGCCGGGTCTACCTGGGTTCGGCGATGGTCAGCACCGATGCGACCGGCAGCGCCCTGTTCTCGGTCTCGCTCCCCGCGCAGACCAGCGAAGGTGAGGTCGTGACCGCGACGGCGACGCGGGCTTCGACGGGGGAGACGAGCGAGTTCTCTGCGTGCGTCTCGGTTGAGGGGGCGTGCGTCGCGGATCTCACGGGTGATGGGGTGCTGGACTTCTTCGATGTGAGCGCATTCCTCAACGCCTACAACGCGATGGATCCGCTGGCGGATATGACGGGCGACGGCGGGTTTGACTTCTTTGACGTTTCGGCGTTCCTCAATGCCTACAACGCGGGTTGCCCCTGAGGAGTCGCATCGTGTCGCACGAGGGCGGGTTGGGTTGACTTGGGGTGAAACCTTGCTCTCGCGTCCTTGCTGTTGGATAATGGCCAATCGCCGTCGGAACGGCCAGTGGTGGCCGGTGCACGACGCTCCTTACCCGCTGAAGGCGTGCAGAGGCGATCAATGTGCTGGCATGATTCTTGCAGCGGTTGAATCGTACACACACGAGCATTTTCGGAGAGATTCGATATGAACAGCGCACTGATAACCGCACTGACAGTCACCGCCGGGCTTTGCGCCGCGCAGGACTGCCCCTGGGATCTTGAAACCACGCCGAACCCGGAGGGGAGCGTGCTTCTGTACAGCATCGATGGGGCCGCGTCAGATTCCATCTGGGCTGTCGGGCGCAGGTTTATTTTCACGCAGACCGATACCCGCACGATGAACTACGCAGCGCACTGGGATGGCGGTTCGTGGAGTGAGATCGAGGTGCCCCAGCCAAGCGTGCTGCGTGAACATCAGGTGCTCCACGGTGTTCAGTCACTCGGGCCCGATGACGCGATCGCGGTGGGCACATACAACCCCTCATCGGGTTCATCACTCGCGCAGTCGATGCGGTGGGACGGATCGGACTGGGAGCTGATGCTCTCCCCGGCGTACGCGGGCGGGAGCGGCTTCAATACGATCGGGAAGGCAGGAGACGATGTCTGGGCGTGCGGGTATAAGTGGTCAGAGCTCCCCCCACCCGCGGCGTCGACGTATCCCATGGCCGCCCGGCTCAACGGTAGTTCGTGGGAGGTTGTGTTTGTGCCGCCCCTGGCGGAGACCGGGGGGCGGAGTTACAACTACATCCGCGCGATCGACGGCGCTAGCGAGGATGATGCGTGGGCCGGCGGGGTCGCGCAGGAGGTCGGGACCGGGTTTGGCCCGGCCGCAATGTTGATCCGATGGGACGGGTCCGCGTGGTCCCAGTACGATCTGACACAGATCGTTGATTCGGAACAGTTTTCGAGCATCACGTCGATCGATGCGATCACGACCGAGGATGCCTGGGCCGCCGGATACGACTACGACCTTGCGAGGCAGGTGACGATCCCGCTCATCCTTCACTGGGACGGGAGCGACTGGAGCAATATTCCTGTTCCTGTCTTTGAACACAGCGCGGAACTCCGAGGCGTCACCGCGAAAGGGCCCGAGGAGGTGTACGCGGCGGGAACGCAGGCAGACGCGGATGGGTACCCGCATGCGTTGATCATGCGCTGGGACGGCAGTGACTGGGCCGTGATCCCCGAATCGGAACTCACCGACTTCGGCACCTGGTTCCGATCGATGACGACGGTCGACGGCGAGGTTTGGGCGGCGGGTCAGTCCAACGGGCTCAGCGATGGGATCACGCAGCGGCTCGTCGATTGCGGCGGTTGCCCCGCGGATCTCAACAACGACGGTGTGCTCGATTTCTTTGACGTGTCGATCTTCGTCAACTCGATGCCCGACTTCGACAACAGCGGCAGCTTCGATTTCTTTGATGTCAGCGCGTTCCTCAACGCGTTCTCTGGTGGTTGCTCATGATGCGGGTGAGATCCCAGGCACGTTGCGAGGCCTGGGGTGGCATAGTCAGGACACAGATGAAACAGCATGTATTGAAGGTCAGGAAGCCTATCATCGCTGCCATGGCGATCAGCGGCGTGTGTGCGCACTCGTACGCGGATATCACGCCCGATTGGGTGACGCTGATCCCGTCGAGCGCGTCGCTGAACCTGAGGTACGCGAGCAGCGTCACCGCCTCCGACGGCACGAGCTTCATACTCTCCGGCATCAGCTTCATCGATGACTTAGGCGTGCACCGGGTCAACGCGGACGGCACCGTCGGCTGGTTTTCACGGTATGCCGGCCCGCTTGAGCAGGATGTCCCCGCAGGGATCGCGTTGTCATGGGACGAGACGTGCGTTTACGTGCTGGGGCGGAGTTCTGTGCCGGGATTCGGGGATGCCGACTATGTCATCATCAAGTATGACGCGCAAACCGGCGACGAGATCTGGCGTCGGTTCATCGATGGGGGTGATACCGGGATCGATAACCCGATGGATATCGCGGGCACGCCAGACGGGGGTGTGGTCGCGACCGGTGGTTTCGACACGCCCGACGAGCAGCGCGATATCGGGACCGTGAAGCTCTCCGCGGATGGCGACGAGATCTGGCGCCGATACTACACGGGGGTTGGCCCGTTCCTCTTTGAGAACGATGATGGTGATGAGGTCGTTGTGACGCCGGAAGGTCACGTGATAGTCAGTGGGGGCGCAAAGGCGGGCAGCAGCAGCAACGACGTCTTCACTATCAAGTACGACGGTGACACGGGGAGCACCATTTGGGTCAATCAGTACGGTACCTCGGCGAACGAGTCGGTGCGTGATCTCATCCTCGCTTCGAACGGTGATGCGATCGTGTATATCTCCGGGCCGTTCGGGTTCGATCGCCAGTGGGTCGTGCTGCGGATCGACGGGGTGACCGGGGATCAGCGGTGGGTGACGCTGGTGGACCCGGGCCAGGATGAGTTCTTTGGGGGCATCACCGAAGGCCCCGACGGCACCATCTACGCGACGGGCGCAACCGATCCCGATGGCGACGACAGCAACAACAACGAGAACCTGATCACGATCGCGTACGATGGGCAGAGCGGCGCCGTCCTCTGGCTGAGTGAGTTCGGCGACCAGGGTATTGGGGATTCCGAATACGGTGTTGCACTCCGCGTGGGCGGGGATGGCAGACTGTACGTGTTCGGGCACACAAACGCGGATGCCCTGACCGGTCAGATGTTTGATACGGATGCGCTCGTCCTTGCGTATGACACCGCGAATGGTGATGTAGTCGATATGAGCGTGTTTGAGTTCTCTGAGCCCTCCAGCGAGGATGGCGACCAGTTCTATTCGGTCGGGCTGGACGGCCTGGGCCGCTTGTACGCGTTCGGCGTTGGGAACAGCACCGATCTGCTCGCGACACGGTTCACGTTCGGCTCGGCATGTTCCCCGGACCTGACCGGCGACGGGGTGCTCGACTTCTTCGATGTCAGCGCGTTCCTCAACGCGTTCAACGCGATGGACCCGCTGGCAGATATGACCGGAGATGGCGTGTTTGACTTCTTCGACGTATCGTTGTTTCTCAACGCGTTTAACGCCGGCTGTCTGTGATGAGCATGCTGAGTGCTCCGCCAGCGTGATATCAGTATCAGTTCGATGCACACCTGCTATGACTGGAGCTGGCTGATCTGATCATTGAGCGCTTCTCGCAGCTCATCGAACTCTGGCTGCCCTTCGATCAGATCGAGCGCGCTTCGCAATGCGCCGAGAGCTTCATCAATGCTGCCCGATGCGATGAGTGCGGCCGCGTATCGCTCATACATGCTCGCAGCACTTTGGGGAGATTCTTGATCAACGAATCTGGTGAGGTATTCATCATAAAGTGTGACTGAGCTGGACGCATCCCCGGCTTCGAAGGCGACGGCTGCGCAGTTACGCAACCACACCCGGTACAGCTGCTCATTCCCCCGGAACTGCGGGGCGGCCTGCTGGGCGAGCGCCCACGATTGTGCAGCATCTCCACTCGCGGCAATAGCTTCATAGAGGATGAGTTGCAGGTTCAGCCGGATCGGATGATCGTCCTCCACCCGCGTCCCGAGCGATTCGATCCCGCGCTCAGCAACATCCTGTGCTTCTTCGAAGCGATCCATTCTCACCAGCGTGTATGCCCGAGCGTAGCGTGAAGCTGCCGTGGAGGGGTGGGAGTCACCGAGCGAGCTGGCCCGTTGCTCTGCAACTTCCCGAAACAACTGTTCGGCACCAGAGAGTTCACCTGTCTGGAGTCTCACGCCCGCAAGGTTCTGTTTCGTTGTCAGGGTGCTGAGGTCATCCTCACCAAGAACGATTTTCTTCACACGAAGGGTTTCCTCAAGGACCGGTGCCGCTTCTTCGAGGCGACCGAGACGGAGCAGGCAGCCGCCTAGGTTGTTCATGATCTGCAGGGTGGCCGGGTGTTCGGGGCCAAAGTGCTTCCTGTGGTGGGCGACCACCTCCTCGCAGAGCTCCATCGCCTCTTCCAATCGGTGAAGGTCGATGTACGCGGTCGAGAGGTTGTGCTTGCTGTGCATGGTCCGCAGATCGTTCGCTCCGTACAGGCCTGCTGAGAGATCAACAATCCGCTCGGCATGATCCGCTGCTTCTTCAAACAATCGGAGTGATGAATACGCGACCCGCATGGTTTCCCGTAGCTTCAGCTCGATCTCGGGGTCTTCTTCGAACTGTGTGTCGAGGCGTTCGCTCGCGCGGTCCAGAACCATCCGCAGTGTTGGGTCGCCTTCTTCATTGAGGTTCGGGTCCGCCTGCTGCAGCATCTCGACGGTCATGAACTCGTAGAGTGCCTCGGACAGTCGGGTCTTATCCCGTGCTCTCCCGAGCGCGATGCTTGTAAAGATCAAGGCGCCGACAAGGAGCATCAGCGCACCGCAAGAAACAAGCGATAACGCCTTGTTCCGTGCAGCGAACTTGTACATCAGATAACGCGTGGTCGGGGGATGCGCCATGATCGGCTCCCCTCGCAGATGGCGACGGATATCGGCGCTCAGTTCAGCCGCGGATTGATACCGATCCTGCAAGTCCGGTGACATCGCTTTGGAAATGATCGTTTCGATATCACCTCGCAGCCCACGGACGATCGATGATGGACGCCTGGCCGATCCCTGCTCGATCTTCCGTGCTGCCGCGACAATGGGCAGCCCGCTCACATCGAACGGACGTTCATCGGTCATCAGCTCGTACGCCATCACCCCCAGCGCATAAATGTCCGTTCGGATATCGATATCACCGGAGCCGGATACCTGCTCGGGGCTCATGTAATCGAGCGTACCGATGATCTGGTGCTGGTCCTGCACCGTGAGGGGCGCGAGCGAGTCGTGACCGCTGACCCGCGCGACGCCGAAGTCAAGAATCTTCGGCTGGGGAAGGTTGCCACCCACAACCAGGATGTTCTCCGGCTTGAGATCCCGATGGATGATTCCCTTCTGGTGCGCGTGCTGCAGGGCATCCGCAATCATTGCGATCAGCTCAAGCCGCTCGTGCGTGCGCAGCTCTTGAACTTTGCAGTACCGGTTGATCGGGGTCCCGTCCACGAGTTCCATCGCGATATACGGCTGCCCACCATTGGGTTCGGGTGTGCGCCCCGCCTCGTACACCTGCGCAATCCCGGGGTGCTGCAGTCGCCCGAGCAGCTCCGCCTCGCGTTCGAACCGGGCCTTGGCGAGTGCGCTCGACATCCCGCTGCGGATCACTTTGATCGCGACCGACCGAGCGGGAGAGGCCTGTTTCGCCTCATACACGATGCCCATCCCGCCCCGCCCGATCTCGCGCACGATATCGAACTGGCCGATCCGCTCCGGCGGGGCTGAAGGAGGGACTCCGAGCGCATCTGAGAAATGAGAGCCCGAATCGATGAGATCATCGGAGAGCAGCGCTCCGCTGGTCTCATCCGCTTCGAGCATCTCCATGACGCGCCGGATCACCGTCTCGTCGCCGTCCGCTTGCGCTCGCACGAATGCGATCCGCTCGCTGACGGGAACTTCGCACGCCCCGAGAAAGATCTCAGTAATCAGTTGATGCTGTGAATCACTCACGCTCGTCCGTTCGCCGCAGTTCTGCTTGCAACCACGCCCTTGCGACGCGCCATTCGTTCCGGATGGTCCGATCGCTCACCCCCAGCAGGTCGGCGATCTCTTCGACCTTCAAACCGCCAAAGAATCGCAGTTCGACAATCTCTGCCTGCCGTGGTGATTGAGATTCGAGTTTGTTGAGCGCATCGCTGATGTCGCTCGCATCGTGGACTGCATCCCCATCGTCCGTGCCGATACCGGACAGTGTCACACGCTGCCAATCACCGCCCCGTTTTTCGGTGCGTTTCGACTTTGCATAGTCACTGAGGATATGTCGCATGGATTTGGCGGCCAGCCGGAAGAAGTGGGTCTTCGACTCGACCACGAGCCCGGTATTCCGGGAGACACGAAGGTACGCCTCGTGGACAATCGCCGTGGGCTGGAGGGTGTGCCGGGCTTGATCGTTGCCCAGATAGGCCGAGGCCAGACGGCGGAGCTCGTCGTAGGTATGACGGATCAACTCCCGCTGATCCAGAAGACGATCGGGGTCATTTTCGCTGTTTGTTTGCCGTGTCCCCATAAGTAGATTCAGAGTTTACCGCATCGATTCAGGGCCCACAACGCCGTATTTGAACTGTTCCCCTCAAATTTGGGTTTCGTGTTTCCGTTTCTCCGGCCCGATCTCGTCTGTTCTGTGAGGGATCCCTGCTCGTGTAATGACAGGGCACATCGGGCTTCGCAACGAAAGGGCAGACATGAAACAGTCAATGAAATCACTCGGTATCGCGGCGCTTCTGGCAGCAGCAAGCGTTGGCATGCTCACGACGCATACGCACGCCGACGATCTGGAACCATCGGTCACGTATCAGGGCGTGCTGAAGTTCCAGGGGCAGCCCGTAACAGACACGCGCGAGTTCCGGTTCGCGTTATGGGATCACCCCACGACTGGTCAGGGGAACCAGCACACGCCCGGTCGTCTCGATACGGTCGAAGTTGTAGGTGGGCTCTTTCAGGTTGAGCTCAACTGGGGCAGCAGTCTTTGGGACAGTACGCAGCTCTGGCTGGAGATCGAGATCCGCGATGGCAACGGTGATTGGATCGTTGTCGGGGATCGTCAGAAGATCACCACCGCTCCGTACGCAGTTTCTCTGATTGGGGTGCAGAACCGATCAAGCTCGATCAGCATCGGTGATGGTATTTCAGTGAAGGATCTCTTCGTTCGGCGAGGCAAGGTCGGTATCGGCACGACAAACCCACAGGACGAGCTGGATGTACGCGGCATCATCCGCTCCGAGGGCGTGCGGCTCATCGGGGGGGCTGATATCGCCGAGCCATTCGATATCGCGTCAGACATCGAGGTCCTGCCCGGGATGGTCGTCGCCATCGACCCGGGAACTCCGGGGGCGCTGGAGCTGAGCACCACCGAGTACAACCACCGGGTGGCGGGGATCGTCAGCGGTGCGAACGGGATCAACCCCGCGATGACACTGTCGCAGGAGGGCACCATCGCCGACGGTGAGCACCCGGTCGCCCTGACGGGCCGCGTGTGGTGCTATGTGGACGCCGATGCGAACGGGCCCATCACCCCCGGCGACATGCTCACCACGAGCAACACCCCGGGGCACGCGATGCGGGCAGATGATCGCTCTCGCGCCTTCGGTGCCACCATCGGCAAAGCGATGACCACGCTGGAAGAAGGCCGTGGGCTGGTCCTCGTCCTCGTCAATCTCCAATAAACCTACGCACGAAAGGAGCGTGTCATGCGATTCCATGCAACGACACAGACCATGCTCTCACTCGCCGCCGCGTCATGCTTCGGCGCCGCGACGCTCGCCCAGCCTGAACTGCCCCCGCCCGGCGGGTACACCGTTGACGATGTAGTGAGTCAGTTCAAGCAAACCGCCCACCACCCCGACCCGATCAGCATCAGTATCGGTGTCGGGCAGGATGCGACCCTCTGCAAGCATTACCAGGGCGTGGTCCGCCACTACGGGCTCGATGGGACACCGTACCTCATCGTCTCTCGGAGCGGTCATCGGGCTGCATGCACCTTCTGCGGCTTTGACTGCTCGGACGATCCCGCGGAAATCGTGTTCGCTCGGATGGGCAGCCGTCCCAAGCACGGCGAGCGCCTCCGCTCGAACATCCTGCATCCCAGCGCTTCGTTCAAGGATACACCCCCGCCCGCGACGGATATCGTCGAGACCAGCATGGTCTTCGACGGCACGGGCAATCGCACCGGGTGGATGCATGCCGGCGGGATGCAGCTCGTAGACGATGTGCTCGTGGTCCCCATGGAACGCGCATGGCCAGCGGGGTCCGATACCGGCTCGCTCGTCTTCATCGATGTGATCGACCCGGCGAACCCCCGAGTGATCAATGAGTTCTTCTTCTCATACAAGGTCGGTGTCTTCGCGATGGCGAAGGACCCCGTCACCGCGACCTACCTGCTGGCGGTGTCGGGTGGGGACACGCAGACGATTGAATGGTATGAAACAAGCGCGACAGACCTGTTCAACCCGGGGTTGCAGCTCATCTTACGGGATGTCTGGAATGTGAACGACCCCGGTGTCTCCCAGAGCGTTCAGGACAACTGGGAAAAATGGCAGACGATGAACTTCATCCGTCAGAGCGACCGGCGCCTTTTCCTGGCGACCACGGACAACACGAGCGCTTTCGATGATGACGATGGAAAACATCTGGCCGGGCTCTTCGAAGTCACAAGCTCAGGGAATCAGTTCAACCTGATCTACCGTGAGGAGCGGAAGCTCAAGCTCGATGATCCGCGTACCGGAAACGCCGCGGCGTCGGGTGGGTACTATGTTTCGCCGACCGGGCAGCTCATTCTCTACACGACAGAGCACGAAAACGACGGCCCCAGCAACGCCATCCGGGCGGGCGAGCTCCGCTCGTACGATGTCTCCACGATCAACGGGCGTGACCCGTCCGGTGACACCTGGATCGAGTTCTACAACGACAACGAGGGCTGGGACAGCACAAGCCCCGACAAGAGCTTCATGCTCGACAAGGCAGACTTCGGTCATGAGAACTGGTTCAACCTCGACGCCGAGGACGGCTGGGGGGATGAACCCGACTCGCTCCGTTTCCGAGCACCTCTCGGGCACATGATTCTGCTCTACAAGGACCCAAATCTCGGTGGCGGGGTGCTCCCTCTGATCGGCAACGGGCAGGTTCAGTTCATCGAGAAGCTCGATGACTATGGGTTCGGCGACAGCATCCATTCCGTCTTCGCCGGTGCTGTTGAAGTAGTCCCCGGCTTCCCGGTTTACAACTCGGTGATCAATATCAGCCTCATCGCGCAAACAAGAGGTTACGCAGGACGGCTGGAACTCGTCACATACCCGGGCGCCTGGATCGATCCGCTGGCAAATCAGCTCGGATGGGGTGATCCCGGATCCGGCAACGAGGTTCTGATCCGAGCGAGATCAAACTCAGAAACACTGATTCTCGGAAACTGAACAAAGGAGATCAGACATGAGATACACGAAACTGCTACCGATACTCGCGTTCATGACGCTCACTTCAACCGCAATCGCAAGCGATTACGAAATCACCTTGTCCCAGCTCAGCCTCGGGGGTGCCGCGGTACCCTCCACCGCAGGAGAGTACTCCATCACCGGCACGATCGGCCAGTTCGCGCCCGGTCCAACCGGGAACGGACTGGGGTACACGATTGAAGGCGGCTTCTGGCCCTTCGTCGAAGACGCTCCGCCCTGCCGCGTGGATATGAACGGTGACGGAGACCTGAACTTCTTCGATGTCTCCCAGTTCCTCGCCGGCTACCTATCAAACGATCCGGCTTCCGATTTCAACGACGATGGACAGTTCAACTTCTTCGATGTCTCGGTATTTCTGACTGAGTTCCAGAGCGGCTGCCGCTGATCAAACGCGAGTAGATTGAAGTGCTCCGGAAGCCCCCGTTGAATCGCGGGGGCTTCTTAGCGTTTTCAACGCCTAGCTATGGGGTTCACGATAAAAGACGCGATGTGGCTCGTGCATGCCAGATCCGACCAGCGCGTCGAATGTCGGTGAAGGCCAAAGATCACAATACACCGTGACGAAGCGGTCAGGGCGTGTTGCTTGTGTGGTCCGATCGATCCATTCCGAGCGGCAGCGGGGGCTCAATCCTCGATGGGTGCTCTCTCCGTGGGCGTCACGCCCTGCACCGGCTCGGTCTCGATGCCCTCCGTGCTCGGGGCTTCGGGCGCCCGCAGGCGGTTGGCCAGCGCCTGGGCCTGGCGGCTGTAGTCAATGGACTCGCCGAGGATACGCACGGCCTCCTGGTCCGCGTGGAACCCGCGGGAGTTCTCGCTGCTGATGTAATCCAGACGCCACATCGCCTTGCGCTGCAGGTCGTAGATCGGCTGCAGCTGCTTCTCGGTCGCGCCCGCGGCCTTGGCCTCCAGGATCGCGTCGAGCATATCGGTCATCGCCGCCGCGGCCCGGTCCATGTGGGCCAGGGTGCGGCTCTGGATGGTCTCGACCTTCTCGCGGAGCGTGCCCTCGTCGTCGTTGTGGCACTGCTGGCAGGCGTTGTTGATGTTCTCCATGGGGCTCTGCACGTTGTGGCTGGAAACCTTCATCGCGCCCTCACGCTGGTACGGCATGTGGCAGTCGGCACAGCTCACGCCGCTGCGTGCGTGGATGCCCTGGCTCCAGAGCTCGAACTCGGGGTGCTGAACCTTGAGAATCTTGGCCCCGGTCTCGCCGTGGGTGTAGTCGTAGAAGTCCGACCCGTCGGGGAACTTTTTCTCGTTCCAGTGGGCCTCGAGCTGCTCCATCTTGAGCCCCTTGCCCCACGGGAACTCGAGCGTGTCCTTGTTGGCGCAGTAGTACTCCACGTGGCACTGCCCGCAGACGAAGGAACGCATCTCCTGGCGGGTGCCGTCCTTGTTGGGGTCGTAGGGCTCTGTGCGGTCGCCCCGGCGCCACTGCTCGACGCTGGGCAGGTGGGGCGTGGGCTCGTCGCTCTCGGCGAGCGCCGCCATCCCGAGCACAAAGCCCGGGCGGGTCACGCGGATTTCCATCGTGTCGGGGTTGTGGCAGTCGATGCACGAGACGGGGTGCGCCTCGCCGCCGCCGAGGGCCGGGTGGTCCGCTGGGACTTCCTCGCCCTTGAACTCGCCGGTGAACCCGCCGATCGGCGCCTGGGGCACGGCGGGCTCGTTCTCGCCCGGTGTGCCGTCCGGTGACTGCATCACCAAGGCCAGAACCTCGTCGTAGGGCAGCTGGCTGACCTCCTTGAAGCCGCGGATGACGGCCTCCATGTTGAAGTCCGCCGCGAGTGTTTCATCGGTGACTTCCTGACCCATCGCCTCCATGCCTACACGCCGGTACATCACGGTGTTGGACGCGTGGCAGTGGATGCACGCCCCGGCCTGCGGCTTCTTGGTCACGCGCTCGGTCACGCCCTGGTCGTAGAGCATGTACGCGTGCCCGCGTGCTTCGCGGTAGTCGATGCTGAACGCGTAGCCGGCGTAGAGACGCTTGAGCCAGGGGTACGTGTCGAGCTTGCTCTCGGGCAGGGCGCTGGAGCCCCCGTAGAACGTATCACCCGCCGTGGCCTTCCAACCGTCGAACTGGTGCGGCCAGTTCTGGCCCCAGGGCTCGGGGTCGGTGCTGATCTCGGTCACCTCGGTGACGCGGACGAACGGCGTGCGCGCGTCCTGCTTGTGCCCGAATATGGTGATGAGCACCCACGTGACCATGAGCGTCGCGACGACCGCGACGATAAACACGAGCACGAGCAGAATCGCACGCCCGGAACGGGTCTTGGGCAAACGGCTCTTGGGTGTTGTTCGTTCCTCAGGAATCATGCGTGGGTCCTCTTTGGGGATGAATGGCATGCTCAGTCTCGCTCGCCGAAGCCGGACTCGCGCCCGGCGTGCCCCACGTCGCCGTGGCAGTGGACGCAGTACTGCATCTCGCCGCCTCTCTCGGTCGGGAGCATGTGGTTGACGAGGTCGTCGTGGCAGTACAGGCACGCGTTCTGTGTCACTCGCCTGTTCCGCTCCTTGATCTGGATGGGCTCGTGGAAATCACCCGTCGTGAACGCGAGCGAGTGAAAAAAACCGTTGTCCGCCTTGGTCAGCCACTTACCCCCGAAGTCATGGGGGAGGTGGCAGTCGTTGCACGTCGCAACGTCGTGATGGCTGGACTTGACCCACGCGTCGTAGTGGGCCTGCATCACGTGGCAGTTGGCGCAGGAGGCGGGGTCGTTCTTCAGATAGGCCGTGCCCTCGCCGTACCCGAAGGTGAATGCGCCCAAGCCCCCGAGGACGCCCAGTGACGATGCGCACAGAAGCGCGAGTATCGTGATCGATCGGGATCTGGATTGCTTGTTCTGTGCGTTCGCCATGGTGCGTCTCACGTACGGGTGAGGGTGCACCCTATTTTAGATAAAGCAGTCCGTAAATGCAAATCAGGTGGGCTTGAGGGCAGGACGTGCGCCGGGGAGCAACGCGCTGAGCATCAGGGCAACCTGCGAGAGCACGAAGATCATCAGCCACATCGACGCGGAGTCCATGAAGCCGTACGCATGCAGCCCGACACCGAGCATGTTGGTCCCGAACCAGCTCCAGGCGGTCACGATGTTGCCCGAGACCGCAAGGACCGCAACGCCTTTCGCTCGGATCATCCCGCCCCAGCGTGCGTGCAGGATGATCGCGTTGATCAGGACCACCAGCGCCGCGCCGTTCTCCTTGGGGTCCCACCCCCAGAACCGGCCCCAAGACTGGTCGGCCCAGATCCCGCCCAGAACCGTGCCGACGAAGCTCAGCAGCAGGGCGAAGCACGCGACGCCGTACACCATCCGGATCATCGCTCGCTCGCGCTCCGGCGTGATCGCCCGTGTCAGGACCCGGCCGAGGAGATACACCGCCGCGATCGTGCCCGCGAGGAACGTTGCGGAATACCCCAGCGTGATCGTGATGACGTGTGTCGCGAGCCAGAAGTTGCTGTCGAGCACAGCCTGCATCATCTGCATGGTGTCGCCGTCGTTGCCGAGGTTGTGCGCGATGATCAGCGTGGCCGCACCGATCGTCGCGGAGCCGAGCACCGCGATGCCCATCCTGAACAGTCGTTCGATGAAGACGCCCGCGAGCGCCGATGCCCAGCCCACGAAGATGGCCGACGAGTAGAGATTCGTCACCGGCGGGCGTTCCTGCAGGTAGATCCGCAGCGCGATCGCCAGCGTGTGCACCAGCACCGCAACAACGAGCAGGGCCCAGGAGCTCGCCCGCAAACGCTCGGCGAGCCCGGATGTCTTCGTGCCGGCCCGAGCCATGAACGAGCCGCACGCGCAGAGGAACGCGAGGATGTACACCGCCGTCGTGCCGGTGAACAGCGAGGCCCGGTTGAACCAGACCTCGATCCGCATCTTCCGCATCACACCCGGCATGGACTCTTCGAGGAGCTGCGTGTACGAATCGACCCCCGCCTCGAACCCCTCCGGGTCCCCCTGGTTCGCGGCGTTCATGATCGTGGTCAGGTACGCCACGCTGGGATGCGGAGACTCGGCCCCCTGGTCATCGAGGAAGGCCTCGTGGAATGGACGCCAGCTCCCATCCGGGGAGAGGGGCGGGATGGAGTATGGCTGGCGCATCTGGGCATACTCGAGCACCCGGTTCACCCGGTCGTGCAGCTGGATGACCGCGCGCTGGAACCCGTCCCGCTCATTCGCTTCCACCCCGAGGGCGTTGCTCGCCTGCCGCGTGATCTCCTCCCAGTGCGGCTCGATCTCGCCAAGCGGGATGCGCCCGCTCCGGGAAGGGTCCTTCTCGATCAGCGCGAGCACGTCCGGGTGGTCCACGCGCACCAGTGGGACGCCCGTGATGTTCTCCGGCTTGGCGATCAGATCGATCATGAAACGCACGGCGCTGATCTCGCCGTCATCCGACGCCGCGCTCTGCTTGCCGCCCGCGACCATCATCATCGATCGGGCCGCTGTGTCCATCGGCTTGATGCGCCCGCCCGAGGAGACCGGGAGACTGGCGAAGGCGCTCGTGTCGAGATCGCTCGGCGGCGGGGGCCTAAGCAGCCCGCTGAACGCGATCAGCAGCCCCGCGAGGCCCGCCATCATCGGGAGCCATCGGGATGAACCCGCCTCCGGTGCGGGTTTCCCATCGAACGCGACCGGGCCGTTCCGCAGGCGGCGTCTCAGGAACGCCGTGATCGACTGCAGGAAATGCCAGGTCATGCCCAGACTCACCAGCACGCAGGCGAGATAGGGCATCAGCCAGCCGGGGTTGCGGACAACCTGAAGGACCGTGCCGCTCCCGTCGGGTTTGTACGACGCCTGATAGAAGGTCCGCCCGGCGTAACGCAGCGGGTTGTTCATCCAGATCCGCACTTCGCGATCGGTGCCGCGCTGCGGATCGATGATGCGGACATCGCTGGAGAAGTTCTTGGCGATCGAGGTGCCGGTGAAGGTGTCGTGGCTGAAATCGATGAGGTACAGCTCGAACGGCAGGTACGTCCGGGTGTACCGCAGCGCGATCCCGTAGGCCCGCCCGTCCGCCTCGACCCGCTGAAGATCGGTCAGCATCGACGAGAGCAGCCACGTCCCGACCGGTTCTCCGTCGCTCAGCAGCGTGACATAGCTCGCCGGGGCGTCGGTCTTGCCGCCCTCTACGCCCGAGACCTGTGGGACGCTCTCCGCCCGGGCCTCGAGCCCGATCCCGTGCGTCGCGAGATGGGCCTGCTCAAGGCGGAACAGCTGCGCGTTGGGCATCCACTGGTCGATGCGGATCGCGAACGGCAGGCGATCATCGTGGATCGCTTCTCCCGATCGCGATGCGTCGATGATCATCCGCATCGGGACAGATACGACCCGGTCGTGGTCCGGGTGGCTCGGGTCGACGATCGCGATCTCGACCTCGCGGATATCCTCGAGGAACGAGCTGCGTTGCCCCTCGTCGATGGACATGAGCCCCTCGTGGGCGAAGAACCCCGTTACGAACTCCCCGAGCAGCAGCAGGATCAGCCCCGCGTGCAGCACGATGATGCCGACCCGCTTGCGTGAGGCCTTGAAGCGGACGACGTGGGCCGCGATGAGGTTGACGATCATCGCCCCCGCGATGCTCAGCCCGCCCGGGAACGGGACGCCGAGGCCGCGCGGCTCGGAACCGGTCACGTGCCCGAAATCGATGAACGCGATCCAGGACCTAAAATAGGTATCGACGGCCTGCCACACGCCGAGCTGGGTCTGGGCGAGCGTGCCGACAAAGATCAGCACCATCGCGAGCCCGAGCAGCGATACGGTGAGCTTCAGCGATGCGAGTGTCGCGATGAGACGTTTCAACAACAAGGAACCCGATTCTAGCGGGCGATCGAGCGTGCCATGCCGAAGACGTCGTCCTCCAGCTGGTCGGCAAGGGCGGCATCCGGGAGGGTCGCGCGGACGAACCAGGTCTGGTTGATGGATTGATCGAACACGCCCGCAGCGAGCATCGTGCCGCGGTCCGAATCGATGCGGACCGTGTACCCGTCGTAGCCGTCGGCCGTGAACCGCTCGATGCTATCCTCAAGATCGGATTCGCTGATCGGCGTCAGCCCCATCTGCCCGCGCCAGCGGTTGATGTTCGCCAGCTCGCCGCCGACCCGCCCGGGGAAGCGTGTGACCGCGATCTCCTGCTCGCCGCTCGCGGTCGGGGCCATGTACGTCGCGATGCGCATCTGACGCGGGGTCTCGTCGAGCACCCAGCCCTCGGGCACGGCCCAGGGGAACCCCGGGTCAGCCGAAGCACCCGCGTCGGTCTCCGCCAGTTGCCCGGAGTCCGGCTCGTAGGTGGTCTCGGGCGCGGGCATGTTTTCGGTGCCCTTGGCGATCTGCTCTTCCTGCACACTGGCTTTGTCGCACGCGACGAGCGCGCATGCGAGCGCGAGCTGGCATGCCATGAGTCGAGCGAACGAGGATCGGGTGAATTCGCGATAGCGCCGGGGTGTATGTGTGTTCATGGCGTATGGTATCGTGCCGGACCCGGGAAGCAGGCCGGTTGTGATCACGGCTTGGTCGTGGTGTCGTATTCTTCGAATGTGATCACTTCGCCCTCGATGGAATCCGCGAATGCCTCGGCATGTTCACGCGATTCAAAGCCCGCGATGGAAGAGGCCATGGGTGATCGGATCTGGGGGGACTGCGCGAACCAGCCGCCGTCCGTGTGGAACCACGCAAGTGTCTCGTAGTCGCGGGACCAGCGTGTGATGACCTTGATCTCTGGGTGCTTGAGCTCGAAGTTCTTCTGGCAGTTGTAGTCATCGTAGATCAGCACCTGCGAGCCGCGATCACCTTCGACGATGGTCGCGGTCCCGAATCGCTCGTCGCTGACAATCATGCCACACTCGATGCATGTCGAGTCGCCAAGTCGGATCTCGGGCGGGGCGTCCGGATCAGCCTCGCCGCAACCGCTCAGCGTTGCGAGTGAGGTGATGAGAAGAGATGCTGCGGTCTTGTTCATCAGATGCCTCCTCGTTTGCGGAAGATCAAGGCCGCGATTGCCAATGGGAGCACGCACCAGAGCACGATGACGCCCGTCAGGAGCCAGGGAAGCGATGCGCCGAACTCCTGAGAAGCATACATGCCCACGGGCCCGAGCACATCGAGCGATGCGTTGAGGTTGACGATGACGTTCATCTTGAACGCCTGGAGCGGGTTGATGATCGCCAGCGCGAATACTTCCTGAACGCGCAGCTTGAACAGGAGCGTACCGGCCATGAGCCCGAGGTCGCTGAGGAACACGAGCCCGAGCCAGACAAACAGCGAGATCCCCGTCGCCACGCCCGCCCGGCGTGACTGCACCGAGATCAGCACGCCCAGCGAGAGCATGGACAGCGCCAGCACACTGGTAAAGACGACAAGCATGAGGAACGACCCCGCGCCCACGCCGCCCGCGCGCCACGCCAGCAACCCCGCGCTCAGGCCGAACCCGATGCACAGCGAGCAGATCAGGGCGATCGCCAGCCCGACATACTTGCCCAGCAGCAGCTCGGTCCGCGAAAGCGGCTGGGCCAGCAGATACAGCAGCGTCCCACGCTCGCGTTCGCCCGCGATTGTCCCAGCGCCCGCCGTCAGCGCCATGAGCGGGACCACGAGCATGATCAGGTTCAGCAGACCCGCGGCCGTCTTGCCGAAGCCCGCGAAGCCGTGCTCGCCCGAGCCGGCGAGTGACATGAACGAGACCCCGATCGCGAGCGTCGTGAACGCGATCGTGTAGAGCAGGAACCATTTGCTCGAGAGCGCATCGCGGAACTCACGCCGCGCGATCAACATGATGGATCGAGCAAACGAGAGGCACGCGACGGGCTCCGAAGTGCGATTGTCTACGTGCTTTGAAACGCCGTTGAGATTGATGGTGCTCATCGCAAGACCTCACTGACCTGTTCTGTTCGGACCGTGACCTCGGGCTCATCGTTGTCGGATACATCCCGCATCAGCTCGAAGTCACGCACGATCACGCCCCGAGCGGCGAGGTGCTTCATCGGCTCTGCTTTGCGGTGCTGCTCGATCGCGACCGTCAGCCCGCTGTTGCCGTGATTCACCGCGAAGCCGCCCTCGCGGAGGATCTCGGCCGCCTCGTGCTCGTCGCTCTGCTCGATGAACAGCCGCACCGAACGGATCGAGGATCGGCTGGGCCAGAGCACCTCGGGCGCGGTCTGCTGGACGAGCTTTCCCTGCTCCATGACGAGCACCCGGTCCGCGAGGGTGATGACCTCATCGGGGCGGTGGGACGCGAAGATCAGGGTCTTGCCCTGCTTGCGGAGCCTGAGCAGCGTGTCAACGACCTCGCCACGCCCGGCGGAGTCGAGATTGGATGTCGGCTCGTCGAGGACGATGATCGGCGGATCCGCGATCAACGCGATGGCGAGCGCCAAGCGCTGCTTCATGCCGCCCGAGAGATCCCGGACGCGCTTGGACTCGTGCCCGCTGAGCCCGACGACCCCGAGCGAACGGGCGGCCTGGGCCAGCTCGACGCCGCGGAGATTCGCGAAGAAACGCATCGCGGAGCCGAGCCTTGCGTCGTCGTGGAACGCGAGTTCCTGCGGCACATACCCGATCTGCGCCCGCGCCCGCTTGCCGTTCCTCTGGACATCGATCCCGTCGATCCGGATCGCCCCCTTGCACGGGAACACCCCGAGCAGGCACCGGATAAGGGTGGTTTTCCCTGCGCCGTTGCTGCCCCAGAGCGCCAGCGAGCCGCCGGCTTGCAGGTCGAAACTCAGATCGTTCACCGCGAGCACGCGTTTGAACTTTTTGGTGATGTGCCGTGCTTCAATCATGACTGATCTCCTGCGGCGTGAGGTATGGCTCGCTCGACACCGAGCCTGAGCATGACGAGAATACTCAGAACAACCAGCCCGCCCGAGACGAGGGCCATACGCAGCCCGCCCACGCCTGCTTCCAGAGAGGGAAGGTCGAAACGGGGAGGGAGTGTGAGCGGCCTGGGGTCTGAGAGCATCGGGTCCGGGTCGAGTTCGGGGAAGGCCCGGGCGGTCAGCTCGATCGCCTGCTGGGCCGGGCTGTGCACGAACAGACGCAGGTTCGGCTCCCGAGCGAGCATGGTGCGGAAGAGACTGCGGGGCTCGTAGGCAAACTCACCGATACCGTCGTGGTCGCGGTCGAAGCCGTTGTAGTCGGACCAGAAGTTGCCCCGGTCCGAACTTGCGAACTCGTTGAGGAAGAGCTGCCCGCCGCCGTGCACGCTGACCTGCTCCTCGTTCTCGATGAACCCGTTGTTGTAAACGGTGTTGTCGTGCGTATTGGGTGTCGCGAGCAGCCCGACCTCGTTGAAGGCGATCTTGTTCGATCGGATCAGGCCGGTGGAGTCGGCGGATGACGGGCTGTTATCGATGTAGATCCCCACGCGGTTCGCCGCGAGCAGGTTCGACTCGACCTCGATGTCGTCGCAGTCCTTGAGCCCGATGCCGTAGCCACTCGAACCCCGGTTGTTATCGATCTGGTTCTGAATCAGACGGATCGAGTTGGAGTACATGAGGTAGATGCCCACCGAGTTCCCGGTGAGGTGGTTCTCACGCACCGCGGTGTTGTGGCTGTACATGAAGTGCAGCCCGTAGCGACTATCGATGACCGAGTTGTTCTGGATCCTGAGGTCTTCCGAGTACCAGAAGACCATGTCGCGGCTGTCGCGAACCGTGTTGTTCTCGATCACGCAGCCGTGGCTCCACCAGAGTCGGATGCCGTCGCCCCGGCGCCCGAGTTCGAGGTCCTTGCCGACGATGATGTTGTCGCGGATGATCGAGCGGGGCGATTGCTTGAGGTCGATCCCGAAGTAGACATCGGTGATGCGGTTCTCTTCGATGATGACCGGGCCGGTGTTCGCTTTGATCCCCGCGGACTCGTTGCTTACGGATTTGCCCGATCCCGACAGGATGAGTCCCCTGATCGTGACATCCGCGGCGGTCACCTCGATCACGCTGCCCTCGCCGCCGGCGTCGATGGTCACCTCCCCGCGTCCGTCGAGGGTGATGGGCTTGGTGATGCGAATGGCCCCTTCGTATACCCCGGGCCTGGGCTCGACGATGCTTCCAGGAGCGGCCTCATCGATCAGGTGCTGGATCTCGGATGCCGGTGCGCCCAGCGCGTTTGAGACCGCGAGCGCGATAGCGAGCGTGATGGCGTTGGTGGGTGCGTGCATGTCAGGCCTTCCTGGATGCCTTCACCAGCGGGAGGTACGCACGCCGGTGGAAGTACAGGGCGAGCAGCATCACGATCGATGCGATCGCGGAAAGGATCAGGCCGATGCCGGGCCAGGCGACGGTTTTGAACTGGCCAACCATGCCGGTCCCGAGCACGGGAGGGACGAAGGGCTCAACCGCGTTGGACAGCGGCGCGTTCGGGTCGAGGTTCTGCCCGAAGTGACTCATCCAGAGGTGCAGGTCGATCAGGAAGACGAACGGAAAGAACATCACCGGGATCACCAGCAGCACGGTCCATCGGCTGTGGATGAAACTCGCGAGCTCGAGCAGCACGACGAAGAAGATCATGACGTACACGCCCACGGTCCGCTCGATCTGCGCCGCCTCGTGCAGCGAGCGCATCCCGATGTAGTGGTTGAGCCCGTCGATCTCCTCGACATCACCCGTGAGCTGATTCACGTACGCGGTCAGGTGCAGGTTGTCCGGGTACTGGGGCGCAACAAGGTCCATCTGCCAGTACGGGAGGAAGAGCGAGACCAGCAGCAGGATCCGCGCGACGAGCAGGAGACCGCCCGGCAGCCCGTACTTAAGCCCGTGCTTCCTGAGCTCGTGATGGTCGACGCGTGGCCCGATGATCCGTTCGATGAAGCGTGGCATGGTGTACTCCGTCTGTTGTTCGCGGGCGGCGCCCACGGGAACTCGCCCAAGGGCGCTTTCGCGCCCCGGACGATTGGGGTGATCAGTCTTCGCTGGGCTCGACCATGAGGTAGCCCATCATCTCGAGGTGGAGCGCCGAGCAGAACTCGGAGCAGTAGAAGGGGAAGGTCCCCGCGGTGTCCGCCTCGAACTCGATGGTGACGGTCTCACCCGGCTCGAGGGATGCGGTGATGTTGTACACCGGGACGGCGAACCCGTGCGTCGCGTCGAAGGCACGCTCTGTGTTGGTGATGTGCCATCGCACCGTGTCGCCCTGCTTGAGATAGATGTGCTCGGGGTTGAAGTGCGACCGGATAGCGGTCATGTAAATATCGACCGAGCCATCGTCCTGGCGCTCGACGCGTTCCATGCCCTTCTTGGGGGCCATGGGCTTGAGGTTCTGCACGTGCGGGTCCCAGCCCACGCCCGGGTAGGTCTCCCAGGAGTTGAGCTTGTCGGCCTTCACGATCTGTGCGTAGTGGGGCTCGCCGACGCCCATCGCCATGTCGTAGATCACGGGCATCTCGGTGCCGTCCTCGGCGATGTCCAGCAGCTGTAGGTTCTGCGGGAGCAGCGGGCCCGTGGTGATGAAGCGATCGACGGACCACTTGTTCAGCGAGACAAGGTACTTCCCGTCGGGCGAGACGGTATCGCCCTCCGCCACGGCGATGTGCCCCACGTTGTAGTGAACCGGAGTCTTATGAACGAGCGTCCAGTCCGGCTCCGGGCTCAGCGAGCCGTAGCTGCCGCCGAGTGTCCAGCGTGCAACGGCGGAGTCAAGATACAGCGAGGTGTACGCGTAGCCGTCCGGGCCGAACTGTGTGTGTAGCGGGCCGAGCCCGAGTTCGATCTGTGTTTCAAGAACCGAGTCGAAGTCGAGAATGGGCACGCCGTACTCGTCTTTCCCCGAGTAGTTCTTCGACGCGATCGCCTTCTTGATCTTGTCCATCGAGTAGATGGTCACGTGCGGGTCGAGCTTGCCCGAGACAACGATGAAGTCGCCCTTGGGCGCAACATCAACACCGTGCGGGCTGCGAGGCTCAGGGGTCACATGGAGGAGACCCTCGGCCAGCGCGGTCTTGAGCGTGATGACCGGGAAATCCTCGATCATCTCGACCTTGCCCGCCTGGTAGACCTTCTCGGCCTTGTGCCAGTCGATGATGTGCAGGAAGTCCGTCGCGTTCATGCTCGCGCCGGCCTCGAACGGGGGCTTCTTGTCCTGGATACCGCCCGTCGCCTGCTCGGTGTTGAGCGAGTTCATAAAGAAGTAGCCATCGCTCGCGAGTTTCCCGGCGTCGGAGAGGTCCTGCCAGTAGGGCGGGAGCTCGATCGCGAATGACTTGCTCGTGTCGATGCGACCGCGGTTGCGATCGAACTTCCAGAGCGTCACGGACCCCTTGTACTTCTCCTTGTACTCGCTGATCGGCGCGTACTCGCTGCCCCACGGGACGGCGTACTGCCCGCCCTCGATGACATACTCCGTATTGGGCGTGACGAAGGTGCCGCCGTGGTCGCTCAGGGTGAGCGGGTTCTTGATGATCTGCTTGGTCTCCCAGTCGCGCAGATCGATGACCGCGACGCGGGCGTTGATCTTGTCATTGATGAACAGCCACTCGCCGTCGTAGTCGCCGTTGGTTTCCGAGAGCGCCGGGTGGTGCGTGTCGCCCCAGAGGTTGGACTTCCCGCTCGGGAAGCCCTCCTCGAGGATCTCATTGCCCACACCGAAGCCCCAGCCCTGCCACGACTCGGGCGTGAACACCGCGATGGAGCGGAGCAGTCGCATGCTCGGGAGCCCGATCGCAAAGACCTGCCCCGCGTGCCCGCTCGATGCGAACATGACGTACTCGTCCTTCTCACCGGTAGGGACAAAGGTCTTTGCTGCCGCGACAAGGTCGGCTGTGCTCAGGCCACGCTCCTTGGCGACCTTCTGCACGTCGCTCATCGACTGTGCGTTTGTCAGGGTTGAAGGGGCGGCAATGGCTGTGAGGACCGCGAGCAACAGTGGGGTTGCTTTATGTGTTGCGTGACTCATCGATTCACCTCATTTCTATCCGGCCGTGTTCGGGTTCGGGAGCCATTCCCGAGGATGAACCGGCAGGTGTGTTGATTTAGTTGGAAGCGAGCGCCTGCTCCTGGAGGGCCCGCAGGTATTGCACGATCTGATGCAGCTGATCGTCGGTGATGGCGGGGTTTCCGCCCTTGGGCGGCATGTCGATGCCGGTGGTGTTGTTGGCGTCCCAAATGGGGCGACCCATCTTGATGAACTTCACCAGGTCGTCATCAGATTCGCCGCGTACAAACCCGCTCGTGGTCAGAGGTAATCCGATGCCCTCTACACCTTCAGCGCCATCGCCATGGCATGCGGCGCAAGAAGAGATGTAGAGCTGGTACCCAGGGTGGGCATCGATTTGGAGGGCAACCAGCGAGCCGCCCTCCTCGCCAGTCAGATCCCACGCATCGACCGAGACGGTTGGCTCATCCGCCTCCTGGAACTCGTGGAGATGAGCCATCACATCGTGGATCTGGGAGTCACTGAGCCCGACAGCGCCGCGCGGAGGCATCAGCGCACCGGTGGTGTTCAGCGGGTCGTCGACCTTGCGGCCATCGGCGATCAGCTGGAACATGCCCTGGTCATCGATGCCCTGCACGAATGCGCTGTTCCGCAACGGCTTGCCCAGGCGGGGCACGCCCTCGCCGTCCTGTCCGTGACACACAGCACAAGCATTCCGGAAGATCTCGCGACCTGAAGAGAGACGCTGAGCCTGAGCGAGTGCGCCTGTTTGCGATTCCATCACGACCGGTGCCAGCTCGGGGGCAAGTCCATTCGGCTGGGCGAGAGCCACGAGTCCAAGGATTACAGGAAGCGTGGCACCCATGAAGGCGGACATCCCGATGCTCGCCCAACGGTACGGATCGCGTTTCTGGGCGTTCGTGGCTTGTTTTTCAGCGGTTGCGGCGTTGTGTGTCATCCTGGCCTCACTTTTATGTGGATTAATGTATCCACATATCGACTAATAGCGTATCATGCATAAGTGGACAGTCAACTCCACTTATGGGAAAACTTTGATACGATGACTGAGCCGGGGGAGAAGATCGCCCGGTTTGGCTTGAAGGGGTCGCGGCAGGCGATCTGATCTGGAAGGGCAAGCACGATGCTGAATCAATCCGCTGAATACGGGCTCCGGGCCGTGGTCTATCTGGCAACGCTGCCCGCTGAGGAGCA
This sequence comes from Phycisphaerales bacterium UBA1924, assembly GCA_964229845.1. Taxonomy (GTDB): domain Bacteria; phylum Planctomycetota; class Phycisphaerae; order Phycisphaerales; family UBA1924; genus UBA1924. Next base: position 74,432 of record CAXREY010000028.1, read on the forward strand.
GGCGTCGGCAAGCGATATCTCGGAACGGACGAAGGTCCCCATTCCATACCTTCAGAAGGTGCTGCGGGCGCTGACACGACAGGGTGTGCTCAATGCCCGCAGGGGTATGGGAGGAGGTTTCAGTCTGGCCAAGGGCAGCGACGAGATCACGGTGCTCGATATCCTCGACACGTTCGATTCATCGCCGCAGCGGATCGAGACCTGCCCGCTCGGAATAAAAGGGCATACCCGCCTGTGCCCGCTGCACACCCTCATCGATGAGCAGGTCGCAAACGCGGAACGCGTGTTCGAGAAAACCACGATCCGCGACATCCTTGAGACACAGAGTGATGTCAGGCCTCTCTGCGATGGTCAGGGCCGTGTCACGCTCGGGCTGCCAAATGAAAAGAAATCGGGCTGACCCGCAGCGCGGGTTGGGTTTCACATCCTGGGGTGGTGAACAGTATGGGAAGTCCCCAAAGGAGCACAAGATGTCAGACAGTTCGCCAACACTTTCCACGCCGGTGGGATCAATCGCCACGTCGCACCCACGCACGATCCCGACCTTGGAGTCGATGAGGCTGGATTACTGCTGCAATGGTGGTCTCACGCTTGCGCAGGCATGCGAGAAACAGGGCCTGGATCCGGATCACACACTGCGTTCTATCATGGAAGCATGCGAGGCGGGCGTGCTTGATGATGACGCCGATCCATCATCGATGTCGATGACCGAGCTGGCAGACCATATCGAAGCGACGCACCACGCATTCACACGCGAGGCGCTCGCGAGTCTGCAAACCATGCTCCCTCGCCTGATCAAGGCCCACGGACAGACGCACCCGGAACTGAAAGAGCTCGGTGACTGCATCGAGGCTTTCGCGGACGATCTGGAGGACCACATGGTCCGCGAGGAGCGGGTGCTCTTCCCGTGGCTGCGCCGCCTCGAGCGGAAAAGCGAAGTTCAGGGTGGCCCGCCATGGAGCGTGCGTCGTCCGATCGATTGCATGATCCACGATCACGACAACGCCGGCGAGATGCTCGAACGCATGCGGTCACTCACGCACGACTACCGCGTCCCCGCCGATGGATGCGGGACGTACAGCGCATGCATGTCGCTATTGGAGTCACTCGAGCGAGATACCCACATCCATATCCACAAAGAGAACAACATCCTGTTCCCGCGCGGCGTCGAAGCAGAGCGGGAGCGAGATGAGTCACTCACGCATGCGACGTGAGCATGCTCCCATCTACACGATGGATGGCTCCCTTTCGGGTGAGAGCGTTCAGTTTCTCGAGCAGAGGCGGGACCTGGCTCTTTGCCGGTCCCTGCATCTGTGGTCGATGTGTCGCACAAGGCGACGAATGGGCCTGGCGGGACTCGAACCCGCATGGGTTTTACCCCGGCGGATTTTAAGTCCGCTGCGTATACCGATTTCGCCACAGGCCCGGGTCGTTGCATTGTAACGGGTTCATCACCGGCGGCGACACGGTTTTTCGTGGGCGCTGCATCGGGGAAGTATCATGAACGAAGCCGTGGGCGACACGTGTGCAAGTGAACCCCGAGCACCGAGGCCGCTCATACCCCCGCGGCTTCGGTGCTTTTTCTGTGGATACCTAGTTGTTGCACGCTTTGCACATGCCGTAGAGGGTAATGTCGTGGCGTGTGAGCCTGAAGCCCTCTGGCGTCATGTGGGAGAGGTTGCCGGGACAGGCGTCGACCTCAAAGGCTTTGCCGCACGATTCACACATGAAATGGTGATGGTGGTCCTTACCGGCCATCTCGTAGCGGGGCGGCTCGCCCGGCAGCTCGACGGGGACGATCTCGCCCAGTTCCTCGAGCGATCGGATCGTTCGGTAAACCGTTGCCATGCTTACCGTTGGGACGATCTCGGACGCTTGGTCCATGATCTCTTGTGGCGACATCGGATCCCCCTTCCGCGTAAAAAGGGAGCGTATCGCTTCGCGCTGTGGCGTCTGCCTTTCCATGACCCATCATAGTTTCGAGGGGTGGTGAATTGATGGAAAGCGCGATTTCTCGTTTGCAAACTGGGATGTCCCTCCCAAGAATAAACCGACAGAATCGTTGATTTCGTCCAAGGAAAGAACTTTCCCAAGAAAGGGAGACAGCATGACTCAGGAGTACCCTCACGCAGAAGCAGTCGCGGCCTCACTCAAATGGCAGTCGAGCAGCGTGGGCGATCAGGCGGGCAAGCCAAGGATCGATGAGATCTACGCGTGCGATGTCTTCGACATGCGCAAGATGCGTGAACGCCTGCCCAAGCACGTGTACAAGAGCATGATCAACACGATCGAGAAGCGCAAGCGCATCTCCATGGAGGACGCCGAGGTCATCGCCACCGCGATGAAGGACTGGGCGATCGAGCGCGGCGTAACCCATTACACCCACTGGTTCCAGCCCATGACCGGGCTCACCGCCGAGAAGCACGACGCGCTCGTCACGCCCGACGGCGAGGGCAGCGTCGTCTACCGCCTCTCCGGCACGAGCCTCGTCCAGGGCGAGCCCGACGCGTCCAGCTTCCCCTCCGGCGGGCTCCGCGCCACCTTCGAAGCACGCGGCTACACCGCGTGGGACCCCACATCCCCCGCGTTCATCGTCCGCGGCACCAACTACGCCACCCTCTGCATCCCGACCGCGTTCGTTTCGTGGAACGGTGAGGCGCTCGACAAGAAGACGCCGCTGCTGCGTTCCATCGACGCACTCGACAAGCAGGCACGCCGAATCCTCAAGATTTTCGGTACCGACGAGGGGGTCCGTTCTGTCGAGTCCACGCTGGGCTCCGAGCAGGAGTACTTCCTTGTCGACCGCAACCTCTACTACGCGCGCCCGGACCTCATGAGCTGTGGGCGCACGCTCTTCGGCAACACGCCGCCCAAGCACCAGCAGCTCGATGACCACTACTTCGGGGCCATCCCGCCGCGCGTCAACGCGTTCATGGCCTCGTTCGAGGAGGAGCTCTTCCGCCTCGGCGTGCCCGTGCAGACCCGCCACAACGAGGTCGCCCCGGGCCAGTACGAGATCGCGCCGCTATTCGAGTCCACCAACATCGCCTGTGACCATCAGGCCATCCTCATGGACACCCTCAAGCGTGTCGCAGGACGCTACGGTTTCGTCGCGTTGCTCCACGAGAAGCCCTTCGCGGGAATGAACGGCTCGGGCAAGCACAACAACTGGTCCATGTCCACGGACACCGGCGTCAACCTCCTTGACCCGCAGGACGAGACCCATACCAACACCCAGTTCATGACGTTCCTCTGCGCGGTCATCCGCGCGGTGCACCTGCACGGTGACCTCATCCGGGCGGCCATCTCGGGCGCGAGCAACGACCACCGACTGGGCGCCAACGAGGCACCGCCCGCGATCATCTCGATCTTCCTCGGCGACATGCTCACGGACCTCATCGAACAGATCGAGAAGGGCGACACGAAGCGAACCCTCAAGGGCGGTGAGCTGACCCTGGGTGCACGCACGCTGCCCTCGCTCAAGCGCGACTCGGGCGACCGCAACCGCACCAGCCCGTTCGCCTTCACCGGCAACAAGTTCGAGCTGCGCGCGGTGGGGTCCACCGCGTCCGTCGCATGGCCCAACACAATCATCAACGCGATCGTGTCCGAGAGTCTCGACTACATCGCGACCGAGGTCGAGGGCAAGCTCGGCAAGAACCCGACCGACGCCAAGCGCGACCAGGTCGTCCAGGGCGTGCTCAAGCAGGTTGTCAAGGATCACAAGGCCATCATCTTCAACGGTGACAACTACGCCCAGGAGTGGGCGGACGAGGCCGAGAAGCGTGGTCTGCCGAACCTCCGCTCTACAGCCGACGCCCTGCCCGCGCTGCAGAAGTCTGAGGCCAAGAAGATGTTCCGCAAGTACAAGATCCTCTCCGCGAGCGAGCTCGAGTCGCGCGTCGAGATCTTCGCGGAGAAGTACATCACCGAGGTCTGCATCGAGGCCCAGCAGATGGTCCACATCGCACGCACCATGATCCTCCCCGCGGCGGTGCGCCACCAGGGCAACCTCGCGAACACGATCAACTCCAGCGAGCAGGCCGGCGCATCGTGTGACGGGCTCCGAGGCACCCACGAGTGCTTCTCGGACCTTGTCCAGCAGTTCCAGGACCAGATCAGCGAAGTCGAAGAGAAGGTCCACGTTCCCGACGTCGCGACGCTCAAGCAGTGCACGCACTGCTGTGAGGTCCTGCTGACCGCGATGAACAGTCTCCGCCAGAGCGCCGATGCTCTGGAACGTCTTGTTGAGCGCGATCTCTGGCCCATGCCCACGTATCAGGAACTCCTGTCGCTTCGCTAGACGGAGCTGCGGCACCCAAAACAAGGTGGAAGCTCCGGGCCCAGCCCGGAGCTTTTTTCGTGCATCTGAACCAAAGTTGACTCAGCGTTGAGGAATGTAAGAGCAAATCAGCGCTGCGGAGCGATACACAGCAGCAACCTGTCCGAAATCCGCGTCGTGCCACCCGACCGCCTCGTGTGGCCGCAACCGGAGATCGATCGATGAGTCATGACAAGGCATCCCCTCGTTTCCGTATGGGCATCTCGACCAAGCTGCTCTCCATCTCGCTTCTCGTGCTGTTCGCAGTTGTGGGCGTCAACTACGCGGTCTTCATGAGCGGATATCGGAAATCGATGCTGGACGCGTTCGAGCAGAAGGCGTCGTCATTCACCGCGGTCGCGGATGAGGCAAAGTCCGATGCGTCCGTCAAGTTCATGGATGGAACGATCCATGTTGAGAAGCTCCTCACAGAAGCACAGGAGCAGATGTCGAACGGCGCTTCCTATCAGGACACGAGATTCTTCAACTCGATCCCCGTCATCGTTGGGTGGCATGACGCCGCGAAGGCCGCGGAGAAAGAGCACATCGCGTTCGAGATCGTCGCTCATGAGACGCGCAATCCTGACAACGCACCCGAGGAAGGCGGGTTCTCTGACCAGCTTCTTACGGAGCTTACCAGCGGGTACAACTCGAACGGACAAACCACGATCTCTCGCGTGAACGAGGAGACCAACACGCTGCACTACATGCGGGCGATCGCCCTCGATGAGTCTTGCATGAGCTGCCACGGCGATCCCTCGGAGTATGACACCAGAGACGAGCAGGGGAACTATGACGGGCGCGACGTGCTGGGTTTCCGCATGGAGAGCTGGCCCGTGGGCTACATGCACGGGGCGTACGAGGTTCGGATGCCGCTCGAGTCGCTCGACGCCAGCGTGGCGGGGTTCTTCACCAAGGGCATGATGTTCACTATCCCGCTCGTCGTCATCGCGACAGGGATCTTTATCGTCTGCACACGCCGGTTGATCGGTCGCCCGATGGCTCGGGTGGTCGAGATCATGCAGGACGCGGGCAAGGGTGATCTGACCGGTCGCTTGCAGATCAGGTCCGGCGATGAGATGGGCACGCTGGCCCAGTGGTTCAACACGCTGCTGGACAATCTCACCGGCATGATCGGTGAGGTCCGTGCTTCGTCCCAGTCCGTCGCCTCTGCATCCGGTCAGATCGCCGCATCCGCCGAAGAAATGGCGACCGGTCTGCAGGAGCAGGAGCAGCAGACACAGCAGGTGGCCGCCGCAGTGGAGGAGCTGAGCCAGTCCGTGGGGGAAGTCGCGAGCAAGTCCTCCGATGCGACGAAGGCGTCTGAAGAGAGTCAGCATCAAGCCGAAGAGGGTGGCGATGTCGTCCGGAACACCGTTCAGGAAATGGAGGGGATCGCGGGGGAGGTCAATGCATCGGCGCAGACCGTCAACTCTTTGGGCGAGCAGAGCCAGAAGATCGGCGAGATCATCGCGGTGATCAACGACATCGCCGACCAGACGAACCTCCTGGCGCTGAACGCGGCCATCGAGGCCGCGCGGGCTGGCGAGCACGGGCGTGGGTTCGCGGTCGTCGCGGACGAGGTTCGCAAGCTTGCCGAGCGCACCACGCAGGCGACTGAAGAGGTTTCGAGGAGCGTGCAGGGCATCCAGTCCGAGACCACTTCCGCGGTGGAGCAGATCGAGTCCAGCTCCGGCCGGGTCGGGCGGGGTGTCGATCTTGCCAACCAGGCCGGCCGCTCGCTGGAGACCATCGTCAGCGGATCCAAGAGCGTGCAGCGGATGGTGCAGGACATCGCGGCTGCGGCGAACCAGCAGGCGAGCGCCTCCGACGAGATCGCTCGTGCGATCGAGAACATCTCGACCGTGACGCGTCAGTCCAGCGAGGGTGCCGGTCAGGCATCCCAGGCCGCCGCGGACCTGGCGCACCAGTCCGAGCATCTCATGGGCCTGGTGGATAAGTTCAGAACCAACTGACGCCGATCAAATCATGCATCGCGTGTGGTCCACTCCTGATCCACATACCTGAGCATCGTGCCCGTGGGGTTCTTGTTGCGGAGCTCCTGAGGAAGCGCCCACTCTTCGACTCGGTCGTAGCATCGCAGTGCCGCAAATCGGTGAATCGACGTCGGTATGCCGACCGCCGTGAAGCCCGGGTGCCCCGTTGCCGGGTACGGGCCGCCGTGCACCGTCGCCGCGTTGACCGACACGCCCGTCGGGACCCCGTTATGGATCAATCGGCCTACGCGGAGGCGCAGCGTCCAGACGAGACGGTCGTGCAGTGAGCGATCCTGCTCCGATCCATCATGATGGATGGTGCCCGTGAGATTGCCCTCAAGCTTTCTGGCAATCTCGACAAGCTGATCGTCCTTGTCGCAGACCACCACAAGCGCCGCAACGCCGAACATTTCCGTCTGGAGCTCTTTGTGGTTCTCAATGAAGCGTGAGCCGCTCACACGCAACAGGGTGTGCTCGTACCGTGCCGCGTCACCCGGCATCGGGTTGCCGCCGATCAGCCGTTCTGCGCCCTGCTCGATGTTGTGCCGCACCGCGTCATGCAGTGATTCGACCCCGTCGTGACTGAGCATGACCTGTGGCTCGGCTTCGCTGAGGCAGTTCTTGAGCTTTGCGATTATCGCCTCGCTCGCGTCCAGATCCCTCAGCACGATGAGCCCCGGGCAGGTGCACTGCTGACCGCTGGCCGCGAGCATGGATTCGGCGATCGACTCGGCGATATTGTCGCCCCTCGTGCCCACCGCGCCCGGCAACAGGAACATCGGGTTGATCGAGGACAGCTCGAGATAGGCCGGTGTCCCGGTCTCATCGGCGGCTTCCTTCATCGCGAGCCCGGCCTTCTGGGAGCCGGTAAACCCGAACGCGCTGACCTCGGGCATGCGAATGAGTTCGAGCCCGTCCTCGGGCGAGCAGTGGTAGAACAGCTGGACGGTGCCAGCGGGCATCTTGGTGCCTGTTGCGGCATCATGCGCACACTCTGCCAGCAGCCGAGTGGTGCCCGGATGGAGCGGGTGCCCCTTCGCGATGACCGGGTTGCGAGCCGCGATCGCGGCGGCAAAGTCCCCTCCCGCGATCGCGTTGTATGCGAGCGGGAAGTTATTCGGTCCGATCGTCAGCACCCCGCCCCCCAACGGCTCGTACATTGAGCGAAGATTCTTCTGCGTATCGATCCGTGCGGAGACCCACTCGCCCGAGCGAACACTGGCGGCGGCCTGCCTGAGTTGGTCGATCGTCCGATCCATCTCAGACTCCAGCAGGCGGGGTGATTTTGCCAGGCCGGTTTCTCGGTGTGCCATTTCAGCGATCGAGACCCGCCGTTCATCGATCAGCGCGGCGTGCGCGTCGAGAAACGCTGAGACGCGATGGGGCTCAAGCGCATTGAGGTGTGAGGCGGCCTCGGCTGAACTTCGAGCCATACGCTCGAGTGTCTCGCGCGAGCTGACAGGGTACGAATCCTCAAGCGATTCCCCGTTCGCGGGGTTCGTGGCAGAAAAGGTTTCAGCAGACGGATCGTCCGCCCAGGCTCCGGCAATCAGGATCGGATGTGTAGTGCTCATAGAGGACTATATAGAAAGGTAGGGCCAAGAGCGAGTACTCGGACCTGAGCGCGGGTTATGACGTTTGGGGTGCAGGATCTCTCCTGGATTGCCTCGCTTGACAGCGGATGCATATGGACAAATGGTGGGCAGTCTGAACCTGGAGGACCCGCGATGCCCCGAAGCAATCAACCTATCCGTACTTTCCTTGGTGCCCTTGTGCTCAGCGCGGGGTTCGCGACGCCCCTCGCGTTGGCGGACGAACCAGTCAGCGAGCAACCAGTTCCGGGGGAGTCTGATGCGCAGCAGCAGGCAGAGGCCGGGAACGAGCAGCAAGCCACGACTTCAAAACGGGAAAGCGCCGATTACGTCGAGGTACGGGTGAGCCTGCCCGACGGACGCACTTTCACACGGCTCGAGCCCAAGAGGAATATCAGCGCTCGCTACACACGCAAGAGCAGCGCCCCAGCAAGCACGAGCCGGCGGATGTCCGATGGCTCACGCATTAGCGTGGCATCCCGTGGGGTCCGCGGCGGCAGCAACGCATCATCCGTCCGAGTCGGTGGCGGCGGCGGAGGCGGCGGTGGTGGTGCCGTGAGTTCGTCGGGCGGCGGAGGTGGTGGTGGGGGAGGCTCTGCCGCAAGCAGCGCGACCAAGGGGTCGAGCAGCGCCGCAGGGGAAGAAGCACCGATCGAGGCGAAAGGATCGGGCGGCGGCATCTTCTCCTACGGGAGTGAGAGCAGCAACACCGGTTCCGCAAACGCACCGAGCAGCAACGCAACGGGTTCCAACGCCGGGCGCCAGTCCGTGCCGACGATCGGCGAGCCATCGTACGATCGTGAGGGCAACGCCACCGGTGGGCAGCGGGTCGAGTTCCACGACGCGGGCATGAGTGCAGCGGTGATCGGCAATCGGGTCTACTTCAACAACGTCGAGCTCGTAGTGGCCGATCAGCCATTCCAGGTGATCTCTGGAACTCGCCTCGAGCACAACTCGGCGATCATGGAAGACGGTCGCCTCGGGAGCGGCGGAACCGGTGCCCTCGGTTCATTCAACACCCGCAGCAGCTCCATCAAGCTCGAGTTCGAGTCGGATACAACCGTGACACTGATGCTCTACACCCAGCCGCTGAACAGCATCAACCCCGAACGGGACATGCGGACGTGGACCGTTCGCATCCGGTGATTGATCGATCCCACGCCCTCGACGAGCCGATAAACTCTTCATGGGCCTGATTGACGAACTGATCCTCAGCCTGACACCCGAGCCGCAATCGGCTCGGGTGTTTGTGATTGAGCCCAGCGATACCCTCGCTGAGTCGCTCGGCCCCATTCTCACCGGTCAGGACGAGCGTGATGTCGAGATGCAGGCGCATCAGCTTGATCGTACGGCGATGACCGTCTCTCGTGGTCTCCTGCGGCTGGGGGCGTGTGCCCTGACCGGATGCTCACCGGGGAGCGCCCGTCTCGAACGGGATGCCGCTGGAAGGCCTCACATCGCGGGCTGCGCGCGTGATGAGATGGACCTGAATGTCTCACGGCGTCGCGGCTGTGTTGCGATCGTCGTTACCCGAGGCGGTCGCTGCGGCATCGATGTTGAAGCCATCGGGGATGAGAAAGAATACAGGGATGTCTTGAATGCGATGCGTGCCAACGGTATCGAGGTGAGTGATCACGCGCCACCCGAAGCGTTGTACCGACGCTGGTGTCGCTATGAATCGGTGCTCAAGGCAGATGGCCGGGGACTCGGTGCGCAGCTCCGTGAGGTCAGATCGACGGGACGGTCGAGTCAGCTCGGGGAGCAGTGGACGTACGGATCAGTTATTTGGACACTTGGCGCGATCTCAGTCCCCGAGGGGTACGTAGGAATGGCGGCCGTTGAGAACGGTCTGCGCCTTTCCCACGCGCCGATCGTGACTCCCCGGTAGAGGTGGATACAACCGCGCAGTCTCTGCGCATCTGTAGAATCTGGGCAACCCTACAGTGTTCGGTGGGGCTCCCCAAAGCGGGGAGCGGGAACTGCCGATAGGTTTCAGGAATTCCCGGATCAGTCCTCGCGATCGTGTGAGATCGTGTTCTGAGCCCGTCAGTGGTGAGGGAGCTGTACGAGTCAGCGAATGACATTGACCCAGAGCCAACCCAGTTCGAAGAGCGTGCTTGAATCGATCAAATCGATGCTGGTTCTGTACGGCTCGGTGCGCTCGACCCCGCTCGCGAGGCGCGCGGGGCGGAGCCTGCTCGATCTTCCCCTGGTGCGTGGCACGATCCTTTCTCACCATGTCGAAAACGCTCAGTTCTGTGCGCAGCGGTTCGGGCTCGATGGGCTGGATCTGCGCGTGATTGTGGACACGGAGAGCACCGCACCGACCCGCGAGCCCGAGACGGAAACCGGGCTGGTGAACTGTCGGATCGAGCAGGATGCCTCGCCGATCAGGGGAGTCGCGGGGGTCCTGAGCGACGCGACACGTGAGATGGACGACCAGGACTACATCATCGTCAGCTCCGGTGCCCAGATCTACCTTGAACGTCTGGATGACCTGGTCCACGCGATGGCCAGGAAGCAAGCGGACGTAACGCTCGTCTCGGCGCGAGACGCATCGCCAGTGGGCGTGTGGCTCATCCGGGTGGGGGTGCTCCGCTCGATCAAGCCCGTTGGGTATGTCGATCTCAAGGAGCAGGCGCTTGAGTCATGGAAGCATGATCATCGCGTCTCGGTCGTGGAGCGTCCGCGTGCGTATGTCCACCCGGCCAGATCGATCAGCGAGTATCTCGATGCCCTCCGCGCTCACGCCTCAGGGTACGGCGCGGGCTCAACAATCGATGAGGATCCCTACCGCGAGGACTGGGAGAGTTCATTCAGCATCGCGGAGCCCGGTTCGAGCGTAGCCGAGGGGGTCATCCTCCATGACTCGGTGGCGCTGACCGGCTCCGAAGTGGGACGCGGGGCGGTGGTCGTACGCTCGGTTCTGTGCCCCGGGGCGAAGGTTCTTCCTGGCGCACGCGTTACCGATCAGGTCGTGACGGGCACGGTCAGGAAGGGGCGCAACGCATGAGTCTCGTCGAGTCCCGATACGGATGGAGTGCCCGCCACGTCGTGCTGGTGATCCTGCTGCTCGCAGCGGCGATCTATGCCGGCTTCGATCAGTGGAAAGATATCCTCATGATCGCGAGCAAAGACGAGGAAGCGAGCCATATCTTCCTGGTCATACCGATCGCGGTCTGGCTCGTCTGGATCCGCAGGGTCCGTTTCCGTCGATGCCCACCCCGCCCCAGCTGGGTCGGATTTGTGATGATCATCGCCGGGTATCTGCTCATCACCGTCAGTCTCCGGACGGCGTTCCAGGCAGGCCTGCACGGCGGTGCCGTGCTCATGGCGGTGGGGGCGATCATCGCGGTGGTGGGCACGCAGGTCGCCGCGAACTTCTTCCCGGCGGTCGCGATCCTCGCGCTGCTGGTGCCGATTCCGGGCAACCTGCGCCTCGCGATTGCGGGCCCATTGCAGAACGCAACG
>CAXREY010000029.1:0-8925 GCA_964229845.1 Phycisphaerales bacterium UBA1924
CCGATGACTTGCGTGATTGATCCTTTGGTCCCAGCTGCCATGTGCGCCGCTTCCTTTCGATGTGATCTGAACAATCCGGGCCTTTGCCCGTTTCCGGTTGGACCCATAGGGTAGGTCCGCCGATTTCAAGAAGCGAGCAGCTCACCCGGTCTCGCCCGGATTGTCGGCATAAATTTAGCCCCTCGGACCACGCACCGACGACCCCAAACAGGGACAGCACAGGACAACCCCGTGACCAACACCACCGCAGAGCAGTCCGAGGCCACCCGACCACTCCGGATCGGGTTCATCAGCGCCGGCCCGATCGACAACCCCAACATGCTCTCGGGCATGCCCTACCACATGAGCACCGCCCTCCGCGAGCAGGGCATCGAGATCGTCGAGATCCCCTCAACCAGCGATGCATTCCGCAACAAGCGGACCATCCGCCGATACCTCGCCCAGCGCTACACCCGCGAGGCCAACGACCACTTCAAACGCTCCCTCGACGTCGCCGCGGCCCCCCTGACCCGCGCCCTCGTCCTCAGAGGATCCAGATCCCACAGCACGCACGCCCAGAGCAACCTCAACCAACTCCTCGAGTCAGGCGTCCAGCTCGACGCGATCTGCGGCTGCAACGTCTCCAAGGCCCTCATGCAGCTCGAGACGGACCTCCCGATCATCTATATCTCCGACGCCACCGCCCCGATGATCATCCCAAACTACCCACGCCTGGCCTCCAGGGGCAGGCCCTACCGCGACGCCATCTGCGAGGTCGAACGCACCGGCGTCAGCAGGGCAACCGCCACCGTATTCTCAACCCCCATGGCTCGCCAGTCCGCCATCAACGACCTCGGCGTTCACCCGGACCACGCCCACGTCGTCCCCATGGGATCGCACGTCACCCCCGCCGACCCCGCCTCAGTCTCAGCGCCCGCCCCGCCCCCAACCCGCGACAACTGCAACATGCTCATCGTCGCCGCAGACGCGGTACGCAAACGCGTCTACCTCGCCCTCCAGGCCGCCGAAATCCTCCGATCCCGCGACATCAACGCCGTCCTCCACGTCGTCGGCCCGGGCACCGAGGCGTGCAAGAACAACCCCGCCGCGAACCTCATCGGACGCCTCAAGCTCTCCGACCCCAAAGACCGCGTCACACACCAGGCACTCCTCCGCGACTGCCACCTCCAGCTCCTCCCCTCCCTCGGCGAGGCCTTCGGCATCGCCGTCACCGAGTCCGCCCACTTCGCCCGCCCGGCCGTCGTCTCCGGTGCCGGCGGGCTCCCCTACGTCATTCAGCACAACAAAACCGGCCTCGTCATCGACCCCGACGACGGCGCAGAGGCCTGGGCCAACGCCATCGAATCGCTCATCGACGATCCCGATCGCTACCTCGCCATGAGCACCGCCGCCCTCAACCGCGCACGCAACGAGTTCACCTGGGACGCCTGGGGCACATCCGTCGCCAGGATCATCCGCAACACCGTCGCGAACCACCGCTGACGCGCCACACCCCGCTTTGATCCACTAAGATGCGTTCATGCGCATCCCACACACACTCATCGCACTGCTCCCAATCTTCCTCCTCTTGGCAGCTCCAACGCTCGCTCAGGACACCCCAACCGAGCCGACAACCCAGCAGTCCACCGACACCGAGGCCGACCCCGACCTCGAGTCGCCCCGCGCAACCATGATGACCTTCCTGGAGGCGATGAACGACGCCAGCAACGACCCAAGCGCCGCCGTCTACCAGCGGGCCACCCGCACCCTCGACCTCTCCACCTCACTCCCACCAGAATCACGCCGGATCGCCGCCCGCGAGCTCTACGCCGTCCTCAACCGAATCGGCATGGTCGCCGAGTCACAGCTCCCCGCCCAGACCGACGCCGAGCGATTCCGCTACTACCCCCAGCCCGACATCGTCGCCCACGCCACATTCAGCGCCAAATACCCCGGCTACATCATCGCCCTCACAACCGACGCCCAGGGCAACTGGCGATTCAGCCGAAACACCATGGACTCCATCCACGAGTTCTACATCGCCACCGAGGACGAGACCGCCCGCGCCGGCGTCGAGCTCGACAAAACCCTCATCGAGCAGATCCGGTCCGCCGTCCCACGCTCACTCAAGGGCTCAACAAACCTCGGCCTCGAGCACTGGCAATGGATCGGCATCTTCATCGTCATCCTCGTCGGCATCATCCTCGACCGCATCGTCCGCACCATCCTCCGCGTCATCTGGCACCGCATCGAGCAGCACGCCGCCGACACCCCCGACCAGCAGTCCGACACCGACACGCTCAACAAGGCCGTCCGCCCCTTCGGGCTCCTCGCCGCCTCAGGTGTCTGGTTCCTCGCACTCACCATCGGGCTCCTCCCACCCACACCCACCATGGTCCTGCTCGTCGCCGTCAAGGTCATCTGGATCACCGGCCTCGTCTGGGGCGGCTTCAAGATCACCGACCTCGTCGCCGAATGGCTCGCCACACAGGCCGGCAAAACCGAAACCAAGTTTGACGACCTCCTCATCCCACTCATCAAACGCACCGCCAAGGTCTTCATCACCGCCGTCGGCCTCATCTACCTCGCCTCCGCATTCTCCATCGAGATCCTCCCACTCCTCACCGGGCTCGGCATCGGCGGCCTCGCCGTCGCATTCGCCGCCAAGGACACCATCGAGAACTTCTTCGGCTCCGTCGCCGTCATCCTCGACCGCCCATTCGAGATCGGCGACTGGATCTACGTCAACGAAGTCGAGGGCACCGTCGAAGACCTCGGCTTCCGCTCCACACGCATCCGCACCTTCTACAACTCGCTGGTCACGGTCCCGAATGCAACATTGGTTCGCGCGAAAGTCGACAACTACGGCCGCCGCCGCTACCGCCGCTTCAAGACCATGGTCAACGTCACCTACGACACCCCGCCCGAAAAAATCGAGGCCTTCTGCGCCGGCATCCGCGAGATCATCAAGCTCCACCCCTACACCCGCAAGGACTACTACCACGTCTGGCTCAACAGCTTCGGCGCCCACTCCCTCGACGTCCTCGTCTACATGTTCTTCGAGTGCCCCGACTGGTCCATCGAGCTGCGCGAGAAGCACCGCTTCATGCTCGACATCATCCGACTCGCCGACCGCCTCGGCGTCGAGTTCGCCTTCCCCACCCAGACCCTCCACGTCGCCCAGCTCGACCCCACCGCCGAGCACAACCCCGCCGACATCCCCGACGCCAACGTCGAACGCCGCGCCGTCCTCGAAGGCCGCAAACTCGCAAGAGAACTCACCCAGGACCAACCCTGGAAAACCGAACTCCCCGGCCCCGTCTCCTTCGCCGAAGAGTTCGACTCCGAACACGAAGCAAGAGGCGACAGCGCGGGGTGAGGGTACTCATTTCTCAATTTCTCTATAGTGTGATACCATGCTGGTATGATTACCATTTACGGTCTTTACGATCCAAGAAATGACGAACTCAAGTACATCGGGCAGACTACATCAGCAGCCGTTAGAAAACAGCAACACCTGAAGAATATTTACCAAGGCAATTTGCAGCTGTACCGATGGAAATACGAGCTTAAAAAACTTGACCTGCGCCCACTGTTCAAAGTGATCGGGGAATACTCTAATTTTTCAGAAGCTGACGAAGCTGAAAAACAGGCAATTGATACTGCCCGCGGACAGGGCCTGCAGATTCTCAACATTGCGGGAGGCGGTCTCGGTGTACGCCCAAAGAAACTTGACAAACTCACCCTTGAGGATTGGACCGAGCTAGGACTTCGATATCGACTTCTCATGCGAGCCTTGTCCGAACTGCACAGCTACCAGTCTGAATACTCAGCCAAATCTAGTCATAAATTGAAACTTCTGAAGAATGCCATTCGAACATTAAGGGATTGGAAGAACGAGACGCACGAAGAAGCAGCATCTATTTTCGGCGATTGGGATTTGGCCGACAATTTGTTCTTGGGTGAACTTGATCTCGACAAAGTCGAAGACTCTTTTGAATAATCTTGCCAGTTGCCCTGCTCACCCGCAACTCGAGCAGAACCAGCCACACGACTCCCACTCTTCCCTAATGGCCAGTGGCTGATGGCCAGTGGCTTCTTCCCTCACACCCCCCGCAACGCCTCCTCAACCTCCTCCCCACCCTCAACAAACTCAAACGCCTTCCCCACCGTCGCCGGCTCATCCAGCGCCCCAACAATCACCCGCGCCACATCCGCACGGGCAATCTCCAGGTCTTCCGCATCGCCAATGAACCGTTTCCCGGTCTTGATCGCCCCGACGCCGTCCTCATCCGTGAGCGATCCCGGCCGCAGGATCGTCCAGTCAAGCCCGCTCTTCATCACATACTCGTCCGCCTCGTGCTTCGCGTGCATGTACTCCCGGATCTGCTCCGCGTCCTCCGGGTGCCCCGCCCCCATCGAGCTCAGCACCACGAACCGACCGATCCCCGCACGCTTCGTCGCATCACACAGATTGATCGCCCCATCCCGATCAACCTCTTCCACCGCCTCCCCCTGCGACCCAACCGCGAACACCACCGCGTCGTGCCCCGCGACCGCCCGATCCAGCGTCCCCGGCTCAGTCACGTCCGCCATATAGGTCTTCGCTCCGATCGCCTCCAGATCTTCCCGATCCTCCTCACGCCGCACCATCCCCGTCACCGCATGACCCGCACCGATCGCCTTCTCAACCGCGATCCGCCCGACCTGCCCCGTCGCACCAGCAATAAACACCTGCATATGACTTCCTTTCCTTATAGACAATCTCAAGCCCAGCGAGCACGCTTCCGCCCGCACCAACCACATACAAGCCCCCCAACCTGAGCCCCACATGAACCCCGAGTGAATCCCCCTCCACCCTTCTCTCTCCCCTCCTCCCAACAGGCCTACCGCTGACCAACCACCACTTCCCCACCGATGGCCCGCCCCTGGCGGAACGAAGCGGCTCTTTCCTATCCCTCCCCGCGATCCGCCAGAGGCGGACGAGCGAGGTACCGACAAAGTCGGCGGAGGGGTCTTCCCCATTGCCCATTGCCCATTGCCCATTGCCCATTGCCCATTGCCTATTGCCTATTGCCCATTGCCCATTGCCTATTGGCCATTGCCCACCAAAGGCCCGCCCCTGCCGGATTGCCTCTCCCCCTGGCGAACTCCCTAATCCCTGATCCCTGATCCCTGATCCCTGATCCCTGATCCCTGATCCCTGATCCCTGATGGCTGATGGCTGATGGCTGATGGCTGATGGCTGATGGCTGATGGCTGATGGCTGATCCCTGATGGCTAATCCCTAATCCCACAAAAAAACCCCCGCCGAAGCAGGGGCTTTGCATGAGTCAAACTGTCTTACCGCGTCTTATCGACGACGACGAGCGGCAACAAGCCCGCCCATACCCAGCAGCGCCATCGCGCTCGGGGTCGGAATCACCGTCGCCGTGAAGAACCAGTCCTGCGCACGCGCCGAAACCGCCGAGCCGTCGTCGTTGCTGGTCAGCCAGCCACGACCAACCCAGGTCGTATCGTCGCCCGCGATGCGCCAGCCGTCGGCCGCGAACACAAACGTCGATCCCAGCGGACCATCATTCGCGTTCATCGATTCCATGCCGTAAAGCGTCACAGAGTCGTTCGTGTCCAGTCGAGTGAACGTGCCGCTGTTAAGCGTGGTGAACCCATTCACCTGCCAACCGTCGGCCGTCTCAACAACATTTGCCTCGTACCGCATCGACACCGCAACATCGTACGGGTTCAGCCAGGCCGCGCCGTCATCCTCGCCACCGTGGAACGTGCCCGCGATGTCGATCATGAACGCGCCGGCACCGTCCTGCAGCACCGTCAGCGTCGCATCAGAAAACGTCGCCGCGCTGTACGTCGCCTGATAGTCGCCGAAGATGTCATCAAGACGCAACGCATACGGCGGCGGGAACAGACCACCGTTCGGGTGATCGTGGATCGCGAACTCCGCGACAACCGAAACACCCGCGTTGGCTCCGCCAGCACACGCCAACACAGCGCACGCAGCAAGAGGCATCACAAATCGCATAGTCATCATCTTTCCTCTCAATCTCTACTCCTCGTAACGGAGGGCAAAGTCCGCGTTCACCAAACCATCGGCATCGCGTGGCACCGGCTCACCGGCACCGTCCCTACATGAAAATCATATCACACCAGCAAACCACCCCATAAGAAAAACCACCCACCAACAACAGATGGCCACACACCGACCACCCAAACCGGGGGGCCAACTCAAGACCTGGCCAATATTGCCGACCCTGCCCCGCGCGCCATCCACAATCACACCGCACAGATCAAAGCAACACCCCACTCCCCTCGCAACGCACACGACCAATCACCGGCTGATCATCCATAACGAATCCCAGAACGCTCTACGCCCGATGCCCGATGGCTGATGGCTGATGGCTGATGGCCAATCCCGAGTCCCTAGTGGCTAGTGGCTAGTGGCTAGTCCCTAGTCCCTAGTTCCTCACTCCGCAAACATCGCCTCAACAAACGCCTCCGGATCAAACGCCTCCACATCCGCAGGCGTCTCCCCCACCCCAATGAACTTCACCGGGATGTCCGTCGCTTCCTTGATCGCCACCACGATCCCGCCGCGCGCGGTCCCGTCGAGCTTGCTCAGGAAGATCCCCGTCACGCCCGCCGCCGCATTAAACTCCTCGGCCTGACGCAGCGCGTTCTGCCCACTCGTCGCATCGAGCACCAAAAGCGTCTCATGCGGCCCGCCCGGGATCTGCTTGTCGATCACCCGGCGGATCTTGCTCAGCTGATCCATCAGCCCCGACTGCGTCTGCAGCCGACCCGCGGTATCGATAATCAACACATCGACCCCGCGCGCCTTCGCCGCCGCGCACGCGTCGAAGGCCACCGCCGCCGGGTCGCCCCCCTGCTGCCCCTTCACGACCTCAACGCCGAGCCGCTCGCCCCAGATCTCCAGCTGCCGCACCGCGCCCGCGCGGAACGTATCGCACGCCCCCAACAGCACCGTCTTCCCATCGTCCGTCAACGCCTTGCACAGCTTCGAGATCGACGTCGTCTTCCCAACCCCGTTCACGCCGGTCATCAGGATCACCGTCGGCTTGCCCTCGCTCACGTTCAGCGACCGGTCCCGCTCGGGCCACATCGCCTTCAACTCACGCTTCAGGTACGCAATGACGTCCTCACCCTTGGTGAGGGTCCCCGCCTTGTAATCCGCCTTGATCCCATCGATCAGCTTCCGCGTCGCCACCACGCCCACATCGCTCTGGATCAGCCGCTTCTCGATCTCCTTGATGAGATCATCATCGAGCGTCTTGCCCGCAAGCATCGACCGAAGCGACGACACGAACACCTCGCGCGTCTTCCCCAGCCCCTGCTTGAGCTTGTCGATCGTCTTGCGGAACAACGCCATGCGTCAGACTCCCCCGCCGGCCTCAGAACCCGACCGCGCCTCGGCGAGCACACGCTTGAGGATCTTGTCCAGAATCGCATTCACGAAGCCCGGCGACTGCTCCGTCGAGAACTGCTTCGCCAGCTCCACCGCCTCGTTCACCACGCCCTTGGGCTCGCTCCCCTCAACACGCGTCATCTCGTAGTGCGCCAGCCGCAGAATCGACCGATCAACCACCGGCATGCGGCTCACGCTCCACTCCTTGGACAGCTCACCCAGCACCGCGTCCGCGTCCGCCCGCTGCTCCCACGCGTTCACCGCCAGCCGGAACGCCTTCTCACGCTCCCCACTCGTAAACTCGGCGTGCTGATCGACAAAGCTCAGCCCCTCGTCCTCGAGCGATTCCACATCATCGAGCGCCCCGCGCACCGATTCATGGTCCTCGCCCTTGGTCGCGTCGAGCTGATACATCGCCAGCAACGCCAGCTTCCGAATATCCCGTGGTGATGCCATAAAAAGACCCGGCTCCTTACCCGCCCGAAAGCTTGTCCTGCACCTGCAACCCGGGCGTAAAACGCACGCCCGGCGAATCGTTCTGATACCCCTCCGCGATCGCCACGATCGCGTCCGCCGCATCCAGCGCCGCGTCCATCGCCTCCGCCCCCTTGTTCCCCTTATCCCCACCCGCACGCGCCAGCGCCTGCTCATTGGTATTCGTCGTCAGCACCCCAAACGCCACCGGCACCCCCGTCGCCAGCGTCACGTCCGTCAACCCCTGCGCCACCGCCGCCGCGATGTGCCGATCGTGCTCCGTCTCCCCCTTGATGATGCACCCCAGGCACACCACCGCGTCGTACATCTCCGACCCCGCCGCCGCCGCCGCGACCGCCGTCAGCTCATACGCCCCCGGCACCTCCAGCACCGCCAGCTTCGACTCATCCCCCCCGCGAGCCGCGTACGCCCCGATCGCCCCCTCCAGCATCACCCCCGTGACACTCGTGTTGTACCGAGACACCACAACCGCACACGCCCCAGGTTTCCGCCGTTTCTGCATATCAGCCATAAGGTCGTGATTCTAGACACACCCCCACTCGTGTGCCTCCCCCGTCCTGACGGGGGAGGTGTCCGCGCCGCGGACGGAGGGGGTCCCCCTTGTCCCTCCCCGCGCCCCGCGGGGAGGTGCCGAGTCCCCGAGGTGGAGGGGTCTTCATCGGTGGCAACGCATATCAAGACACCCCTCCGTCACGGCGAAGACGCCGTGCCACCTCCCCGCGGGGCGCAGGGAGGAACAACACCTGCTTTGAGTCCGCCTCTGGCGGGACAAAGCAGGAACGCACACCCCCCAACAACCATCCCCATCCCCCCATTGCCTATTGCCTACTGCCTATTGCCTTTCCCCTCCCCCTACCATCCCCCGTGCGAACAACCCTCATCGCCATCGCGCCCACCCTCAAGCTCACACGCGTCACCACCGCGTTCGGCGCCGTCGCCAACCTCTGGTTCATCATCCTCTGGGCCCGCTTCAACCCCGAAGAACTCGCACCCCACCCAATCAAGGACGCATC